>NZ_JBIVBI010000065.1:0-1148 GCF_044746005.1 Streptomyces sp. NPDC086766 | reverse complement strand
TACTGAGGTTTTCGGGTTGTCGTCGGGTGGTGACGGTTCATGATCCCTGCGGTATGCCGGTGGGGTGAGGTATCCGGAGGGTGGGGGCCTGACCGCTGAGCGGCGGGCGTTTCGTGAGGGGATCCGGCTTCAGGCCGGTGAGCGGTTCGCGGCGGGTGAGAAGACCGCGGTGATCGCGAAGGACCTGCGGGTGAGCGTGCGGTCGGTGGAACGCTGGCGCCGTGCCTGGCGCGAGGGCGGCATGGAGGCCCTGCGCTCGGCGGGTCCGGCGAACGCCCCGACCGTCACCGACGCCCAGTTCGCGGTGTTGGAAGAGGAACTCGGCAAGGGACCGGCAGCTCACGGTTTCGATGACCAACGGTGGACCTTGGTCCGGGTTCAGACGGTGATCCGCAGGCAGCTGCGGGTGAGTCTGTCGGTGGCGACGGTGTGGCGGCTGCTGAAACGGCACGGCTGGTCCTGGCAGGCCCCTGCCCGCAGAGCACTCGAGCGTGACGAGCATGCCGTGGAGCTCTGGAAGAAGGAGGTGTGGCCCCAGGTAAAAGGCTCGCGGCGGCCTGCGAGGCATGGATTGTCTTCGAGGACGAAGCCGGGTTCTCGATGACGCCGCCCCTTGGCCGCACCTGGGGCCGGCGCGGACACACTCCCGTCGTCCGCGTGCGTGGCCGCTCCCGCCGCCGGACCTCGGTCGCCGCACTGTGCTGCTACAAACCCGGCGAGAAGAGCCGTCTCATCCACCGTCCCCGCACCCATCTCCTGCTCAAGGGCGCACGCAAGAGCTTCTCCTGGAAGGACTACCGGGATCTGCTGGTGCGGGCACACATCCAGCTCGGCGGCCCGATCGTGGTGGTCTGGGACAATCTCAACACCCACCTGGCCGCCGGGCTGAAACGGTACGAGGCCGAGCACGACTGGCTCACCACCGTCCGGCTTCCGTCGTATGCGCCCGACCTGAATCCCGTCGAGGCCGTCTGGTCACTCGTGCGCAGAACGATGGCCAACACCGCCTTCGACACACCCGACGACCTCGACTGCAAACTCCGCCACGAGTTACGCAGAATCCAACTCCGGCCCCGCCTGATCGACGGCTGCCTCACCGCCACCGGCCTGACTATCAACCCACCGACCCCACGCTGAAAACCTCAGTA
>NZ_JBIVBI010000064.1:0-1321 GCF_044746005.1 Streptomyces sp. NPDC086766 | reverse complement strand
TGAACCGCTCCGGGATCGATGGAGGCTCTATGCGTTGACTCCAGCAGCCGGTTGGGGCTGGTATTGAGCGTAGTAGTTGGTTTCGTGCTCGTGGGGCGGGATGTCTCCGATGGCGGTATGGAGGCGCTGGTTGTTGAACCAGTAGACCCATTGCGCGGTGCCGAGTTCGACGTTGGCCAGGCCGTGCCAGGGCCTGCGGGGCTTGATCAGTTCCGTTTTGAAGAGGCCGATCTGGGACTCCATGAGCGCGTTGTCCAGGGCGTCGCCGACGGTGCCGATCGAGGCGTCGATGCCGGCCTCAAGCAGGTGGGCGGTGAACGCGAAAGACGTGTATTGGCTGCCCGCGTCCGAGTGATGAATGAGACCGGGACCTGCGGGGGTGCCGGCCCGGTCGCGGCGCCACAGGGCCATGTCGAGGGCGTCGAGGACGAGCTTGGCCCGCTTGCTGGTGGCGGCCGACCAGCCGACGATCGCCCGGGAGAACACGTCTACGACGAACGCGACGTAGACGATCCCGGACCAGGTGGCGACATAGGTGAAGTCGGCCACCCACCGCTCGTTCGGACGGGAAGCAGTGAAGTCGCGTCTGAGCAGGTCACAGGCCCGCTCTTGGCCATCGTCCCGGATGGTGGTGCGGATCTTCTTGCCGCGTCGGGCACCCCGAAGGCCGAGATCGCGCATCAGCCGGGCGACCGTGCAGCGGGCCACGGATATGCCCTCGCGGTGCAGCTGCCGCCAGACCTTCCGCACTCCGTAGACACCGAAGTTGTCCGTGTAGACACGGCTGATCTGCGTCTTCAGCTCCGCGTCGCGGACCGAACGCGGGCTGGGGGTGCGTTTCTTGGCGGCGTAGTAGGTGCTCGTCGCGATCTTCAGTCCGTGGCTGGTCAGGACCTTGCAGATCGGCTCGACTCCGAACACCTGCCGATGGGCGTCGATGAACGCTACGAGCGCTTCGACGGCCGGTCGAGCTCGGCCGCGAAGAAAGCCGAGGCCGCCTTGAGGATCTCGTTCGCCCGGCGCAGCTCGGCGTTCTCGGCCTTCAGCCGCTTGATCTCCGCCGCTTCCTCAGAGGTCACTCCGGGACGCCGGCCGGCGTCGACCTCGGCCTTGCGGACCCATGTCCGCACCGTCTCGGCGGCACCGATGCCCAGCTTCGCAGCGACCGCCTTCATCGCGGCCCACTCAGTTGGGTAGTTGGAGCGAATCTCCGCGACCATGCGCACCGCACGCTCACGAAGCTCGGCGGGGTAAGGGGACGGACGGGCCATGACTCGATCCTCTCAGGGAATCGAGCCTCCACTAGACCCGGAGCGCTTCA
>NZ_JBIVBI010000063.1:0-1326 GCF_044746005.1 Streptomyces sp. NPDC086766 | reverse complement strand
TGATGAAGCTCCTATAGACCGTCAAGTGGTCTGTGTGAGCGGTTTTGGTGTGTGGTGGGGGCGGGTGAGCTGCTTGTAGACCTCGCGGGCGATGAAGCGTTTGAGGCAGCGGAGGATGTCCCTCTTGGACAGGCCCTCGGCGGTGCGGCGGGCGACGTAGTTCTGGGTCTGTTGGTCGTAGCGCATGCGGACCAGCGCGATCATGTGGAGTGCGTGGTTGGCTCTGCGGTCGCCGCCGCGGTTGAGGCGGTGCCGGTTGGTGCGGCCCGAGCTGGCCTGGATGGGAGCTGCCGCGCACAGGTGCGCGAACGATGCTTCCGAGGCGAGCCGCTCGGGGTTGTCCCCGGCGGTGATCAGGAGCTGGGCAGCGGTCTCGATGCCCACTCCAGCCAGCGCGACCAGCGAGGGTGCCGCTTCGCCCACCAGCGACTTCAGCTCAGCGTCGGCATCGGCGATCTCCTCGGTGAGGTACTGGTGGCGGCGGGCCAGACGCCGCAGGGCGATCCTGACCGCGCAGGACGGATCGCGGGTGTCCGCGCCGGGCCGGGACCGTGACAGCTGCTTGATCAGCTCGGCGGGGGTCAGGGCCCGCAGCCGCTCACGGACCTCACCTGGCGCGGTGATGATGAGGGTGCGGATCTGGTTGATGATCTGTGTGCGGGCCTTGACGGCTGAGCGGCGGACCACTCGCAGGGCGCGGATGGCCTCCACGATCCCGTCGCGGGTCTTGGGGGTCCCACTGGCCCGGCCGGAGAGGACGGCTGTCGCCGCGGCGAAGGCGTCTACGGGATCGGACTTGCCGTTGGCCCTGCGGGCCCGTCGGTCTGGGCGGTCCACCTCGATCACGGTGACCTGGTTCGCCCGTAGCAATCGGGCGAGTTCGGACCCGTAGGCGCCGGTGCCCTCGACACCGACGGCGATGACCTCACCGTGCGAGCGAAGCCACTCCAGTAGCCGCTGGTAGCCGTCGGGAGTGGTGGGAAATGCCTCGGTGGCCAGGTGCCGGCCGAGGGAGTCGATCACTGCGGCCTGGTGGAAGTCGGTGTGGGTGTCGACACCGCCGATCACCGTTATCACGTCTGCCATGCTGGTGAGTGCTGTCCTTCCGCGCGACGCATGAGGGAGGGCACGCGCCGGTCGGGCGGGAGGACAAGACTGTGATGGGACCTTTGGCCGGGCTCCTATGAAGTCACAAACGCCCGACCGGCCGCGCGCAGGGCGGCACCACCCGAGCCGGCCGACATTTCATCAACAAGACAGCCTCTGCGTCGGTCAGTCGGCGGGTCAGACCGCCTCGGGTGACACCACCGACATCCTCACAGTCAG
>NZ_JBIVBI010000062.1:0-1609 GCF_044746005.1 Streptomyces sp. NPDC086766 | reverse complement strand
CAGTCCTACACCTATTTCACCTGGCGCAACACCAAGCAGGAGCTCACCGACTACCTGACCGAGCTGTCCGGTGAGGCGGCCGCCTACATGCGGCCCAACTTCTTCGCCAACACCCCCGACATCCTGCACGCCTACCTCCAGCACGGCGGCCGTCCCGCCTTCGAGGTCCGTGCCGTCCTGGCCGCCACCCTCTCCCCTGCCTGGGGCATCTACAGCGGCTACGAACTGTGCGAGAACACCCCGCTCAGAGAGGGCGGCGAGGAATACCTCGACTCCGAGAAGTACCAGCTCAAACCCCGCGACTGGGCCGCCGCCGAACGCGAGGGCCGCACCATCGCCCCCCTGATCACCCGACTCAACGACATCAGGCGCCGCAGCCCGGCCCTGCGGCAGCTGCGCGACCTGCACTTCCACCACGCCGACCAGGACGCGGTGATCGCGTACTCGAAGCGGAGCGGCTCGAACACGGTTCTGGTGGTCGCCAACCTCGACCCCCACCACACCCAGGAGGCCACGGTCTCGTTGGACATGCCGCAACTCGGCCTCGACTGGCACGAGTCGGTGCCGGTGCGCGACGAGCTCACCGGCGAGACCTACCACTGGGGCAGAGCCAACTATGTGCGTCTCGAGCCGGGGCACAGGCCCGCGCACGTCTTCACCGTCGGCCGGGGGTCCGGGGGCTGGTCCCCGGACGAGGACAGCACCGTCCTGCGACCGTCCCACCCGCAGATCGGAGGGTCAGCCACCACATGATCGTCAATGAGCCTGTTCCGGACACCTTCGAAGACACTCCCGCCAAGGACCGGGACCCGGAGTGGTTCAAGCGTGCCGTCTTCTACGAGGTCCTGGTGCGCTCCTTCCAGGACAGCAACGGCGACGGCATCGGCGACCTCAAGGGCCTGACCGCCAGACTCGACTATCTGCAGTGGCTGGGCGTCGACTGCCTCTGGCTGCCGCCCTTCTTCAAGTCCCCGCTGCGCGACGGCGGCTACGACGTCTCCGACTACACCGCCGTCCTGCCCGACTTCGGCGACCTCGCCGACTTCGTGGAGTTCGTCGACGCCGCCCACCAGCGCGGCATGCGCGTCATCATCGACTTCGTCATGAACCACACCAGCGACCAGCACCCGTGGTTCCAGGAGTCCCGCAAGGACCCCGACGGCCCCTACGGCGACTTCTACGTGTGGGCGGACGACGACAAGCAGTACCAGGACGCGCGGATCATCTTCGTCGACACGGAGGTGTCCAACTGGACGTACGACCCGGTGCGCAAGCAGTACTACTGGCACCGGTTCTTCTCGCACCAGCCGGATCTGAACTACGAGAACCCGGCCGTGCAGGAGGAGATGATCTCCGCGCTGAAGTTCTGGCTGGACCTCGGCATCGACGGGTTCCGGCTGGACGCGGTGCCGTACCTGTACCAGCAGGAGGGCACCAACTGCGAGAACCTCCCCGCGACCCACGAGTTCCTCAAGCGGGTGCGCAAGGAGATCGACGACCAGTATCCCGACAAGGTGCTGCTGGCGGAGGCGAACCAGTGGCCGGAGGACGTCGTCGACTACTTCGGCGACTACGGCTCCGGCGGCGACGAGTGCCACATGGCCTTCCA
>NZ_JBIVBI010000060.1:0-1664 GCF_044746005.1 Streptomyces sp. NPDC086766 | reverse complement strand
CGCCCGCATGCACAACCTCGCCCTCGCCGCATGAGCCGACGGACCAGCCGCGGGGTTCCGGCTGCGTGATCACGGCCTTCTGCAACACCCTTTAGCGGAGCGCCCATGACGGGCTCAGCCACAGCGCGGCAGCAGCCAGCTCCCCCTCAGCTCATCTCCGGGTCGTTCGGTCCGCTTACGCTGTTGCATCCGTGACGGTGGCGGCACGGTGCTCGGCCCCGCCAGCCTTTTCTGCCCTGCGACGTCGCCCGACCCGGACGCCACCCCTCCCACTGCTGGCCTGCTCGGCAGCACCACGGCCATGGCCGCAGACGGCCGCGCTCGGGTCACGTAGGCCGCTCAGCGATGCCGCTGTGCTCACCTTCCTGGCTGTGCGGGCTTTCTCGTCCTTGCCCGCTGCACGTGGCGCGGCGACCGGCGACCGGCCCGCGCGGGGCGAAGACATGAGCGCGGGGCCGAGTCGCCGGGCGGGCGCGCGCCGCGCTGTGCGTGGCGCCTTGATCTTCTGGCCGCTGGAGCGGGAGCTTTCGGCTGAAGAGGTGGTCGATCGGGCCTGTCGTATCGGCCGATCGCCATGTGAGATCGGGACTCAATTCCGAAGCCAAATCAGCACAGCTGCGGTGGTCGCGGTGCCGAGGAAGACATAACCGCTTGTCATAGCCAGTGGCCACAGCTCGGAACTGCTTCTCCCTGTTGATCGCTCGTTCCACTGTGTTGCGCTTCTTGTACCTCTCTTCGTAGAAGCCGGGTGGCCGTCCGCCGCGTGAGCCTTTGCGCAGGGGGGCGGCCTGGCTGTCGGACGTCTCCGGGACCGTGTGCCGGATGCCCCGGCGCCGCAGGTACTGGCGGCACGGGCGGTTGCTGTAGGCCTTGGCAGCCGCGAAGCTGTCGGGCTTCGTGCGCGCTCGGCCCGGACCGACCCGTGGCACGCGGATCTTCGCCAGCACCGCCTGGAACTGGGTGCAGTCCGCCCGCTGTCCGCCGGTCACGACCAGGGGCAGCGGGCGGCAACAGCCGTCGGCACTCAGGTGGCGTTTGCTGGTGAACCCGCCCGCGAGCGGCCCAGGCCCTCGCCTCCCGCACCACCTCCACCAGCCGGGCGAGCACGCTCTGCCACGGTGTTTCGCCCTGGTGTTCTGCCGCTTCGGCCCCCTTTGACGCCGGCGCCAGCAGCGGTCCCGCTCGGGCACCGGCCGCGTGTTGACGGGCCCGCACGACGGTGGAGTCCACCGAGATGTCCCAGTCGATCTCGCCCGCAACGTCGGCAGGGGCTTGGAGCTGCTGCAGCAGACGTTCCCACGTCCCGTCGGCCGACTACAGCCGGTGACGCTCATACACGGTCTTCCAGGGACCGAACCGCTCGGGAAGATCCCGCCACTGCACTCCGGTCCGCACCCGGTGCAGGATCCCGTCGATCACCTGTCGATGATCACGCCATCGGCCCCAACGCCCGTTGCTCACCGGCAGGAGCGGCCGCAACCGCTCCCACGCGGCGTCTGTCAGATCGCCCGCCCATGCACACAACAACGACCCAGGCACGGGCCGGCCACATGATCGCCCGGACAGCTCCTAGTGACCTGAGTCGGAGATTCGTCGTTGGTTCGGTATGAGTCGTCCGGGTCCGAAGATTCCGCCGTTGTCGGTGACCGATGCCCAGCGGGCCG
>NZ_JBIVBI010000059.1:0-1677 GCF_044746005.1 Streptomyces sp. NPDC086766 | reverse complement strand
CCTCGATCGTTCATGAGTGCCCGTCAGCTTGCTGACGGGGACTCTGTGTCTGTGTGATGGGGTCTTTTCGGGGCTGGGGCAGGCTGAGGGCCCGGCTCTCGCGTCGGGTGTGCGCCGGGTTCCACTTCGCCGGTGTGGTGGTGCGGGTTGTCGGGACGGTCGAAGTGGCTGGTCAGCCGGGGTTCGGGAGGGTGTGGAGCCGGTTGATCGCGTGGGTGATCACGGGCGTCCAGGGCCATCGGGCGGTGAAGCGGAGCCAGTGGCGGCGTCCGGTGTGCACGAGCTGGGCGGCGGCGGAGAACAGGCGCAGGCGGAGCTTCTTGGGTTCCCAGCGGCGGGTGTCGCCGGTCAGGGCGAGCATCGGCATCCAGGCCAGGAGGTCGAGCGCGAGGGAGACAATCTCCAGCCAGATCCGGTTCTGCGCGGTGTCGTGCAGGGGCAGGTTGCGCAGGCCGGTGTCACGGGCGTTTCGGATGCGGTCCTCGCAGCGGGCCCGCCGGCGGTGACGCAGCTCGAGGTCGGCGAGCTGGCCGCCCTTGGTGTTCGTGGCGAAGCAGGTCAGCCGCAGTCCGTCGAGGTCGGTGAAGCGCAACTGGGCGCCGGGGTGGGGGCGTTCCTTTCTGACGATCAGCCGCATGCCCTTCGGCCAGGTGCTCAGGTCGGGCATGTCGGTGATCTCCGCGACCCAGGCGCCGGGCCGCTCGGTGCCGCCCGCGTCGTAGGCCGGCGTCCACGCCTTCTTCGGGATCTTCAGCACGGCTTGGTGGATGGCGTCGGTGATGGTCATTCCGACGGAATACGACAGCCATCGTCCGGGCCGGGAGAGCCAGTCGAGGAAGGAGTGGGTGCCGCCGCCGGAGTCGGTCCGGATCAGTGTCTGGCGTCCCCGCCGCAGGGCTTTGGGCAGCTGGGCCAGGGCGAGCTGGGCGGTTTCGATGTGGTCGGCGGCGGTGTTGGAGCCCGCGTTGCCGGGCCGTAGCAGGGCGCCCACCGGCTCTCCGGAACCGGCCTGGCCGTGGTCGACGAACGCGACGAGCGGGTGATGGCCGAAGGTCTTCTTCCAGGTCGCGGTGGCGTCCTGCTTCTCGGAGTGTGCGAGCACCAGCACGCCGTCGATGTCCACAACCACCTGGCCGTCGGCGGCCGGACTGCTCTCACCGGCCAGGTCCCAGACTCGCTCGCGCACTTGGGAACGCGCGCCCCGGATCGCCGCAAGAGCTCTCGGTCCAGACGCAGCGAGTGCGTCGACGAGACGGGAGACGGTGGGATCGGAGGCCACCGGGCCGAACACAGCCGGCTCGGCCCGCAGCAGGCCGACGTCGGCCAGACAGTCTCCGCCGAGTGCGACGGCCAGGGCCACGTCCAGCAGGATCTTGCCTGGATCGTGCACGGCCCGCGGTTTGCGCCACGGCGTGAGTGCCGCCGATATCGCGGTGTCCAGGCCGGACTTGCGGACTGTTTCGACCAGCAGTACCGACCCGGCCTGCGAGACCGCCCCAGGGCCGCCGCCCTCGACACGAACACGCGGATACGACCCGCTACGCTTCTTCACCTGGAGAGTGCTTCTTTCCTTGCAGCTGACAGGACCCTCGACAAGTCCCATCGTTGCAGGTCAGCAGCACTCTCCACTTATTTGATCAAGACCCGGACAGGGCCGCTCGCGAAAGCGCGAGGTTA
>NZ_JBIVBI010000058.1:0-1794 GCF_044746005.1 Streptomyces sp. NPDC086766 | reverse complement strand
CGGATGCTGTTGGCGAATTCGGGGGCTCGGTCACTTCGCTCCGCCGAGCGTGAGCTCGGCGGGGCGAAGTGCTGCGAAGTGGCTGGTGCGGGTGCGGGCTCGGGGTGTTTCGGTGAGGTGGGCGTCAATGCGGGCGAGGTTGATCGCGGCGCCGGTGAGTTGGTGTTGCAGGGCGGTCTTCGCGAGGCCGAGGTAGCGGGATCTGCGCAGGCCGCATCGCTGGGTGGCTTGGGAGATGGTGCCTTCGACACCGGCGCGGGTCTTGTAGCGCTCTTTCCAGGTGTCGGTGTCCTGGTCGGTGCGGGCCTGGCGGAGGGCTTCGTGTTCCTCGCGGGGCCGAAGGGTCAGGCGGCGGCCGACGCTGGAGGTGGTGCACTGCTGGCGGACCGAACAGGGCTGACAGTCGTTCTTGTTGAAACGGACCCGGATCACGGGGGTGCCTTCGGGTGAACGGTCCGGATTCCAGCGGGTCGTGGTCCTGCCTCCAGGGCAGGTGACCTGCTCGTTTTCCCAGTCGATACCGAAATCGTCGCCGGTGAATCCGCCGCCCGCCGCAGTCTGGGGACTGATGGCCCAGGCGGCCGGGCCGGTGAGGGTGAGGCCGTACTCGCGGCGGGCTCGCACGAGCGCATGCGCATCGACGTATCCGGCGTCGACCAGGTGCTCGGTCGGCAGACGGCCTGCCTCAGCAAGCTGGGCGTGCACGGGCTCGGTCATCGACACGTCGGGCACCGTGGCGCCGGTGGTGGCCACGTTCGTGATCAGGTTGGGAGTGTCCGGCTCGCAGGTCTCGGTGAAGTGGACCTTGTATCCCGCCCAGGAGGTGTCCCGCTTGACGCTGTTGCGGGCTTCAAGGTCGTAGGGGTTGACCAGGCATGTCGTGCCCGGCGGCCGGTCTTTTGGGTCCCGCCGCCTCACCTCGCCTTCGATTTGGTGGAAGTTCTGCACCCACATCTGGCGCAGGTGCTCCACCTGGTGGAGCGTGCGCAGTTCCGGCGGCGCCTGGCGGGACCAGACGGCCTGAAGCAGTCGTGTCCCGTCCCGTCCGATCCGCAGCCCCATCTCGTCCCGCTGGGTGCGGGCCTTGGGGAACCGGGAGTCCTCGGCCCTGGCGGCGTAGTGCTTGAACCAGTCCGGCTCGGCCACCTGCACCAGCCAGTCCGGGGCCGCCTGGGCCAGGGCGTTCAACGCTGACCGCAAGGTCTCCGCGACCCGCTCCAGCCAGACGACATCCCGGGCGGCTGTCAGCACGTGGGTGGAGTCGGTCCGCGCCCGGCCGGCCGTCTTGAGCAGCCCTTTCTCCCCGGCCGCGGCGATGATGCCGTCCAGAACACGCCGCCCCGCATCAGCCTCCACCAGACGGTCCCGGAACTCTGACAGCACCGAGAAGTCGAACCCGGGATCACTCAGTTCCAGGCCGAGGGCGTACTTGAAGTCGATCCTTGCCCGAACTGCCTCCGCGGCCTGCCGGTCGGTCAGCCCCTCCACGAACTGCAACACCAGCACAAGCGCTAACCGCCCCGGTGACCAGGCAGGCTTGCCCCGCGCCGGGAACAGGTCCGCGAACCCCTCATCCGCAAACAGCGGCCCTAACTCGTCGCGGACCCGGATCGCCAAGCTGCCCTTGGGGAACGCAGCCCGCGCCACCCGCACCGTCTCCGCCGGGACCTCACTCGGCCCGCTCGGCTGCATCGACATCCGCACCCACCCCATACGACAACGTCGGCCTTCAAGACCACAACCGGGTCTTGAAGGCCGACGTCACGCGAGCCACCGAATTCGCCAACAGCATCC
>NZ_JBIVBI010000057.1:0-1963 GCF_044746005.1 Streptomyces sp. NPDC086766 | reverse complement strand
TGTCGGTGTGAGGTCTCAGGAGATGCTTGACCGTTTGTGCTCAGGACATGGGTGACACGTTCGGTTGAACGCCCGCCGTCTCCCGTCCCTCGGTGGGGCGGAGGTGCTTCGGTCGGTGGTCGTGGATGTACAGCAGCTGGCCGAGTACCGCTACCGGGCCGTCCGCGAGGTACTCGGCGGGTCTCCGATCGGGGAGGTCGCCGCCCGGTACGGCACCTCGCGTCAGACCCTGCACACCTGGCGGCGGAGGTTCGAGCAGGAGGGCATGCCCGGTCTGCTGGACCGCTCCCGGCGCCCTCGGAACAGCCCCACGCGCCTGTCTGCCGAGGTGGAGGCCGAGATCTGCGAGCTGCGCCGCCGGCATCCGCGGTGGGGTGCCCGCCGGATCACCCACGAACTCGTCGGCCGCGGGCTGGAGTCGGCCCCGTCGCGGGCCACGGTCCACCGGGTGCTGTCCCGCAACGGCCTGGTCCGCGCCCAGGAACAGCAGCATCCGCGCAAGTACCGCCGGTGGCAGCGCGAGGCGCCTATGCACCTGTGGCAGATGGACCTGGTCGGCGGGGTTCCGCTGGCCGACGGACGGGAGTGCAAGATGGTCACCGGCATCGACGACCACTCCCGGTTCGTCCTGATCGCTTCCGTCGTGGCCGTGCCCAGCGCCCGCGCCGTGTGCTCGGCCTTCACCGCCGCGATGCGCCGCTACGGCGTGCCCTTCGAGGTGTTGACGGACAACGGCAAGCAGTTCACCGGCCGGCACCAACGGCCACAGCCGGTGGAGGTGCTCTTCGAGCGCATCTGCCGGGAGAACGGCATCACCCAGCGGCTGACCAAGCCGCGGTCACCCACCACCACGGGCAAGATCGAACGCTTTCACCGCACCCTGCGCGAGGAGTTCCTCGATCACGTCGTGCCGTTCGAGTCGCTGGCCGCGGCCCAGGAAGCGATCGACGGCTGGGTACACGCCTACAACCACCAGCGCCCGCACCAGGCCCTGAACATGGCCACCCCGATCAGCCTCTTCCGGCCCCACACTGCCGTCCGCCTCCGCGGTGATGATGAACATCCTGAACAGACAGCAGCAGAGCCGGAGTTGTCCATCGAGGTCATCGAACGGCCCGCCCTGCCGCCGCAGGGCACCGCGGTCGAGTTCAAGGTGCGGGTGCCGCCCAGTGGCGAGATCACCCTGGTCACGGGCAGGCAGCGGGTGGGCATCCACCAGGCACTGGCCGGCAGGACGCTGACGGTCTGGGCGAACCACCGCAGCGTCCACTTCCTCCTCGATGGGCACCTCGTCACCACGGTCCCGTCCCGGTTGCGGCCGGAGGATCTCGCCTACCTGACCATGCGCTACGGCGCCCGCCCGGCCGGTCCCGAGCCCGCACCCGCCGCCCTGCCCAGGGCCCGCAGCGGCTCGGCCATCCTCGCCGCCGGTGAACCGGTTGAGGTCGACCGCAAGGTCCATCGTGACGGGATCGTCTGCCTGTCCGGCGGCCGCTACCAGGTCGGATTCGCCCTCGCTGGCCGCACGATCACTCTTCGCCTCGACGGACACCTCATGCATGCCATCGCCGACGACGCCCTAATGGGGACGTGGCCCTGCCCGGTTCCAGCCGCCCGTCTGGGGCAGATCGACGGGGCACGGACGGCGACGTCCCCGCTGCCGCCTCCGCCCCTGCCGGCCGGCGCCATCCGGGCCCAGCGCAAGGTGCATGCGAGCGGCCGCTTCATGATCAACGGCCAGTTCATCAAGCTCGGTCCGCGGCATGCGGGAAAGATCGTCACCGTCGTCATCGAGGACACCCACTATCGGATCCTGCACGGCGAGGACGAGCTCGCCGTCCGGCCACGCAAGAACCGCGACCCGATCACCAGGCTCTACGTCAAAGGCATGGGAACCCAGAAGGACCGTCAAGGATCTCCTGACGACAAACCGTCAAGGAAGTCCTGAGACCTCACACCGACA
>NZ_JBIVBI010000056.1:0-2791 GCF_044746005.1 Streptomyces sp. NPDC086766 | reverse complement strand
AACACAGTGGACGCGAGCAACTGAGGACAAGCCCTCGGCCTATTAGTACCGGTCACCTCCACACGTTACCGTGCTTCCAGATCCGGCCTATCAACCCAGTCGTCTACTGGGAGCCTTACCCCATCAAGTGGGTGGGAGTCCTCATCTCGAAGCAGGCTTCCCGCTTAGATGCTTTCAGCGGTTATCCCTCCCGAACGTAGCCAACCAGCCATGCCCTTGGCAGAACAACTGGCACACCAGAGGTTCGTCCGTCCCGGTCCTCTCGTACTAGGGACAGCCCTTCTCAAGACTCCTACGCGCACAGCGGATAGGGACCGAACTGTCTCACGACGTTCTAAACCCAGCTCGCGTACCGCTTTAATGGGCGAACAGCCCAACCCTTGGGACCGACTCCAGCCCCAGGATGCGACGAGCCGACATCGAGGTGCCAAACCATCCCGTCGATATGGACTCTTGGGGAAGATCAGCCTGTTATCCCCGGGGTACCTTTTATCCGTTGAGCGACGGCGCTTCCACAAGCCACCGCCGGATCACTAGTCCCGACTTTCGTCCCTGCTCGACCCGTCGGTCTCACAGTCAAGCTCCCTTGTGCACTTACACTCAACACCTGATTGCCAACCAGGCTGAGGGAACCTTTGGGCGCCTCCGTTACTCTTTAGGAGGCAACCGCCCCAGTTAAACTACCCATCAGACACTGTCCCTGATCCGGATCACGGACCCAGGTTAGACATCCAGCACGACCAGAGTGGTATTTCAACGGCGACTCCACGAACACTGGCGTGCCCGCTTCACAGTCTCCCACCTATCCTACACAAGCCGAACCGAACACCAATATCAAACTGTAGTAAAGGTCCCGGGGTCTTTCCGTCCTGCTGCGCGAAACGAGCATCTTTACTCGTAGTGCAATTTCACCGGGCCTATGGTTGAGACAGTCGAGAAGTCGTTACGCCATTCGTGCAGGTCGGAACTTACCCGACAAGGAATTTCGCTACCTTAGGATGGTTATAGTTACCACCGCCGTTTACTGGCGCTTAAGTTCTCAGCTTCGCCCCACCGAAATGGAGCTAACCGGTCCCCTTAACGTTCCAGCACCGGGCAGGCGTCAGTCCGTATACATCGCCTTACGGCTTCGCACGGACCTGTGTTTTTAGTAAACAGTCGCTTCTCGCTGGTCTCTGCGGCCACCCCCAGCTCAGAGCGCGAAGCTCATCACCGGTTGTGGCCCCCCTTCTCCCGAAGTTACGGGGGCATTTTGCCGAGTTCCTTAACCATAGTTCACCCGAACGCCTCGGTATTCTCTACCTGACCACCTGAGTCGGTTTAGGGTACGGGCCGCCATGAAACTCGCTAGAGGCTTTTCTCGACAGCATAGGATCATCCACTTCACCACAATCGGCTCGGCATCAGGTCTCAGCCACAAGGTGTGCGGATTTGCCTACACACCGGCCTACACCCTTACCCCGGGACAACCACCGCCCGGGATGGACTACCTTCCTGCGTCACCCCATCACTCACCTACTAACCGCTTGGTCCGGCGGCTCCACCACTCCGAGATTGTCCGAAGACGCACCCGGCGGTTTCACGGCCTTAGCATCACGATGCTCGATGTTTGACGCTTCACAGCGGGTACCGGAATATCAACCGGTTATCCATCGACTACGCCTGTCGGCCTCGCCTTAGGTCCCGACTTACCCTGGGCAGATCAGCTTGACCCAGGAACCCTTAGTCAATCGGCGCACACGTTTCTCACGTGTGAATCGCTACTCATGCCTGCATTCTCACTCGTCAACCGTCCACGACTACCTTCCAGTGCCGCTTCACCCGGCAGACGACGCTCCCCTACCCATCACAGCCGGCGTTGGCCGTTATGCTGCAATGACACGACTTCGGCGGTACGCTTGAGCCCCGCTACATTGTCGGCGCGGAATCACTAGACCAGTGAGCTATTACGCACTCTTTCAAGGGTGGCTGCTTCTAAGCCAACCTCCTGGTTGTCTGTGCGACTCCACATCCTTTCCCACTTAGCGTACGCTTAGGGGCCTTAGTCGATGCTCTGGGCTGTTTCCCTCTCGACCATGGAGCTTATCCCCCACAGTCTCACTGCCGCGCTCTCACTTACCGGCATTCGGAGTTTGGCTAAGGTCAGTAACCCGGTAGGGCCCATCGCCTATCCAGTGCTCTACCTCCGGCAAGAAACACACGACGCTGCACCTAAATGCATTTCGGGGAGAACCAGCTATCACGGAGTTTGATTGGCCTTTCACCCCTAACCACAGGTCATCCCCCAGGTTTTCAACCCTGGTGGGTTCGGTCCTCCACGAAGTCTTACCTCCGCTTCAACCTGCCCATGGCTAGATCACTCCGCTTCGGGTCTTGAGCGTGCTACTAAAATCGCCCTGTTCGGACTCGCTTTCGCTACGGCTTCCCCACCCGGGTTAACCTCGCAACACACCGCAAACTCGCAGGCTCATTCTTCAAAAGGCACGCAGTCACGAGAACGTGCAAGCACGTTCCGACGCTCCCACGGCTTGTAGGCACACGGTTTCAGGTACTATTTCACTCCCCTCCCGGGGTACTTTTCACCATTCCCTCACGGTACTATCCGCTATCGGTCACCAGGGAATATTTAGGCTTAGCGGGTGGTCCCGCCAGATTCACACGGGATTTCTCGGGCCCCGTGCTACTTGGGTGTCTCTCAAACGAGCCGCTGACGTTTCGACTACGGGGGTCTTACCCTCTACGCCGGACCTTTCGCATGTCCTTCGCCTACATCAACGGTTTCTGACTCGTC
>NZ_JBIVBI010000055.1:0-3561 GCF_044746005.1 Streptomyces sp. NPDC086766 | reverse complement strand
ACCACCCGCTGAAACAGCTCCCACAACTCGTCTGGAACCACGCGCTCGACCATCACCACACAGTGCAGACTACCCAGTACGCCAAATGAGACGACATCTTAATAGACACTAGGCACTTTTCAAGTCGTTGGTGGCGCATTAGCCTCCCTCTTGCTGCGTCAACGCGGCGCTACAGCTCGATCACAGGGGGTTAGGACTGTGGCAGTGATCAGCGGCGAGAACAGCGACGACCACGTTGACCCGCCTGGAGGACAGGCTCGTCCACCGCGCTACATGCACACATCGGCGCAACTGACCGAAGACGGCGTTCTGCATGCGACGACTCGGACCTGGACGGACATCCTCCTCAGCGGCTTCCACGGCTCCGTCAAGGTTCTGCTCGTGAATGCCCAGGGTGACTGTGTCGATGTGAGCCCGGTTCACGTCTATGGCGTGGACGGCAAGTGGATCGGCACCCACGACCGGACGGACACATGGACCGCAAACTTCGACCCGAAGGTAGCAGCGTCCACAGCAAGTCTTAAGTTCGTGCACTCTTGGGACCCTCAGTGGCTTCAGTCCATTCAGAACACCGTGCAGTGGATTGGAGTACTGATCGATATGATCATTAAGGCCATCGTGCAGAGCGGCAAGGGCAACGTCAGCTAGCGGCCCTTTACCCAGGGGGCGCGGGGTACCCGGTCTACCTCTGCAAGAGGGCATAGGCAACCAACCTCGAATGTCCCAGCACAAGGACGGAGCGGGCCCGCCCTGCCTCTCATGTGGGAAAGGGAGGGCCCGTTTCACTGTGAATCGCTTGCACGGTTCCGCGTGAGGCCGGCCGCCGGCGAGACTGACAGCGGCTGCTCGCCGGTGGTGATGACACATCTGGATGTCAAAGCCCCCAGCATCGGCCCACCGGAGGTCATTTGGCCGGTGGGCGCAGACCGATAGAACCGCCGATATCCGCTTTGTAAGCCTGGTGCGCCCCTGAGTGGTCTCCAGTGATCGCTGCGGACGATGGCTGGCGACCCCGGCGAGTCACCACTGTGGCCGTCCTTTTCTGCCTTGACCGTGACTGACAACTCGTTCCGGCACGGATATGGCACGCGACGACTTGTTCTCCCAAACAGCGGCGCCACGCGACCTCGTTTGCGACCGCGCCCGCGTGCTGGTCTCACGCGAGTGACTGGTCTACCTGGTTCGTGCGATCACCGGCTGACCATCGAAGCCAATGCCGCTCCGCGGCAGAACGGACAGGTGAAGACATGGCTGACCTCTGGATGCCCGGTGCCGACAAACACGACATCGGAGACCATGCTCCCACCGACGGGGGCCCTGCCAAGGCCATTGCTCATGTGACCTGGGACCGCAACGCCACCGAGGCCAAGCCCCAAGACCTCGTGCCGTACGCCAACCTCCGCTCGTATTTCTCCGGCGGAGGCAGGGCCGTCGCCCCGCACGTGCTCTGGGACCCGTTCACCGGTCACATGGCGCAGTTCGTCCCGGCCAACTCCCGCTCCAAGTCCCTGGTGGACACCTCCGGGGGCACACGGACCAACCGGGCCGGCTCCGTCGTCCTCCAGATCGAGGCCCTGTTCTTCCCCTACTGCCAGGTGGACGGCAAGGTCTACGAGTCCCTTCAGGACACCCCCGGCAGGGGCTGGGACGAACTGCACGCCTGGGTGAAGTCCTGGGAGGTGCCGGACACCTGGCCCATGGGCAGACCCACCGCTTTCACCGGCCACCGCAACGAGAAGGTCTGGGAGACCAATGCGGGCTGGTACGCCCACGCCCACGTCCCGGAGAACGACCACACCGACCCCGGGACCTGGTTCGCCTTCCCGAAGACCAAGGAGCACTCTGGAGAGGACGGGGAGTACGAGCCCTTCCCCGGGGCTGTCTGGTTCACCATGGGCCGCCGGAGCCTCGTCGTGGCCCGAATGCACGACCGCCTCGTGGCCGTCGGCTGCAACCAGTACCGGTCCACCCGGGACAAGGACGTCATCGGCTCCGGCGACGTTGCCTCCTACCAGGCGTGGCAGCGCAAGTGCGGCTTCACCGGGTCGGCTGCCACTTGGCCTCCAGGGAAGACTACTTGGGACCTGCTTCAGGTCCCGAAGAGCTGACTGAAGCCCCGCACAATCGAACGTCCGGGAGCCGACAGGCCACCGGGGTCTGTCAAACGAACGGCCCTGTCTCACTTTCGGTGGTGACGGAGAGGGGGCTTCCACCTTGATCGTGGACAACGGGATCAAGTGGCGGGCGATGCCCGCCGACTTCCCGCCGTGGGACCGGGTCTATGCGTTCTTCCGCCGCTGGCGCGACCACGCCCTGATCAAAGAGTTCCACGACCGGCTGCGCGCGCAGGTCCGCGAGAAGCTGGGGCGGGACGCGGAGCCGACGGCCGGGGTGATCGACTCCCAGTCCGTCAAGGCGGACGCCGTCGTCGGAGCGGACAGCCGCGGCTTCGACGGCGGCAAACTGGTCAACGGGCGCAAGCGGCACGTCGTGGTCGACACCCTCGGCCTGCTCCTGGGCGTGATGGTCACCCCCGCGGATGTCGGCGACCGCACCGCCGCCCAGGTCCTGCTCACGCAGGTGGCCGACGCCCACCCCCGCCTGGCCCTCGTCTGGGCCGATGGCGGCTACACCGGCAGCCTCGTCGAACACTGCCTGGCCACGTTCGCCCTGGTCCTGGCGATCGTCAAGCGCAGCGACAACATGCGCGGCTTCGTGGTGCTGCCTAAACGGTGGATCGTCGAGCGCCTCTTCGCCCACCTGATGCAAAGCCGCCGCCTGGTCCGCGACTTCGAACACCGCACCACCAGCGCTGAGGCGATGGTCTACTGGTCGATGACCCTGCTCATGACCCGCCGCCTGGCCCGCTGACGCCGTCGGCGAGCGTGAAGCGGCCAGGCGCCGGCTCAGCCAGCCAGCCGCGGGCGACCAGGCGTTTCGCCTTCGACCGCAGTGCCTCCACCCGTGCCGGCACCACCTCCATGCCGAAGACAGCGGCCATCTCCTGGCAGGTCAGCGGCCCCTGCCCGAGCCGGGACCGGTCCACGAGTGTCTTGAAGATGCGCTGGTAGTCGACCGGCAGCGCCGACCATGCAAGCCCTTCGCGCCACACCGGCACCTGCGATTTCTGCTTCGCCGCGACCGTCACCAGCGCCGGAGCCTCGCCCGCAATCCCGGCGTCGGCCGGCGCGGGCAGCAGCACTCCGACCCGCCGGCGGGCGATCGTCCACTCCTGCCATTCCTGCTCGGCCGCGGCCAGCTCGGCCTGAATGCGGTCGGCTTCCTCACGCAGCCCGTCCACCCGACGGCGAGCGGCGAGCTCGTGTTGTTCCAGCAGTCCGACCACCGACGGCATCCGAGACCTCCACAGGAGCGACGACACGATGAGCCACCACTCCCACACTGCCGCTACCCCTACACCTGACCAGCGGAAACGCTTTCCTCAAGCTCGGAAAGACAACAGCTTCTTAGACGTCGTCTCATTTGGTGAGCCTGCGGTAACAGATGAGGCTGCAGGCGATGGCGGTGAAGGCCAGGAAGTGTTCGGCCTTGCGTTCGTAG
>NZ_JBIVBI010000054.1:0-3597 GCF_044746005.1 Streptomyces sp. NPDC086766 | reverse complement strand
CGCTGAAACAGCTCCCACAACTCGTCTGGAACCACGCGCTCGACCATCACCACACAGTGCAGACTACCCAGTACGCCAAATGAGACGACGTCTTAAACGCGACCAATGCACCTTCACCCTCCAGCCACCTCGGCCCGACCACGCAGCGGCATACCCAACACCTCAGGCATCCCTCAGACTTGACAAACCACATCGGGAATCACTGATGTCAGACCGAGTGGCTGGGAGCCAGCACCGGCCTCGTGGCGCCGGAAGCCTCAGCGGTGACTCAGAACGTTGACCACACGGCCGTTGGGGTCGCGGACGAAGAACCGCCGTACGCCCCACTCCTCGTCCTGTAAGGGGTGAACGATCTCCGCGCCGCTGTCCCGCATGATCGCGTAAGCCGCCTCCACGTCGTCGACTTCGACGCTCATATGGGGGTAACCGGGGCGGTTTTGTCGCCGGCCACAACGCTGACCTGGGCCGCCGGACTGGTCGGCGAGGCAAGCGTCATGATCCAGCCGAGATTCATGACTTCTTCAAAGCCCAGCAGGCCATAGAATTCCCGGCTCTCCTTCGCAGCCTCTGACTGGATGATGGGCATGACACGGCGAACGGCCATCGACGACTCCTGAAGAGAGCACACACGGATCCAGGACTACTACCCGATCGTCGCCGCACGCACATCGAAGCGCTCCGGGATGGGACTGTAAAATTTTCAGGGGAAGATCGCCATAGACAGGGCAGCTATAGGGTCTCTTCTAAAGCGGTTATCGCTGGTTCGAATCCTGCCGAGGGCACCAGGCAGAAGGCCACAGGGCCCATCACGGTTCGGGGTCTTTGACATCAACGCGGGTGGTCACCCAGGCCGCCGTGAGAAGTGTCGCCGTGCCGTGGCGGGCATCGTGCAGCCTGATGACGCGGAGGACGGCAGAGTGGGCGATGCGGGGAGCGGTAGACGTTCCGCGGCTCGATCGGGCGACCGGTGCGGGTGGTGAAGACGTAGTCCGACTCGTGCCACCGCTCCCCCGCCTTGGCACGAGCAGTTGATCGTGTTGACCGCCCCCGGCAGGCAGTGCTGGAGTCAGCACGTGGACAGCATCCCCGCCAACCGGCGGCTCTGGAATCAGATCAGCAGCGCCTACCAGCAGGAGCACGACCCGCAAATCGGCGCCACACCCCGGTTGTGGGGCATGTACTCCATCCCCGACGCGCACCTGCACGCCCTGGGCGACATCACCGGCAAGCGCGTCCTCGAACTCGGCTGCGGCGCCGGCCAGTGGTCCAGGGCGCTCGCCGCCGAGGGCGCCACCGTGATCGGGCTCGACCTGTCCGAAGCCCAACTCGCGGCAGCTGCCCGCGCGATGGGAGCGGCCCGCTACCCGCTGGTGCAAGGCGCCGCCGAACAACTCCCCTTCGCCGCCGACAGCTTCGACCTGGTGTTCTGCGACTTCGGTGGGCTCAGCTGGGCGCCCCCGCACCTGGCCGTCCCAGAGGCCGCACGCGTCTTGGGCCGAGGCGGACGCCTGGTGTTCAACGTCGCCAGCCCATGGTTCGAAGCGTGCTACGACGAAGTCTCCAGCCGCGTGACCACGACGCTGCAGCAGGACTACTTCGGGCTGAACACCATCGCCGAAGGCGACGGCGCGACCAGCTATCAGCTCACCTACGGCGACTGGGTCAGGGTCCTGCGCGGCGCGGGTCTCGTCATCGACGACCTCATCGAGCCGCGGCCCGAACTCGGAACACGCAACGGCTACAACGAAACCGACCCACCCGACTGGGCACACCGCTGGCCGGCGGAACTGCTCTGGGTAACCCACAAACCGTAAGTTCCGCCGCCGAGACGTGAAGGGCATCCCCTCGCCGGGCAGGCCAAGGGAGTGTCCGGCTGATCATGGGCGGAGCCAGAGCCGGATCGAGGCGAGGGTGGCGGTCCCGTGGAAGACGTAGGCGCGTTGGTCGAAGCGTGCGGCCACGGCCCAGAAGTTCTTCAACGCGTTGGTCGTCCGCTCCACTTCGTTCCTGCGTTTGTAGATCGTCTTGTCGAAGCCGGCGGGCCGTCCACCCCTGCTGCCGTGTCTTTTGCCGTGGGCCCGCTGATCTCGGGGCTCGGGAATGGTGTGCTCGATCTGGCGACGTCGCAGGTAGCGGCGGTTGCGCCGGGAGGAATACGCCTTATCGCCGCCCAGGTGGCCGGCCCGGGTGCGCGGATGCCCGCCCCCGGGCGGTGGACACGGATGCGTTCCATGACCGGGATGGGCTGCGGGGCGTCGCCCCCCTGGCAGCGTGATCAGCAGCGACAGCGGGCGTCGTCCGCCCTCACCGGCCAGGTGGATCTTGCAGGTCAGGCCGCACCGGGAGCGTCCGAGTCCCTCGTCTGGGCGGTGGTGCCGAGGCGTGCTTCTTTCCCCGGCACCCGCGGAGGTAGCTGCCGTCTGCTTCGTCACCTCGCCATGATCGCCGACTTCCCTTCGCCCTAGCCCTCTTGGGCCGGGGCAGCCGGTGCTAAGGTCCTGTCGGTCGAGATGTGGGGGGGTATCAGGTGTTCACAGTTGTCACGGCTGCAGTGTTCATCCTGCTAGCGCCGCACGTGGCTTGGTACATCAACCTACCTTTCCTCCTCGTCGTGGCCGTCTGCTTCCTCGCGGACACGGCGTCGAAGAAGAGGCACGTCCGGTACCTGACCTTCGGCTACCTCCTACTCATCGACGTCGCCGCGCCTCACGAGACGAGCCGGAAGGACGGCTGGAACTGGGTCGCATGGGTCGATCTGAGCCTCCTGCTGGTGACGACCCTCGTGGCGGCGGCCCTCGTCCTGTTCGTTCAGGAGAACGCCGACATCGCCCGCCCGGCACCCCTGTCGGCGGTACACAACCGGCCGGTGCCGGCGCCGCGGCGACGGACGGCGCGGGTCGCTGCCCTGCGCCGGCAGGCGAAGCGGGCCGCGTCCCGCCGTCGCTGACCGGGGCAGTCGAACCGGCGAATCTTCGGCCCAGGGAGGACTGGGATCATCCGGAGATGCTTCAGGTTCCTCGTTTCTCCAGCGTCTCTTGATCGTGGAGCTGGCGGTGGTAACGGCACCGGCCAAACGACGTGGCTGGAGTAACACGGTGGCGTGACGGACGAGATCGCCCCCTGATCTGCTCCGCCGACTGAAACGGCTTTCGAAGCGGATGTCGCCGCCCCACCCGACCCCGCTGGAACGGGCTAGTCCCCTCCACAACGAGCAGGTAACTGGGGAAAACAGCCGGCCAACGCGGGCCGTGTCCATCGTATGGCGGAAGCCTTCCTGCTCGCCGGGGGTCTGGTGAAGCTGCGGTACAGCAGCGAAGTACAGCAACCACACCAACCGACCTCGTCCGGTGACGTCCTCCGGAGGCCATTGTCGGACCGCGATGACCACCATCGCCCGCTCCACATAGAGCTACGGGTCTGAAGGCTCAGCGCCTCTGTCCGGCCGCCGCACCAGTCGACGGCAGCAGCCGGAGCGGGCTCGGATCGAACTCCTAATGCGGTGTGTCGGTGTGAGGTCTCAGGACTTCCTTGACGGTTTGTCGTCAGGAGATCCTTGACGGTCCTTCTGGGTTCCCATGCCTTTGACGTAGAGCCTGG
>NZ_JBIVBI010000053.1:0-5623 GCF_044746005.1 Streptomyces sp. NPDC086766 | reverse complement strand
CTGCGGCCGCGATGGAGCAGGCGGGACCACCCGCTGAAACAGCTCCCACAACTCGTCTGGAACCACGCGCTCGACCATCACCACACAGTGCAGACGTACCCAGTACGCCAAATGAGACGACGTCTTAGAGCTCATCCGGAAACTGGGGTGAGGTGGGCCGCGCCGAGGCTCTTCCGAGTCCGGGTGACAAGGCGGAACTCCTGGTAGATCGGTCGATTGTCAGGATCAGGCCGTGTCCGCCAGGAGTTCGTGGTGTTGGTTGTCGTTGAGCACCCCCGCACGGCCCAGAGACGGCCCAGTCCATGGGGCCGTGCACCCGCATGCCTGACGGGTCACTCCTGCCGCTTCCGCCACTCGGCAGGGTGATGCTGCGAACCAGTGGGCCGGCCTCCGGCCATGAGTGATCATTTGGCCCCCACGGGGGATGACGTCAACCCGGCCAGGGGAACCGCTGGGTATGCCGAGACGGCGGACGCGCTGGCCGTCCAGTACGAGGAAGTCACCTTCGATGAAGTCCACCGCGACGTGCTGCGGCTGGTCCTGGCGAGCCCGGCCGCATCCTGGATGTGGGTGCAGGGACCGGGCGCGATGCCGCCGCGTTGGCGGCGCCCGTGGACACCGTGTCGTGGCTGTCGAGCCGACTACGGAGTTGCGGGCGCATGGGCAGCGAATCCATGCAGATAGCGGGATTGATTGGGTCGACGACATTCTTCCGGACCTGGCGCTGAGCCAGCACACAGGTCAATTCGACGCGGTCTTCGTTACTGCGGTGTGGATGCATCTGGACGCCGAGGAACGCCGACACGCGATGGCCAGGATCGCCGGGTTGCTGGTGCCTGGCGGCCGGTTCTTCGTCAATCTACGCCATCGGCCCTGTGCCCGGTGGCCGCCACATGTTCGACGTGTCCGCTGCTGAGACAGTCGAGCTAGGTGGTACATACGGCCTGCAGACGGTCCACACCAGTGAGCGTCCCGATCTTCACGGCCGTGACAGCGTCCGATGGAGCTGTCTGGTACTTCAGACGAATGACGCCGACAACTCGCCCAACTGAACGCGAACTCCTGATGTCGGTCAACTTTGCTTCAAAGTTGAGCACCTGCGCCGGCCCCGAACCACCATCTCTGAGCAGGACAAGAGGCTTGCGTCCTGAGAAGTGGTGTACGACCTGATCCGGGGGTTTGCTCCGGCATCGGGATGGTGCCCGCATAGATGAGCGGCCACCGGCTGATCTTCGAGGTGTCGAAGCTCGAAGGAGATCAGCACGATGACCGCATCAGACAGTCTGCCCCTGCACGCCCTTGCCGAGGACAACCTCGCCGCGGCGAGTCCCGATCTGCTGCGCGCGATGGTCAAGACGTTCGCCGACGCGCTCATGTCGGCGGAGGCCAACGCCTCTGCAACGCGGAATACGGACAGGTCAGCGACAACTGACCTCACTGCTGCTCGATAAATCCAGTCGACGGGAGCCTCGGGTTCGGGGATGGTGTCGACGGACTCCAAAACGCTTTTGTGTGAAAGGAGTTTGGTGGCCTCGTCCGGGAGGGCTCGGTGCTCGCCGGCGAGGTCGACCATCTTCAGCACGTTCGCGGCGCCGGTACTGGCGGGGGATCGGCGATGAGCGGAGGGAGGCGAAGGCCTGCTGGGGTGCCTCGACAGGGGCAACGCACCGCTGTGGGACGAGGGGTGGGTCCCTCAGTTGTTCTGAGGGACCCGTCATGGTGCATATGACCGGTCAGATCTGCAGGATCAGCGCCATGGTGAGTGCTGTGCTCGGCGTTCGTGGTGGCAGCATGCGGTGTCGTGGCAGATGACAGCACCAGCAGGTTTCAGGCGGGCCGGACGGCCCTCATCGTCAGGGTCCCGGACGCGGAGTCGGCCGTCCGCGTGTGGCGTGAACGGTTTGATCCGTCGGCCCGAGCAGGAGTACCAGCACATGTCACGGTGCTTTTCCCGTTCCTCGACGAGAGCCGAATAGACGCGCGTGTCTGCTTGACCCTCACTGGTGTGCTGGGCAGGCATCGTGCCTTTGACCTGTGGTTTGAGGGCTGTGGGCGGTTTCCGGGGGTGCTGTACCTCGCTCCTGAGCCAGACGGGCAGTTGCGGCTGCTCACTGAGGTGATCGCTGACCTGTGGCCCGAGGCCCCTCCCTATGGGGGCCGGTTCACCGAGATCGTGCCCCACCTGACCGTCGCTGACGGTCAGGATGATGCAGTTCTGGATGAGATTGAGGCCGACCTGCTCGGCAAGCTCCCTTTCACGTCCCGGGTCTCGTCAGTTGACCTCATGGTGCATGACGGTGCGAAGTGGCAGGAGCGGTCGTCGTTCGCGCTCCTTGAATGAACCGGCCGTGGGCTTGGCTGGCCCGCCCGCAACGGGCAGCGGAACACGGTCGGCCGGTCGGCGAGGTGGGGGCACTGCTTGGCGGGGGTTGCTATCGCCGGCACAGGTAGGTGAGTCCGGCTCGTAGCGCCCTCTCGCCCAGCCCCGCTTGCGGGTGCAGGGTGAAGCCGAACAGGAAGCCGCCGTAGGTGAGCTGAACGCACACCACGGTGATCATGCCGACCGCCATACCGGACGCGCGCAGCACGTCCCGCGCCGGGCGGCCGGGCAGTGCGGCACCGGAGTGAAAAGACGCGGCCCCCGCTCCGAAGCCGGAGAGGGGGCCTGGCCGTCGGGACGCTCAGACGGGGCTCAGTGCGCAGGCGCCGACATCGGGCTGTTGTGGTAGGTGGCGATGTACCAGTTGCCGTCGCGCTTCTCGAGGACCCAGGTCGCGTAGATTTTGCGCGCGTCCGGAACTTCCGTCTCGCCGGCGAACAGGATGCCCGATTCGCTGACGACGATCGCCCCGTCGTTGCCGAGGAAGCGAATGCTGAGCTGTTTGTTGTAGGTCGAGCTGCCCTTGAGCGGCCCCTCGAAGCTCTTGGCCATGGACTCGCGGATCACGTCACGGCTGTCGCGGAGGGAGCCGGGCAGGATGGCGGTCGCGTCCTCGGTGTAGTTGGCGACGAAGGCGTCGGCGTCGTTGGCCTCCCATGCCTTGTAGGCCTCGGCCAGCACAGCGTTGACCGCGGCTTCGTCTTCCTTACGACTGTCTGACATGAGATTCTCCCTGATGATCAGTTCGCCGGCGTGTTCCGGCGAGCTCACGGATACATACCTGCGGCGGGGTCGAAACTCATCGCGCCGGCGGTCACGAGATGGACGGGCGTGCTCGGCGGGGCAAGCGACCGACGCGAGGGCGATGGATCCGGCCAGCCCTGCCTGCCGAGGATCGCGACCGTGTTCACGTCACTGTCCAGTGCGCTGTCCCCGGCCGGTCATCGTCCTACGCGCTTGCCATGCAACCGCTTCCCGCACCTGCGTTTGCGCAGTGGGGGAGAAGCCGTGGACCAGCGCCGGGCCATACCGTTGCGACCGCGCGAAGGCGTCCTGGAGTAATTGTCAAATCCTGTGGATCATTGTCTGCGCCAGCGAAGTTCGGCTGGGTGTCCCCGAGTGTCGACGAGTGCGGCTCGTTTGTGACACTCGTCCCCATGACCAGCAGCAACGCCCTTGGCTTCACCCAGATCGTTGACCCGCACGAGATCACTGACGAGCTGAAGCAGACCCTCGTGGACTGCTGGACCGAGGTGAGCAATGCGGGTGGGGCGGCCGGGTTCCCCTTTCCGCCGGTGGATGCCGCCGAGGTCACCGCTGTCCTTGACCGCATCATCGAGAAGCTTGCCCCAACGACCAGCCGCCTTCTGATCGCCCTGGCCGATGGCACCGTCGCGGGCTGGCTGAACATCCGCTGCGACCCCCACCCGCCCGTCGCGCACTGGGGCACGATTCACCACGTGCAAACCCGTCTCGGCGTCCGGGGCCAGGGGATCGGCGCGGCATTGATGAGCCGGGTCCGTGAGGTCGCCCGCGACGAGATGGGCCTGGAGCAGCTGCACCTTGCCGCCCGCGGTGGTGTCGGTCTCGAAGAGTTCTATGGCCGACTCGGCTGGAAGGAAATCGGCAGGTGGCCCGGCGCTCTGCGGCTGGCCTCCGACGACGATCGCGATGAGGTCCTCATGGTGTTGTCGCCTTTGTGACACCCAGCAACCTGATCTTGGCCCAGGTAGGGCACGACGACAGGGACAGCAAGGTTGTCATGCCGAGAGGGGCTGCGTGCGCTCAATGAGCTGTCCGCGTTCGAAGCGGGCTCCGGCGCGGACGACGGCGACGAGGTGAGGTGAGTTCACGGCCCGCCAGCGGGCCTGGGCGGACTCGACGAGCTTGAAGACCATGGCCAAGGCGGCGGCCGCGCTGCCGGCACCTCGGGTGACCTTGGTCCGCCAGCGAACGGTGGCGAAGGTCGACTCAATCGGGTTCGTTGTGCGCAAGTGGATCCAGTGCTCGGCGGGAAAGTCGTAGAACGCCAGCAGTTCGTCGACTTCGTCGGTGATCTTCTTGACAGCCTTGGGGAACTTCGCGCCGTAGCTCTTGGCGAACGCGGCGACGGCCTTGAGCGCGTGGTCGCGGTCCTCGGCGTTGTAGATCTCCTGCAGGGCCTTCTTCGCGCCGGGCTGCGCGGACTTCGGCAGGGCGTTCGCAACGTTGGCGATCTTGTGAACCCAGCACCTCTGATGCCGGGTCTCGGGGAAGACTTCGGCCAGGGCCTTCCAGAAGCCGAGTGCGCCGTAGCCGACCGCGAGGACGGGAGCGTGCATCCCGCGCCGTTGGCAGTCGCGCAGCAGGTCGGCCCAGGAGTCGGCGGACTCGCGGTAGCCATCGTTCATGGCGATCAGCTCTTTCGTGCCGTCCGCGCGGACGCCCATCAGCACCAGCACGCACGACTTCGCCTCCCTCAGGCGTATGCGCAGGTGGATGCCGTCGGCCCAGACGTAGACGTAGTCGCTGGCGGACAGATCGCGCTCGCCGAACGCCTGGTGGTCGGCCTGCCACTGCTGGGTGAGGCGGGTGACCGTCGCCGGCGATAGCCCGGCCGTCGACCCCAGGAACTGCTCGAGTGCGGGCACGAAGTCGCCAGACGACAGGCCGTGGAGATAGAGCAGGGGCAGCACCTCGCTGATCTTCGGGGACTTGCGGCACCAAGGCGGCAGGATCGCGGAGGAGAACCGCTTGCGCTCGCCCGAGGCCTCGTCGACGCGCCTGTCGTTCACCCGTGGTGCCTTCACCTCGACCGCCCCGGCTGTGGTCGTGAGCTTCCTCGGCTGGTGATAGCCGTTGCGGACCACCATGCGACGCCCGTGCTCGTCGCGCTGGTCGGCCAACTCAGCTATATGCGCGTTGACTTCGGCGTCCAGGGCGGCGGCGAGCATCCGCCTCGCGCCCTCGCGGACGATGTCGTCGATCAGAGAGCCGGTGTCGGTCGTTCCATCGGCATTTACTACGCTCAGCACGGGCGTGCCTTCCCGACCGACGGTGCAACGTCGGCCTACTCGATGACCAGAAGTCGATCACTCGGGAAGGTACGCCCTTTGCGCCCAACCCGAGGCCGATCCACGGGTCTGTACGGTGAGTGGTGTAACTCGCTAGCTGGAAGCGACAGTTGATGACTGACGTGACGAGTGACGCCGAGGCCGGGAAGGCCGCTGTGAGTGGGACGGGCGCCGTGGATGACGGGCTGGT
>NZ_JBIVBI010000052.1:0-5856 GCF_044746005.1 Streptomyces sp. NPDC086766 | reverse complement strand
CGGCCGACATTTCATCAACAAGACAGCCTCTGCGTCGGTCAGTCGGCGGGTCAGACCGCCTCGGGTGACACCACCGACATCCTCACAGTCAGCCGCCGCACGCGGTCTTTGCAGGGGGGCGACGCTGTTGAGCGATTGGGGCTGTCCCTGGCGTGGCGGAGGATGGTGCTCATGTGCGCTCTTTTCGACCCCCCTGAGCCTCGCCGCGTCTCGCCGGGCGAGTACCCAGGGTGGGACCGGGCTCTCGCCCTTCTGAACCGGGACCTGGCGGTGACGCTTCCCCAGCTGGAACCTCTGCAACTGCTGGCTCTTCCGTCCTACGATGCGGATGAGCCGGAGAACGTCTACGTCGCCATGGCCAACGGTGAGTGGCACGGCAATTACCTGGACCCGAACTCGCAGGACAGCCGTGCCTCTGCGCTGGCGAGCGTTGCCGATGCCGCACAGGAGACTGTCATGGAGCTTTTGTGGCAGGCGTGGCCCCTGTGCCCCGAGCATGGCCTGGGCATGCATCCAATGGAGGATGCACAGGAGCGACTGTTCTGGTGGTGCGCGGGAGAACGGTTGCGTCGCGGTCCGGCTCATATCCACGCGGCCGTGGGTGCACTCGACGCTTTGGGAACGTCGATCCGTACACGGTCTTGAAAACCGTCGTGGCAGCGATGTCACCGTGGGTTCAAATCCCACCGCCTCCGCGCGATGAGCAGTGAGAGCGGCCCCTGACCTGGATGTTTGGTCGGGGGCCGTTCTCGTGCCCGGCTACCGTGGCTGCGCGGTGTTCCCCGTGGTTCTCCGCTCGATCGGGCACGCGTGGGGCACGGCTACCTTCTGATCCGTAGCTCTAGAGAGATGAGTCGGAGACGGTCATACAGGTCGCTTGGCGGCCCATGACGGCCGGTGCGGGGTGCTGCCGGTTGCTTGGGTTGCTGTACCTGGCTGCTGTACCGCAACTCCCCGCTGCCATCTCGTTGTCAGTCCCCCCTGTTAGCCCGCCTGGCGGGATGAGACCGGTCAGAGAACCTTCGAGGTTCGCGGTCAAGGGGGGTGGGCACAAAGGTCCCCGGGAGCGACCTCGGGACTATGTTGCAGGCCGCAGACCCCACCCCCCTCATCACCTGGCCAACACGCTTTCCAACTGTGGTGGTGGGGGTCGCGGGGTGTGTGCAGGGGCGTTCACCTGGGTTCATGGGCGGTTGGACCGTACGTCGCTTCCGGCATGCGGTCTCCTCTGAACGGCCGTGAACCGGGCTGAATGAGACGGAAACTGAGACGGCCACACCGACACTGCAACGTGTCGGCGCGTCTGGTGTGCGCCGGGCATCTGGTGCCCGCTGGCTCCACCGGGTGTCTTTGGCCGCTGCTGCCGCTGCGGTGTCGGCGCTGTGGTTCAGATGGTCCGCCGTCTTTGGCAAGCTGTGGTTCCAAGCCTTCAGCCGTGGGCTGGCTGAATGAGACGAGTCGCGATCGCGACGATCGCCAGGATCCCAGCGATCACGCGAGACCCTGCCGGACCGGGCCATGTACGCCGTCTGGCTGCTGGCTGCATATCCCACATCAGCCGCGCCACACCTCCGTAGTCGCACGCCACCAGGAGCAGTGCACTCACCGGTAGCACCCAGATCCACTCGATGTGCAACTTCTCTCCCTTCACAGGTCCAACAGCCGGGGCCCGGAAGCCCTCAAGGCCTCGACTCAACACCTCAAGCCGAGATTGGAAAAGGCTCAATGACCCAATCAACCGCCGCTGCGGTCGGATCCCGGAGCACCAGTTTGGAAGAGTGCGTATGCGGATCCCGCCTGAGCGGGCAAAAAGCTGACCTGTGCGTTCCTGGGCTGCGCGCCGTGGTTCACCGCTGTTCCCCGTCGGTCGCCGTCCCATCGGGCACGCATGGGGCACGTTGGCTGGCTGTGTGCGACTACGACGACGGACTCGGCTTCCTGCGCCGGACGAATCGACGGCAGGCTACCCAGAGGTTGATCAAGAACAGCACTGATCCGGCGATGGGCCAGCCCACGGACTCACCGTCGCGGTAGGTCTCGATACCGCTCACCAGCAGCAGTGAACCGACCGCAACGCCCGTCAGGTCGAGGAAGACGTCTGCCTGCCTCGCGATCTTCGCAAGGGTGACCACGGCTTGATCGTGACAGGTGTACGTGGTCGCCGCCAAGGGCGAGTTCTCTGCCGAGACCTGCACCTTGTCACGCGGTCTGCGGAGTCTTAATGACCGAGTCAAGTGCTGTCGAGTGCCATCAGGGGCCGCTGTAGGTTCTGAGGGCGGGCATCGGCTGCTGCCAGGCACCGGCCAGTTCTGCCAGTGCGTCGCGTGCCAACTGGCGGACTGTGAGCCATCCTGCGTCGGTCGTCAGCGCCTCATACGTCCACCTGGCAGCATGCTCCGGCCCGCTCATCGCGTCGAGGATCGCGTCCATGCGTGAGTGGCGCGACTTCATGACGGCATCAATACGACCAGCCTCAGCAAGGACCAAGATCGCGCCCTTCGCGTTTTCGTAGTCCAAGGCCAGGTCGTCGGTTTCGAGTCGGTACCTGTCGAGCCACGCGATCTGATCCCCGGCGTCTGCGGCGAGCGTCGTGAGAGTCGAGACGAGGTACTTCGATGCGTTTGCTTCGGACAGCCTCTGCTGGTTCATTCCCCTCCCTTGGCGGTCATTGGATCACGCGGTTGGCGGGGTCTGCATGCCCGACGGTCATGAGGACGTCGCGCGCGCCCTGACTTATACCTTCGGCGACGCGACCTGCCCGCAATGCGAGCAGCGTCTCTCCGTCGTCGGGCAGGTCATCGCCAGTTCTAGTTGAGAACCGCGTCGGGATAGCGGGGCTTTGAATCCACGACCTTTTCGTCCCGAAGCAACTTGGGTGGAGGCTCGACCTGCGGCGAGTGCGCCTTTCACATGCGGCGATGGTCCACGGGCGTCCGTGCTTGTCCGCCGCTGTCCGTCGGCGTTGTCACGCAGTTGGACACTCACCGCCCGATCGCACGACGCTGCACAGCCGTGGCCGGGCCGGGGCTAGCCCAGTAGAGAATGGCACGGTGGACGTAGCTGCGGAACTGTGCGCTCTTACGGGCTCTCTGTCGCGAGACGACGGGGTCTTCGGCCGTGTGGTCGACGAGGCCGGCGGATCCGCTTCGGAACTCGTTCGCCAAGTGGCCGCCGAGGCCGAAGAGGCTTGGAAGCAGTATGCAGTGGAAGGTGCAGTCGGCCCGGACACACCAGTAGAGATCAACAACGCACTCTTGCAGATCGACGCTGAGCGCGCAGCGGAGCTCTTGACCTACCTGGCGACCTATGACCTGGTATTCCCGGGCTCAGGGTGCCGTGACCGCACCCACGCCCGTAGAGCGGCGGAACGTGTTGTACGTCTGCTGGGCTACGAGGCCGCCTGGTACACGAACATCACCGACCTCTCGCCCGGAGCACGGGCGTGGAACCCGGTCACCCGGCATACCTTCGATGGGGTTGTTGCGGGGACCGGCGGGGCCTTCACCGTGGTGTTGCTGCAGGTGGGCGAGGACTGAGCCTCGCTGACACGCTGCCGCTGCCGTGTCAGCTGCGGCGTTGTGCGAGCACCGCATTAGGAGTTCGATCTCCCCTCGGCGTGGTCGGGGCTCGCCTCGTGAACCGATGCCATACGTGACTGCTGTGTGCCGCCGCCGTCCTGGGTCGTTGATGTCAGGGTTGGATGTCAGCGAACCAGCTCCGGTATCGGACAAGCCTCCAAGGGCTCATCCGGCCGGTCGGCCCAGCGCCACCCAACATGTCGGCCGGTACACCTCCATAGCGTCCGGCAGGTCCGTCAGCCGTCGTCTTCCCGCTTGGAGGGGACGAAGCTTCCGGACTCCATGGGCTGGCTGCACCCCGGGCAGGTCGGGGTGCGTCCCCTTCCTTCTTTCCGCCGCTCTCGATCGCCATTTTCAGCTCTTTGATCTTCGTGTCGAAGTGCTCGGTGGTGACTTCTTGGCCGGTGTTTTTCTCGAGTTGTTTCTTGACTTCTTCGAGCCGGTCGTAGACCTCGTTCGTGGTGTGATTTTCCATGCGCCGACTCCTTGCTGGTTCGACGTGTCTCCGCTCTTGTCTCCGCGGCGTGGCCTCAGTAGCCTTACGCGGGTCGGAGACCTGGAGGGGGATATGCGAATTTTGTTCTGGTTTATCGGGGGGTGCTTCTCCGTGGTGGCGGTGCTGTCTTTCTACGCCATGGCGTTGGAGTTGCACGAGAAGCGAAGGGATCCGAACCCGAAGCACCCCTGGGACTATCTGATGTGGGCGGGGGCCGGGGTCGTCTCGCTGGGACTCATGACGCTCTTCTTCAAACTGTAGAAGGGGCACCCGTGGAATTGGTCAATATCGCGGAAGTCAATATTGCTACCAGCGCAGAGGGAAGTCCAAAAATTAGGGCCATTGCGATTCTGGGCTTAATGGCTGGTGTCGCTGAATGCATTTCCGTTCATACAGTCCTGGATCCGGAACCGATGATCGATGGGCGGCCCTCCCCTGCCCTTGAAGGTGGTAGGCCTTGAACCTGTGGCCTCATCCTTATCAGGTCGATCACGGGGGTCTGCCAACGTCGGCCAACCGCCCCTGCGCGTCGGCCGATCGTTCACTGAGGTCCGGCGTCGACCGCTGCCGTCCGTGCTTGTTGGTGTCAGCCGCTGGTGTCAGCCGCCGCACGCGGTCTTGACAAGCTCGGCTGACTTTGTCCCACGACAATCCAGTCCAGTGGAGGCACAGGCTCAGTTCGAGCCCGCAGGAGAGGGGCCGAGCCTTTCGATGACCTCGCGCATCTCCGTCTCGTCGGCCTCGTAGACCGTCTCGCCCATGCGAGGGTCTCGTGCATGGAGTGTATGGATGAGTGGCCCGTGGGGCGCTCCGAGGTGAACGAGGGAGGCCGACGGACCGTGGACGGCGCGCTCGGTGCCTGGGCGGGCGGTCAGGTCGATGCGGCTGACGACGCCGGGCGTGACCCAGACCGTCGCTCGTTCCAGGTGAGCCAGTATCTGTAGGTGGAAGTGTCCGCAGAGTATGAGCTGGACGTCGGTCCCGCGGATCGTTTCGGCTAGCTCTGGGCTGTTGTGCAGGCCGAGCGCCTGCTGAACTTCGACGTCCAGGGCAACCGGTGGGTGGTGGAAGGCCAGGACGGTGCCCTGTGGTGCCGGGGTGGCAAGTAGTTCGCGGAGCCAGTGGAGTTGGTCGCCGTCGAGTCGGCCGTAGCCTTTGCCTGGAACGAGCGTGTCCAGCGTGATCAGTCGCCATCCGTCGATGGTGGTTGCCCCTGCCCGCTCACCCACGGCTCCCTCGTATACCGCGTCAGGCTGAATGTGACCGCTGCCTAGCACGTCTGCGAATGCAGTGCGGTCGTCGTGGTTACCGGTTGTGTAGAAGACGTTCGCCCCTCGTCGGCTGGCGTAGCCGGACAGAAGTTCATGGGCCCGCGTGTACGCCTCACGAGAGCCGTCGTCTGCGACGTCGCCGGTGACCACCACCGCGTCGAGGTTGTCCAGATGATCTAGTTCGCCCAGCAAGCGGCAGAGTGCTGCAGTGCCATCGGCCCCGTCGGCGTCGGGGCCGCCGGACCGGTCCAGGTGGGTGTCCGAGAGGTGCAAGATCCGCATCGTACGAAGTTAGCCTCCGTCACCGGCGCCAAGCCATGACCTTTCTCGCCATGGCGTCCCCCTCCGCCGGCTCGAGACGTCGGCGCACGCTCGGCCTTCCTCAACCCACCATCCTCCCCGGCTCCCATCCCGTCCGCCGTCGACCCACACACCGTGGAGCGGGCGTGGTTCAGGGCGTCCAGGTGGAGCGCGCCCCTGTACGAACGACTGTGAGGATTGATCACGGCAC
>NZ_JBIVBI010000051.1:0-6662 GCF_044746005.1 Streptomyces sp. NPDC086766 | reverse complement strand
GTACTCGAGGCCTTCCCGCAGACGCCCAACGGCAAGCTGGACCGCAAGGCCCTGCCCGCCCCCGACCTGTCCGCCACCCCCGGCGGACGGCAGGCGAGCGGGGCGCGCGAGGAGATTTTCTGCGGGCTGTTCCAGGAGCTGCTGAACCTCTCGGCGGTGGGGGCCGACGACAGCTTCTTCGACCTCGGCGGCGACAGCATCATGTCCATCCAGCTCGTCAGCCGCGCCCGCCAGGCCGGACTCGTCATCAAGCCCGGCCAGGTCTTCGAGCACAGAACGCCCGCCCGCCTGGCCCTGGTCGCCGAGGCGGCCGAGGACGCGCCCGCGGTGCCGGTCCCGGCGGGCAGCGGCACCGGCAGGGTGCCGGCGACGCCGATCGTGCACTGGCTGCGGAAACGCGGCGGACCCGTCGGTAGGTTCCATCAGTCCGTCCTGGTGCACACCCCGGCGGACCTCACCGAGGACCGGCTCTCGGCCGCCCTGCAGACGCTGCTCGACCACCACGACGCCCTGCGCGCCCGGCTGGTCCGCGACGACGACTGGGCGCTCGACGTCCCGGAGCCCGGCACGGTCCGGGCGGCCGGCCTGGTCCGCCGGGTGGAGTGGTCCCAAGCCCGCGGCGCGGGCAGCCTTGGGGACCGTACCGGCACCGCCGAAGCGCCGCGGACGTCGATCGCCGCCGAGGCGGACGCGGCCGCCGGCCGGCTCGACCCGGACGCCGGGGTGATGCTCCAGGCGGTCTGGTTCGACGCCGGGCCGGGACGGAGCGGCCGGCTGTTGCTCCTCGTCCACCATCTCGTCGTCGACGGGGTCTCCTGGCGCATCCTGCTGCCCGATCTCGCCGCCGCCTGCGAAGCACTCGGCAAGGGTGCAGAGCCCGCCCCCGCTCCCGTGTCCACGCCGCTGCGGGTGTGGGCCGAGGCGCTGGCCGCCGCCGCACCGGCGCGCACGGGCGAACTACCCCTTTGGCAGGAGCAGTTGGGCAGCGACGATCCCGTCCTCGGGAGCAGGCGCCTGGACCTCGCCCGGGACACCTTCGCCACCGAGCGCAGCCTGACGCGCACCCTGTCCGCCGACCACACCGCGGCCCTGCTCGCCGACGTCCCCGCCGCCTACCACGCGGGCGTCAACGACGTCCTGCTCACCGCCTTCGCGGTCGCCGTGGCCGACTGGCGGGCCCGCCGTGCCAGGGGCGGGGACGCGGCCGTCCTGGTGGACCTGGAGGGACACGGCCGCGAGGACGTCGTCGACGGCGTGGACCTCTCCCGCACCGTCGGCTGGTTCACCAGCCTGCACCCGGTGCGGCTCGATCCCGGAGCCGGGCAGCGCGCGGGCTTCTGGTCCCGCGGGCCCGCCGTCGGCGAGGCGCTGAAGCGGATCAAGGAGCAGTTGCGCGCGGTGCCCGACGGCGGCATCGGGTACGGGATGATCCGCCACCTCGCGCCCGGCGCGGCGCTGCCGCACACCGCACCACCGCAGCTCGGGTTCAACTACCTGGGCCGCTTCCCGGCGGCCGCCCGGGGCGAGGAGCCCTGGACCGCGGCGCCGGAGGCCGGGGCGCTCGGCGGCGGGGCCGACCCCGCCATGCCGCTCACCCACGAACTGGAACTCAACGCGCTCACCGAGGACCGCCCCGAAGGCCCCCGCCTGGTGGCGACCTGGTCCTGGGCGGGCGAGCTGTTCACCGCCGCCGAGGTCGCCGACCTCGCCGACACCTTCGCGCGGGCCCTCGCCGTCGTGGCCGACCACGCCCGGGCCCCCGAGGCCGGCGGGCACACCCCCTCCGATCTGACCCTCGTCTCACTGTCCCAGGCCGAGATCGACCTGCTGGAAGCCGACTGGAGAACCTCTCGATGACGAAGCCGGGACTCGCCGACGTACTGCCGCTCTCGCCGCTGCAGGAAGGGCTGCTCTTCCACGCGCTCTACGACGAGCACGCCGCCGACGTCTACACCGTGCAGTTGAGCTTCGACCTGGAAGGTCCGCTGGACGCCCGCGCGCTGCGGGCTGCCACGGAGGGCCTGCTGCGCCGCCACCCCAACCTGCGCGCCGCCTTCCGCCACGAGGGCCTCAGCCGTGCCGTGCAGATCGTGCCGCACGAGGTCGCACTGCCCTGGACGGAGACCGACCTGTCGGCCGAGACCGACCCCGAGCGGCAGCGCGCCGAGCTGGACCGGCTGCTCGCCGCCGACCGGGCCACCCGGTTCGACCTGACCCGTCCGCCCCTGATGCGCTGCGCCCTGTACCGGCTCGGCGCGGACCGGCACCTCCTGGTCCTCACCAAGCACCACATCCTCATGGACGGCTGGTCCATGCCGGTCCTGGTCCGCGAGCTGTTCCGGCTGTACGCGGCCCATGGCGACGACACCGCGCTGCCCGCGGTCACCCCGTACCGCCAGTACCTGGCCTGGCTGAACGGGCAGGACAAGGCGGCCGCCGAGGCCGCCTGGAGCGAGGCGCTGTCCGGCCTGGACGGCCCGAGCCTGCTCGCGCCCGCCGACGCGCCGCCGCCCGCCGTGCCGCCCGGACACCTCACCGTGGCCCTCACCGAGCAGCTCACCGCACGGCTGCGCGACCGGGCCCGCCGGCACGGACTCACGCTCAACACCGTGCTGCAGGGAGCCTGGGCGCTGCTGCTCGCCAAGCTCACCGGCCGCGACGACATCGTCTTCGGCGCGACCGTCTCCGGGCGCCCGCCGGAGATACCGGGCATCGAGACCATGGTCGGGCTGTTCATCAACACCCTGCCGGTGCGCATCGAACTGCCCGCCACCGAGCCGTTCGCCGACGCCCTGGTCCGGCTCCAGGGCCGCCAGGCGGACCTGATGGCCCATCAGCACCTCGGTCTCACCGAGGTGCAGCGCGTGGCCGGGCACGGCACCCTCTTCGACACCATCGCGGTCTTCGAGAACTACCCGCTGGACCAGGCCGAACTCCAGCCGGAGACCCCAGGCCTGCGGCTGGCGGACCTGCACGCCACCGACGCCACGCACTACGCCCTCGGCGTCGTCGCCGGCGTGGTCGACGGACGCCTGACGATGCGCCTGGACCACCGGCCCGACCTCTTCGGCGCCGACGAGGTACGCCGCATCGCCGACCGGCTGGTGCGGATCTTCGAGACGTTCGCCGCCGATCCGACCCGCCCCACCGGCCGCTTCGACGTCCTCGGCGCCGACGAGCTCCTCCGGATCGTCGAGGAGTGGAACGGCCACCGCGGCGGCCCGGTCCCCGAGCCGGTCCCCGTCGACCCGGACGACCGGACCACGCGGGTCGCCGTCCCCGGCACCCTGACCGGCCGCTTCGCCGCCCAGGCCGCCCGCACCCCCGACGCGGTCGCCGTCTCGCACGGCGACGACCGGCTCACCTACGCCGAACTCGACGCCCGCGCCAACCGCCTGGCCCGGCTGCTCGCCCGGCACGGCGCGGGACCCGAACGGTTCGTCGCCCTCGCCCTGCCCCGCTCCCTCGACCTCGTGGTCGCCGTACTCGCCGTCCTCAAGTCCGGCGCCGCCTACCTGCCGCTGGACCCCGACTACCCGGCGGACCGGCTCGCCCACATGATCGAGGACGCCCGCCCCGCCCTGCTGGTGACCCGGTCCGACGCTGGCCTGCCCGCGGGCATCGGCGAGGGCACCGAACGGCTGCCGCTCGACGCGCCGGAGACCGTGGACGCGCTCGCCGCCGAGCCCGCCACCGCCCCCACCGCGGACGTGCACCCGCACCACCCCGCGTACATGATCTACACCTCGGGCTCCACCGGCCGCCCCAAGGGCGTCGTCGTCCCGCACCACAACGTCGTCCGCCTCTTCTCCGCGACCGACCACTGGTTCCACTTCGGCCCCGACGACGTGTGGACGCTCTTCCACTCGTACGCCTTCGACTTCTCGGTGTGGGAGCTGTGGGGCCCGCTGCTGCACGGCGGCCGGCTCGTCGTCGTCCCGCACGGCGTCACCCGCTCCCCGGAGGAGTTCCTGCGGCTGCTCGCCGAGGAGCGGGTGACGGTGCTCAACCAGACCCCGTCGGCCTTCCACCAGCTGATGCAGGCCGACCGGGAGAACCCCGGGACCGGCGACCGGCTGTGCCTGCGGTACGTCGTGTTCGGCGGCGAGGCGCTCGACCTGTGGCGGCTCGGCGACTGGTACGCCCGGCACGCCGACGACGCACCCGTCCTGGTGAACATGTACGGCATCACCGAGACGACGGTGCACGTCAGCCACCTCGCGCTCGACGCGCCCAGCGCCGCCGTCGGACCCGGCAGCATGATCGGCCGGGCCATCCCGGACCTGCGGATCTACGTGCTCGACGGCGGACTGCGGCCCGCCGCGCCGGGCGTCGCCGGGGAGATGTACGTCGCGGGCGAGGGCCTCGCCCGGGGCTACTGGGGACGCCCCGGCCTGACCGCGAGCCGGTTCGTCGCCGACCCGTTCGGCGCCCCGGGCGCCCGGATGTACCGCACCGGAGACGTGGCGCGCTGGACGGAGGAGGGCGCCCTGGAGTTCGTCGGCCGGGCCGACGACCAGGTCAAGATCCGCGGATTCCGCATCGAGCTCGGCGAGATCGAGGCGGTCCTCGCCGCGCACCCCGCGGTGGCCCAGGTCGCCGTCGTTGTGCGCGAGGACCGGCCAGGCGACCGCCGCCTCGCCGCCTACCTCGTCCCGGCGGCCGGGGAGCGGGCCGAGCCCGCCCAGGTCCGCGCGCACGCCGCGCGCAGCCTGCCCGGCCACATGGTCCCGGCCGCCTTCGTCACCCTCGACGCGCTGCCGCTCACCCCCAACGGCAAGCTGGACCGCAAGGCCCTGCCCGTGCCCGAGAACGGCACCGGCCAGAGCACCGGCCAGGCCGGCCGGGCGCCGCGGAGCCCGCAGGAGGAGATCCTGTGCGGCCTCTTCGCCGACGTGCTCGGCGTGCGCGAGGTCTTCGCCGACGACCACTTCTTCGACCTCGGCGGGCACTCCCTGCTCGCCACCCGCCTGGTCGGCCGGATCCGCTCCGCCCTCGGCGTGGAACTCGCCATCCGCACCCTCTTCGAGGCGCCGACACCGGCCGCGCTCGCCGAGCGGCTGGGCGAGGCCGGCACGGCCCGCCCGGCGCTGCTGCCCGCCGTCCGCCCCGAGCGCGTCCCGCTGTCGTTCGCCCAGCGGCGGCTGTGGTTCCTGGACCGCCTCGAAGGCCCCGGAGCCACGTACAACATCCCGCTCGCCCTGCGGCTGCGGGGTGGGGTGGACCGGGAGGCGTTGCGGGCGGCGCTGGGTGATGTGGTGGCGCGGCACGAGAGTCTGCGGACGGTGTTCCCGGAGGAGGGGGGTGTGCCGTGGCAGGAGGTGCTGCCTGCGGGTGAGGTCGGGCTCGAGCTGCCGGTGACCGAGGTGGCTGCCGGTGGGCTGGAGGGCGCGTTGGCGGCCGCGGCGGCGCGGGGTTTCGATCTGGGGTCGGGTTTGCCGGTGCGGGCGGAGTTGTTCGTGCTGGGTGCCGAGGACCAGGTGCTGCTGTTGACGGTGCATCACATTGCTGCCGACGGGTGGTCGTTGGTTCCGTTGGGGCGGGATCTGGCGGTGGCGTACGAGGCGCGGTCGGCGGGGCGGGGGCCTGAGTGGTCGGCGGCGTTGCCGGTGCAGTACGCGGATTACAGCCTGTGGCAGCGGGAGCTGCTGGGCGAGGAGAGCGACGAAGCCAGCGTTGTCTCAGAGCAGTTGGAGTTCTGGAGGGCTGCTCTGGCGGGTGCTCCGGATCTGCTGGAGCTGCCGACGGACCGTCCCCGTCCCGCCGTGGCCGGCCACCGCGGCGGCATGTTCACCTTCACCGTCGAACCCGGCCTGCACCAGGGACTCGTCTCCCTGGCCCGGGAGTCCCGGGCGACGTTGTTCATGGTGTTGCAGGCGGGTCTGGCGGCGTTGTTGTCGCGGTTGGGTGCGGGTGAGGACATTCCGCTGGGGGGTGCGATAGCGGGGCGTCAGGACGAGGCGCTGGACGATCTGGTCGGGTTCTTCGTGAACACGCTGGTGCTGCGTACGGACGTGTCGGGGGATCCGAGTTTCCGTGAGCTGCTGGGCCGGGTGCGGGAGTGGGACCTGGCGGCGTACGCGCATCAGGACGTGCCGTTCGAGCGGGTGGTGGACGCGGTCGCGCCGGACCGTTCGCAGGCACGGCATCCGTTGTTCCAGGTGATGCTGGTGCTGCAGAACACGGCCGCCGCCGAACTCCGCCTCCCCGGACTGGACACCGCCACCCTGCCCGTCGGCACGGGCGCCGCCAAGTTCGACCTGGGCCTGGAGTTCGGGGAACGCTCCACGGGCGGGATGGACGGCCTGGTCGAGTACAGCAGCGAACTGTTCGACCACTCCACGGTCGAGCGCCTGGTCGACCGCTTGCTGCGGCTGCTCACCGCCGTGATCGAGGCCCCGGACGCCCCGATCGGCTCCGTCGACATCCTGGACGACGGGGAGCGCCGGCTCGTCCTGACCGACTGGAACGACTCGGCTCGCCCCCTGGAGCCCGCCACCGTGCCGGAGCTGTTCGCGCGCCGGGTGGCGGCGGACCCGCAGGCGCCCGCGGTGATCTCCACCGGGCGGACCTTGTCCGCGGCCGAACTGGACGTGCGGGCCAACCGGTTGGCGCAGGAGTTGCGCGCGCGTGGGATCGGTGCGGAGTCGCTGGTCGCGCTG
>NZ_JBIVBI010000050.1:0-7119 GCF_044746005.1 Streptomyces sp. NPDC086766 | reverse complement strand
GCAGAATCCAACTCCGGCCCCGCCTGATCGACGGCTGCCTCACCGCCACCGGCCTGACTATCAACCCACCGACCCCACGCTGAAAACCTCAGTAGGAAAATGCCGCCTCCAGGCGGAGGACCGGGAACTTGCCGTCCACGGCGGCGTCAACGGCCCAGGTGACGCCGTACTGGTCCTGCCGGAGACCGTCAGCGCCACCAGCAGGGCGAGCTGGTGCTCGTCGGGGTCCGCGACCTCCTCGGCCCAGACCCGCTCCTCCTCGCCGGGAGTGAAGAACACGTGCAGCTCGCGCGCGGTGATCAGCCGCTTGAACCGCAGATAGGCGGTCCTCTCGATCGAGGTCATCCCGACCCCACTCGACGCCCAGTCCCACCCAGACGCCTCACGCGCCCGCGTGATCGTCCCCAGCCCACGAACCTGGAAAGATCAGAACACGGGAATCCGGGACACGAGTCCTTCCACGGTGGTAAGAGGGCAGCAGGGGGCGGGTCTTCAAGATCATTCCGTGGCGGCCCTCGGGTTCACCTTGGCTGGACCCCGCCGAGGCTCGCATCGCTCATCCCAAGGGGGTGGCCCCCCGATCACCGCGGAGGCAGGGGATGCGGGGATGCCGTCATTTGTCATCAACATCTGGACCTCGGGTGACCACCAGCTGCCTCCCGAACCAGTCGACAAACGCTGTTCCTAGAAACCAACGAAGCCAGCGCACAGTGCTGGTGCTGCCCCTGCGCACGGTCCGCTGCAGCTTCTGCCGCTCCTGCTCCGTCAATCTACGCACTCGGACCGGCTGTGCCATCCCGTCTCCCCGCACCGATCGGACGTGTCATCACATCCAACCGACACAAGGGCCGTGAGCACCAACTCGGCGAACCTATGCGGTCACAGCACTATAGGGCGCATATCGAGTCGTGATCATCGGGTGGTTCGGGTGAGGTCTTTGATCCAGATCATCGAGGCGCGCAGGTGGAGGCCCGCGAGGTAGCTGCCTGAGGTCTTGTCCTATCGGCCGGCGATGCCTCGCCGCAACCCACGACCTCTTGACACGCGGCAGGGCTCTACCTACATTCACAACCAATGGGTTGCACAAGGAGAACCTTGTAAAACGAAGAGGAGACCGGGATGGCCAGGACCATCGGCACACGGACCAAGAACTTCACCGCGGTCCTGAACCTCCCCGCCAGCCCCGACACCGTTTCGGCGCTCTTCACCTCCGCCGCCGGCGTCAGCCGCTGGTGGGGCCCGACCGAGGGCGATGGAGCAGTCGGCAGCACGCTCGTCACCAGCTTCGGCGACCACGGCGTCAACGCGATGCGCGTCCTCGAAGCCGGACCCACCCGCGTGGTCTGGGAGTCCATCGCGCCCGACGGGACCACACCCACCGGACACACGCAGGAGTGGCTCGGCACGACCATGGAGTTCGACATCATCCCCGCCGACACCGGCACTGAGCTCCACTTCCAGCATGCCGGTCTGACCCCGCAGCTCGAGTGCTGGGACTCCTGCGTCGCCGCCTGGACATACTTCATGGCGAGCATCGAGACCTTCGCCAAGACCGGCACCGGCACCCCGTTCGGGGCCTGAGACCTAGTCCGATGGCCGAGCCGAAGCAGTCGACGCCCGCGGCACCCGATGCGGTGCTGCGGGCGCTCGCCGACCCCAACCGCCGACAGATCCTGCGCCTCGTCCAGCACGCCGAGCTGCCCGCGGGCCAGATCGCGGCGAGCTTCACCCTCACCCAGCAGGCGGTCAGCCAGCACATCGGCGTGCTCAAACAAGCCGGCCTCCTCACCGAGCGCCGTGAGGGAACCCGCCGCCTCTACGCGCTGCGCCACGAGTCGCTCGAGCCGGTGCGCGAGCTGCTCTCCGAGCTCTGGCCCGACGCCCTCAGCCGCCTGAAGAAGGCCGTCGAGACGGACCATCCCCGACCACCGAAGAGGTAGCCGTGACCGCCGAGATCCGCAACGACGTCATCGTCGCGACCGAGCACATCAAGGCACCGCCCGAGGTTGTCTTCCCGTACTTCACCGACCCCGCGCTCATCGTCAAGTGGATCGGCGACCGGGCCGAGCTCGACCCGCAGCCCGGCGGCGTGTTCTCACTCGACATGGGCGAGGTCGTCGCCCGCGGTGCCTACATCACCGTCGAGCCGCCGTACCGCGCCGTGTTCACCTGGGGCATCCCCGGCAGCGACGCGCTGCCGCCCGGGGGATCGACCATCGAGGTCGTGCTGATCCCTGACGGCGACGACACGATGGTCGTACTCACGCACCGCAGCCTGCCGTCCGCCCACATCGGCAACCACCGCGCCGGCTGGGAGCACCGGCTCGGGCGGCTGCGCGTTGCGGCCGGCTGACCCAGCCGCATGGTGGTGGACGCCCGCGCCCGGACTCATCACGCTCATCGGTTCCTCCATGCACACACGGGCGCACTTCGCCGCTCTGGCCGACGCGGCACGAGCAGGTGTTCTGGCCCCTCGCATCGCCGCGCGCTTCCCGCTGACCTGTCTGCATGGTGCACAGCAGGCATTCGCCAAGACCCGTGGTGCCGGGAAGATCGTCATCAACATGAACGAACCGAGCGACGCCCCCGTCGAAGGGCCTACTGGCCAGGGCACTGGCTGACGTGCGGTCTGACGGCTACACACTGTCGCATCTGGGTTCGGGCACACCTGGTGCGGTCGCTGACCTGGGACCAGGGCATCGAGATGGCCTCCCACTGCTCCTTCACCCTCACCACCAACGTCCCGGTCTACTTCTGCGACCCGGCCAGCCCATGGCAGCGCGGCTCGAACGAGAACACAAACGGACTGCTACGGCAGTACTTCCCCAAGGCCACCGATCTCGCGGTCCACACCCGCGACCGCCTTGACGCCGTTGCCGCCGAACTCAACAGCCGCCCACGCAAAACGCTCGACTGGGAAACCCCAGCCGAGCGCCTGCATAAACTGCTCACGGCCTGATCAAACAACCGCGTGTTGCAACGACCCCTTGAATCCGCCCACACAGGTCAGAGGCCGTTCTCACTGCTCACGGAGCGGAGGCGGTGGGATTTGAACCCACGGTGACATCGCTGCCACGACGGTTTTCAAGATCACCGGTTTTCTCCCGGAGTGCGGCTTCCAGCCGGGCGCGGGCCTCGGTCTGAGCGGCGATCCGTTCGTTAAGGACCGCCAGCCGTTCCAGCGCGACCCGAAGCCCTTTGTCCGACGGCGGTGCGGCAGCCAGATCACCATCCAGGCACGGCAGGAACACGCGCACGTCGTCCAGGACGAGCCCGGCAGACAGCAGGTAGCGGATGTTGCGGACCCGCACCACCGCCCGCTCGTCATAGATGCGGTAGCCGTTGGAGGCCCGTTCAGAGCAGATCAACCCGACCTGCTCGTAGTGCCGCAGCGCACGAGCAGTCGTCCCCGTCGCCCTGGCCAAGTCACCGATCCGCACCCGTCCACCTCCCGGGCCACTCCTATCACGCCACGACGGCTCCGCCATCGACCGGGAGCACGACTCCGGTGACGAACGACGCGGCCGGCGCGGTGAGCTGCGTGATCGCCCAGGCCACCTCCTCGGGGCGGCCGATCCGGCCCAGCGGGGTGCGCGCCAGCTGCCACTGCCGTACTGCGGCCCTCCGCTCAGGCGTCAGACCCTGGTGCTCCCCGATAGGGGTGTCGATCGCGCCCGGGGCGACCGCCACCACCCGGATCCCACGGGGTGCCAGCTCGACCGCCCAACTGCGGGTCAATAGCTCCAGTGCGGTCTTGGTCGCCGCGTAGACCGAGCTGCCGGGCCAGGCCCGCTGCCCCACGGAAGTGCTGACATTGACGATCACTCCGCCTGACGTCTCGAGCAGCGGCAGCGCCGCCTGCGCCAGCAGAATGGGAGCGACGAGGTTGGTGGCGAGCTGAGCCGTGATGCTGTCCGGTGTCAGCGTGCCGAGGGCGCCGCTGCGCACGATGCCGGCGTTGTTGACCAGTACGTCCAACCGGCCGTATGTCTCCGCTACGGCCTGGACGATCCGCTCCGGCTCGCCCTCGGCGGTGATGTCAGTTGGCAGCAGCGTGATCCGGTTGTACCCGGCCGCGGTCTCCTTCAGAGGCTCGCTGCGTCGTCCGATCGCGACCACATGGGCGCCCTGGGCAGCAAAGGCACGGGCCGTTGCCCGGCCGATGCCGGTGCCGGCTCCGGTGACGGCGACGACTCTATTGCTCTGCGTGGCGATGCTGTTCATACCCGCCATCGTTCAACCCTGCCGCCAGCGGCAAGGTCAAGCTCTCTCCAGGCACACTGGTCACACCGCAGCTGCGCCGACGGCAACGCTGACGGCAACGACGATGGACGGCAGCAGCGTTCGGCAGCCCGGAACGGAAGCATCAAGGTTCCATCGGACCGCCCCGCCAAAGCTTGCCCGCATCTTCTAAGCGCTTGGCCGCAGGTTCGAGTCCTGCCGGGAGCGCCCCAATACTCCAGCTTGTAGATCGTGATCTGGCTGGTCGGTTGAAGCACGATGGATGTCCCATCTGCACGCTTGGCGTCGCCGGCAGCACGAGCAAGGTGCTCCAGCGACCCGCGATCTTCGCCTTCTCCCCTGTCCATCAGCTCAGTTGGAGCCTATGATCGCCAGCAAGGCGGGGTCGTAGCACAGAGGTAGTGCGCCGCGACATCATCTCGGAGGACGTCGGTTCGAATCCGACCGCCCCGCCCCTCCCACGGTTACGCACGCCGACCTGAATCCGCAGTCGGCGACCTCGGTAACCCAGTCCTTGCTCAGGTCACCCCTGACGAGCCGTCCGCGGTCACTGTCGAGCTTGCCCGCGAGGTTGCCGCGTCTGGCTCTTGCCGGTGCAGTTCCTCTGCTTCGATGCGGCCCGCAAGTAAGTAATGGAACATTACGGCCCCGGACGAGGACGGCGGGGACGTACCGGCATACCGGTACGCCGGGCCAGTTGCCCGTTCAGCAGCGTGTGGCTGTCGTCGTACACGTCAGGAGTGTGGACCTTCCAGCGGGTGGAAACTCAAGCTCCAGATTGCTCATCTGGGTTACCTAATTTAGATTAGCAATTATGGTGGATGAGGAATCCCTGGCTCGTGACCTGCGCCTGGGCATCGGGCGGGTCGCGCGCAGGCTGCGCCAGCTGTACACGCGCACGGACGACGGACTGTCCTTCCTTGAGCTCGCGGTGCTCCAGCGCCTGGCACGGACGGGACCCGCATCTCCCGGGAAGCTCGCCGAGGGCGAGCAGGTCACCTCCGCCGCGATCGCCCCGATCCTGCGCAGTCTGGTGGCCTCGGGGCTGGCCGAGAGGTCCCCCGACCCGGACGACGGACGCAAGGCCGTGGTGTCCATCAGCGACAGCGGACGAACCACCCTCGCGGCACGGGAAGCGGCCAGCATCACCGACATCCACCAGGCCCTCAACCATCTGACCCCCGCCGAGCGCCGCACCCTGACCGAGGCGGTGCCCCTACTCGAAAGGCTGGCCACCCTCCTGTGAACACACCCACCTGGACTCCACTCGAGAACGACACGGCCGCGTTCCTCGACGACTACGACACACGTGGCCGCGACGAGAACGCCGACCAAACGGGCAGCTTCGCCCCGAACTTCCTAGCCCTGGACCCCAACCGAGCCTCCGCCCTGACCCCCGCCGCCCTCGCGGCCGCCCTACCCATGCGCCGCCGCGCCTTCACCGCGGCGGGCATCGGCGACTTCACCCGGGCCGGCGCCCGCCAGATGCGCCTGGACGACCGCCACGTCCTGCTCGCCATCGACTGGGAGGCAGCCCACCAGCCCAGTCCCATCCCCGTCTCCGCGACTTTCCTCCTGCGCCAGGAAGACCACGGCTACGAAATCGCCCTCTACCTCAACCACACCGACCTGACCGCCCACCTGAACACCGCGGGGAGCACTTCATGACCAGCCCCGTCAGCGACGACGACATGCGCCGGGCCCTGGCCGCCACCAAGGCCTACACCGCGGTGATCCTCCATCAGGGCCCCGCCTACGGCACCCCCGACGCCGGCCCGGTCCTGTGGGAGCACGGCCGCCGCAACTTCGCCCTTCGTACCGACGGCACACTCAACATCGTGTGCCCCGTCGCCGACGACACCACCATTTGCGGCATCGGAATCATGGACACCGACATCGATACCGCTCGCGCACTCATCTCCGAGGACCCAGCCGTGAAAGCGGGCATCCTCACCTTTACCCTCCACCCAGTCCGCAGCTTCCCAGGCGACCGCCTGGCCTGACCCCAACAACTCAGCGACGGGCGTCACCTGGGGCCAGCAGGCCGGTGACGCCCGTAATGGCCTCCGCCCACGGCTTGAAGTACCGGCGGACGTTCTCCGCTCTCCTGTGCCGGGACTTGGCCATCAGCTCGGACGCGCCCTGCTCGCCGAGGTGCAAGCTGGAGTGGCTTGTGTCCGCAGAGGCCCTGTGCGGTGAGCTCGGGTCGCCATTGAAGAGGCCGCGCAGATAGGCTGGGGCCAGGCACTCCTGGCGCCGCACGCGGTGGCCAGAGAGGCGGACTACGGGTTCATCCGCATCCGGGCGAGCGACGGCGGCGAGGCCGACGTCTATACGAGCCCAGGCAGCATCATGATCAACCGCTTCACCTGGGGCGGCATTCTCGACATCGTCGCCGAGCTCGTCGAACGTCTCGAGGCTGTGATCCTCTTGCCGGAAGGGGTGGCCATCTTGGGTACCGCGGAGGGTCGCTCACACCTGCCAGTTGAGCTTCGGGCCGGCGCCGTCGTTGTCGACCTCAGCGGTGCGAACATCCAGGGCGTCATCGAGAGCGTTTGACGGCAACCTTGGCCTTGCCGGTCATCAGCGCAGCCTGCACAAGCGGTCGGTACAGCAGGAAAGTACAACACTCACGGCAACCGCCGCTGACCGCTACCGGGCCCAGGGGACCGGTTGAACAGTCATGCAGACCTCAGCGGCCGTCCCACCCATAGTTCGCATCGAGGGTGTCAGCGTGTCCCCCGCGTGCCCGTTCCGGCGGGAACACGCGGGGACTCACGGTGTGTCGGTGTGAGGTCTCAGGAGATGCTTGACCGTTTGTGCTCAGGACATGGGTGACACGTTCGGTTGAACGCCCGCCGTCTCCCGTCCCTCGGT
>NZ_JBIVBI010000049.1:0-7957 GCF_044746005.1 Streptomyces sp. NPDC086766 | reverse complement strand
AGCCGGCCGACATTTCATCAACAAGACAGCCTCTGCGTCGGTCAGTCGGCGGGTCAGACCGCCTCGGGTGACACCACCGACATCCTCACAGTCAGTGACGGATGTCAGCTCGACCGCACGCACCCGCCCTGCCCTCCCTGCCCAGTAGGCGTGGTTCCCGGCGTCCAGGTGGAGCGCACTACTGTACGAACCCTGAGCCGTAGCTAGTGCCGCATCAAGCAACGTTGGCCTTCTGTAGGCTCTCGTCGCCGAACGGGGGGTTCGACTTGGGTACTCGTCCGCACAGAGCGTGGCCGGTCGCCGCACTCGTCGTGGGAGTTCTGAGTGCTTGCGATCCGGCGACCATGGATCCCACGGACCCCGCCAACTTCAGCTCCGTGGCCTTCGTCAATGACACCGGCTCCCCAGCTGTCCTGTTCGAGTGCGGCGACAGTCGTGGACGTGACTGCCATGACATGAGCGGTCGACTAGCCCCCGGAGAACGCAGCGACCAGCAGGTGTACTGGGGGGCAGGTCTCGATCCCTGGCAAGTCCGGGACACACGGGGGCAGATCGTCGGCTGGCTGCTCGTGAGCACACGACGCCGTGAATCCGGAGCTGTCTACTACCTCGACGATGCCGAGTCCGAGCCCGGCAAGCCGACGACTCCGCGCGTCTCGCCGCACCCCGAACCGACACGGTAATTCGGTTTCCCTGGGACACACCGGCCCGGCCGCACGCCGCCGACGCATGGCTACCTGAGGTGGTCGACAGGGCGTCTGCCCCCAATCCGGGGCCGGGGATGCCGGCGGGGCGCGCGCGGCGCCCACCGGGGGTGGGACGCCCCCGGTGGCAGGGCCCGTGCGCGCGAGCCGTACGACGTCCGTGCTAGCCGACCGTCGCGTGCCGCGAGCGGGCGCAGAGCTCGGCGAGCGCCTTGGCGGTCACCGGCGACACGGCGCCCTCCTCCGTGACGATCGCGGTCACCAGCTCCGGCGGGGTCACGTCGAACGCCGGGTTGTACGCCTGCGTGCCGAGCGGCGCGACCGGGATGCCGCCACCGGCGCCCATCACCGGGACCTGGGGCGCGATGATCTCGGTGACCTCGTACCCGGGGCGCTGCTCGACCTCGATGGACGCCCCGTCCGGCGTCTCCAGGTCGATCGTCGTCACCGGCGCGACCACGATGAACGGCACGTGGTGGTACCGCGCCAGCACCGCGAGCGGGTAGCTGCCGACCTTGTTGGCCACCGAGCCGTCGGCCGCGACGCGGTCCGCGCCGACCAGCACGGCGTCCACCTCGCCGGCCGCGAACAGCGAACCCGCCGCGCTGTCGGTGAGCAGCGTGTACGCCATGTCGTTGCGCGCCGCCTCGTACGCCGTGAGCCGGGCGCCCTGCAGCAGCGGCCGGGTCTCGTCCACCCAAAGCCGCCGCAGCCGGCCCGCGCGGTGCGCGGCGAGCGCCACCGCGAACGCCGTGCCCTCCCCACCCGACACCAGCGCCCCGGAGTTGCAGTGGGTGAGCAGGCGGTGCCCGCCGCCGGGCACCAGCTCGTCCAGCAGCGTCAGCCCGTGTTCGGCCATCCGCGCGCTGGCCCGCGCGTCCTCCTGGTGCAGCTGGCGCGCCGCGGCCAGCGCCGCCGCGGCGGCCTGCCGCGGATCACCCGTCCTGGCGAGCGCGGCCCGGTACGCGGACTGCGCCCGGCGCACGCCGACGGAGAGGTTCACCGCCGTGGGCCGGGCGGCCGCCAGCGCGGCGGAGGCGTCGTCCACGTCGAAGCCGCGCGCGGCGGCGAGCGCGACGCCGTAGGCCCCCGCGACGCCGAGCAGCGGCGCCCCGCGCACGGCGAGCGACCGGATCGCCTCCACCAGCGCGGGCGCGTCCGTGCACACCAGCTCGACCTCCTCGGTCGGCAGCCTCGTCTGATCGAGGAGGACCACGACCGGGCCCTCGGGCGGCTCCTCCCAGCGGATCGCCGGTGTCCCGGCCGGCCGGTTGTCCTCGCGGGTCTGCGCGTACTGATCAGCCATGCCGTCAGTCTGCCCCGTACCGGGCGGACAATTGAAGGTGTGCGGCCTCCACCGCGGCCGATCCGCCGAAGACCACCCCATGGCACGATGGCTGCCAACCTGCCGCCGCGACCGCGGACGGGCACCGTGAAGGAGCGACGATGAACGACACTCCGGGCTGGGCCTCGCCCGGATCCGCCCCGTCCGACGGGCAGGAACCCGGCACGTCCGGCCCTGCCGACGCCGCCGGCCGCCCCGGCCCCGCACAGCCCGCGGGCCGGCCGGGCGCACAGCCGCAGGGCCCCGGCACGAAGTGGTCGAAGGAGCAGCCGCCCCCCGGCCAGTGGTCCGCCCCCACCGGGAGCCCGGCCCCCGGCGGGACCCCACCGCCTCCGCCCCCCGGCCCCGGCTGGGGCGGCACGCCCCCGGCGGGCGGCGGCCAGGGCGGCCACGGCGGCTACGGCGGCCCGGCACCGGGCGGCTACGGCGGCCCCGGCGGATACGGCGCCTGGGGAGGCGGCTGGGGCGGTCCGCCGCCCGCGGCCAAGCCCGGAGTGATCCCGCTGCGCCCGCTCGGCGTCGGCGAGATCCTCGACGGCGCGGTGTCCACCATGCGCACCTACTGGCGCACGGTCCTGGGCATCTCCCTGGTCGTCGCGGTCGTCACCGAGATCCTCGTCATCCTGCTGCAGCGCTTCGCGCTCGACCAGAGCGCCGGCACCCAGGTCCTCAACGACCCGAACGCCACACCCCACGAACTGCTCGGCGCCATGCGCGACACCATGCTCGGCTCCGGCCTGCTCTTCGTCGTCTCCATGATCGGCACCGTCCTCGCCACCGCGCTGCTCACGATGGTCACCAGCCGCGCGGTGCTCGGCAAGCCGGTCACCGCGGGCGAGGCCTGGCGGGACGCCCGGCCTCAGGTGCCCCGGCTGTTCGGCCTGATCCTCCTGCTGCTGCTCATCGGCGCCGCCGTGATCGGCCTCGGCGCGCTGCCCGGCATCCTCGTGGCCGTCGCCGGCTCGCCCGCCGGCGGTTTCGCGCTCGCCGCCCTGGGCAGCCTCGGCGCCGCGGTCGTCGCGCTGTGGCTGGCCGTCCGCTTCGCCCTCGCCTCTCCGGCGCTCATGCTGGAGAAGCAGGGCATCGTGAAGGCCATGAGCCGCTCCGCCAAGCTGGTCCGCGGCTCCTGGTGGCGGGTCTGCGGCATCCAGTCGCTGGCCGTCCTCATCGCGAGCATCATCTCGGCGATCGTCGTCATCCCCTTCACCCTCATCGCCTCCGCGTTCGGCGGCGACGGCGTCGGCGGCCTCCTCAACGGCACCGCCGAGTTCGGCTGGACGTACCTCCTGATCAGCGGCGTCGGAGCGGTGATCGGATCGACGATCACGCTTCCCATCTCGGCCGGCGTCACCGTGCTCCTCTACATCGACCAGCGCATCCGCCGCGAGGCCCTCGACCTCGAACTGGCCCGCGCCGCCGGTGTCCAGGGCTACGGCGGCGACAGCACCGCCTCGGGGAGCTGATGGCGTGAGCCTGACGGGGGGAGTGCTCACGGCGCTGCCGACGCTGACCGGGGCGGCCGACACGGCCGTACGAGCACTGGGGCGCGCCCGCGGCACAGCCGTCCTGGCACTGGCGCGCGCGGGCGGCGACGAGCCGCCGGTGACCATCCCGCGTGATCCCGCGCGGGAGGCGGCCCGGCGCGAGCTGTCCAAGCGCATGTACCACGAGAACGACCCCGGCGTGCTGCTACGGGCCCTGAACGCCTTCTGGGACTGGGTCGCCAAGCTCTTCGGCTCCGCCTCGGCCGCGACACCCGGGGGCACACTCGGCGTCGTCGTCCTCCTCGTGGCCGTACTGCTGGTGCTGGCCGCCCTGTGGTGGCGGCTCGGCACACCGCGCCGCGAGGCCGCCTCGTCCGCCGTCCTGTTCGACGACCGGCCCCGCAGCGCCGCCGAGCACCGCGCGGCCGCCGAGGCGCACGCCGCCCAGGGCCACTGGAGCCAGGCCGTCCAGGAACGGATGCGCGCCATCGTCCGCTCCCTGGAGGAACGCGCCCTCCTCGACGTCCGCCCGGGTCGCACCGCCGACGAGGCGGCCGCCGAGGCCGGCCGCTCCCTGCCCGCCCACACGGACCGACTCCGCGCGGCCGCCCGGGACTTCGACGACGTCACATACGGCGGCCGCAGGGCGAGCGAGCAGTCGTACCACCGCATCGCCGAACTCGACCGCGACCTGGAGCGCACCAGGCCACAGACCGCGAGCAGCGACCCGAGCGCCGCCCACAACGCCCGCCAGGGAGCCGCCGGATGACCACCGAGGCCACGCTCCCGTCCACCTCGGCCTCGCCCACCACCCGCCAGGTGTGGACCCGCACGCGGGGCATCCTGCTCGCGCTCGTGCTGCTGCTGGCGGCCGCCGTCGCCCTCGCCCTGCTCCACTCGGGCACCCGGCACGGCCGTCTCGACCCGCGCTCCGCCGACCCCTACGGCAGTCACGCCGTCACCGCGCTGCTCGCCGACCACGGCGTGTCCACGCGCACGGTCACCACCCTCGACCAGGCGCGCGCCGCGGCCGGCCCCGACACCACCCTTCTGGTCACCGTCCCCGACCTGCTGACCAAGCATCAGCAGTCCCGGCTCCACACGGCCACCGCCGCCTCCGGCGGGCGCACCGTCCTGGTCGCCCCCGACACCCCGTCCGTCGGCAGACTGGCCCCCGGTGTCATCGCCGGCAGCGCCCCCAGCTTCGTCACCACCCTTTCCCCCGGCTGCTCGCTGCCCGCCGCCCGGCGCGCGGGCAGCGCCGAGACCGGCGGCGGCCTCCGCTACTCGAGCACCGTCCCCGGCGCCGACTCCTGCTACCCGAGCGACGGCCTGCCCACCCTGCTGCTCCTGCCGCGGACCGCCAAGGGCGGCGACACCGTCGTGCTCGGCGCGCCCGACATCCTCTACAACACCCGTCTCGACAAGCAGGGCAACGCCTCACTCGCCCTCCAACTCCTCGGCTCCCGCCCCCATCTGGTCTGGTACCTCCCCTCGCTCGCCGACGAACCGGCGGCCCCCGACACGGGCGCCCGCAGCTTCTTCGACCTGCTCCCCTCCGGCTGGCTGTGGGCCACACTCCAGCTCTTCGTCGCCGCGGCACTGGCCGCCCTGTGGCGGGCACGCCGACTCGGCCCCCTGGTACCTGAAAGACTCCCCGTGGCGATCCGGGCCTCCGAAGCCGTCGAAGGCCGCGCCCGCCTCTACCGCAAGGCGAACGCCCGCGACCGCGCGGCCGACGCTCTGCGCTCCACCACCCGCACCCGCCTCGCCCCCCTCGTCGGCGTGCCCGTGGCCCAGGCGCACGCGCCCGAGGCCCTGCTCCCCGCGCTGTCCGCCCACCTCCACGGCGACGGACAGCCCCTGCACTCCCTCCTCTTCGGCCCGCCGCCCGGCGACGACGCGGCCCTCGTCTCCCTCGCCGACCAACTCGACGCCCTCGAAAGAGAGGTACGCCGTCCATGATGGACCCGACCACTGACAACGCCGGGCACCCCGGGGACGCCGGCCCCGCGCGGTCCTCCCTGGAGGCCCTGCGCGCCGAGATCGCCAAGGCCGTGGTCGGCCAGGATCCCGCCGTGACCGGCCTCGTCGTCGCCCTGCTCTGCCGCGGACACGTCCTCCTCGAAGGCGTCCCCGGAGTCGCCAAGACCCTGCTCGTCCGCACCCTCGCCGCCGCGCTCGAACTCGACACCAAGCGCGTCCAGTTCACCCCCGACCTCATGCCGAGCGACGTGACCGGCTCGCTCGTCTACGACGCGCGCACCGCCGAGTTCTCCTTCCAGCCCGGCCCGGTCTTCACCAACCTCCTCCTCGCCGACGAGATCAACCGCACCCCGCCGAAGACCCAGTCGTCGCTGCTGGAGGCCATGGAGGAGCGCCAGGTCACCGTCGACGGGACCCCGCGCCCACTCCCGGAGCCGTTCCTGGTCATCGCCACCCAGAACCCGGTCGAGTACGAGGGCACCTACCCGCTGCCCGAGGCCCAACTGGACCGCTTCCTCATCAAACTGACGATCCCTCTGCCGTCCCGCCAGGACGAGATCGACGTCGTCGCCCGGCACGCCGGAGGCTTCAACCCGCGCGACCTGCGCGCCGCCGGCGTACGCCCCGTCGCCGGCCCCGCCGACCTGGACGCCGCCCGCGCCGCGATCGCCGAGACCACCGTCTCCCCCGAGATCACCGCCTACGTCGTCGACATCTGCCGGGCCACCCGCGAATCGCCGTCCCTCACCCTCGGCGTCTCCCCGCGCGGCGCCACGGCCCTGCTGTCGACGTCCCGCGCGTGGGCCTGGCTGACCGGCCGCGACTACGTCACCCCCGACGACGTGAAGGCCCTCGCCCTGCCCACCCTCCGCCACCGCGTGCAGTTGCGCCCGGAGGCGGAGATGGAGGGCGTGACCGCCGACTCCGTCATCAACGCGATCCTCGCCCACGTGCCGGTCCCCCGCTGATGGCCCTCACCGGACGCGCCGCGCTCCTCGCGGCCCTCGGCTCCCTCCCGGTCGGCATCTGGGGTCCCACCTGGGCGGGCATCCTCGCGGTCAACACGCCGCTGGCCCTCGCCTGCGCCTGCGACTACGCCCTCGCCGCGCCGGTACGCCGCCTCGGCCTGACCCGCTCCGGCGACACCTCCGTGCGCCTGGGCGAGTCCGCCGACGTCACGCTCACCGTGGGCAACCCGTCCAGCCGCCCCCTGCGCGCCGAGCTGCGCGACGCCTGGCCGCCCAGCAGCTGGCTGTCCGGCACGGAGACCAAGGCGTCCCGGCACCGCCTCACGGTGCCGCCCGGCGAACGCCGCCGCGTCACCACCCACCTGCGCCCCACCCGGCGCGGCGACCGCCAGGCCGACCGCGTCACCATCCGCTCCTACGGCCCTCTCCGCCTGTTCTCCCGCCAGGGCACCCACAAGGTCCCCTGGACCGTCCGCGTACTGCCCCCGTTCACCAGCAGAAAGCACCTGCCGGCCAAGCTCGCCCGGCTCCGTGAGCTCGACGGCCGCACCAGCCTTCTGACCCGCGGCGAGGGCACGGAGTTCGACAGCCTGCGCGAGTACGTCCCCGGCGACGACACCCGGTCGATCGACTGGCGCGCCACGGCCCGCCAGTCCTCGGTCGCCGTCCGCACCTGGCGTCCGGAACGCGACCGCCACATCCTTCTCGTCCTCGACACCGGCCGCACCTCCGCGGGCCGGGTGGGCGACGCACCTCGGCTGGACGCTTCGATGGACGCCGCGCTGCTGCTGGCGGCGCTGGCCTCCCGCGCCGGCGACCGCGTCGACCTGCTCGCCTACGACCGCCGGGTGCGCGCCCTCGTCCAGGGCCGTGCGGCGGGCGACCTCCTGCCGTCGCTGGTGAACGCCATGGCCACGCTGGAGCCGGCGCTCATCGAGACGGACGCCCGGGGGCTCACGGCCACGGCACTGCGCACGGCTCCCCGCCGCTCGCTGATCGTGCTGCTGACCAGCCTGGACGCGGCCCCGGTCGAGGAAGGCCTGCTGCCGGTCCTCCCCCAGCTCACCCAGCGCCATACGGTGCTGGTGGCCTCGGTGGCGGATCCCCATGTGGCCCGGATGGCCACGGGCCGCGGAAAGGCGGAGGCCGTGTACGAGGCCGCCGCCGCGGCCCAGGCCCAGACCGAGCGCCATCGCACCGCCGAGCAGCTCCGCCGCCACGGTGTCACGGTCGTCGACGCGACACCGGACGACCTGGCCCCGGCTCTCGCGGACGCCTACCTCGCACTGAAAGCGGCAGGCCGGCTGTGAGCCCCCATCGGTCGGCCGGCAGCCGGGCTTTCCGGCCGTCGGCCCCGTCTTCGTTATGGGGCCAAAACGCAGAAAACCCCGCACCGTGAGGTGCGGGGTTTTCTTCAAAATTTGTTCGGCGGCGTCCTACTCTCCCACAGGGTCCCCCCTGCAGTACCAT
>NZ_JBIVBI010000048.1:0-8857 GCF_044746005.1 Streptomyces sp. NPDC086766 | reverse complement strand
TCATCGCCCGCGAGGTCTACAAGCAGCTCACCCGCCCCCACCACACACCAAAACCGCTCACACAGACCACTTGACGGTCTATAGGAGCTTCATCAGCGGCTGACACCAACAAGCACGAACAGCAGCGCTCGGCGGCCGGCCTCAGCGGAAGATCGGCCGAGGCGCAGGCCGGGTTGACCGATGTCACGGTCCGCTGCGATCGACCTGATAAGGATGACGTTGAATCGCAAAGCTGGGGTGAGCGGGTGAAGGAAGGGGGACAGCCCGCCCCTGATCACCCAAGCTTCCCAAGCCGACATCTGCGGTTCCGCGCCCGCGTGCACCAGTACGTCAGTCGTCTTCCGGTTTCGGGCTCCCGTAGCTCTGGAACCAGTGGGCGCTGAAATGACGGGCCGTCGAGAAGGGCTGCTGCGGGTCCGTGAGCAGGCGGTAGACGAACTCCGCGGTTGACCCATCAAACCGGTAGGCGGTGCCGTCGTCCTCGTACGCGAGGACGGGCCACTCGCCGGGGTCGGGGCCCTCGGTGAGCCAGAAGAACGAATCGGCCTGCTCGCTGTCCGCCCACTGCAGCAGCCCACTCGGAGCGGGGTACAGCCGGTGCGGCTCCCACAGTCTGTTGCCATGCACTTCAGCCCACTGGGCCGGCCACTCGGTGTGGCTGACCAAGTCGGAGTATGAGGCGCCGGGCAGGTAGACATGGAGATAGCCGTCGAAGGCACCGCAGCCGAACAGTTCGGCCAGCCGCTTATAGTCGCTCGGTAGTGCGGTCCCTAGCCGGGTCTCGGCCGCTGCCCAGTCGACGATGCTCGGGTCTGCCGTCGCGTAGATGATGATCTCGTAGTCGCGCATGTAGTCGGTGAATCCGTGGTACACCAGCGCTTGATCAAACACCTCGTCCAGTACGGACTGAAGAGCCGCATCGTCCATGGCGCAGTTGTACAACAGCGAAGTACGGCAACCATCATGCCCACCGCTGACCGGCGCCGGCCGCAGACCCCCGAATGACCAGCCTGGCAGACCTCAGCAACCGTCCCACCGATGGTTCGCATCGAGGGGCCGCACCGCGACACCCCTGCTCGGGTCGTCCCTGGGCCGTGCGAAATGTGATCATCTCGATGATCGAGGCGTGGCATCCTGTGCGAGCCACGTCTGGGATTGGGGGATGGATGAGCTACGAGTTGGAGTGGGCGGACCTGCCGGAGCCGGCTGCGGCAGCTCGTGAGCGCTTCGAGGCGTGGGTTGATTCGGGCATGCCGAGTGAGCAGGCCCAGACCTGCGCCGAGCCCTGGTTCGCGCTTCAGGAAGCATTCCAGTTCGACTTGAACATCGCGGGTATGTCGGTCTGCCGGGAAGGGATGCGTCGCGTCGGCATGAGCTTCGAGGCGGAGCCTCAGCCCTTTCCTGTCTGGCCGTTCGAGGGCATCGAGGACTGGCGAGCTGCCGATCAGAGCAGGAGGGACGCGTATAAGGCGGCAGAACGTGCCGTCTTGAGTCAGAGCGTCCCGGGGCAGATCGGGATTCCCGAGTTCAAGCTGCGGAGCAACGACTCGTGGCTGGTCAGCCCCAAGGAGATCGAGCAGGCTTTGGACCGGTACGAGGCTTCGCCGGCTGACCTGCGTGCCGAGCTGGAAGCCGATGATCTGTGGTGTGACTGGCTCGGGTGGCTGCGTGAGACGGTGACTCACGGAGGCTTCAGGGTCGGCTGAGGATGCGACAGGTCAGACGATCCGTCGCGATCCCTTGCACTTGCGGACCAGTGCCATGGTTCCCCCTTCAACAGCAAAGATGCTAGCGAGCCCGGCCTGTCCGTCTCAGTGTCCTTCTCATTCGACCCCGTTCACGACCGTTCGACCGAGACCCCGAGCCGTCACCACACCGACGGCCAACCGAGGCAGCGGTGTCCAGGAGGAGGGGTCCGGAATGCTGAGGCCATGCCTTACAGTTCGTCCACCCGCCAAACGCCTACCCAGGCGACAGGCTTCTTTTCCTGAGGGAACTCATGCGCAGACTCGCCATCGGTGCCGCTTCGTCCGGCGCGCTGGCACTCATCGCCCTCACCGTTCCGGTCGCTCATGCCGACACGGTGGTGGGCGACACCGAGGTTTCGAACGTGGTGGTGAACGGTGGTAAGGACGTCGCCGTCGGCACGACGAACAAGGTGACCTTCAAGGTCACGTTCACGGCCTCCGACCCGGCCGGCATAGCCTCCGGGCAGACGTACCTGTACCACGGCACCTGGAGCGACCCCGACGCCTTCTGGACCCAGGACTCGCCCAGCGAAACCACGTGCACTTCGGGGACCACGGTCACCTGCACATCGACGTACACCGTCGTCCCCGAGTACGACCTGCACTACAACACACTCGCGGGCACCTGGCACTTCGGCGCGTACGCGAAGGCCAAGGACGGCGACTCGGCGGAGCGGACGGATCTCGGCACCTTCCATGTGCAGCGCTACTCCAAGCTCACGGTCAACGCCTCGCCGGAGCCGGTCGCCAAGGGCCGGACGATCACCGTCACGGGCAAGCTGACCAGGGCGAGCTGGGATGACTACCTGTATCACGGCTACGCCGGACAGCCGGTCAAGCTGCAGTTCCGCAAGGCCGGCACCAGCACGTACAGCACTGTCAAGACGGTGAACACGGACAGCAGCGGCAATGCGAGGACCACCGTCACCGCCTCCACCGACGGCTACTGGCGCTATTACTTCACGGGCACGAGCACCACGCCCGCCGCCAAGGCCACAGGCGACTTCGTCGACGTGCAGTAAAAACGGGTCTCGCCCCCGGTCTCCAAGCAACGCACAAGGGCGCGCTGCCATGAGGCAGCGCGCCCTTGTCTGCGAGAGCCGGGGGACTCCCGCAGGCCCATGACGTCGATCGCTCGTCCCAGGTCGTCCGAGCGATGCTGAGCGCGCTCCTCCTGCGACAAACGGCATTGAAGATGCAGCAAGTGCTGAGTGTCTAAAAGCGTCACGCCTCCGACGGACAGCGGCGGACAAGCGTGGACGTCTGCGGACCGTCAACGCAGGTGAGCGGCACGCCAGCCAAGGCCGAGCACACGTCAAGTTGTTTCGGGACGAAGAGGTCGCCATGCCACAGCCGTGCCAGATGTAGCGATCCACCAGGGCGGCCGGCGGTGATCCAGAAGAGAGACCCCAGACGCGGCAGGGCGGCTCGCGACGGCCTCAGTCCCCGAGGCCGTCGCGCAGCAGACGCCGGGCCACCTCGGTGCGAGCCGCGGCGAGTTCCGTGGCGATCAGCTCGGTCCGGCGGGCCTGCGGCACCACCGCGGCTGCCTCGGGCTCCCCGACGAGCAGGCAGGCGCGCCGCAGATGGGTCGGCGGGTGGGTGGCGTCGACCTGGTGCCCGCGCCGGGCTCCGGCGCGCCGCTGGCGTTCGTACTCGTGCTCCGGGACGGACGCCGCGTATGCGGTGAGCAGCCCCCACAGCTCGTTGGCCCGGGCCGTGGCCTCCCGGGTAGACCTCGACCCGCCGAGGGCGGCACGGTTGGCCTCGCTGCGCAGCAGGACGCCGAGCGCCTCGGCGATGAGCAACCGGTCCATGAGGCCCACCGCCGCTTGCGTGGAAGCGGTGCGGGCGGCCAGCCGGTCGGCTAGGTACTCGGCCCGCATCCCGGCCCGCGACGTCAGCCGGACGAGCAACGCCAGCACCCCACGGACCAGTAGGCGTGGCACCACGTAGAGGGCATTGACAACCATCTCGATCGCGGACGGGTGCGGAAGCGGCTGGAGGGTGTGGTGCCAGAGGGACAGGGTCCGCACCGCCGTGCCCATCACCAGGCCGTTGCGCGTGTCACCGTTGGCGTAGTGGGCCAACTCGTGGCCGAGCAGCGCGATCCGCTCCCCGGGCGTCAGGACCTCCCACAGCGGCATGCCCAGCACCAGCAGCCGCCGGCCGCGCACACCGTACGTCATGACGCCGGCGTTGATGCTCCCGTCCACGGCGATCGCGTGCACGCTTCGGGTGCCGACCGCCCGCGCCACCTCGTCCACCAGGGCGAAGAGTTCGGGCGCGTCGGCCCGGAACAGCACGGGCCGGTCGTCGGGCAGGCGTCGAATCCTCGGGGCGAGCGCCCAGGCCAGCACCAGGAACACGAGCCCCGCCACCATGCCGGCGCCACCCCAGCCCGCCACCACGCACCAGACACCGCCGACGGCAAGCGCGAGGGTGACGCCGTGCACCGTCAGAGCGAGCACAGTGGCCGTCACCGCCGAGGCGTCACGCCGCGGGCGCGGTTCCCGCCCGCTCAGCATCTCTGCGAGCAGCTGCTCGCCATGCCGTCGGGCCAGGGCGCGCTCGACTCTCTCCAGCCGTCCCATGTCCGGCCGCGGCTCCTCGGGGTCCACGTTCCAATCGCAGGCGGCGCACCAGACGGTGAACCGGGTGTCGCCCCGGATCTCCGTGCCGCATTCCGGGCACGGCTGTGTTGTCTCTCTGGCGACGGCGGGCATCACGGTTTCCCCTCCTCCGCGGCTCCTCCCCGAGCCGCTGCCTGCTGGTACGGGCCGATCTGATCACACGGCGGAGTCACGGTGAAGGCGCGATCGTCGTAGGAGGTTGAACCGTGATCCCGCCGCAATCGTCCGAGAGGCAGCGCGGCTGGATAGGTGGCGTTCCTCCAAGCCCGTGCAGCGACGGGAACGGCCCGTCGCTGACCGATCCGGCCAGAGCTGCGAATCAGAAAGCGTCTGACATCCACGGCTGACAGCAACGACGCCGGACGAGGGCGCACAGCAGTGACTCTGTCCGGCCGTCGCCTCAGTCGACAGCACCAGCGGGACCAGACCCGGATCGAACTCCTTGAAGCGTGCTCATCCGCCAGCCAGGTCAGATCGAGGGAGAGAAGCCTGCGGACTGGTCGAGGTGAAACGGTGAGCCCGCCCCCGTCGGAACCCACCCCTGCCGCAGGGCAGCCGCGATGGCGTCGGCGACATCGGAGGGCAGGACCGGGTCACCTGGACGCTCGAGCCAGTTGCCGGGGTGCGGTTGGTCCGTGGTGACGACCAGGGTCGTCCCAGGGTGCTCCGCATACTCAACGGCGTACGTACACGGCGTCCAGCAGAGAGCCTGGCCGTAGGTGGGCCTGCGCCGCAACCGCCAGCGGTAGCTCGTACCGTCCACGACTATGCGGCGTGATCCCTTGCGGCCCAGTGCCATCTCTCCCCCTCGTCGCCAGCATGTTAGCGGCCGGCGCTAAGCGGAGGCATGGTGCGGCACCCCGGCCGTGCGAGGTCGTCCGACGCCAACCGACAACGACAGAAGCCCACGGCGTCTGAGCTGGTCAGAGCCGTGGGCTTCTTCTGTTCCGCTGGTCAGCGGAAGGGTTGATCAGTAGACCGGCTAATGACCACAACTGCTGGCGCCTGCCAAACCCGATGAGACGCCGCCGACCTATACGTCGAGGTCGTCGCCGGGCTGCACCCACCGCTTGATGACCTTTGCTGGAAGTTCCGCGGCCGGCCACACCTGGATACGGATCTTCTCCGTGGTTTCGGGGCTCTCGTCGGAGTCGATGTCGGCTTGAGTCGCCCGAGCCAAGTTGCTCCGGGACACGCGGACGCGATTCCAGCCTGGGGGGACCTCGAACGTAGCTGCATCGGGGGCGTAGTCCGTACAACCCAGGACCATCAGACGACCCAACGAAACACTGAGGGTGGCCTCAACAACGTGATCGAATTCCGAGCTGTCATCACTCGGTTCCTGAGGCAGGACGGCGACTGTGACGGAAACATTGACGTTGACAGCCGTGCCGATGCCCAGCGCATCGCGTGCAACCGCGAGGTGATCAGCAACGGCCTGGTCCGTCCATGCGTCGCTTAGATCACCGTCCGAATCCGCATCGGATACGTGTATCTGGAAGTAGTCGGCGAAGAGGGTGAGCTCTGTCGTTGCTGTCATGGCGGCACAGTGCCATGCAGCACTGACAGGCGGTGATGCGGTACAGCAGAGAAGTACGGCAACCGCCGCGACCACGACCGACCGTTGCCCCTCCACGGCGACTGGTTGACCAGCGCCGTAGACCCCAGCGATCCCGGCGCCCGTAATTCGCATCGAGGGGTGGTGAGTGTCTATCCGCGTGACAACGCAGGCGAACAGTGACGGACAAGCGCGGACCCCTGCGGACCATCGCAGCAGGTGAGAGGCACAGCCGCCCGAGGTCAGGCATCCGTCCTAGTTGCTTCGGGACGAAGAGGTCATCGTCCAAGGTCTCACCGCTACGCGCGTTTGCGGCCACCTCTCCATACACGGAAGCCGCAGGTCACCGGCACGACCTTCCAGCCTCTCTCCTAAAGCGGGTGCCGCAGGTTCGAAACCTGCCGGGGGCACCCCGCTAACCGAGATGCTCGACACCGCGCGTAGCAGCAAGCGGGTGGCCCACTGGCAAGGCTCGGCGGGCCAACCGGCAAGCCGCGTCGCGGGTGTGTCGGCGGCTGACCCTAGGGTGCCCCCGTGAATGTGGATGATCTTCAGTGGCAGTTGAGCAACCTCGGCGGCGTCCTGCCGCGGATCGTGGACGAGATCCTCGAACGCGGCGGCCTGGAGGCCCTGGTGGAGGCGGCACGGGAGCGCAAGGACTGGTTCTGCGCTGCGGGTGCGGTGCGGGGGTTGTGTGCGGTGGGGGAGTTCGGACGGGCCTGGACGGTGGTGGAGCCGTTCGCGGCTACCGGTTGGCAGCCGGCGGTGCGGGCGGGCGCCGACGTCCTGTTGCGGTGGGGCCGCGTCGACCAGGCGCTGGAGCTGGCACACCCCAAGGGGCCTCAAGAGAACGCGGTCGACGCGTGGCGGGACTACGCCGAGGCGCTGGTCCGGGCCGGGCGGGTGGACGACGCGATCGGCGTACTCGGCCCGCACCTGCGCGGCGGGCGCGCGCTGGGAGCCCTGGTGGAGATGACCGAGGGCCAGGGATGCGACGACCGGGTGTTGGAGCTGCTGGCCCCGATCGCCGAGGGGTTCCGGCGCGACCCGAAGCAGTACGACGACCTGTGGGGTGTCCTGTCTGCACAGGCCCGGGTCTTGGAGCGGTCCGGCCGGGCGGACCAGGCAATCCGGCTGCTCGGCGCGGACGTGGCCGCACGCCGGTACGGGCCTCAGAACAACGTCGAGTTCTATGCCGAGCTGCTGGCCCGACACGGTCGGGTCGAGGAACTTCGCGACCTTGCCGACACCCAGAGGTACGCCGCCGTACGCCCGTACGTGTCGGCGCTGGAGAATCTGGGCCGGGCCGGGGAAGCGGAGGCGTACCTGCGCGACCTCATCGCCGCCAAGCATCCGGGCTGGTACGAGAGCGCACTGATGGGGCTGCTCATCCGTCAGGGCCGGGTAGACGAAGCGATCGAGGCGGTGGAGCACACGTTCGACGACCTCTACGACGGCAACCTTCTCCAGGCGACCCTGATCGTGCTCGCCGACCGGGGCCTGCACGACCGGGCCCTTGGACTCACGGAAGGTCGCAGCCCCGAATTCCTGGCGGAGAACGATGAGTTCTGGCTCCGGTCCAACCGGTGGTGGTTGATGGGAGAGTCGGGACGCGCCAGGGAGGCAATCGCGGAGATCCGGGCGTTGCCGGCCGACAGGGTCGAGGACCGCGAGCTGACCATCGCCTGGCTGCTTGCCCAGGACGGCCGCGTCGAGGAGGCCATCGCCCTCCTACGCCCGTTGCCCGGCGAACGGGCCGCGACCGACCTGGCCGAACTGCTGATCCGGCAGGGCCGCCTCACCGAGGCCATTGCCGTCATCCCCGACGTCGCCGCCCAACGGGAAGAGAAACGACGCCTCCGGGCAGAGCGGTAGAAGGCCGCTTCGTCCGACGCCGGCTATGGGTGCCACGACTCATGGACAGGTCCGAATACCGCGAGCCACACCTATGCCTGAGCCTCGTACGGCGTGCACTTTTACAGTGACCAGAAGAGCAGCGCAAGTACCACCGAAACGACCCCCACGCACGCAAACCCCAGGAAAGTCTTGCCATTGGCCCTCTTTAGATCTTTTTTGCGAATATCCCATTCGAAGCGTTCGGGACCACGGCCGAGGGTCGGCTGCTCAGCCAGACTCGCTGGGGCGGCGAACGGGTCCTCACAGAGTGGCGCCCTCATCGAGTGCTTGCACCGGACGCCGGCATTCCCGGGCGAGGCAGGGGCACTCGGCGGCCCGGCACGGTGCCGGCATAGGACGATCGGACCGCCCCACCACGGCGTGCCCACATCTTCTAAGCACCAGGTCACGCCCCGAGTGAGTGTCTAACAGGAGGGTCGTAGCAGGCCGCCGAGCCGGCTCGCCGAACGCCATCGCCTGCACTATGTGGTGGTCGTCAGCCAGCCGTCTTGGCGATGACGCGTTCCATCTCCTCTCGGCCGAAGGCCCGCAGAGTCGTGGAACGGACGTTGCCCACCCCACCGCGCTGCAGGAGTGCTGCGGTGACAGTTTCGTCGTCAGGCGCCTCGACGATGGCCACGACGTCGTACGGACCGAGGGTCCAGTAGATATTCAGGAGCTTCACCCCGAGCTTCTGTAGTGCTGCGTCGAAGGTCTCGGCGCGCTTCGCGGTGTCCTTGTAGTTTCGGAGCCCTTGATCGGTCCAGTTCAGCAAGGCGACGTACGTCGGCATGTTCTTTCACCTTCCACGAGAAGACACATACTGAGGTCAAGCCTGGACACCTGGGCTGGAACGTGCACGAGGTACGCACCCGGACGAGCACTACGAGCAACCCCAGGCATCGAGCGGCAGGCTGACATCCACGCCTGACTGTGAGGATGTCGGTGGTGTCACCCGAGGCGGTCTGACCCGCCGACTGACCGACGCAGAGGCTGTCTTGTTGATGAAATGTCGGCCGGCT
>NZ_JBIVBI010000047.1:0-8967 GCF_044746005.1 Streptomyces sp. NPDC086766 | reverse complement strand
CAACCCCAGACCCTTCGTCTGGACGAAGACCGCCGACGAGATCCTCGACAAAGTCGCCGCCTACTGCCGACGAATCTCCGACTCAGGTCACTAGCGCGAGCCGGTCACGCCCGAACCGGAACCGAGGTACCTTCCACGGTTGACGCATTGGAGTAGGTCACCCCCCCAATATCGAGCAAAAGGCCATTCCCGCCCGAAGCCGAGGTCCCCCTGTCCGCCTGGACACCGCCTCGCCGAGCCACTTCTGCCGCGCGGCGCACTGCGGACAGCCCCCGGGCGCCACGCCCGGGGGGCCGACGGGGGTCTTACCGTCCCCGCCCGGCTGGCGGCACGCCCCATGCCCTGATAGACGACCATCGGCGATGTGATGCTCTCGTGCGGCCAAGCCAGCGGATGATGAGCAGGCGCTTCCCGCGCCAATACCCGAGCTGACGCGGGTCCTGCAGACCAATGTGGGGCGCATAGGGGCATCGCGGTTGCCGCGCTGGCGCGCGATGCCGTGCTGCGGCGGGCCGGGTACCGCGACCTTGGCAGGCGTCTCGAGAACGAGCGCTCTCAGCTAGGCGGCCCCGTCGGACAGGCGCTGATGTTCGCCGCGGTCGCTCTGCCACCCGCCGGCTGCGGGGCAGCCGGCGGGATGACGCACTGCTCCGATGGATCCCCGGGTGATGTCACAGTCGCATGAGAGTGTGCCCGGCATGGAGACATCCACTGCCCCTGACAACGGGGATGAGGAGCAGACCGTCCTCGCCCGCTTCCGGCTTTCCGACGGCGGTTTCGGCGACGCGGACCAGCGAGCGCAGGTCTACGACGCCGGGCAGGCGCTGGCGGCGGCCATCGACGAGACCGGTGTCGGGGAGTTCGACGGCAACGAGTTCGGGGCGGGCGAGGCCGGGCTGTACGCCTACGGGCCGGACGCCGGAGCCCTCTTCGAGGTGATGGAACCGACGCTACGCGGTCTGCCGTTCCGGCCGGCCCACGTCGTCCTCAGGCGGGGCGACAGCGAGTGCCGCATCGATCTGTGAGCCGGTGCCGGATGCGGCATCCCCCCGGAACCAGCAGGGGATCGCGCGATCGTGTACGGCTTTCGAGACTTGCCACGGCGAGCATGAGGGCCAGCCGCCAGTGCACGAGGGACCAGTTCAGCGGGCGAGCAGGATGCAGTACCGCAGTGCGAGCAGCACGTCCTGCCCTGCGGTGGGCAGCGCTCTGAGCAGCAGGACGGCGCACCCCGTCCACAGCACGGCGTGCGCCGCCCACCGCGGCGCGCGCGGCCCCACAGCTGTGTGGTGGCCAGGGCGGCCGCCACGGTGCCGTCCGGCGCCCAGTAGACGTGCGCCGACGCGAACAGCACACACCAGGCCGCCGCGCCGCGGGCCGCCCACGCGCCCCGTTGTGCCCTTCCGAACCGGCCCATCTCTTCACCGCCCGTCCGGACCACCGCCCGATCAACTGGACGCCGCCCGGGCACCGGTTCCTACTCGCCGCCCCTGCCCGGGACCGGTTGTTGCCGGCGCGTGATCTCGATACTTTCCCTCCATGCCCGCTCAGTCGCCACAACCCACCACGCTCACCGGCCGCCACGTACGGCTGGAACCCCTGGCGGCCGCGCACGCCGGTCAGTTGTTCGCGGCGGGGGGTGGAGACGAGGAGGTGTGGCGGTGGCAGGGCGGGCTGGCACCGCGGACTCAGGAGGAACTGACCGGCAAGCTGGCTGCGTTGCTGCGGGCCGCCGAACGCGGCGTGTACGTACCCTTCGCGGTCGTCCACCGTGGCACCGGTCAGGCCATCGGCTGGACCACGTACATGGACATCGACGTGTCCAACGAAGGGTTGGAGATCGGCTGGACGTGGTACGGGCGCGCCTACTGGCGCAGTGCCGTCAATACCGAGGCGAAGCTGCTTCTCCTCACCCACGCCTTCGAGGACCTGGGCATGGGACGCGTGCAGTTGAAGACCGACCATCTCAACCACCGCTCCCAGGCGGCGATCGAGCGTCTCGGGGCGCGCCGCGAGGGCGTACTGCGCCGCCACCGCCGACGTCCGGACGGTACCTGGCGGGACACGGTCTACTTCTCGATACTCGCGCCGGAGTGGCCTGCGGCCAAGAGTCGTCTCACAGCCCGCCTGGTCGGGCATGGAGGATCCTGAAACGATCGGGGGCCGCCGGGTCCCGATCGACGACCTGGACGGGCGTCCACGCCCACTGCCAGAGGCTGACGCCGGGTGTCCGGGAGAACCGGATCTGCCCGCGGGTGCCTTCGACTTCGACGCGCGGCCAGGACGCGGCGGTTCGTGCCCGGTCCGCGCCGCTGGTACGCAGTACTTCGGCGAGGACGGTGATCGTGTCGTAGCCCTCGAAAGCGACGAAGGAGGGCGCTTGCGGGGCCGACCGCTCGCGGAGGGTCGTCTCGACCCGCGCCCCCAGCGGGGTGAGCCGCTCGGGCAGGTAGCGCAGGAACGGGATCGCGGCGCCGTCGTCGCCCAGCAGCGTCGCCCATGCGGCGAACTCCGGTTGCCCGGCCGGAGCACCGATCAGGATGTCGGCCAGGCGCTGGTCATGGCGGACGGACCTGACGATCGGCACGGCAGGTTCCGGGTGGCCGACCAGCAGCAGGAGGGCCGTCGCGCGACTGTGGGCGAGTTCGTCGCACAGCGCCGCGGGGGTGAGCGCGCGCATGTCGAGTTCGGTGACGCTGCCGCCGTGTGGGGCCAGGTGGTCGCGCAGGATGCGTGTCCCGGACGCCCAGTACACGCTCGGCTGGGCCGCTACGGCGATGTGGCTGTGGCCCGCGCCGAGGAGAAAGTCGGTGTAGGCCCGCCAGCCGTGGGACTGCGCGGGGGCGAGGCGCGCGACCCACTGCGTCGGCTGGTCGGTGAGTGAGTCGAGAACCGCCGACGAGCAGAGGAACGGCAGGCCCAGGGCGTCGGCCCTGGCGGCGGCGGCGCGTGCGACGACGCTGTGGTACGTGCCCGCCAGGGCGGCCACGCCCAGGCGGGCCAGTTCGTTCACCGCCGCGGCGGCCCTTTCGGGATCGGCCGCAGTGTCCCGCACCACCAGTTCAATGGGTCTTCCGGCTGTCCCACCGGCTTCGTTGACGTCGCGAACGGCCAGTTCCAGTCCGGCGAGCAGGTGTCGGCCTGCCTCGACCCAACCGGGAGAGGTCAGCGGGACGAGAGCGCCGATCCGCACGGGCGATCGGTCGGTTCGACCCGCTCCGTGGGGCGAGGGTGGCGTGTTCATGCGCGGGCGTCTCCTTCATGACGGTTCCCGCGCTGACGCTCATGCGACGGGTGCGGGGGTGTGCGTTCCCGTGGCGCCCTCTTTGAGCGCGCGTTCAGCCTGCGCGAGTCTGCGGATCGCCCGGGTGAGCTGGTCCGGGGACAGCGTGTAGGGCAGGCGGATGTGGCGCTCGAACGCGCCGCCGATCCCGAATCGTGGTCCGGCCGTGATCGTCACTCCGTGGTCGGGGGCGACGGCTGCCAGCCGTGAGCTGATGGGGTCGGGGAACGTGACCCACATCGTCATTCCGCCGGCCGGCTGCGGCGCGTTGACGTGGGGCAGGTACTCGGCGAGTGCCTGCCCCAGCGCGTGGCGCTGTCGCCGCAATCGGTCGAGTGCCGTCGGCCGGAGTGTCTGATGGGCATTCAGCAGTACTGCGGTGGCAAGCTGTTCGACCACTGAGGTGCCTAGGTCCGTGGCGGGACGGACCTGTTCGACGCGTTCCAGGAGGGAGGGGGCCGCACGGATCCAGCCGATGCGCAGGCCGCCCCAGATGCTCTTGGAGACCGAGCCGACACTGACGGCGGTGGGCATGTGGAGCGCGAAGGGTTCCGCGTCGGCCCCGTCCAGGTCCAGGTCGGTCATGGTTTCGTCGATGACCGTGAGGCAGGCGGGTCTGAGGCTGCGGCGCATGCTCGTCGGCATGCACATCCCCGTCGGGTTGTGGAAATCGGGTATCAGATAGGCGAGATGCGCGGCGCGCGCCGCCGCGTGGAGTTGTGCGGTGTCCCAGCCGGACGGCGTCAGGGCCACGGGCAGCGGCCGGGCCCGTACGTCCAGGAACGTCCTGATGGCGTGCGGGTAGGTCGGATGGTCGATCAGCACCTTGTCGCGCGGCGACAGGAGGGTGCGCGCCAGCAGGGCCAGCGCGTGCTGGGCGCCATGGGTGATCAGGATGTGGTCGGGCGAAGTGGGTAGCCCTCGCCGTCGGTACCAGTGGGCGACCGCTTCGCGTAGTTCCGCGGTGCCGTAGCCGTCGTAGCCGTGCCGCTCGAAGTGCCGTGGCAGCTGCTCCAGAGTGGTCGCGAACGCGACATGGAGGATCTCGACCGGTGCCGCCGGCGCGGCGACGGACAGGTCGATGGTCTCCGGGAGCGCACTGGCTCGGCGTTCGGGTGAGGTGTCGTCAGGCAACCGTACGGTGGCCCTGGCACGCGCCCGGGTGGCGAGGTACCCGTGCTCGACCAGGGTGCGGTAAGCGGTGCCGACGGTGGTTCTGCTGGTGCCGAGCGCGGTGGCCAGATCCCGCTCGCTCGGCAGAGCCGCTCCCAGGCAGAGGCGTCCGTCCAGGATCAGCAGCCGCAGCCGGTCGGAGAGGCACTGGTGCGCCGGCCCCGGGCCCTCCCGCCAGCTCCCAACCATGCCGGCCACCGCGTGCGAACTGACCCTCACGGGACCAACGTAGCCCATCTGGCTATGGAATTGACGTCCAGATGGTTCGCAGAGTGGCCCCATGACACCTATTGCTCGGCCTGAGCGCCGCTCCTTCCCTTCGCGTCACGACCGGCCGGTGCTGCTGCGCATGAACGCGTCCGACCAACTCCGGGCGGGCCGGAAGACCCGCCGGATACTCCAGCTCCTGGTGGGCCTGGTGGGTTACGGGGCCGCTGTGATGATGCTGGTCGAGTCCGGGCTCGGCGCGGCGAGCTGGAACGTGCTCACCGAAGGGACCGCCAACACGCTCGGCATCTCCTTCGGTTGGGCGACGAACCTGATCGCCGTCCTCGTGCTCCTCGCGTGGATCCCCATGCGGGAGCTGCCCGGACTCGGCACGCTGCTCAACGTCGCCCTGGTCGGATTCGCCGCGGATGCCACGGCGGACGTGCTCCCCGTCCCGCAGGGGACGCCTCTGCAGGCCGGTTACCTCGTGCTCGGCCTGGTCGCGTTGGCGTTCTTCGACGCGCTCTACCTCGGTGCGCAGTTCGGATCGGGCCCACGCGACGGGATCATGACCGGGCTGGTACGGATCACTCGCCTCCCTGTCGCCGTGGTTCGCACCGGGATCGAAGTCGCGGTTGCCGGCGCCGGCTGGCTGCTGGGAGGGGCCGTCGGGGTGGGGACTGTGCTCATCGCCGTGTGCATGGGTCCCCTCGTCGGCTTCTTCCTGCCGCCGGCGACCGTCGGCCTGCCCGCTCCGTCCGCAGGTGACCGGCGCTGATCCTGCTCAGGCGCCGGTCGCCGCCTTGTGCGGCACGGTCTCCTCGGTCGCGGAGTCGCTGCTGTCCGAGCGCAGGGCGGTGGTCAGCATGGCCACGGGGGCGACACGAGCGCCACCCCGCAACCGATCAGCAGACCCGTCAGAAAGCCGCTCTCGCGCCGGCCTCACCCTGGACCGCCGACACGAGGAAGTCATTTCGGAGCGACTTCGGGAGTCGTCTGGGGCGGGCATCGTGATCAATGGCAGTGACTTTCGTTCGGGCGCTGCGGGGCCGCTCCGTCCGGTTCCAGGCTTCCCTGAACCAGACCGTCACTCTGGCTTTTAGGAGTTGCCTCGGGCGCCACTGTTTCGCGTTCGGCTCTTGCTGCCGTGAGTCAGGCTCTTGACCCTCACGTCACGTCAGCCTGGATAGTCGGTGCCGTGGAGGATCACTGGACCGTGGGACGCGTGGCCGATCTGGCCGGCGTGAGCGTCCGCACGCTGCATCACTATGACGCGATCGGACTCGTTCGGCCGTCGGCGCGGACCGCGGCCGGGTACCGGGCCTATTCCGCGGGCGACGTGGAGCGACTGCGGGAGGTGCTGGCCTACCGGCGGTTGGGCTTCGGGCTGCGGGAGGTTGCGGAACTGGTCGGCGACCCGTCCACCGACGCGGTCGCGCATCTGCGCCGACTGCGCGGGCTGCTCCTGGAGCGGCGTGATCGCGCTGACGCCATGGTGGCGGCCATTGACAGGGAACTTGAGGCACGGGCGAAGGGACTGATGGTGACACCGGAGGAGCAACTGGAGATGCTCGGTGCACGGCTGTACGACGCGATCGGCGGCGCCTACTCCGCGACACGGTGTACCGAGCCGCGGATCGCCGCGCAGATCTGGGACGCGCTCGGCGACGCGCAGCGGGTGCTGAATGTCGGTGCCGGCACCGGCTCTTACGAGCCTGCTGATCGCGATGTGACCGCGGTGGAGCCATCGGCGGTCATGCGGGGGCAGCGGCCTGCCGGCTCCGCGCCGTGCGTGGCCGCCGTCGCGGAGAGCCTGCCGTTCGAGGACCAGTCCTTCGACGTCGCGATGGCCGTCTCCACGGTTCACCACTGGGGGGACCCCATAGCGGGGCTGCGCGAGATGCGACGCGTAGCCCGCCGCGTGGTGGTGCTCACGTTCGACACCGACGAGTCCGGATGGCAGGACCGGTTCTGGCTTACCCGCGACTACCTGCCCGAGTTCGCCGCCCTCCTCGCGGAGTTTCCCTCGCTGGCTGGGATGGCCGATGCGATCGGCGCCCGCGCTGAGCCGGTGCCCATCCCGTGGGACTGTGCTGACGGTCTGTTCGAGGCGTACTGGCGCCGGCCGCGGGCGTATCTGGAGGATCACGTGCGCCGTGCGATGTCGGTGTGGACGAGGGTCGGGCCGGAGGCCGAGCAGCGGGCGGTGCGAAGCCTCAGCGACGACCTCGACTCCGGCCGGTGGGCCGAGCGCAACAGCGACCTCGCCGACCTCGACGCGGCAGATCTCGGCCTCCGCCTGCTCACAGCTTGACCCGCTTCACAGGTTCAGCGAGCAATAGTCAACAATTATAAATGAGTTGTGCGGCTCGGATCATTTCCTTGGCTGCGTGATGCTGGAGACGACGTGCCAGGTCAATCGTTGAGTGATTCGACGCGAATGGGATCAGATCCGTCCAGGTAGAGCATGTACCCCGCATATTCCATGTCCACGTCCATCCTCTGATCTGATGCGTCCGTGGACGATCGTCGGCCACGACGGCCACACGGCCACTCTGCCGTTTCCCGCGCCGGTTCAGGCGCGCGGCGACAGCCGGCCAGCACGGTTCGGCGGTCCAGTGGCAGCGCCGTGACAACGTCCACGGCATGCGATGCACAGCTGTTCCCGGACGTGTCGAGTGGTCCGGATCGGCCCGGGCCTCCCTGGCGGGCACTGTCCCGCGACGGGGCGGCGGTGTCCGGTGGGTGGATCACTCGCCGGTCTCGCCGTCGATGAGTTCACGGGCGACGTCGAGTTGACCGACGTGGCGGGCGTACTCCTGGAGCAGATGAAACAGGATCCGTCCGAGGGAGGGGGCCTGGTCGGGTGTCTTGAAGCGGCCCCCCAGGCGGGCTCTGTCGCTCAACGTGGCAGCTCCGACCAAGGAGTTCGTGGCGGTCACCTCGGCCTGGTAGGCGGCCATGACCTCTGCGGTGGAGGTGCCCGCGGCGACAGTCCACTCGGCTGCGTCTTCGCCGGGCGGATAGGCGACGACGTCCTCTGCGGCGAAACCCCATCGCATCCATCGGCGTTCGACCCAGCCGAGGTGCTGGACCAGCCCCAGGGGTGCCCAGCCGAGCGGCTCAACAGGTGTGCGGAGCTGGTCGTCGGACAGTCCGGCGAGCTTTCGCATCAGGGCTTCGCGGTACCACTCCAGGTAGCCGAGGAGAAGTTCGTGGACATCGCAGACGTTGACGGTCGGGCCGTCGAGGAGGGCGGGAACCTGTTCCGGAGGCTGCTGCATCCCGCGAACGTAGCGCGCCGGCACACTCGTTGGCGGGCGGACAGGAAGCGGAGGGCCGAGCCGGACACATCGACACCGGACGGACAGCGAGACACGAGCGGGAGAACCGGTCACGGGAAGGACTGCGGGCGACGGAGCGCCCTGACCAAGGCGTTCGTCGTCAGGCCCAGATGCCGCCCATGTCCCGGGCCTCACCAACCGGCTTCAGGTGACGGCGTGGTCGACGACCTGCGCCAGTTCCTGTGCGGAGTCGCTGGTCAGGCGGTAGAAGCCCTGGAGGCTGACCGAGTGCTCCAGGCGCCCGTCCACCACGTACTTCAGGCCGCGTGTCCGGCCTCGGCGGTTGCGCCAGGTGAGCCTCGCCAGGATATCGCCGTGGATCGGCACGTCGAAGCGTACGGGTGTCGCCTCCACGTGCACCGCCGTGGCACCGCAGCCGCCGGCACCGAGCATCGACCAGTCGCCGTGCCCGGCGAACGCCGGGTCCTGCCATGTCGCGGGGGCCGTCCCGCAGCAGTCGCGCCGCTCCCTGTCGATGACCCGCATGCGGCTCACCACGTACACGACGCGCCGGTTGACATGCAGTGCGTACACCTCGTCCCCTGCCTGGGCACCCGCCCAGGCAGGCAGGGAGGTGTGAATACCGCTGAAAGCGACCGGCGGCCGCTCTCCCACACGGCCCGCCTCGCGCAGGGCACGGCACGTGTCTTGAGTCCACAGGACGGTGAAGGCATCAGGCATGGCGTGATGCTATGAACGACCACTGACAATCGCGGACAGCCCTTCTCCCCTCAGCGACCGCTTCGAACCCGGTCTGCGGCGCTGACCGGTCTGTGCGGCCGCTGCGACGCCGTTGGCACGTTCATCAGCGACTAGGTGCGAAACGGACTCACGGACAGACCCATGCCGACGCCGTTCAGCATCGTGAACCGCTCCGGGATCGATGGAGGCTCTATGCGTTGACTCCAGCAGCCGGTTGGGGCTGGTATTGAGCGTAGTAGTTGGTTTCGTGCTCGTGGG
>NZ_JBIVBI010000046.1:0-10044 GCF_044746005.1 Streptomyces sp. NPDC086766 | reverse complement strand
CTACGAACGCAAGGCCGAACACTTCCTGGCCTTCACCGCCATCGCCTGCAGCCTCATCTGTTACCGCAGGCTCACCAAATGAGACGACGTCTAAAGCGGGTGTCGCAGGTTCGAATCCTGCCGAGTGCGTACAGGTGAGAGGCCCCGGAGAGATCCGGGGCCTCTGCGCTTCTCGTGGATCAATGCAGGACATCGAGGAAGTTGGTGGCGTCGTCGACGAAGTACACGGCGTCACGGTCCAAGTCCACCGCAAGGCCGAACAGCGCGCCTGCGCCGGGCGGGGAGCCGCTGTTGTCGAGTTGCCGGAAAGCCACTTGGCGACCCGTTGGTGTGGTCTCGACGATGTTGCCATCACCGGCGTTGACGGTCAGGATGTGGCCGTTGGGCGCGATGGCCAGGCCGAGGGGGCTATTGAGCCGGCAGCCACTGCTGACGACCCGGCCGGTGCCGGCGCTGGATCCCCGGGACAGCGCGCGCGGGATGACAGTGATTCGGTTCTTGACCGTGTCAGCAACGTAGAGCGAGCCGTCCTTGGCAATGCCGACGCCTGTCGGGCCGATCACCAGGGCGGCAGGGTCGGTCTTCTCGGCGAAACCCGAGCCGATCGTGGTGGTCCTCACCCGCTGCGGCGGCCGGTTGTCACGGCGCTTGAGGGTGATGCGCAGGACGGTGCCCCGGTCCACTTCGTTGCCGCCGCCCGCCACAGTGCCGTTGAGCACGTTGGTGACGAACAGGTCGGTACGGTCGCCGTAGCTCGCGGCGGTCATGTCCCACGGTCCGTTGATGCCGCCTCCGGCGAGCGTCTCGCGGACCCTACCGTGGCTGTCGAGTACCAGCAGGCAACCTGCCCGGGCGGTGGCAGAGGTGCCGTCGGTGGTCGGCAGGCTGCCCACCACCACCCACCCGCCGGGCAGGATACTCAGGGCGGTGGTGAGCCCCACACCGCCGGGGCATGGGCCAGGCAGGTGGGCCGGGTCGATCCGGGCGAACAGCGTGGCGGTGCCCCGCGGGCTAATCTGGACCAGGGTGGTGCCCGTGCCCTGCTGATTCTGGCTGTTGTTGAAGTTACTGACCAACACGTTGCCTCGGCGGAGGTTCCCGGCGTCGCGCGCGACCACGGCCGTGCCATAGGGGTTCACGTCGCCGTTCGCGGGGACCGTGGAGGCAATGTCACGCACGGTATGCAGACGGCCGAGGAAGGTCCCATCGGCCGAGGCGGCGCCTGCCGCAGCCGTTACCGAGATGGCCACGGCGGCTGTCACCGCCGACAGCCCCCGCGCGAAGGGTGCCAGAAAGTTAGCTCTCATGACCTGCAAGTTAAAAGTGACGGTGGGAGTTGGTGCGCACAGACACGCTTTGCCTCGGGTATTTCGCTCGGCCGGCGGCCCGAAGCGCGCACGCGTGCTCAGTCAGTGGATAGCGGAGAACGCCCGAGTGTGCTGGATCGAGCATGCCGAACCGTGGACCATGGAGTCGGAGCCCATCTCTCAACTCGATCTGCCCCTGAACCTCGACCAAAACCGCCACAACCCGTTCCACGGCCGTCTCACGGAACTGCGATCCCAAGCCCGTCAGCGCGCAAGCGAGTTGGCCGTCAGTGCATAGCCCGTCGGGCTTACATCACCAGGTGACATCAACGGCGGCGAACGATGATGCACCGAAGCGGCCACAGCCGGATCGGCGAGCGACCTGCGGGCCCCGTTTCTACACGCCGCACCGCGCTGCGAGGCGGCCGCAGTGATCGTCCGCTGGGCCGTGCGGGGGTGCTCAACGATGACAGATGACGACAGTCGACGACGGCTCTTCCCCTGCTCAGAGACCGTGCTTCGGGTACCGGCGCAGGTGCCGATCAGTGAAGCACAGTTGAGGAACAACAGGTCGAGGGCTCCAGAAAGCAGACCGAAGCGCCAGAGGGGCTTCCACCTTGATCGTGGACACCGGTTGTCATGCAGCGATGGCCAGCGTAGTTGATCTCTGTTCGAAGGCGACTGGCGCGAGGTAGCCGATCGTGGAGTGCCTGCGCCGGTGGTTGTAGAAGCCGATCCAACGGAAGACTGCGAGCCGGGCGGCTCGTTCGGTCGGCCAACCACGTCGGCCGGGAAGGATCTCCCGCTTGAGCGAGGCGAAGAACGACTCCGCGGCGGCGTTGTCCGCGGAGGTGCCGACCGCTCCCATGGATCGGAGGATCCCGGCCTGGTGGCAGGCGTCGGCGAACGCCTTGGAACCGTACTGAGCCCCGTGATCGCTGTGGAAAATGACGCCGTCCACCTGTCCGCCGCGAGTACGGACGGCCGCGTTGAACGCGTCGGTGACGAGCTCGGCCCGCATGTGATCGGCCATCGCCCAGCCCAGCAGGCGACGGGAGAACACGTCGATGACGGTGGCCAGATACAGGAATTTCCCGCCGGCGATGGGCAGATAGGTGATGTCACCGACCCATGCCCGGTCGGCGGCGGACGCGGTGAAGTTCCGCCGCAGCAGATCGGGCACCGCCTGGGCGGCGGGGTCCGGGATCGTGGTGCGGTGTCGAGCCTCCGTCCTTGGATGCCGTGTTGGCGCATGAGCCGCCCGATGCGCTTGCGGTTCACCAACACACCGCCCTCGCGGAGCTCGGCGGTGAACCGCTTGGGCCCGTACGTCTTCCCGGACTCTGTGTGAACCTTGCGTACTTGCCGGGTGAGCGCTGCGTCGCCGGCCTTCTTCGCTGCCCGTGCCGGGGCGGTCTTCAGCCACCGGTAGAACCCGGACCGGGACAGATTCAGCACGGTGCACCGCCGCTTCACGCCGAAGGCGTCGCGATGGTCGGCAACGAACTCGAAGCGGCTCACCCGTTCGTCTCGCCCGCAAAATACTTGGCCGCCCGGCGCAGGATGTCACGTTCCATCTCCAGCTCGCGGACCTGCTTGCGCAAGGCCGCGATCTCCGCGTCCTTCGTGGACACCGCGAGTGCCTCGGGACGCTCGGCGTACTCCGCGGTCTTGATCCACTGCCGCAGCGTCTCGTGGTTCACGCCGAGTTCGGCGGCGATGCGTGAGACGGGCCGGCCCGACGAACCGGCCAGCGACACCGCGTCGGCCCGGAACTCCGCCGAGTACTTGTAGGTCCCCACTCGGGACTCCTCTCCCTGAATTCAAGATCCAGTGCCGAGGTGTCCACGATCAAGGTGGAGGGCCCCTCACCGAGGCACCAGGCCCCCGGGCTATCTTGCGGGTCTCGCCACCTCGGGTACGCTCAGGCGCGAATGTCCTCTCATGCCGATGCTCGGATCTGCGGGGCGGGGCGGTTGCCGACCACCGCTCAGTCGGATGTGACGATACTTCGTACGTAATGCGCCATCGCGGTGGGCAAGCCTCCAGCCCTGGCGTCCGCCACGGCTGCACTGCACCGGTCCAGCGCGTGGGCGCTGGCTACCAACGCACCGCGTAGAGCCGCGACGTCGAGTCCGGCGACGGTGGCCTCGATCCCCTTGGGCAGCACATCCGGGTCGTGATCCAGGATCTGGGACAGGCCGTGCCAAGGGTACGGGGCGTTGCAGGCGGCAGCCCACAGCATCCAGATGCGGCTGCGGGCTTCGTGCAGGCGCTGGTGCGCCTCCCACAACGAGCCGCGGCGTAGGTACTTGTCCGCATCCAGCAGCGCGCGCCAGCCGAGGAACGACCAGTCCCGCACCTGCGCTGCGCTCACCTCGTACGCCGACGGGCCGCGCGTCGTAGTGGGGCGGGAGCCGGACCAGTAGAGCGCCACGAAGTCCGGGGCGGCGTCCCCGCGACGTACCTCCTCCTCGGCCACCACTGCCAGGTCGAGTTGCAACCGGTCGTCGTACTGGGCGAAGACGCGGCGGATCAGGAAGTCGCCAGTGACCGACTCTTGTCGCAGCACGTCGATCACGGTCCCCACGCGTGGCAAGAGTGCGACCACGGCCTCCTCGACCGCGTGTACCTCTGCCGAGCCCTCCAAGCCTCGGGCGGCGTGGACGCCGATGGCCGCATCGACGTCGGAGAGGGCGTCAGCGGCGCCGCGCCCGATCGAGCAGCCGACAGAGAACGACGACACCAGCGACGAGGTTTCGCACAGGTCGAGGAGAGCGGCAATGGTCTCGTGCTGGCGCTCCAGTTCCGGCCCCAGTGATGAGAGCCAGTCACGGTCACTGGGCAAGGGTGCTTCATCCCCTCAAGCGTTTCGTGGATGTTGTCCGCCGACACCATTCGAGCGGTGGCAGATCCGATGCACAGCTTCGCACGCCGGCCCAGCACCGTTCGTTTGTTGTCTACCTATTCGCTCGATCTGTTCAGCGACGCCTTAGGTCCTCTGGCACGCGAGCGGGCAGCGTGTCGGCACTGGATCGGCACTTGCCGGCGCTACCCGCAAGTCGTTACGGGTTCCAGCCGCAGCCGCCGGATTGGCCAGCGTAGTGTCTCGGCTGGGCCGAACCAGACCCGGACGTCAACCCCAGTGCGGACGGGCAGCAGGGGGTAGTCGTTTTCGGCGTGCTCGGTGCGGTGTAGCGCATGGAGCGGGCCGAGGTACTGGGCGGCGTACGCGTCGAAGGCGGCCGTGTCTGCCGGCTGGCAGACCGTCGCGGCCACCTCGCTGGTGCCCGGCTCCGGCGCGAAGCCCGGACCGCGCAGCAGCAGGACGTCGTCGCTGTCGATCATGGTGGCGTTGGCCGCGTGGCGGTGCTCCCGCCAGACCGTGCCGGTGTAGAACGCCTCTAGTGCGCGCCGGCGGTGCGTCATGTCGGAGAACGCTCGCAGCCAGAAAAAGCGATTCGGGTCCTCAAGGTCCCGGAACCTGCCGCCGACGGTGACGCCGGCCGCCTGTTGGCCGGTCATGAACTCGCGCTCGAACAGCTCGATCAGCGTCTCTCGAGTGCCGGGATGCAGGGTGTACTGGCGGAATTCTACGATGCTCATGCGTCGGCCGACCCGGCGCGGGTGAGGTCCATGATCCAGTTGAGCTCCCAGGTACCGCCGCCGTCGCCGGAGAACTCCTGTGCCCAGCGGGCAGTGTCCGGGCCGAGGCGGTACCAGGTGAAGTGCACCCGGATCGGGCGGCCGTGGTAGGTGTCCTCGCCGTGGAAGTCACCGCGGTCGCCCGTGAAGCCGCCGATTACCGGGGGATCCAGTCGGCCGGTCCGGCTGTCTGACCAGTGGATCGACCACTGACGTGTTTCGCGGTCGTACAGTCGCAGGGTCACGCCCTGGCGGCCGAGGGTGGGGAAGGTGATCTCGTCGATGTTCCCGGCGCCCCCGAACAGCGGCTGGATCACCGAGCGGCCGGGGAACTCCTCCCAGGTGCCGGCGCCTGCGCCGCTGAGCGGGGTAGTGAGGCGGCGATTGGCCACGTTCCAGGAACCGTGCAGGAAGGCGAAGTCGTCCATGTGCCGCAGGTTAGGGGCACTCCACTGACGTCTACTGTCAGTGGATACTGGGGAGCATGCGTGCGAGCCGACTGGTCACCCTGCTTCTGCTGCTCCAGAACCGGGGCCGGATGACGGCTCGGCAGCTGGCCGAGGAACTGGAGGTCTCCGTCCGCACGGTCTACCGGGACGTCGAGGCTCTCGGCGCCGCCGGTATACCGCTGTACGGCGACGCTGGACACGCGGGCGGCTACCGACTGGTCGACGGCTACCGGACCCGCCTCACCGGACTGACCGCGGACGAGGCGCAGGCCGCATTTCTTGCCGCACTCCCCGGCCCGGCCGCCGAGCTCGGCCTCGGTGAGGCGCTCACCACCGCCCAACTCAAGTGGCTTGCAGCCCTTCCGGAGGAGCTGCGTGAGCATGCCGAGCGGATCCAGGAACGCTTCCTGCTCGACGCCCCTGGCTGGTACGGCGACGCCGACCGTGCGCCTCACCTGTCCGCGGCCGCCGGCGCGGTGTGGGCACGGCGGGCGGTGGTCCTGCGGTACCGGCGCTGGCGGGCACCGGAGGAGATCGAACGGCGGGTGGAGCCGTACGGGCTCGTACTCAAGGCCGGCCGCTGGTATCTGGTCGCCGGAGGGCCTTCCGGAATCCGCACCTACCGGGTCGACCAGATCATCAAACTCCACTCCCTGGAAGAAGAGTTCGTCGTCCCGGACGGGTTCGACCTGGCCGGGCACTGGACCAGCTATCTGGCCGACTTCCGAGCCCGGCTGCGCAGTGGGGAGGCTCTGGTGCGGCTCACCCCGGAGGGCGCCCGCCGCATCGGCGTGACACCCGCGAGTGACGGATGGACGGAGGCCCGTGTGCCCATCGAATCGATCGACCACGCCCACGGAGAGTTCCTGCGGCTGGGCACCGACGTCGAGGTCATGACACCGGCCGAACTCCGCGACCGCATCGCCGAGACAGTACGGAGCCTGGCCACCCGCTACGAGGGGTGACTCCGGGCAGAGGGAAGCGCGCTGTGCGCGGCCTAGGCGTCGAACGAAGCGTCACTGTCCTCTGGGTGAAGCCTCCCTGCAGCGGGATCTCCGACAGGTGGAGCGGTGCTCACCGAACCACACGCCAGCACGCCGTGCGTGGCCCCGTGGCGGAGGTGCACGAGGACGGCCAGGAGCCGGTCGACGAAGACCAGCCGGTGCTTCGCACCAGCGCCCACGGCCCGCTTCCGTGGTCGTGACGCGAGCCTGGTCCGGTGCCGTTCACGCCGTAACAGATGCCCTTCAACGACGAGTTCAGCTATCACATCGGTCGATAGGCCCGTGGTCCTCAGTCGCTGCTGATCACTGCAGGAGAAGCGTCCCTCAACACTCGCCACCCTGCACGAGCTCGTCAGGGGCCGGATCCGCTCGCAGGAGCGCCGATCCCCTGCTGCGGAGGGCCGCCTACGTCCGTGAAGAACTGCCAGAGGGTAAGGACGGCGATCAGCCGGGCCAGCAAATTGGCCACCTGCAAGGAGAAGTAGCGCACGCTATTCCACCAGTCCTCAGGTGGTCATCGACGTCGACACCGCCTGGTCGTGGTCGTCGGCCGGGCCGTTGTCAGCAATCGCAACGACTGCCGGGCGTGGGCGGAGTCGGGTGCGAAGGCCGCCATCGGCAACACGAGGGCCATCGCCGATGGCGGCTACCCGGGTACCGGGCTCGTAATGCCGCACCGCCGCAGACAGGGTCTGCCCGACTGGAAACAGGCACACAACACGTCCCACAAGCAGGTTGGCGCCCGCGTCAAGCACGCCTTCGCAGGGATGCAGACCTGGAAGATCCTGCGCGACTGCCGCCTGAGAGGCGATGGAGTGCAGCGCCCGCCTGCAGCAACCTCTCCCTGACCGGATAGCCCCACAGCGGGGTCGCGGGCGGGGCCAGCCTTCCTCGAATGGCGTCGCACGGTGACGGTCAATAAAGTTCGCACTCCCAGGGCTCGATGTCCGGCTCCCCAGGTGGCAGCTTCCCGGTGCAGTATAGGTAGAGATAGGCTGCAGCCCGGCGCTCCGCATACTTCTCATTGACCGGTTCGCCATGCTCATCCAATTCGAGGACGTTGGCGAAGATCGCAACGCAGATCTCCATCTGGGAGGGCGACTCGCGCAGCTCTTCACAGTAATCGATCTCGTTCAGTATCGGATGGCCCGCCGACCCCCGAGCAATCCACCCGGCGAAGCGTCGTAGGGCTCCCGAAGCGCCATGACTGAGATGCGAAGACATGCCAAGGAATCTAGCCCTAGTCTTCCCGGATTGATCCTTGGCCTCCCACGGAGGGCGCCGAGGTCCTAGTGACCTGAGTCGGAGATTCTTCGGCAGTATGCGGCGACTTTGTCGAGGATTTCGTCAGCAGTCTTGGCCCAGGCGAATGGTCTGGGGTGGTCATTCCCGTCCGCGAGCCAGCTGCGGATGTCGCGTTCGAGGGCCTGCACGGAGCGGTGGACACCGCGCCGGAGCTTCTTCTGGGTGAGCTCGGCGAACCACCGCTCCACCAGGTTCAGCCAGGACGAACTCGTCGGCGTGAAGTGCAGGTGGAAGCGCGGGTACGCCAGCACCCACTGCTTGATGACCGGCGTCTTGTGGGTCACGTAGTTGTCCAGAATCAGGTGTACGTCCAGATCGGCGGGCACTTCCTTGTCCAGCTCGGCCAGGAACTTCCTGAACTCCACGGCCCGGTGGCGCCGGTGGAGGGAGCCAATCACATTGCCCGTGGCGACCTCCAGGGCCGCGAAGAGGGTGGTGGTGCCGGCCCGGACGTAGTCGTGGCTGCCATGCTCGGGGACCCAGGGGACCATCGGCAGCACCGGCTGGGACCGGTCCAGGGCCTGGATCTGCGACTTCTCGTCCACGCACAGCATCAGGGCCTTCTCCGGGGGGCGAGGTAGAGGCCCACGACGTCACGCACCTTGTCGGTGAACAGGGGGTCGGTGGAGAGCTTGAACGTCTGCGACCGGTGCGGGGCCAGCGCGAACGCGCGCCAGATCCGCGAGATGGCGGACTGGGACGTACCCGTGGGCGCCGCCATGGACCTGGTCGACCAGTGGGTGGCGTTCTTCGGCTCCTCCTCCAGCGTCTTGACAATGACCCGCGCGACGTCCGCGTCGGTGATCTTCCGCGGCACACCGGGCCGCGGCTCGTCGGACAGGCCGTCCAGGCCCCGTTCCGGAAACGCCGACGCCAGGTGCGGACGGTGTCCGGCGGGAGCCGCAGCCAGCGTGACACCTCCATGATCGAGTGCCCCTTGGCGCACTCCAGCACGATCCGCGACCGCTGGGCCAGGGCCTGTGCCGTCGAACGACGACGCACCCAGCCCGCCAACACGGCCCGCTGGGCATCGGGCACCGACAACGGAGGAATCTTCGGGACCCGGACGACTCAGGGCCAGCTCGGGCCGCACCAACCGGCACCGCCTCAACCGGCGGCGACCGCAGGGCCAACCACGCACTCCACATGATCGCGCTGCTTCGCATGCGCTACGACCAACGGACCCAGAACTACGTAGCCCGCAGCACCGCCGAAGTCCTGTCCAAGAGGAACATCCTCCGCTGCCTCAAACGCTTCATCGCCCGCGAGGTCTACAAGCAGCTCACCCGCCCCCCACCACACACCAAAACCGCTCACACCGACCGCTTGACGGTCTATGGGAGCTTCATCAAAGGGGTCGGTCACTGACGACCGGGACGCCTCCTGGCCGTCGTGGCGAACGGTCGGCAAGGTGGGGTGGGATCACCTACTTGCCGGCGCGGGCCATGAGCAGTGGCTGGAAGAAACCGGTCTCGTGCGGCATCCGCCACTCGGGGTCTACGAATCCCGCGTCGGCCACGAGGCCGGTCAGCCGGTCCCGGCCGAGTGCCCAATAGACGGTCCGACGGACCTTGACGCGCCATTCTCCGCCGATCGGCAGCAGCTGGAAGTGCTCCATATCGTAGTGCTCGCCATCCTCATGCCAGTGCCAGAGCTGGAAGGTGACGGTCCGTTCTCCCCTGTCCGCAGGCTGATGGACCTGGGGAGGCGCCGAAGTCGGTCGGTTGCGCAGCAGGTCATCGTAAGGACGCGTGCTGAGCAGCAGCAGACCGGCGGGACGCAGCACCCGGCGCATCTCGGCCAGGGCTCCGTGGACGTCCTGCTCCGTCAGCAGATGAGGCAAGGCGTTGTCGCCGCAGACGACGGTGTCGAACCGGCCGTCGGGAAACGGCAGACGCCGCATGTCGGCGACGGCCGTGCCAAGCGTCACCTTCCGGTGGGCGGCCTCACGGGAAGCGCGAGCGACGGCGCGGGCGCTGAGGTCCGTGCCGGTGACGCGGTGCCCGCGCAGTGCGAGGCCGATGGCCTGCGTGCCGATGCCACAGGAGCAGTCGAGCACAGACGCGATGTCCTGGCCCATCAGGCCGTCCAAGGCGCTTCCCTGCCGACGAATGCTTGCATCCCAGTCTGCATAGATCAGGTGGTAATCATCGGCCAGCTCGTCGTAGAAATGTGCCACCGAGGTCTCGGGCATGGCCCGAGGCTACTGCGCATAAGGCCCAGTGCAAGGCCCCCCGGAGGGGTCTGTGTAGCGAACGGTGGAACTCGGTCGGATGTTTTCAGCGGCGTCCGGCGGTGAGCCGGCCGTCGAAGGTGATGTCGAAGGCTTGGAGT
>NZ_JBIVBI010000045.1:0-10347 GCF_044746005.1 Streptomyces sp. NPDC086766 | reverse complement strand
GTCATGGGATGGGAAGCCGGCCAGGAGGACCAGGTACTGCAGAACCTCCGGGCGCACGGGCACAGGACCGACGCGACCGTGGTCGGCATCGCCAGTGAGTCGGAGGAGGGCTCGGCGACCTCCTTGACCGTGCGCTTTGGTGCACCGTCCGGCACTGTACGCGCGGATATCGATGTCTCAGGCTCGGCCACCGACGCGAAGCCCGGAGCGCACGTACCTGTCGTCTACAACCCGTCGGACCCCACCGAGGTCCGCCACGCTGACCATCTGGACGGACACGAGGCCGACGGAATTCGAGAGGGTTCTGTGGTGTTCGGACTGCTCGCGGCAGGAATTCTGGTGGGGACCGCCTGGGAAGTGGCGCGTGCCAAGCAGCAGCCAAAAGGCGGCAGGACGCCGGACACCCACCGACCCGTAGCCTGAAGGCCACGATGCAACTCGTGACCAACGCCGCCCGGCTGCTCCTGCCTCCGTCCCGCAGCCCTGCGGCTGCCGCGCAAGGTGGGCGCCGAGGAACCGGACCGCGCCGGAAGGTGTGTCGGCGTTGGCAACCGCTCTGCGCATCGTCATCGCCGGCGCGGTGAAGCGTGCGGCGTCAACCGGCGGGTCGTGCGAACCCGTGGCGTGCCCAAAACAGGAACCGTCCACCACGAGGTCGGGCAGCTGGCTGCCGCACACGGGAGGGCGCTGGTGTTCGTTTTCGTCTGTGCGAGGTGCGGTGCCGGGCTGACCGTTCCTTTGTCCCGGGTTTCTCTTCCTGCTCATGCTCGTCAGAAGTACGGGATGGGTAGATAAGCACGTGAAGCTCCGGGCGGATAGGTTGATCTTGGTCGACATCCGATCTACCAGGAGCTTCACCATTTCCCAAACGCCACCACCACGCCAAGGGGCCAGCCGCTCAAACAGGTTGGAGGCGACTCAATGGGCGGAGGGCCGCTGTGTGGTGGTGTTACCCGAGGGACGCGAACGGGTTCGAGAACGAGGTCAGGTCGCTCACGCCGACCAGGCTGAGCTCGCTCGGTTCGATCTCGGAGCCGGACAGGACCACGTCAGTGCTCTCGACGCATCCCCGTGCGACCCAGTAACGGTTGCTGCTGTTGCGCCAGAGCTCGAACGTCATGGGTTTCCCGTCTGTGGTGATGGTGACAGGTTCGGAGGCCGGAAGGCTAGCCGGGGGTTCCTTACCGGGGTGGTAGTAGATCTCGAAAGCTCGGTCCAGGGCCTCGCTGGCCTCTGCATTGCCGGAGGAGGCGCTGAAGACCGTGACGTGCTCGACCTGAGGGTCGAAGTACGGAGAGCCGAACCACAGGTACACGTGGATGTCACCAGTGGCTCGGTTGTAGCCGTGACCCGTGACCTGCCGTGATTCCGGCCAGTTGGCGTCGACAGCGAAGACGCTGAAGCCTTCTGCCGGGCCAGGGATGCCTTGCCCGTTCATGGGATCTCCCGCGTGCTCGTCCGTGATCAGGCATCCTGCCACCGCGAGAGAACCGGCGGGAAGTCGGGTCGGCGTCCACGGGCTCGAGCCTGGGGCTGGTCGGTGCACGCACACACGATGCAGCACCACCCGCATCACCGGCTTGGTCAAGCCCGTCCTCACCCTTCACCTGACAACGGCAAGCTGAGGTTGGAAAAGGCTCCCTACGTTGTTCTGCGGGAGACGGTGAGCCCTTCGTATGGTTCACCCACCCAGGGGCACCGGGTGTGGTTGAAAAGGCTCTGCCGCTTGTGGCTCTCAGTGATTGGCCGCCCGGTGCCCCACGACGACTCGGCTGCCAATTAGGAATTGCGAATGATCGCTCCGTAGGGAATCGACAGCGAGGTCGTCCGTGGGAGGCACCAGCAACATCACCGCACGGAGGCACCACATGGCCGCGATCTGGCCGGCATTGACGCAGGCAAGACCCACCACCACTGCGTCGCGATCGACGACAGCGGCCGACGGCTGCTGTCGCGACGCGTCGCCAACGACGAACCCGAACTGTTGGAGCTCCTCGCCGATGTCCTGGCTCTGGGCGACCAGGTGACCTGGGGCATCGACCTGGCCGACGGCGGAGCCGCCCTGGCCATCGCCATCCTCCTCAACCATGACCAGCCGCTGCACTACATTTCCGGCCGGGCCATCCACCGCGCCTCTGAGAGCTACCGCGGCGAGGGAAAGACCGACGCCAAGGACGCCGCCGTCATCGCCGACCAGGTCCGCGTCCGCCGCGACCTGCACCCCTTACGCGCCGCCGACGACACCATCACCGATCTCAAGCTCCTCACAGGCCGGCGCATGGACCTGGTCGCCGACCGCACCCGCACGGTGAACCGCTTGCGAGCCCAGCTCACCGGCGTCTTCCCCGGCCTGGAACGGGCGCTGGAGGTGACCAACAGCGGCCCGCTCATCTTGCTGGTCGGCTACCAGACACCAGCGGCCATCCGCCGACTCGGCGCTAAGCGGCTGGAGACCTGGCTGCGCAACCGTCACGTGATCCGCGCCGACCGGCTCGCCGAGATCGCCGTCCAGGCCGCCGACCGGCAGCACACCAGCCTGCCCGGCGAGAAGCTGGCCGCCCAGCTGGTGCACACGTTGGCGAGGGAGGTGATGGGCCTCAACCAGCAGGTCGCCGAGCTCGACAAGGACATCGAAGCCAGGTTTCGCGACCACCACACCTTCGACGTGATCACCAGCATGCCCGGTCTCGGCGTCATCCTTGGCGCCGAATTCCTGGCTGCCACCGGCGGCGACATGACGGTCTTCGGTACTGCTGACCGACTCGCCGGCTTCGGCGGCGTCGCCCCCGTGCCCCGTGATTCAGGAAAGATCAGTGGCAACCTGCGGCGCCCGCAGCGATACAACCGCCGCCTCCAACGCGTCTTCTACATCTCGGCGTTGTTCAGCATCCGGCACTGTGAGGAATCGCGTCAGTTCTACGATCGCAAACGTGCCGAGGGCAAGCGTCACACACAGGCCGTCCTCGCCCTTGCCCGCCGCCGCGTGAACGTCCTCTGGGCGCTCCTGCGCGATGGACGGTGCTACGAGATCACGCCACCCAGTGCCCTCGCTGCTTGACAGACCGCATTAGGAATCACTGTGGGAGACCGACCGCCCCGTGCCCGTCTTTGACCGTGTCTACTGCGCCTGCCGCGGTGAGCTCCGCGACTGCAATCGGTTTGCCCCTCCGAGTCGGGTCTCTGGAAGAAGTCCGCCTCATGCGGCGGCTGTACCTCTACTCAGGCGACAGGCCAAAGTGTAATTGTGCCGCTGATAATTGCCCCCTCGGAACAGGTGGCGAGTCGTGTGCCATCCGGGCTGAACGCCACCGCCCGAACATGGCCTTTGTGCTGTAGTTCGCGGATCTGCCGGCCGGTGGGGACATCCCAGATCCGCGCCGAGCGGTGGCCGCCGGTGGCGAGTAGTGTGCCGTCCGGGCTGAACGCCACCGCAGGAACATGGCCTTTGTGCTGTAGTTCATGGATCTGCCGGCCGGTGGGGACATCCCAGATCCGCGCCGAGCGGTGGCCGCCGGTGGCGAATAGTGTGCCGTCCGGGCTGAACGCCACCGCCCATACGTAATCATCACCGTGCTGTAGTTCATGGATCTGCCGGCCGGTGGGGACATCCCAGATCCGCGCCGAGCGGTGGCCGCCGGTGGCGAGTAGTGTGCCGTCCGGGCTGAACGCCACCGCAAAAACAGCACCCCTGTGCTGAATTTCATGGATCTGCTGGCCGGTGGCAGCATTCCAAATGTGGGCCCCGGGGCGGGGTTCCTCTTCGTTGACACGGTTGGTGGTGGTGGCGATCTGGGTGCCATCCGGACTGAATGCCAGTGCGTATTGACCGCGAATGTCGAACTCGAGCAGTTTTCGGCCGCTGTCAGCATGCCATACCTTGATCGCCCCGTCGTCGGTATTAGCAAGCTGATGCCCGTCCGGACTGAACGCCACCGCGTTCACCTCTGGCATAAAGGCTGCTTCGGACCTGATTTTTAAGCGTTCGGTACCTGTGGTGTCATAAACGTGGATCACCCCAGACCCCTGGCCGCTGACGGCGATTCTCTGACCGTCCGGATGCCATGAGAGCGATGAGGCTCCGAACCGTAGGTGCGCGATCTCTGTGGAATAAGCAGGGGTTTCATGACGGGCGCTTTCAGTCACTGCGGCGTTTTGGCCTGCGGCGTCAGGCTGCACAGCGGTCATTTCGGTCAGCGTTTCCGGTACCTGCTGCGAGCTCGCTGCGGTGGGGCGCTGGTCGTGCGCGGTACGCAACTCGGAGAGCCTCTTACGGCGCAGGCAGATCTCGCGGCGGTGGACTGCGTCGCGGTATCCGCTGCTGTCGGTCAGGATTCGGTCGTAGAGGGACGCGGCACCGGCCCAGTTGGCGTCGTCCTCGGCAGCGCGCGCCTCGGCGTACCAGCGCTCCAAATCGTCGCCTTCGGCTTGTTCCAGCGTGTGTCGGGCCTGGGTTGTGAGACCGTCGGGGTCGGCGGCGGCCGGGTCGAGTCCGTGGAGTTCCTCGCTGACGTTGAGGACGGCCTGCCACTGGCCGGTGTCGGCGAGGTAGCGCAATTCGGCCTGCAGGTTCTCGATGCGCCGCCGGGCGCGGCAGACCTCGAGCCTTTGAGGGGTGTCCTGGTAGTCCGGGTCGGTCTGGAGGAGCTCGGTGTAGATGTCGATGGCGGTGTCCCAGTCGCCGGCGGTCTGTGCGTCTGTCGCGTGCTGGTAGAGGTCGCCGAGTCGGCGCTGGCGGGTGGCGGTCTCCTTGAGCGTGGCCGCGTCACGGTTGCCGGGGTCGAGGATGAGCAGGTCATCCAGTACCTCGATGGCTTTGTCGAGGTTGCCGAGGCGTACTTCGGCGCTGGCCATCACGTACAAGGCCCGCAGCTGCGCACGGCGCTGCGCCTCCTCCGCCCCTGATGCCAGAGGTCGTCCCTCAGGCGGGGGTTGCCCTGGGCCTTGGGTGGGGGTTGGTGGTGCGGTGAAGGTAAACAAGTGGGTGCTCTCACCGCGGACATAGAGCACGGGGGTGATCCATTCCAGTGTGGTGCTCCCGCCGCCGAGCATGGAGATGCGGCTCTGCCTGACGGCTTCGTCGATGGTCTGACCGTAGGCGAGAGAGGTGTAGAAGCCGTGGGAGAAGCGGACCGCGGCCCTATCGCTGATGGTGAACTGCATCGCGGCGACTGCGCTGATCCCTCTGCGGACCAGTGCCGCCCCGGTGCTGGAAAAGACGTCATGCACCCCGCCTTGCGCCGAGGCGCAGGAGTTCAGGACGACCAGTCGTGGGGCGGGGTCGACTGCGGTGAGCAGGTCAGCCAGCCGGGATGCCTCGACCATGTCCGCAGCGCCGTTCTCGCCCACGAGCGCGATCAGTCCTTCGTCGGTGTCGCTGTCGTAGTCGCCGTGGCCGATGAAGTGCAGGACGTGCCACTGCCTCTCGAACAGATGAGCGTGCACGCTGTCCCAGCCGGCCTGTTCCACCCACGCCAGCTCAACGCGGCCTTCGGCGATCGGCTTGGCCAGGGCCTGTTCAAGGCGTTCGCGTTCGGCATCGACATCCAGCGGGGGCAACCCGCGCGGCGAGGCGATAAGAACCAGGATGCGTAGCGGTGGTGTCACCGGCAGCGGTTCGGGGGTGCCGTCAGCGGCAACGTGCCGGACCAGCGGCTCGTGCCGGCACAGGTACGAACCAGTTTCCGGGTCGAACAGCGTCTCCCATGGCAACAGCGCCAACTGTGGCGCCTCCAGCCGCAGCACCACCCGCAGCTTCTCGTGCCGCTCCTGCGCCACCCCAAGACTCGCCCGATAGGCCCCGTAGACCGGTCCGGTGAACAAGGACTCGAACAAATGCTGCCCCACCTGCTGCACCGGCTGCTCGGACACCGGCGTCTTCCGCCGCGCCGACACCGACGACGCCAGCACCGTCCTCTCCAGCTCCGGACGCAATTCCACCAACTCATCGATGCCCAAGCGCAGCGCCGCGCAGGGTTCCCCGCCCGAGGGAGCACGGATCACCCGCACCTCGTACTCACCCGGCTGGACCGCACACAACTCCAGCTCCAGGTCAGTGGCCATCGCTACCCCCTTCCATGCCAAGACCCACTGGTGAGTGCCCGCCGCTGTCCTTGACGCAGGCACGGCCCGCACCGTAAGGCCGCAGGAATTCCATTGCCCCGTCCTCCCTGTCCCGGCCAACCGCGCCGACACGACGGCTCCTCCACCTGCTCCCAGTCCGGCCCGGCCACTCGGGCTCGCGCGCAAGGTAACCGGTACGTAAGCAAGGAGGGCTTTCGGTGTCTTGGGTTCGGCCGCCGAGAGGGCACACGGTCACTCGGTGGTGGGGTTGTGGGCGCTCCGATGCCAGGTGAGGGCAACGCTGAAGTTGGCTGTGGTGCTCGCGGCTGCGATGAACGCGCCGGCCTCGGCGTGCAGGTTGAGTCCGAACTCGACATGGATCTCGTCCACCGCCTGTGTCACCGAGCGGAACTGGGCCACGACGGCCTCGACGGCCGGCTGCACATGGCGCACCGCCTCCTCAAAGGTCCGCTCCGCCCGCTCGGGAACCGTCGCACCCCGCAGGCCACGGGTGACTGGCCCGGCCGCTTGTTCCCTGACCTCTACCAGCACCGAGCCGCCCTCGGCGGACTGGAACGCAACGAGCTGCTCCATCGGTGCTCCTGCCGGTGCGAAGGGGTCCTGGGGGCGAAAACGGCGCCAGAGCGGGTGTACTGCTGGCCGCAGCAGTCTTCGCATGCCTTGTTTACGACAGACAGCTACCTGGTTCGGGCAGCGCGCGGCCAGCCGGTCACGATCCACCCGAATGGGGGCGGAGCGAAACTTCACTTCGGCCGTCCCTCCCCGGCCGTGCCGTGCTTGCGCAGGCGACCATGGGCCGGTGGCGAGGGAGAGTGGCTGTTGCGTGGGGGTACCGCAGGCCGGGGCTGGGAACTGTAGGCCGTGCGGGTGGTGGCACCGGCGAACGCGATGAGCCCGTTGGGCGCTCACCGCACGGTGGCCGATGAGCGTCACGCGCCGGTCGATGAGGTGTGAAGCCCCCTGGTGGGTGCGGCGGGTGTTCACCGCGGGGGAGAGGGTGCCTCGGCTTCAGATGTGCGCGTGGGGTGTACTTGAACAGCCGTGGTGGACGTCGGACGACGAATTCGCATACCTGCTGCGTGCGGCTGCCACAGCCCCCGATCACGGCAAGCTCCGACCATGGCGATGGGTCCTGGTACGCGGGGAAGGGCGCGTCGCCCTGGGGCGCTGCTTCGCCGACGAGTGCGCGGGGCCCGAGTCGCGGCGGGAACCAGCACACCGCGGTGCATGGGCCGCTGGCCGGGATCCAGCTGCATCTGTTCGCCCCAGGCACCGCCACCGCCGCTTCGCCGAGCAGGCCCGCGCGGACGGAGACGTCGAGGCAGCGAAACTCTTCAGCGAGATCACCGCCGACGAGGGCCGCCACCGCGACGCCTTCCGCACGGCCCTCAAGGTCGTCACCACCGGCCGCGGCACCATTCCCACGCCGCCGAAGGCCGACGTGGTGTCGGTGCCCGCCGGGCTGCCGAAGGTCAAGGCCGCCCGCACCAAGGCCAACCTGGACACCGCCCTGCACGGCGAGGCGCTCGCCGTGCAGCGCGAGGCGGTCGTGGTGGAGTGGATAGTCGCCCCAGGCGGGGTTGGGCGGAGGCGGACTGCTGGACCTCAGCTGTCGTGAGTTCGCGGTTTGGTAGTGGTGGTCGTGAGTTGGTCGCCGAGTGCGCTTCTCCGGTACAGCACATGCCGTCCGTCACGTGTGCGGGTGAGCAGTCCTGTGGAGTGCAGGACACGCAGGTGTTGGGAGACCGCGCTTGGGGTGACCTTGAGACGGCGGGCGAGCTCTACGGTGGGCAACGGCTCTTGCAGGAGGCTGAGCAGTCTCGCTCGGGATGAACCGAGGAGAGACACCAAGGCGGTTGTGTCGGCGGTCGGCATCTGCGGGCCCCACAGCGTGGCTACTGCCCGGCTGGGATAGACGAGGCTCGGAGGCTCGTCCGGGCTGACGGGGGGCGCGGGTTTGTGTGCGAACACGGACGGCAGGAGCAACAGTCCCCGGCCAGATGCCGCAACCCGGTGCCTGCTGATCATCTTGCGGATATGCAGTTCTCCGTCCTGCCAGCGCAGGTTCGGGTGCATGTCGGCGAACAGCAGTCGGGCGCCCCCCAGGGCGAGCCGGCGGGCGCGGTAGGTCATGTCGGCTTCCAGCACCAGTCGCATCTGCGGCCACACCGGCTCGAGGGCCACCTCCCAGTACTGCCGCAGGAGATCGCAGATGGCGTCGCGGAGTCCGGCGACAGGTGCGTCTTCGGCGGCGGTGGCGTCGCGGAGCGCTTCTGGAACAGGGTCGGGTGCGTGCGCAAGCAGCAGGTCGTGGCGGACCCGAGCGCAGGACGCCTGGCGGACGACGGAGAGTTCTTCTTCGAAGGCCGGCGCGAAACTCGTGGGGTTCGGGGTCAGGAAGTCGGGGAGGGTACGCCGCTGGGCGACCAGGGACATCAGTAGACCGGTGTCGAGCGTGCCGAGTCTGCCGAGTACGGACCTGCGCCAGGGCAGGTGCAGCGCGGACAGGCCCGGATCCTGGAGCACTCGCAGGCTGAACAGGGTTTCGTGCAGGGGGGAGAGGGCGAAGCGGGTGTCCGCGAGGTCTTCGACGCCGAGCACAAAACTGATCATTAAGTCATACGCTACATCGATTGGCGGCGCAACGTCGATGCCGTGGACTTCCTCCCATGAAACACACAACTCATGTGCCACGCATGGCGGTTGTCGCCGGTGCTGCCCGCGGGATCGGCGCCGCTGTGGCCAGGCGCCCGGCGGGCGACGGCTTGGCGGTCGGCGTGATCGATCTGGACGAGGCGGACTGCACCGGTACCGTGGATGCCCTCACACCTGTCGGCGGGGCAGCGCTGGCCATCGCCGCTGATGTCGCCGACGAGGCCGCGGTCACTGCGGCCCTCGCCCGGATCGCCGCCGCGTTCGGGCCGCCGACGGTGCGGGTCAACAACGCCCGCATCGGACCCCGTGCCGACCTTGTGGACATGACCACGCAGCAGTGGGACACGGTCTTGGGGATCAACCTCAGCGGCCCTTTCTTCGCCGCCCGTGCCGTCTGCCCGCACATGGTGACGGCCGGCCGGGGACGCATCGTCCACATGTCGAGCATCTCAGCGGTCGGTGATGCTGGCCGCGTCGACTACGCCAGCGCGAAGGCGGACTTGATCGGATTCACCAAGTCCCTTGCTCTCCAACTCGGACCGCATGGCGTGACGGCGAACGTCATCGCGCCGGGATTCGTCGTGAGCGACATAACCAGGTCCTCAGCCCGGCGGCTCGGCCTGAGCTTCGAGGAGTTTAGGCACAGGGCAGAGCAGTCCATCCCGGTCGGCCGGGTGGGCCTGCCTGACGACACCGCGCATACCGTCTCCTTCCTCCTAAAGTCCCGGGGCGGGGTTCGTCCCCAGCCAGGTCACCCACGTAGCGGGCGGGCCGGTGGACTGAAGGTATGAGCCGCCGGATGGTCCTGATCCTGGCTGTCACGTGCGCCGTGGCGGTGGGCAACATCTACTTTCCGCAGGCCATCGGTCCGCTGGTCGCCGCCGGGCTGCATGTGTCGCCCGATTCGGCCGCTGGGGTGGTGACCGCCACACAGGCCGGCTACACGGCCGGGATGGTCTTGCTGGTGCCGCTTGGCGACAGGCTCCCGCACCGCTCGTTCCTCGTCGTCCTCCTCGCTCTGGCCAGCTTGGCACTGCTCGCAGCGGGTTGCGCACCGACTCTGCCGGCCCTCATTGCCGCCAGCACCCTTGTCGGCCTGACCACCTTGGGCGCGCAGATCGTCGGCCCCCTGGCGGCTGGTCTCGTGGCCGCCGACCGCCAAGGAGCCGTGATCGGCACCCTGCTGAGCGGATCGACCGGCGGCATGCTGCTGGCCCGGACCTTCAGCGGCACGCTCGGTGAGTGGCTGGGCTGGCGGGCCCCCTACCTGGCCGCCGCGGTCCTGGCCCTGCTCCTCGCCACCGTCATAGCGTTCGCGGCGCCGACCACAACTCCGTCCTCCCGCCAGCGGTACACAGCACTCCTGGCCGAGCCGCTGCGCCTGCTGCGCACCGAGCCAGACCTGCGCCGCTCGTGCTTCTACCAGGCAACCGTCTTCGCCGGGTTCTCCGCGGTCTGGACCTGCCTGGCGCTCCTGCTCGCCGGACCGGCCTACGGGCTGGGTGCCCAGGCGGTAGGAATGATTGCCCTGGTCGGAGCAGTGACGATGGTCTGCGCCCCGCTCGCCGGCCGTCTGGTGGACCGCTACGGTCCCGATCCAGTGAACCTGGT
>NZ_JBIVBI010000044.1:0-11608 GCF_044746005.1 Streptomyces sp. NPDC086766 | reverse complement strand
GCACCCGCACCAGCCACTTCGCAGCACTTCGCCCCGCCGAGCTCACGCTCGGCGGAGCGAAGTGACCGAGCCCCCGAATTCGCCAACAGCATCCGATCAAGGTCCGGGGGCCTCGGCCGTGAACCCCTCGACGGCGCCCGTGTTCCCCGGGCCTCCGCGAAGGCGGCTTCGTTCAGGCACGAGGGCCGGCCCGGCAGACACTGACCTGTGAGACGTCAGGCAGAAGCGTGGAGCGCCGCTTCAACGGGGCGGTTCGATCGCGACGAGTTCGACCTCGAAGCCGTCATCGTTCTCCAGGTAGGCGGCGTAGTGCTGTCTGCCGCCGGCGTAGGGATGCTGCTCGGGGAACATCAGCCGCCAGCCATGCTCAGCAGCGTCGGCAGCCAGCTTCTCCACCATGGTGGAGTCCTCGACATGGAAGGCCAGGTGGTTCAGACCCGGCCGGCAGCGGTCGTGCCGTTCGGCGGTGAGGTCCGGGGACTGCTCGACGACCAGGTAGGTGGCCCCGAGCCGCCAGCTGCGGCCGCCGTCCCAGTTCTGGTGGACGGCGTAGCCCAGCGTCTCGAGCAGCCAGCCGAGCGAGGCGAACGCGCGGTGGAGGTTGGGCACCCACAGCTCGACGTGATGCAGCGTTCCGTGTGTGGGCCCGCTCATGCGCCCACCTGGGCATGCGTTGTCCGTTGCGACCCCGGAACCCGCGGCACTCGGTTCTAGGCTTTCCGGGCCAGCCCGGCGGCGATGAGACGCTCCCAGACGGTGAGTTCGCGTTCGCCGTTTCTGTTGAACGGGCTGTCGACTGCGTCAGGACGCCACAGGGACGCGGGGACGACCCCGGGGTCGAGGATCTCCAGGCCGTCCAGCAGGGATTCGATCTCCTTGTCGGTGCGCCACCGGCCGCGGCCGAAAGTCTGCTGGAGGACCGCCTCGGCCTCCGTCGTCTCCGGGTTGTGGCCGGAACGGAAGTGGCTGACGAAGAAGTAGCTCCCGGAGGGCACACGGTCGCGCCAGTAGCGGACGATTCCGGCTGGGTCCTCCTCGTCGTTCACGTGGTGCAGGATCGCGCTGAAGATGACGGCGACGGGGCGATCGAAGTCGATCAGTTCCAGGGTGTCGGGGTGGGTACGGACGGCCTCGGGGTCGCGTACGTCGGCGGGGACGACCCGGGTCCGCTCGTTCTCCTCCAACAGGGCACGGCCGTGGACCAGCACCTGGGGGTCTATGTCCACGTACACGACCCGGGACTCCGGAGCGTGCCGTTGCGCGACCTGGTGGACGTTGTCGGAGGTGGGAAGACCGCTTCCCAGATCGATGAACTGCCGTACGTCAGTGGTCGTCACGATCTCCCTGACCGCCCGGGTCAGGGCCGCGCGGTTGGCGAAGGCGATGGCCACCGAACCGGGAAGGTCACGTTTGAACACGTCGCCGATCTCCCGGTCGACGGCGTAGTTGTCCTTGCCGCCGAGCAGGTAGTCGTAGACGCGGGCGATGCTGGGCTTGGTGGGGTCGATGGAGACGCCTTCATCCGTCATGACGACCATCCTTCCCTGTGACGTCCCCCGCTGACCACCACTTCGGGACCTTCAGCGGACTCGTTCGCAGGGTTTGTCGGATCCCGGACCGCCTTCGACGTCCGGCCGCGGCGCAAGACGGTGGACGCCGTACAGATCGACGAGGGGCTGGAGCATCCTGGTTGCCGTTCCCAGGGTTCCGCGGGCTGCGCTCGGAGGCCGCGCCGGTGGCGGTCCCGGGCAGGCGGCCGGTCCCGGGCGGGCGTGGCCGGTCCCGGGCGGGCGTGGCCGGTCCCGGGCGGGCGTGGCCGGTCCCGTGTGCGCCGTCCGGCCCGGCCGGAAAAAAGGCTTTCGTTCGCCGCGACGGACGTCGCCGGCCTCCCCGTAGAGCGGATGAAGGCACCACCGGTTCCGCCGCGCACCACCGCCCTTCGTCCGACTCGCGAACCCACGAGGTATCTGTGGCTCTCCACTTCGCACTCCGTCTCCGCCGCCACCCGCGGTCGCGGGCACGTGTCGCCGTCGGGTTGCTGACGCTCGTCGTCGGCAGCCTGCCGAGTGTGTCGGCCGACGCCGCCACTCCCTCCTCCGGATCGGTCAGCGACACCGCGCCCACCACCACGTGGAGCGCCGGTCCCTTCACCGTCCCGAACACCTCCGGCACCACCGGAACCGTGAACTGCTCAACTTCGCAAGCGTGCGACGACTACGCCCTCGACGTGTCGGTGCCGGCGGGCTACGACGCCGGCCACAGCCTGCGCGTCGACGTCAAGTGGCCCGATTCCGCAGCCGACTTCGACGTGTACGTCCTCGACGCGGGCGGCCGGGAGGTGGCCGCCTCGGCTTCCTCCAGCGACCCCGAGACCGTGCTGCTCCCCGCGGTGACGGCTTCGTACACCGTGCGCGTGGTGCCGTACGCACCGCTCGGCGACAGCTTCACCGGCACCGCGAGCCTCGTCGCCAACCCGGCCGACCCTCCGCCGAGTACGGCCGTACCACCGACGTACCAGAACTCCTCGGCACCCGACTCCCTCGCGGACGCGCACAACGCCGGTGAACCCTCGATCGGGGTCGACCGCGCCAGTGGCGCCGCGATGTTCCAGGCGTACACCTCGACGCTCAAGGTCACCTACGACAGCGCAGGCTCCGCCACCTGGCAGGACAAGAGCGCACGCGCGGCCAACGGCTGTCCCCAGGGCAGCACCACCAGTCTCGACCCGATCCTGTTCACCGACCCGGCCACCCACCGCACCTTCGAGTCGCAGCTCGCCGGCAAGAGCGCCCTGACCTGCTACACCGACGACGACGGCGAGACGTGGACGCCGACGGGCGGCTCGGGCATCAACTCCGGTGTGGACCACCAGACCATCGGAGGCGGCCCCTTCGCCTCAGGCGGGCCGGGCCCGATCACCTCGTACCCGAACGCCGTCTACTACTGCTCGCAGGACATCGCCGACGCCTCCTGCGCGGTCAGCCGCGACGGCGGCCTGACGTACGGGCCCGCCGTCTCGATGTACTCGCTGCTGGACTGCGGCGGCCTGCACGGCCACGTGAAGGTCGCTCCCGACGGCACGGTGTACGTGCCCAACAAGGGCTGCGGCGGACATCAGGCCGTGGCCGTCTCCGAGGACAACGGTTTGACCTGGACCGTCCGCGACAACCCCTCCAGCACGCCCGGCGACTCCGACCCGAGCGTGGGAATAGGCGCCGGCGGAACGACCTACATGGGCTACCAGAACAGTGACGGCACGGCGCGCGTCGCGGTCAGCCACGACAAGGGCAAGACCTGGCTGTACGACCAGAATGTCGGCGCCTCCCTCGGCCTGAAGAACATCGTCTTCCCGACCGTGACCGCCGGCGACGACGATCGCGCCGCGTTCGCCTTCCTGGGCACCGCCACCGGCGGCAACTACCAGGATTCCGCCACCTTCGACGGTGTCTGGCACCTGTACGTGGCCACGACCTACGACGGCGGCCAGTCCTGGGTCACCGTGGACGCCACCCCCACCGACCCGGTGCAGAAGGGATCGATCTGCACGGGCGGCACGACCTGCGGCAAGGACCGCAATCTCCTCGACTTCAACGACGTCACCGTCGACGCCCAGGGCCGCGTGCTCGCCGCCTACGCCGACGGCTGCACCGGCGCCTGCGCCACCGGCGGCGCGCAGAACTACGACGCGCTGGCCTCCATCGCCCGCCAGTCCTCCGGCAACACGCTGTACGGGGCGTACGACGCCGTGGCCGGCGGCACGCGCACGAGCTCCAAGACCAAGAGGTCCGGTAAGTGAGGCCTGTCCCCCTGGCCGCCGTCCTGGTCGGCGCCGTCCTCAGCGTGGCCGGCGCCACCGGGTGCTCGCCGACGCCGCGGCACGCCGAACCGGCGGCCGCCTCACCGCTCAACGCCCCGCGCGCGACACATCCGTCGGACGGGCAACCGGCCGACGCCACACCCGGGCCATGTCCCACCGCCGCCTCTCTGCCGCTCCCGAAGGACTTCCCGGCGAATCTGCCGGTGCCTGCCGGCGCGGTCGTGACCTCGGTGGAGCACCGGACCGGCGACCGGCTCGTCGTCGCCACCGTCGTACGCGGCGGCTTCCACGCCACCCTGGCGTTCCTGCAAGAGCGGCTCCCCAAGGCCGGATACGCCCCGAAGGACGGCGAGGTGGAGGAGGACGACGCCGAGTCGAACTTCTCCTCCGCGACCGTGGAGGGCCGCTGGACCCTGCGGAAGATGCCCGACTGCGAGGAGGGGGTGTACTTGACGTATCTGACCGCTGCCGCCTCGTGAAGGTGGCCGGACAAGGCTTTCCCGGCCGGGCCGCTCCCCCGGCCGGGTCAGCCGCCTGCGGTCGTCCGCTGCCCACGGCTCCGGGGTGATGAGGACGGTGCTCGGTCAATCTCGAGCCGAGGCCGCGGCGACGCAGAACTCATTGCCCTCCGGGTCGGCCATCGCGACGTGGTGCCCCTCGAACTCCTCCAGGACGGCCCCGCCCGCCTCCACCAGCCGCTCGGACTCCATTTTGATCCGCGCCCACCGTTCATCGAGGGTGCCGTGTCCCGGTACACGGACGTCGATGTGGAGTCGGTTCTTCGCGGTCTTCGGTTCGGGGACCTTGAGGATGCAGAGCCGGGGCCCGGCGCCGTCGGGATCGCAGAGCCACGCGCCGTCCTCCGCGGAATCGCCCTCCGGAAGGTCGAACTGCGCGAGCCACTCCTCGCGGGTTCTGAAGGGAGCGGGCGGCGGCTCGTCCACATATCCCAGGGCCGTCTTCCAGAACTCGGCGAGGAGCTTCGCGTCCGCGCAATCAAGGGTCAGATCGATTCCAGCTGCCATGGCAGGACCGTACTGCGCACCTCTGACAGTCGCGGCTGACGCGGAGGCGGGCGACCGCCGGTTCTGGATGGCCGACCGGCCGCTGCCGGACTCGCTGCGGCGTTCAGGCCGGCCGCCGGGGGCCTGGGCCTGGTCCGTACGGCTGATCAGATCACCGGTGGCCCCGCCTCGATGCGGCGAAGCACCGGGGACAGACGATCCAGGTCGGGGCCGGTCTGGATCTGCCGCTCGTCCCACCAGGTGGCACCGGCGTCGTGCAGCGGACCGATCACGTCCCTGGCCTTGGCCTTGTTCGGGGGCGTGGCACCGCCGAGCACGAACTCGAAGGGGCGCTCGGCCCCGGCCGCTCGATGCTCGCGTACGTACCCGACCAGGTCCCGGACCTCCGCCACATCCGGCACATGGCCGTGCCGGGCCGTCTCGAACAGCGGCACCGCGCCGTCCCACCGCGCTGCCCGCCGCATGGGCGCACGACGCGGCCAGAACCCGCCGATCCACACCGGCGGACCGGGCCGCTGCACGGTGGCGGGTACCAGCGTCACGTCTCGGACCTCGTAGTGCGGGCCGTGGTGGTCCACCGGCTCGCCGGACCAGAATCGCCCCAGCAGCTCCAGTCCCTCGTCCAGACGCTCGGCGAGGACGCGCGGCTCGGCCGTGTCGCCGAAGCTGCGGTATTCGTCCTCGACCGGCCCGCCCAGGCCCGCGGCGAAGGTGACCCGGCCTCCACTGAGGTGGTCCAAGGTGGCCACTTGGCGCGCGAGTTGCTGGGGGCGGTAGCGAGGGACCGGGGTCAGGAGGGTGCCCAGGCGGATCCGGGAGGTGGCCAGCGCGGCGGCGGTCAGCAGCATCCAGGGGTCCCCGAAGGGACGCCCCTGGTGCCGTCGGTGCAGTACGTGGTCCCAGACGAAGAGCCCGTCCCAGCCTGCCTGTTCGGCGGCCGCCGCTACGGTCGCGACGTTACGCGGGTCGGCGAAGTCGCCGAAGTTGGGGATGTTGATGGAGAAGCGCATCCCGGCAGGATGCGGCAGCGGCCGGAAGGGGGCAATCGAATGCGCGTCCCGCGACATCGACAACCGCCCCCTGCAGACGAGCCCGAAGGGGACGCCGACCTGCGGTGACCGCCGCTCTGATCCGTATCGGTGCGGTGGGCCGCACGACGGCCACCGCACCACACGACACAGAACAGAATCGAGACGCACGTGACCGATGCCTGGGAGACGATCAGCCGCCTCGCCGAACGCCTGGAGGGCCATTCCACGCTCCCCCGCGATCAACGCATCCTCCTTCAGCTCCTCAAGATCCAGGAGGAGGCGGGCGAGGTGGCCGAAGCCGTGATCGGGGCGATGGGCCAGAACCCGCGGAAGGGCAACTCGCATACGTGACTCCACCCATGCGTTAACGCGCGGGCTTCCTGTGTCGGTGGCTAGGCCACGTCGCAGAGGGCCAGCCCGGCCCTGTTGAGGACGTTCGTCGCGCCGACGTGGTCCGCGTTCGCGGTGTACGCGCACGCCGTGCACTGGAACTTCGCCTGGGTGAGGCGGTTCCCCTTCGCGACGTGCCCGCACTCGGGGCACGTGCGGGAGGTGTTGCGCGCGTCCACCGGGACCGTGAGGCGACCGGCACTCTCAGCCTTGTTCGCCAGGATTCCGAGGAACTGCGCCCAACCCGCGTCAAGAATGCTGTGATTGAGTCCGGCCTTCGCGGCGGCACCGTTCGGCAGGAAGCTGCCGGGCTGCTCGGGGTCGGCCCCGGGTGCCGGGGCTTTGGTCATGCCCGCCGTGTTCAACCGCTCGTGCGCGATCACGTCGTGCTCTTGCACGAGTGCGAGCGCGGTCTTGTGGTGGAAGTCGACGCGCTGCCGCCGGATCCTGGCGTGCAGCTTGGCGACCTTCCGGGCCGCAGCGCGGTGGCGCTTGGTGCGCTGCCGGGTCCGCTTCGGGAACGTCGCAAGATGCCGCTGCGCTTCGGCCAGTTCGTCGGCCATCGCCTTAAGGAAGCGCGGGTTGGCGACGTGTTCGCCGTCCGACGTGGTCAGAAAGTGGGCGACGCCCACGTCGATACCGACGATCGCCCCGGTGGACGGCAGCGACTCGGCGGGGACCTCGTCGCAGGCCAGGACGACGTACCAGCGGGTCCCTTCGCGCTTCACCGAGATCGTCTTGACGCGCCCCTGTACGGGCCGGTGCTGGTGCACGCGGATGTGCCCGACGCCTTGAAAACGCACGCGGGTCTGACGGTCGTGCGGGGTGGAGTCCCAGCGGCAGCCGTCGCCGTTCTTGGGGAAGGTGACGGTGTCGAAGTGCCCGATGCCCTTGAACCTGGGGTAGCCCGGCGTGAGACCGGCCTTGACCCGCTTGAAAAACGCCTGGAACGCCTTGTCGAGACGGCGCAGCGTGGCCTGCTGAGAGGAAAACGACCAGCGGCCGTGACGCTCGGGGTCGAACGCGCGGATCTCCTTGAGCTGCGCGGACTGGTCGCCGTACCGAACGGTGGTCCTCGAGGTGTGCCGGTAGGCGTCCCGGCGTTCCTGGAGCGCGCCGTTGTAGAGGGAGCAGTGGTCCCGCAGCATGTCGGTGAGCGACGCCGCCTGGCTCTTGGTGGGGCGAAGGAGGAACTTGTACGCACGGATCACACGCCGTCCCCCTTCTTCCCCGGGCGTTCCCACTGGGCGTCGATGTACTTCTCGACCGTCGCCGCCGACACGCCACCGACCGATGCCGCGAAATACGACGACGACCACAACGTGGGCATCCGCGACTTCAGGTGGGGAAACTCTTCGCGCAGGACGCGGGAGGTGAAGCCCTTGAACTGGTTGGCCACGTACGAGGCTGACGACTTCGGGTCGTGCTTCACGAAAAGGTGGACCTGGTCGGGCATCACCTCAAGGGTGATGATCTCCCAGCCGCGTTCGTCAGCCTTCTGCCAGATCAGTTCCTCCAGTCGTTCCGCGACCCGGCCACCGAGGACCGGACGGCGGTACTTCGGGCACCACACCACGTGGAGCCCGAGGTCATACACGCCGCCGGAGAACCGGCGAACCTTCCTGGCCACAACCATACGACCACCATACGTACGCGACAGGTCTAATCCCCCAGAAAGGCGCCGCAGGTGAACAGCGAGGATTCGTGCACCCAGTTGAGGTCAGAACAGCCCAAAGAAACCATCCCCCACCCCGCCGAAGCGGGGCCACCCCTGGCTAGTGTGCTGCGCCAGAAATTGAGAGGGTTAGTTGGTACCTTCTTTTTCATGGCGCATCGGGGTCCTGCTGCTGTTGAGATCGTTCTTTCCGAGGACGAGCGTGTCGAGCTTGCGCGCCGGGCGGGGCTGCCGGACCGGCGTACGGCTGAGCGAGCTCGGATCATCCTGGCGTGCGCTGACGGAATGAGCCCTTTCCATCTTGATCAGGTGGCGAGTTCGAGTGCGACGATGGCACGGACGACGGCGGTGATCCGGGTAGTGCTGCAGCGGAGCTTCCTCAGGAGGCGCCAGCATTTGAGGGTGGCCATGGCGCGTTCGCCGAGGCTGCGGATCTTGGCGTGATCGCGGTTGTGACTACGACGCCAGTCACGCAGGTTCTTGCCCCGGAACGGGACGCGGACAGCAGGGCCTGCGCCCTGATACGCCTTGTCAGCCCAGCACTTGACGTCATCAGCGGCGAGAGCGGCGGGAATGCCGTGGGTCCGGGCCGCGGTCAGATCGTGCACGGCTCCGGGTAGCACGTCCGAGGCCCAGATCAGACGGCCGGCTGGGTCCGTGAGGACCTGCACGTTCATCCCGTGGTGCTTCTTCTTCCCCGAGTAGTACGGCCTGTCGGCGGCGATGCGGTCGATCGGCAGCACGGTGCCGTCGAGGATCACGTACGCCTTCTTCCGCACCGTCGTCATGGCCTGTTCCAGCGTGGGCGCGAAAGCGGCCAGGAGGTCGACGGCCTCGCGTATGTACCGGTGGACCGTCGCGATCCCGACGCGGAAACCTGCTGCGAGGCGGGCGTAGGTGTCGCCGCAGCGCAGGTGGGCCAGGACGAGCACGGCCTGCCGGCCACAGGTCAGGCGCCGCCACCGGGAGCCGATCCGACGACGGTGGCCTGCGAGGAGACCGGATAGGTGCTGCAAAGTGCGGCTGGACAGATCGATACCGGATGGGTAGACAAGCACGCGTAAGCTCCTGGCAGACTGGTGATCTTGGTCGAAAACCCATCTACCAGGGGCTTCACCCTGTTGTCAGCCCAACGGCGTACTGCTGATGCAGGTTGAAGAGGCTCAATGTCAGTGCCGTGCTGTTCACTTGGCCGCATGGACGCCTCCGCTCTGCGCGCCCGTCTGAACGGCGCCTGGCGCGCGCCCGAATTGCACTGCCCGCTGCCCACTCATGGGGCAGGGCATGTCTGTGTGCCCAGTGACGCGGAGGATCTGGCCGCGCTGGAGCGCGTCGCTGCGGACGTGATCGACGGGGCGAGTCTGCCCGTACGTGCATGGGTCGTGGGGGGTACGGCGGCAGGGGTGCCCGACGGTCCGCCGGTGGGCGGGGAGGGTGGGCTTCCCATCGGCGGGGAGGGCGGGCTGCTGGAGCTGCGCGGGTGGGTGCTGGCCGGGCACTGGTTCGGATACGGCGTGACGGCCACCCCCGACGGCCCGCGCCGCGTCGTAATCCTCGCCCGGCGCGCGTTCACCCGCCCGCCCGGTGTCGGATGGGTGGCGTTGCTGCGGGAGGCCACCGGTTGGACGGAGCCCGATCGGTGCGGCGTCGACTGGGCCGCGACGGAGGCAGCGCTGTGCACCGCGCTGCCCGGTGACTACAAGGACATTGTCGACGCCTTCGGCTCGGGCAGTTTCGACGAGTACCTGGACCTGCTGGTGCCGGGTGCGCTGGGCACGGATCTGGTCTCCTGGGGCCAGGACATGGCACGGTACGCCGACCTGTACCGGCCATACCCGGTCCACCCCGCGCCTGGCGGCGTGCTCATATGGGGGACCTCCGAGCAGGAGCTGACCTTCCACTGGCTGACTGGACCGGCCGATCCCGACGACTGGCCGGTTCTGGTGCAGTACCTGGGCGGTGAGTGGCAGCGCTTCGACTGTGGAACCGGCGAATTCGTGCTGCGCCTGCTCACCGACCGCACCTTGCCGTTCGCGTTCCCGCCCTCCGCCGGACCGTTCCCTCACTGGTTCGCTTCATGGGAGCTGCCGGAGCGCTGAGCCCTTTCTAACCCGGATGTCAGCGCCGCTGACCATGCTTGGCGAAGCGTCTGGGCCGACGGGACCGACTGCGGATCTGCTGGTCATGACCTCGCTACAGATCGGTGCGTGCAGTCGTCAGCAGGCCGAGGAGCAGCACAGGTATGAGGTTGGAAAAGGCTCAATGTCGAATGCTGGTGCTGCACAGGCGGTCGGGGCCGGAGTAAAGACGGTCCGCAAGTGGCGGGCGAAATTCGCCGCTGAGCGGCTGGCGGGGCTAGAGGATGAGGGGCCTATCGGTCGGCCGAAGTCTGAGCTGGTCCTGACCGAGGACGAGCGGGCCCAGTTGGTGCGCTGGTCGCGGAGGGCGAAGACGGCCCAGTACCTCGCACTGCGCGCGAAGATCGTGCTGCGGTGCGCGGAGGGCGTGACGAACAAGCAGGCCGCAGCCGATCTGGGGGTGGACCAGTCGACCGTGGACCGTTGGCGGGCCCGTTTCGTGGCCGATCGCCTCGACGGCCTGCAGGACGAACCACGCACCGGTCGCCCGCCCTCGATCCTGCTCGACCAGGTCGAAGACGTCATCGTCGCGACCCTGGAATCCACGCCGGGCAAGGACACCCACTGGTCGCGCGCCTCGATGGCCGCCCGTACTGGACTGTCGAAGTCCACCATCGGCAGGATCTGGAAGAAGTTCGACCTCAAGCCGCACCTGCAGGACTCCTTCAAACTCTCCACCGACCCGCAGTTCGTCGACAAGGTCGTCGACGTCGTCGGCCTCTATCACAACCCGCCTGAGAAGGCAGTGGTGTTATGCGTGGACGAGAAGAGTCAGATCCAGGCGCTGGACCGGTCCCAGCCGGTGCTGCCGATGATGCCGGGCATGCCCGAGCGGCGTACCCACGACTACCTGCGGCACGGCATCACCAGCCTGTTCGCAGCCTTCAACATCGCTGATGGCACCGTCATCGGTGAACTCCACCGCCGTCACCGGGCCATCGAGTTCAAGAAGTTCCTGACCGCCATAGACAAGACCGTGCCCGCCGGCCTCGACGTGCACTTGGTCTGCGACGACTACGTCACCCACAAGACCCCCGAGATCCAGAAGTGGCTCGCCCGGCACCCCCGCTTCCACGTCCACTTCACGCCGACCGGCTCCTCCTGGATCAACCAGGTCGAGCGGTGGTTCGGCCTGCTGACGGACAAACTCATCCGCCGCGGCGTCCACACCTCCATCCAGGCCCTTGAGAACGACATCCGCGACTGGATCGACACCTGGAACGAGAACCCCAGACCGTTCACCTGGACGAAGACCGCCGACGAAATCCTCAAGTCCCTCGCCGACTACCTCGCCAGGATCGCCCCACCCAACAGTCAAACCAGGGCCAACTAACCCTCTCAATTTCTGGCGCAGCACACTACTGATCTTTTCGTAAGTTCGGTGGGTGTGGTGGCCCTGTGGGTGGGAGGCTGTCGGGGTGGCATATCAACCGTCCCCTTCGGTTGCCGGCTCCTCCCTTCCTCCTTTGTCGCGGCCTCAGTTGGCGGAGGCGCGTCGTGTTCGGGCAGTCGAGTTGTTCGAGGGCGGCGTC
>NZ_JBIVBI010000043.1:0-11680 GCF_044746005.1 Streptomyces sp. NPDC086766 | reverse complement strand
CCGCCACCGTCTCAACCGCGGCGGCGACCGCCAAGCCAACCACGCACTCCACACGATCGCCCTCGTGCGGATGCGCTACGACCCTCGCACACGGCCCTACGTCGCACGCCGCACAGCCGAAGGCATGTCGAAGAAGGACATCTTCCGCTGCCTCAAACGCTTCATCGCGCGCGAGGTCTACAAACACCTGACCAGAACGAACATCCCACAAAAACTCCTACAGGCCGCCGCTTGACGATCTATAGGAGCTTCCTGGACGCCAGGGGCCGCGCCTGCTCGGCTCCACCTGGGGCGATGGCAGGCGGGATCGGAGCGTCGGCGTACAGACGCCGGGGCTTGCGACGGGGACGTCCCCGAAGACCCCGGATCGACGGGACGGCGTCCAGCAGCGGCAGGAGCTGGGTGACGTCGTGCCGGTTGCCACCGGTGAGCGTGACGGCGAGCGGGGTTCCGTGACGGTCGACAATCAGGTGGTGCTTCGAGCCGGGACTGGCACGGTCGACGGGCGAGGGGCCGACATGTCCCCCTTTGAGGGCCCGGACGTGCGATCCGTCCATGGAGCAGTCGTCCAGGTCCAGCAGGCCGGCGCGGCGAAGCTCGGCCAACAAGGCCGCGTGCAGGCGCAGCCACACGCCGGCCTCGGTCCAGTCCCGAAGCCGACGCCAGGCCGTCAGTCCGAAGCAGCCCACCGTCTCCGCAGGGACATCACGCCACGCGACACCGGTCCGCAGCACATACATCACACCAGCCATTGCCACTCGGTTGGGAACCCGGCACCTGCGTTGCCCGTCGACCTGCTGGCTCCAGGTGACGGCCTCGGTCTGCATGTGCTCGATCGAGCCCGCCGGCGCCAGAAGGAGTCGCGGACGTAGGGCATGGGCCGCTCCACCCTGGGCTTGTCCTTCGGCTTCGATGCCCTTGCCGGGTTTCCACCAACGCCCTGTAGTGGGTGCCGAGTTCGGCATACGCCTTGTTGATTTTGGGGTCGTAGAGGTCGGGCTTGTCGCCGCCGGCCTTCAGGTTGTCGGATACCAGCCGGCGCGGGACGCCGTCGAAGTAGCGGAAGGCTGCGACGTGTGCCTCGGTCCACGCGTGCTGGTCCCGGTGCAGGACCGGCCGCACGAACATGTGCCGTGAACAGGGCAGCATCACGAGCAAACCGCCCAAGATGAGGAAAGCTTGATCGTCGGCAGTGCTGGACGATCACATGATTCGCCTGGAACCAGCCGACGGGTCTTCGGGTGAGGCAGCCCTCCTGCAAGGCGCGGAAAAGCGTTCGACCACCGGCCTGGGACAGGCCATGATCCGCATTCGTGACGACGTCAAAGCAGCTCATGGTCCGGGCCGCCGCCCGCAACAACGCCGAGTGGTGCGCAGCGATGAACCGGTCGCACGGCCTGGTGAGCGAGTTCGGCCTGCAGGCTTGGACCGCCCCGGCCCGCACGCCGCGGTACTACCCCGACGCGGTGACACTCGTGCCGGGAGCCGACCCGGCCGCGCTGACGGCGCGGATCGACACCACCACGCCGGGCGCCTCCGTCAAGGACAGCTTTGCTGACCTCGACCTGAGCGAGGCTGGCTTCCACGTCCTGTTCGAGGCGCAGTGGATCCACCGCCCGGCGAGCACGTCCGCTGTCGCGCCGGCTCTTGCCTGGGACGTGGCGGGTGACCCGGACTCACTGCACGCCTGGGCACTGGCCTGGGACGACGGGGACGGTAACGCAAGCCTCTTCCGGCCCGAACTCCTCGACGGCCCAGCCACCTTCGTGCTCGCCGGACGGTCCCCCAGCGGCCTGGTGGTCGCCGGGGCGGTGGCGAGCCGCAGCGACCATGTGGTCGGAATCTCAAATGTCTTCGCACTGGACGGCGGCCTTGACGCGGCTTGGCCGGTCGTACTGGACGCGCTGCACTGGCTGTTCCCCACTCTGCCAGTGGTGGGCTATGAACACGGTGACGCCCTAGTGGCTGCCGTCCGCCACGGCTTCGAGCCGGTCGGTCCACTGCGGGTCTGGCTGCACGGATAGACCAGCTTCAAGAGCAGTCCGAGCCCGCCGTTCGCGACAGCCGTCCCCACGGGGAAGCCCGAACGCGAGGGTGGGGAATTACCTGACGTCGAAACCGCCCAAGGCGGGGAATTACGTGACCGTCGACACCAAGGGGGGTGGCCGGTAGGAGTCTCCAGACCTTGCACTGTGCCGAGACGCCGAATGGCTCCGCACCCATCCCCCTCACAACCTTCTGAGCCGTAGCTCTACAGAGATCGGTCATCAGCGGTCATGCGGGATGAGACAGCATGACGGCCGGCGCTTGCGCGATGATCAGCACATGGAATCGTGGATGATCAAACACTTCTCGCAGGCCAACCCGGCGGGAATCGGGCAGGATGACGTGCCTGCGCTGCTCCGTAGAGTCGCAGACTCAATCGAAAGCCTTGGCCTAGTCGAGGTTCAGGATCTCGTCATGCATACGGAGACCACTGCGCACGGCGGTTGGCCGAGTCTTACGGTCTACTTCCACGACACCGAAGGATGATCCGGGCTGTAGGCGGGCGCTTTGGCCTTGGTCCGCTTCCTTATCAGGTCGATCATGGGGTCGTCCAACGTTGACCAGCTACCCCTGCGCCTCGGACGATCGTCCACTGAGGTCCGCCGTCGACCGCTGGTATTCGTGTTTGTTGGTGTCAGCCGCTAGTGTCAGTCGCCGCACGCGGTGTTGACAAGGGGTGCCTCGTCGTTCCACAGCACCATAGAAGATCGAGTGACTGTTCGCTGCCTGAGCATCACTGGGCGCCAACGCCTAACTGGCTGTTCTCTATCCGCTCGGATGGTCGGTGGGGTTCGAACAGGGGCCTGGTCCGGGTGAGTCTGCCGGTGCGGACGCATGGAAGAAGGGCCTCTTGGTAGCGCGCGGATGTCGAGTCCAGCGAGAAGCAAGAGGCCCTGGTGTCGAAGTGTCGCGTGGTCACAGTTGCCGGGTCCAGTCCGGCCACTCCTGGGTGTGACAGGTTCGGGAATGCGGCCGACCGGCCGGGTCGCCGGCCCCGGTACGGCTCGGACATGAGCGATGCCGAGTGGGCTCTGGTGCGGGATCTGCTGCCGGTGCCGGGATGGCTGGCCGGCCGGGGCGGGCGGCCGGAGGGCTACTGCCATCGGCAGATGATCGACGCGGTCCGCTACCTCGTCGACAACGGCATCAAGTGGCGGGCGATACCGTCGGACTTCCCGCCCTGGCCACGGGTATACGCCTTCTTCGCCCGCTGGCGGGATGCGGGGCTGGTGGCCGAGCTGCACGACCGGCTGCGCGAGGCCGTCCGCAGTGCCGAGGGCCGTGATCAGGAGCCGAGTGCGGCGGTCGTGGACTCGCAGTCGGTGAAGGCGGACGCCACCGTCGCCCTCACCTCGCGAGGCTTCGACGCGGGGAAGAAGGTCAACGGACGCAAGCGGCACCTGCTCACCGACACGCTCGGGCTGCTGCTGGCCGTGCTGGTCACCCCGGCCTCGACCACCGACCGGGACGCCGCCCGCGTCCTGCTCTCAGCGGCCAAGGGCCGCTTCGGGCGGCTGACACGGGTCTGGGCCGACGGCGGTTACACCGGCCACCTCGTCGACTGGAGTGCGGCACAGCTCGGAGTCGTGCTCGACATCGTCCGCCGAAGCGACGACATCCGCGGCTTCCAGGTCCTGCCCCGCCGCTGGGTCGTGGAGAGATCCTTCGCCTGGTGCCTGCGCAGCCGGCGCCTGGTCCGGGACTACGAGCGGCGCACCGACACCAGCGAAGCCGTCGTCCTGTGGCCGATGACCATGCTCATGAGCCGGCGCCTGGCCGCTCGACACCGGGGACCTGATGCGGTGCGGGCAGCGTGAACCTGCCTGGTTTCTGCTCGACCAGCCAGCCCCGTTCCACCAGCCGCTTCAGCCGTGCCCTGGCACCTTCGACGCGGGAGGCGGACGCACTGTCCCAGCCCAGCACCACCGCAGCCCGCCGGGCACCGAGCCCGTCGGCTCCGGCATCGGCCGCGGCGGCCATCAACACCTGATACTCCGGCGACAACTCCTTCACCCCGGCCGCGTTCCGCCGGTGAGGCACCGCCCGGCGCGGTCCGATGGGCTTCCTCCGCGGCACCTCGCCGGCCACCTCGGCAGGTGCCTCCTCCTCGGCCAGCGCCTCCAGATACTCCTCCAGGCCGATCACCCGGCGTCGCTGCACTTCTTCCGCGTCCGCCAGAGCCGCCCGCACCCGTTCCAACTCGTCTTCGAGTTGCCTCCCCCGCGCGGCTGCGGCCTTCTGCCGTGCTTCCAGAACCGCCCGCATCGACGGCATCCGCCACCCCCCACGACCTCCCGACTGGCAACAAGCCGAGACTCCCGCGGCGGCCGCTGCTTCATGCCTGACCAGCAAAGACGTCACACGAGGTTCGGAAAGAGAACGGCCTCTAAGACCGTGTCCTATGTGGTGAGGCGGGTCAGGTAGGAGTGGCGCTACTCGTGGAGGTTCCAGCCCGTCCCGGGCCCTTGCACGGCTGTGTGCTCGTCCAGGAGCGCTCGGACACTCGCAGTGCTTCAGGGGCAGTTCCGCACTGCCGACAGCCCGGCTTGGCTGTCGGCAGTGCGGACTGCCCAGGCACGACACCAAGGTGGATGCTACCCGCAGGCGAAATTGCGGACACCCAGCCCTGCTGGGCTGAGCACGTCATTTTCCTGGGCCCAGACTGGGGCAAGATCGGCAAAGGACCGCGGGACACGGACAGGCGACGGGCTCGGTATCCCGAGATGGGTATTCGTGGCAGCGGCCTTCTCGCCGGCCCGGCGGTCTTCATAGGCACCGGCGGAAACGGTGAGGGCCAGGTAATGGCCGCCCCCCCTGGCAGGTTGTCACTCGGCGGCGAGCACGCCCAGCGTCGCCGCCGGCAGCGGCGTCAGGGTGCGTGGATCCTGCGCGGGCGGCTCGGGTGTGTCTGCGGGCATCTTGGCTCCTCTGACGTACGAAGATCGACGGGACGCTGCGGGCACGTCAGTACCTGCCACCGACAACCTCGTCCAGCATTGGAGGACAGCAACCCTTGCGACCACGAACGGCTGTCAGCCTGTTCGCCCGGGACGTGCCGGGGCTGGAGTTCCCGGAGGGGAAGGACCTGCTACAGCTGGTGTGGTGCGCGCTGATGCACGAGCACGATCACAGACTGCTGGTGATGCCGCAGATGTACTGGCGAAACGAGGCGGAGGTCTTTGCCGGCGGCCTGCTGTCCGAGATCCCCGAGGTGAGCGAGGGGAGGTACGACGATGGGTGTTTGGAGGACCCGCGTGGGGGGTTTGGTCGCATCCCGCACGCCTGGTGAGCCGTCAGCGAGCGAAGACATGGCCGCCAGGGCGGCCGTGCAGGCTGGGGGCATGGACGTGATCGAGGTATTGCCGAGGCTGCGCATGCTCTGCTTCCCGGTAGGGGCGGCCTATCTGTGGCAGGACGACGACGAGCTGACCCTGATCGACACCGGAACGACGGACTGCGCCGCGAAGATCGAAGAAGTTCTGGACGGCGAGCTGCGGCGGATCGTGCTGACGCACTGGCACGAGGACCATATGGGCTCGGCTGCCGAACTGGCCGCCCGGCACGGCGCGGAGGTGGTGGCTCACCGGCTGGAGGCGCCGGTGATCCGGGGCGAGGCGGCCGGGGCGCCACCGGTACTCGAGGAATTCGAGGTGCCGATCCGGGCGGCCCTTCCGCCACTGCCCCTGGCCCCGCCGTGCCGAGTGGATCGTGAGGTGGAGGACGGCGATGTGCTGGAATTCGGCGGCGGGGCGATGGTGGTCGCGGTGCCCGGGCATACGGACGGGTCGATCGCGCTCCACCTGCCCGGGCCAAGGGCGCTGTTCACCGGGGATGCAGTCGCCAACGTCGGCCAGACCATGCTGGGTATCTTCAACACCGACCGCACCCAGGCCATCGAGTCGCTCCACCGGCTTGCCGAGCTGGAGGTCGACACGGCGGTCTTCGGTCACGGTGCCCCAATCTCGCACGGTGCGGCGGCCGCCCTGCAAGCAGCAGCCTCAGCAGTGTGACGGAGGTCAGCTTTTCGGCAGGCTGGGCGGTTTGATCTCAAAGGCCGAGACAGCCTCCTCGTCCAAACCCCAGCGCCATGATGGCAGCGCAGGTGCAGGCGCTCGGGTGGTCACAGAGCGTTCAACTCGGTTCCCGCGGAAGCTGTGCCTGCCCCGTCTGCCCACCGGCCCCAATAACCGCCTGTCCGCGCGGCTCGGTGCGGCAGGATCGCAGCCGTGTCTTGAGGGGGACTGATGAGTACCTGCATAGCCGCGGCCGTCTTCTTCGGCCTGCTGGGTTTGATCCCGGCCAGGAAGGCGCGAGGCATCCGTCGCCTCGTAGCGCACGGCGAGCGCGCACTCGGTGTGTGCGACTACGTCACCTGGGACGACGGCAACGCGAGCGCCTGGTGTTCGTTCGTCACTCCGGACGGCAAGAGCAGGATGGTTGTGGTTCACGGGTATGGATCTCCACGATTCGAGGCCGGCGAAGTGGTGGAGATCGCCTACTGGAAGGGCAGGCCGCGCACCGCCGTGGTGGTAGAGGATGAGGAGAACTACCGGCGCACCCACCTCGTCGCTGCGATCGTCTGCTCCGTACTGGCCAGCGTTTTCGCGCTGGCCGCGGTCCTGGCGGCAGCGCTCTCGGTCGCGCTGCTGGCACCGTTCGGCGGCCTGACCCACCGAACGATTGACGCTTCAGGCTGGCCTTTCCATGAATCGTCGGCTGGCTGGGCGGTCCCGCTTTGCACGTGGCCGGTCGAACACCGGGTACCGACGTCCTGACCAGCCCGTGAAACCTCAACGACCCCCCAACCCATAGCTCGCATCGACGGGCCGTGCACGACACCCCCGCTCGGGCCGTCTCTGGGCCGTTCGGGGGTGCTCAATGGCGACCAACGCTGACAACCACCGACGGCTAAGTCGCAGGTCACAGCGTTGATCGAATGCAGGGCCGCAGGTCAGGGCCCCGGCCCTTCACCTCTTCGGCCACTGATCGCACATCGCGGCGCTTGACTCGCCCGTTGAATCGCCCGTACGCGCACGGCGCCCCGTGGGCAGCACGGTTTCCCGTGCCCTGATGGCAAAGCCATCTAACGCAAGCAGCAGGCTCCCCCCGTCGAACCCTCGCAGCGCGCCTTCCGGGAGGTCCGCCTTCCGAGTGCGTGTCCAACTGCGTGACAACGCAGACGAACAGCGGCGGACAACCGTGGACGGCTGTGGACCGTTGCACCAGGTGAGAGCCAGATCAGCCCAAGGCAGCGCCCCCACCCAAGTTGCTTCGGGACGAAGCGGTCGTCCCGTTAGGGGTGCGCTACATGACCGACGCCCCGGCCTGTCCCGAGTGCAGCCAGCCCATGCAGTTCGGCGGCTTCGTCCTCGTCAAACGGGAGGGCGATGGCCGACGGACCTGCCGGGCGCTATGGAGGTGCACCGGTCGGCATGTCTGGTGGCGCTGGGCCGACCGGCCGGAGGAGCCGTTGGAGACCTGCCCGATGTCCGAGCTGCTCCGCTGACATCCGAGGCTGGCGCCGCCATCGCCGTACCCGTCGCCTCGTCCGCCGCGGCCGTCCCTGGTCAGGGAAGCCGCGATCCGAGAGTCTGGGGGCATGCTGCTGCCGCTAACCCATGGGAAGACCGAATTCATTGAGGTCGTCCGCATCACCGATCCCGTCAGGCACCTCAGTTCGGAGGACCTGGCCGGCGACACTACCGCGATCTGGGAGGGAGACCAAGCCCAGCAGGCCCTGTCCCTGATTGCCGACCTACCAGGAAGTGAGCTGTACCGCTGCTTCCTCCCGGGCTGGGGAATCCGGGCGCACAGCTCCACCGATCAGCTCTTCGAGATCGCCTTCTGCTTCCGCTGTCACGGTGCCCGTATCTGGGGGCCGGGTCTTCCTGTCGAACAACAAGGCCAGACCTTCGACGCAGAGAGCCCTGCCGCACTTGAACTGCTCCACCGATTCCGCTCCTGCCTGCCGGACTGATGATCAGGTCTCGGCAGCTTCGAGACCAAGGGGTCGCCGTGCCATAGCCGTGCAAGGCCGTTCGTACAGTGGCGCGCTCCACCTTGACACCCTGAACCACGCCCGCTCCACGGTGTGTGGGTCGACGGCGGACGGGATGGGAGCTGGGGAGGATGGGGTGTGAGGTAATCGAGCGGGTTCAAGGTCCCAGAAGCCCGAGGATCACCCTCCGCCCCACGCACGTGATACCTAGGGTCATGCTCTACCCGCCGAGCGGTTGAGCGTAGAAATGCCCCACAGTTCGGCTATGCGGCCATCCTGCACCCGGAAGATCTCCATCATCGAAGGCAGAGGCTGGTCATCAACGTCCGCACCAACCAAGACGCCATGCAGTGACGTACGAACAGCGACCTTGTCACCATCCACGACCATGTCCTCAACGACTACCTGAATGCCGGGAAACACGGCCTGAAGCCCGCTCCACGCCTTCATAACGCTGTCCACACCCACCGCGCTCAGGGGGTGGCTCACGAAGTTGGCAGAGAAGATCGTCTTTGCTGCGGCGAGGTCACGAGCGTTGAACGCCTCGTACATCCGCTGCGCAACGGCCCTTGCATCGTCTGTCACGTCACTCCCAAGTCGTTGGCGACCGTCGCAGTCAACCACGCGTTCGGCATCCTCGACCGAATGATCGATAACTCAGGCTCAGATCATGTTGGGGCTGACCCAGGCCACCAGCGGCCCAGAAATCGTCCCTCGTAGCCAAAACGTCGTTGATCGCTAGGAGCGTGGGTCAGGAAACAACTCCTGGAATGCCGCGCCTCGTGGTGAAGTGCGGCTGCCGAGCGCTGCTCTTGAAAAGGCGTGGCTGCCGGGCAGTCGTGATGCGAAAATCAGTCCGCAACTCGATCCACATCCGCGTCCCGGAGGCCCGCATGGACGTCGCCTCGCTGCTGCCCTTGACCACGTCCCGGTTGTCGCTGCGTCTGTTCACTCCACGCGACGCCGACGACCTGTACGCCTACCAGAGCCTGCAGAGCGTGGCGCGCTACTTGTACCGGCCGGCGCACACGCGTGAGCGCAGCGAGCAGGTTGCCGCCGAGCGCGCGGCGCAGACGGCCTGGCGCGCCGACGGGGACAAGCTGGCGCTCGCTGTCTGCCGACGCGATGAGCCCGGCGTCCTTGGCGAGGTGAGCCTCACCCTGGCCGATGCCCGCGCCGCCCAGGCCGAGATCGGCTGGACTCTCGACCCAGGTCACCAGGGGCACGGCTACGCGACCGAGGCGGCCGCGGCGCTGGCCGGGTTTGCCTTCGACACGCTGGGCGTGCACCGGCTCTACGCACGGCTGGATGTGGAGAACACCGGGTCTGTGCGGGTCTGTGAGCGCCTCGGGATGCGCCGGGAGGCGCACCTGGTCGAGAACGACCTCGACGGGGATCGCTGGGGCAGCGAGTACGTCTACGCGGCGCTATCCGCGGATCTTGGCAGTCCATCAGGCGATTGAGCCCGACGCCGCTTCCTGTTCGCGATCTTCCATGCGGGAGAATCCTTGTATGTCTGGTGGGGATGGCCTGTTCGAGGTGGATCCGGCGGCGGCGGTGAAGCCGGACACCACGCCGACGGTGGCGGTGAAGAAAACCTTCCGGGCGTTCGTCCCCGATCAGATGCTGATGCTGCCGCCGTCACTGGATGAGTGGCTGCCCGAGGGGCATCTGGCCCGATTCGTGGCCTAACTGGTTGACGAGGCGCTCGACCTGGGCCCGATCCTGGCGCCCTACACCGAGAAGCGCGGGTTCCCGCCGTATGACCCGCGGTTGATGGTCCGGCTGCTGATCTACGGGTACACCGCCGGAGTGCGCTCGTCGCGTGCGATCGAGCGCAAGTGCACCGATGATGTGGCCTTCCGCTATCTGGCCGCGGGGGCGGGGCCGGACTACCGGTCGATATCCCGGTTCAGGGCCCGGCACCTGGACGCCCTGGCCGGGATCTTCACCCAGTCACTGCGCCTGCAGCGACTGGGCATGGTCAAGATGGGCCGGGTCGCACTCGACGGTACGAAACTGCAGGCTAACGCCTCCAAGCACAAGGCCATGAGCTACAACCGGCTGGTGGACAAGGAAGAACGCCTCGAAGCCGAGATCGCCGGCCTCGAGGCGGCGGCCGCCGGCCTGCCGGCCGATGCCGAGACTCTCGATGCCGCCGAGGACGAGCGGTTCGGGCCCGACGGCAAGGACACAGACCTGCCCGCCGAACTCGACCGCAGGGAAAAGCGCCTGGCCAGGTTGCAGACCGCCCGCGCGCAGATCGAGGCCGAGGCCGCCGAGAAGGCCCGCAAGCACGCCGAGGACAAGGAGCGGCGACGCCAAAAGCGTGCCGGGACCGACTGACGTCACGACCAACCCCGCCGAAGCACTCAACTACACCGGCATGCTCGACCAATCCGCCGCGAACACCGGAATCCACGCACGCCAGGCGCTCCTCGACGCGGGCTACTGCTCCGAGGCGAGTCTTCAGGCCGCAGCCGAGCGCAAAGAAGAACACGGCACCGACACCTTCATGGCCACCGGCCGCCTGTCCCACGACGAACGCGTCAGCCCCGCCCGGCGCGGACGCATCCGGGCCGACGCCACGGCGCGCGAGCGCATGGCCCGCAAACTGCGCACCAAACCCGGACGCGCCGCCTACGCCCAGCGCAAAGCCATCGTCGAACCCGTCTTCGGTCAGATCATGACCTGCCAAGACGGCCGCAGACTCCTGCTACGCGGCGAAGCAGGCGCCCGCGCCGAATGGCGACTACTCGCTGCATGCCACAACCTGCGAAAGATCTTCGGGCAGGTCGGAACCCCCGGACTGGCCACCGCCCGAGCCTGAGCGCCCAGGCGGCAGCATCACCCTCCACAGCAACACACACCCCGCACCCGCCACGACACCGCCAACAAACCCCAGACCGCCAGAGATCCGACCACCAACCCTCGACGGCTTGCTCGTTACCGACCCACGCTCCTAGGCGCCATGATGCGTCGACCACCGACAAAGCCGAGGAGGACGCCATGCTCCACCTGCTGTTGCTGGACTACACGGTCTCGGAGCAGGCCGCGGAACCCTTCATTGAGGACCACGTCGCTTACCTTGAGCGGTACCACCGCAACGGGACATTTCTGGTCTCCGGCCAGACCGTTCCCACCTCGATCGGTGGCGCCATCATCGCGCACGGCGACCGCTCCGCCGTCGAGCAGATCACCGCGCAGGACCCATTCGTCACCAACGGTGTCGCGAAGTACACCATCACGAGCCTCACCCCCGGACGCGTGCGGCCCGACCTCGCGAGCGTGCTCAAGCCGACGCACTGACTGCGGCTCGGGTCTGCGAATAGCCCTGGTGGGCACCGTGTCCCTTGCTTGCCTGATCGAGCGGCGCCCCGCAGGGAACACCGGGGAACGTCGGCGAGTACCTCAAGAACGAGCAGCTCAGCGTCTCGCCAGGTCAGCGACCATCCGCGTACGCACTCTTCCAAACTGGTGCCGAACGTCTCAACGGCACGGTTGGATCAACCGGGATGCAGCGTACAGCCGACTATCTCTTTAACCTCGCGCTTTCGCGAGCGGCCCTGTCCGGGTCTTGATCAAATAAGTGGAGAGTGCTGCTGACCTGCAACGATGGGACTTGTCGAGGGTCCT
>NZ_JBIVBI010000042.1:0-12593 GCF_044746005.1 Streptomyces sp. NPDC086766 | reverse complement strand
GTCAGGCCCCCACCCTCCGGATACCTCACCCCACCGGCATACCGCAGGGATCATGAACCGTCACCACCCGACGACAACCCGAAAACCTCAGTAACCGGCGCATGCCCGATGGCATAGTCCGCAACTAGTACGAGCAGATCGCCGCCCCCCGCCCGGGCCTGCGTGATGAGGGCTTGGACCACGTCGTCACCGACGACCGGCTGATGCGGCTGCGGCTGCTGCAGCGCTCCGTCGACCGTATCCACGGCGACCACCGGGTCGACGGCGACCACACCGAACGCGCCCGCCCTATGCTGGCCCGCCGGTTCTTCGGCGAGGACCTGGCGGAGACCTTCCACTGGATGCCCGCCCCGCCGGTCACGTCTGGCTCGATGTCGGCGACGAGGTCGCGACGCCACTGCCGCTGCACGAACTCCTGACCCGCCGCTGGGGCTTGCACGAACGCCTTGTGAAGTGCACGTACTACATGCCCAGCGCCCACCCCGTGTGGACGTTCCGCAGATGCGACCTCCTCGGCTGGGACGCATCCCTGATAGCGGCGGCCGGCCTTACCCCGCCCCGGACCGAGCTGGCCAGTGTCCTGTACGCCCCCGGAGTACCTGTCCGGTTCGGCCCATCCGTCCGGCTGCCGCCGGGCCACCGCACGCACTGATCCCAGAGCCTCCGCGCTCTCACCGTCCCACGGTGCTCCAGTCGGCAGGTGTGGGCGCAACCGAGCGTCCCGCCGCGTGCTCACGGAGGCGCCGTACGAGTTCCGGCAGGTCGGAGGCGGGGAAGCTCACCTGGAGCAGTCGTAGGTGGAACTCCGATTCCAGCTCCTCCTGGCGCGTGGCGACGTCCATGGGCCTGATCTTGACGTCCCATGCGCCCGGGGCGGCCCAGTGCGTCACTGCTGCCGGCGCCGGGATGGCTGGCCGGCCGGGGCGGGCGGCCAGAGGGCTACTGCCATCGGCAGATGATCGACGCGGTCCGCTACCTCGTCGACAACGGCATCAAGTGGCGGGCAATGCCGTCCGGCTTCCCGCCCTGGCCACGGGTGTATGCCTTCTTCGCACGCTGGCGGGACACGGGCCTGCCGGCGGAGGTGACGGGCCTCTTCGGGAGCCTGCGTCACGCCGCAGCGTGCTGGTGGTCCCGGGTACCCCACCGGTTCGGTGGCCCAAGGGATCGCCGAGCTGCACGACCGGCTGCGCGAGGCCGTCCGCAGTGCCGAAGGCCGTGATCAGGAGTCGAGTGCGGCGGTCGTGGACGCCACCGTCGCCCTCACCTCGCGAGGTTTCGACGCGGGGAAGGAGGTCAACGGACGCAAGCGGCGCCTGCTCACTGACACGCTCGGGCTGCTGCTGGCCGTGCTGGTCACCCCGGCTTCGACCACCGACCGGGACGCCGCCCGCGTCCTGCTCGCAGCGGTCAGGGACCGCTTCGGGCGGCTGTCACGGGTTCTGGGCCGACGGCGGTTACACCGGCCACCTCGTCGACTGGAGTGCGGCACAGCTCGGAGTCGTGCTCGACATCGTCCGCCGAAGCGACGACATCCGCGGCTTCCAGGTCCTGCCCCGCCGCTGGGTCGCGGAGAGATCTTTCGCCTGGTGTCTGCGCAGCCGGCGCCTGGTCCGGGACTACGAGCGGCGCACCGACACCAGCGAAGCCTTCGTCCTGTGGTGGATGACCATGCTCGTGAGCCGTCGCCTGGCCACTCGACACCAGGGACCTGATGCGGTGCTGGCAGCGTGAACCTGCCTGGTTTCTGCTCGACCAGCCAGCCTCGTTCCACCAGCCGCTTCAGCCGTGCCCTGGCACCTTCAACGCGGGAGGCGGACGCACTGTCCCAGCCCAGCACCACCGCAGCCCGCCGGGCCCCGAGCCCGTCGGCTCCGGCATCGGCCGCGGCGGCCATCAACACCTGATACTCCGGCGACAACTCCTTCACCCCGGCCGCGTTCCGCCGGTGAGGCACCGCCCGGCGCGGTCCGATGGGCTTCCTCCGCGGCACCTCGCCGGCCACCTCGGCAGGTGCCTCCTCCTCGGCCAGCGCCTCCAGATACTCCTCCAGGCCGATCACCCGGCGTCGCTGCACTTCTTCCGCGTCCGCCAGAGCCGCCCGCACCCGTTCCAACTCGTCTTCGAGTTGCCTCCCCCGCGCGGCTGCGGCCTTCTGCCGTGCTTCCAGAACCGCCCGCATCGACGGCATCCGCCACCCCCACGACCTCTCGACCGGCAACAAGCCGAGACTCCCGCGGCAGCACCTGCTTCATGCCTGACCAGCAAAGACGTCACACGAGGTTCGGAAAGAGAACGGCCTCTCAGGTCGTGCGCGCGGCCGAGCAGGGCGGGTGAGAGTGATGTGCCGGTACCAGCCCGTGTAGCGACGGACCTCATACTGGTCCAGGCCGCATTCGGGACTGCTGCATGGTCAGGTGTCACCCAACCCTGCAGCAGTCCCGGGTCAACGCCCCTTCGCTGAGCCCCCGGACGATGTGACAGGGGATGTTCGTTTTGCCGGATCCCTTGTCCAGGCCTTCTCCCGGGCTTACCGTGCAAGTCAACTGCTGCATGCGTAACGGGGGTATCCATGCGCGCTGGGTTGCGCGGCACGGGGGGTGCCGCATTCATCGTCTGCTTATTGTTGCTGACTGCCGGGTGTGACTTCGGGGGCGGCAAGGACACGTCGCAGGACAAGGGTGCGGAGGCGCGCTCCGCCTCGCCCTCGGCTTCGCCTTCACCCTCTGCGACGCCGAGTCCGCTGACCGCCGGGCAGGTCAAAGCCGCCCTGCTGACAGCCGCAGAATTGCCGTCGGGGTGGCGGAAGGACCGCACGTTCCCGGAGGACGACAACGCCGGCCAATACGAATTCCAGATCGCCATCGCCGAGAAGGCGGCCTGCCAGCCGGTGCTCGACACCGTGGTCGGCTCCGACGACGGGCCCAAGCCGGAGAACGTCGCGGTGCGGGCCTTCACCAAGGGCCCGGACGGGCCGAACCTGCTGACCGGCATCAGCGCATACCTCCCGGACGAGGCGAGGGAGAGGGTGGACGCGTCCACGATGCCGAAAGACTGCACTGACTTCACGGCGACGGATCAGGAACTCGGCAAGGTCAGGGTCCGGTTCCAGAGGCTTAGCCTCCCCGACGTGGGAGACGCCTCTCTGGGCACCCGGGTCAGGCTGATTCCCGCCGACAAGACTGTCTACTCGCTGCAGTTCGACAATGCAGTCGTACGCGTGGGCGGCGCCATCGTCAACGTTTCGATGCTCAGCTACACCAAGACCGACCAGGCATCATTCGAGCGGGCCGTGCGGGCGTCCGTCGACAAGGCCACCAAGACCGCAGCGACCTCCTCCCCGGCCCTTGACAGCTGATCGGTCACCCCCGGCAATGCCCGCTCGTGTGACCGAGAGCGCCTCTGAGCCCGAGCTGACTAACGAGTACCTTCAGGTGATCCGTAAGACCGGGGAGAACGCGGCCGCCTCCCGCAGCGGGGGAGCCCGCTCTGGATCGGTGGCCACAGTGCCGCCGGGAGACGCGGGCGGTCGGCTCGGCGCGACGGGGTATCCGCTGTGGATCAGGCTCGACTGGCTTCGTGAGGCTGTGGAACGGATGAAGGAGATCGTGACCGAGGATCCACGGCCGGTGCCCGCGTCGGTCACCCGCATCGTGCGGGTGACCGACGAGCCGGCCGCGCGCCCCAACCGTCCGGCCGGTGAGGGTACGAACGATCAGATCCTCAATGACTTCGAACAACTGCGTCCGCTGGGCGCGGAGACCGTCGTGCTCGACCGCTTCGGCGGCGATCCCGAGGAGACATGCCACCCAGAGGTCGCATGGCAGACGCTCGCGACCGTGGCGCACCGGCACCAGGTTCCGGAGCGCACCTCGTCGTAGTGGATTCGCCGTACCCTGATCACTCGGCACTCCTGGGGTGGAAGCCAGCGATACCGCGGACTTCCGACCCTTGGGAAAACCGGCTCTGGGCCACGCATTGTCGTCGCGGTATGCCGCGCCCGAGGGGGCGTTCCGTACGTCACGTCCCCTCGCGTTCACCTGTCGGGACGGTAGCGCGTCGAAGGCGACTGCCGGAAGTGAACGGGGAACTCTTGTCGGCCTGTTGGGCGGGGCGGGCGTCCTGCGTCAGCGGAACCGGTGGCTCACCTCCGCCCAAACGGTCTTGCCGCCCGGCGGATGCGGTTCGGTGCCCCAGCGGTCGGCCAGAGCGCCGACCGCTGGGGCAGACCGCGGCCCGGTCCCTCGCCCGGTCGGCACTGGAGAGGAGCAGGATCAATCCGAGGAGCCGAATGCACAAGGCCGTGCAGTCCGAGCCTGTCAGGACTACCGACCATCGTGAAGTTCCTGGTCAACAGGTGTTTTGGCACCCTACAGGGCGCCCCGGGGGCCGCGGCTGTGTCCATCTGTCTTGATCAGCTGCTGGTGCCGGGAGAGGAGGGTGCGCGGGGAGACGATCTGGCGGGCGAAGCAGTCGGGCGAGGATGCCCACCCGCTCGAGGCGGCCATCTTAATGCCGAGGACAGTCAGCTCACTGGCCACCCAGGTCGGTGATCCGAGCCTGGATCAAAGGCAGGATCTCTTCCTCGGCCCGTGCGATGGAAGCAGCTAGGACGGCGGGGTTGAGCTTGCGGTGCGGGATATGTGCGAGCTTGTCGCGCAGTGCGATCGGGCCGCTGAAAGCCGGTGTGACCACGCCTCGCGCGGTCTGCTTCAACATTTCCCCGAAAGTCAGCATGCAGTATGCGAGGGCCAGCAACATCGTGTCACCCGGCTTCGGCTCTCCTTCTGCGAGGAGTGCACGGGCACGCGCCAGTGCGGTCTGGGCGTCAAGGAGAGCGGTCAGCTCCCGCTGTTCACGCTCCCCCAGAGATTTCGTCACGCCACACCTCGTAGATCGTCCAGAGACTCGCGTTCCTCAAACTCCATTCCGGGGCCGCGTGGCACCACCTCCACGGCTGCACCAAGGATTCCTGTCAGATCAGCCTCGAACGCTGTCACGTCGAAGTAGGAGCGCCCCTCGTCCAGCGAGGCGATCAGTTCGCCCGGCTCTGCGCTCAGCGCGAAGTGGTGCAGGCCGTAGCGGTGCCCGAGTTCGTGGATCGTAGCCGCGTTGGCACGCAGTACGGCCTCTGTGGCAGGCCTCATCACTGCTCCTCTCCACCGGCAGCCCCACGGCTGCGGACCCATCGGAACGCATCCACACTACCGGCCGACGGCACATCTTCGAGTGGCACACGATCGACCTATAGTCGACGCCATGAGCCATTGGGAGGAGTTGACCGGGGGGACGGTTCGCGGCACTGGCCCGTAAGGGGAAGGACGTACACGGTGAGGCGCGTTTCTGCACAGCGCTCGTGTCGGCCGGAGCGCGGGTGCTGGACGCGGGGCAGTGAGGGTCGCCTTCGGCCTGGAAGAAGCCCATCTGCCCGTACCTGTGGGGTGCCAGAAGTAATGCATAGCCTTTGAACAGGTACTTTGCAGCCCCAGTCGCTCATGGCAGGGTCGGGCTGCATGGCGTTGCGTGTGCTGTACCTGGTCTTCCTGAAGCTTCTCGGGTTGCTCCTGCTGTTGTCGCGGTCGGAGGAGGCCAAGAACGTCGAGCTGCTTGCGCTGCGCCACGAGGTCGCGGTGCTGCGCCGCCAGCTCGGCGCCCGGCCGCGCCTCGCCTGGCCGGACCGCGCCGTGCTCGCAGCTCTCGCCCGACACCTACCAGGCAGGCTGCGCCGGCACCGCCTGGTCAACGCTGGCACCCTCCTGGCCTGGCACCGACGTCTGCTGCGCTGGAAGTGGAAGCAGAAATCCGCGCGCACCGGCCGACCGCCGATCCCCGAGGAGCTCACCGCCCTGATCCTGCGCCTGGCCCACGAGAACCCCACGTGGGGCTCGACCCGTATCCAGGGCGAGCTGCGGCGCCTCGGCCGCCGAGTAGGCGGTGGCCGCCGCCCGAGCCGCGATCACCACAGACACCTCCGCACTCCTGTCCCTCCTCGGGGACTCCGACCCCACCGTCCGCGTCGATGCCGCCTACGTCCTGGCGACCGCCGCCGACCCCGACCACATCATCCGGACCGCCTTGGCCAACGGATTCGCCGCCGAAGGTGACGCTATGGTCCGCGCCGCCCTACTCCTGGCCACCGCCGAGATCACCCGGGCCCACCCGCACCCGCCGACCGTTACGTGGCTGCGCGAACGGTGGCACGACCGGACGGAGGCCCCCGAAGCCCGCCTGACGGCGGCGGTCGGCTGGCTCTGCCTCACCGACCAATCCGCACCCGAGCAGCTCCGCCGGACCGTCGACGCCCTCGCCGACGACGAGCGCGCACACGCCATGGAGGCCCTGCCGTGGATGAACGCCGCCTCCGGCACCAACGAACCAGGACTCCTGCGCTGTAGACGCTGCATGCTCCACCCAGAAGAACCCGACCCGGAAGCGGTCTTCTGGGACTCCCTGTTCTGAGCAACCGGGCTGTGGTTGTGCATCGGAGTTGTCCAGCGGGGCCAACTGCGGTGCTCGGTCACGCTTGAGACCCAGGGCGAGCGGCAGCAGGCCAAGGTAGGGGATGGCGGACTCGGGCAGGATTGTGGCGCCGAACGCGGCGGCCGCCGCCACGGCGAGGATCGAGGTGAACCCCTCCAACCACCCAGGCGCCGCGCTGGCGCTTTGCCTGATGGTCAGACAGCGCGTAGTCGCGGCCCCTGGAGGGTTTCCGGCTGCTCGACAGGGTCGGAGGCGGCTTCTGTCGCCCCTTCTGCCGTGTCCTGGGCCGCGGAGCGGAACTTCGTCTTGAGGTGCGGCGTCGCCTTCATGGTGGCGGCGGTGAGCGCACCACCCGCTACCGCGGAGACCGCGACAAGCGCGGCGACGGCACGTTTTCCGTTGAGCAGGTCCGCGTGGCCAACCAGGTTCCTGGCGCTGTCGCGCAGGAGCGTGCTGTGCCCCCCGCTCGCCGAGTTCGACAGGGCCGTCCCGACCGCGCGCTTCACCAGCATCAGTTCCCAGACCGAGCCAAACAGCGCCAGGTGACGGCGAACAGGCCGGCTGCCTGCCCGATGATGCCAGGCCCACGAGTAGCCGCTCTCCTCTGATGCGGTTGTCCGGCGGCGCAACCGGCAGCCCGTACCGCCGGTGGTCGAGGGGTCAAGGCTCGGTGCTGTCCATTCTCGTGAACATCGAACACGACGCCGCCCGGGTGCCTCCCGAAGTGGTGAACATCTGCTGTCGAAACTCGTGAACAACGCCACTAGCCAGGACACGAAGTCGTGGCTGCCGCCGGCGGAGTCCGTGCGGACCAGCGTCTGGCGCCCTCGCCGGTACTTCTTCGGCATTTGGGCCAGGGCGAGGTGGGCGGTGGTGATGTGGTCGGCTGCCGTGTTCGAGCCCGCGTTTCCCGGCCTGAGAAGAGCGGCGACCGGCTCTCCGGTTCCGCCCGGGCCGTGGTCGACGAAGGCCGTCAGAGGATGATGCCCATAGGTCTTCTTCCAGGTTGCGGCTGCGTCTTCCTTGTCGGAGTGCGCGATCACCAGGACGCCGTCGAGGTCGATCGGGACCTGCCCATCAGCGTTTGGGGCGTGCTTGCCTGCCAGTGACCAGACCCGGCTGCGGACTTCGGACCGCGCGGACCGGACGGCCTGCAGGGCTTTCTCGCCGGAGGCGGCGAGGGTATCGATCAGGCGGGAGACGGTCGGGTCGGAGGCGACCGGGCCGAAGACGGCCGGCTCACACCGCAGCATCGCGACGTCCGCGAGGCAGTCGCCGCCCAGTGCGACCGCCAGAGCGAGGTCCAAGAGGGCCTTGCCGGGATCGTGGACGGCCCGCGGTTTGCGCCACGGGGCCAGAGCCTGGGATATGGCCTGGTCAAGACCGGTCTTGTGGACCGTTTCGACGAGCAGGACCGCCCCGGCTTGGGAGACGACCTGGCCGCCGTCGTCCTGGACGCGGACACGGGGGTACAACCCGATAGAGTGCTTCACCTGGGAAGTGCCTCCGGCGATGGCAGGAACAAGGACCTCGACAATCCTCATTCTTGCTGGTCAGAGGCACTTTCTGCTTTCTTGACCACCTGCCGGACAGCCCGCTTCATGAAAGCGCGAGGCTAGAGAGAACGGTTGGTCACGGTCGTGTCGGGCGAAGTTGAGCCCATGACGACCGCTGCCGATCGCGGGCGAGCGCTGGGGTTGCGGTACGTCGCTGCTGTGCGGGTAGCGTCCACCTAGTGGATCTCAACCGCATCAAGGATGTCCCCGGCGGGCTGACTCGGCGGGCTCGCAACTTTGTCGCTGTGCACGGCATCAGGGTCGATACCCGGTCTGTCGAGCGGCGCAGGCAGTGGTGGCTTGACCGGGGAATCCCAGCGGGTGTCGTTGACCGCATGGCGGCCTACCAGGAGCACTGGGGCGGCCTACTCCTGCCGCCGGCCTCCCAGTACGACGGAGGGCCGAAGTATTTCGACGCCGACTCCCCCGAAGGAACGTCCTCCGAGGGCTGGTGGTTCGAGGCCGGCACACAGCGGACCGCCGTTCCTTACGCATTCATGATCGGCCCGGCCGGTGAGTTTGGGATCCAAGCGGACAGCTGGGCGCCGTTGCACGCGAGTGTCGAAGGGTGGATCGAGGTGCTCGCGCTGACTCATCACGCGTCGATGTGGGCCAAGCAGATCACGAAGATCACGGGCGATGACGTCGATGGCATCGAAGTTGATGCCATGGAACCGGTCCTGGAGGTACAGGGGCTCGCTGACAACTGGTGGCGCGGTGCGGATTCGCTGGTCGCGATCTACACAGGCGAGGCGCGATGCCTGTCCTTTCCAAGGGGGCGTACTGCGTTGATCTACTCCGGCCTTGACGAGTGGGGGCTATACGGAGGTGTCGGCGACGGGTCGCCTCGGGCGGAGCAGTCTTGAAATCTGCCGACTCAGCCTTCCCAGGTTCGAATCCTGACGCCGCCACGCTTGTGGGAATCGGCCTCTGACCAGTGAGTTTGGTCAGGGGCCGTTCTCGTTCTCGGCTCACATCAGTACCCGCCGTTCCCCGGTGTTCCCCGCCCGTTCTGGCACGGTCGTGGCACGTGTCGTGACCTTGATCACTGGCTACCAGGCCCCCAAGGACCGTGCGGGGGTCTCGCGGTGCGCCCCTCGATGCGAACTATGGGCACGGAGGTCGCTGAGGTCTGGTGGGCTGGTCAGACGGGCTACTGGGGGCATGTGCGGTTGACCCCGGTCGGCATGGTTGCTGTACTTCGCTGCTGACCCGCACAGGCATCTGCGATCATCATCAGCGTGACCGATGACGAGGTGCTGGCGGCCGTCAAGGCCCGCGTTCAGGCAGGGCGCCCAACGGAATGGCGCGACAGGCTGCTCACGCCGGCACCCGCATCTGCGGAGGCACTGGCGGAGGCAGAGCGCATCATCGGTTACCCACTCCCGCCTCTGCTCCGCCGCCTTTACACAGAGGTGGCAAACGGCGGATTCGGTCCCTCCGGCGGCATCGAAGGCCTCCGCAACGGACACACGAGCGACGGGCCAAGCATGCTGGAGATGTATCTCCAGTACGACGAGCCCGATCCGGATCCGGAAGCGCCACCTGCCCCGCCTCACGGGGTGCTGTTGTTCTGCGACCACGGCTGTGCCACGTGGTCCATGCTCGACTGCCGCCACCCGGAAGGGCAGATGTGGTGGTGGGACCAGGGAGAGCGGCACAAGTGCGACCTGCTGCTCCGTGAATGGCTGAGCATGTGGCTCGAAGGGAAGCTTAAGGACGGCATCCCGGACGACCTCGCGCTGGAGGACGACGAGTCTTGGCACCGGCCCGAGACCGACGGCCACTGAGCCCATTGCCACGATGAGTCTCGCGGCAACCTCGGCGGGGTCCTCGATGACGAAGTCAAGCGCCGCTGCCCGGGTCCTGAAGCACCAGTTTGGAAGATCGCGTACGCGGATGGGCACTGACCTGGCGAGACGCTGAGCTGCTCGTTCTTGGGGTGCTCGCCGACGTTCCCCGGTGTTCCCCGCGGGGCGCCGCTCGATCAGGCACGCTAGGGACGCGGTGCCCACCAGGGCTATTCGTAGACCCGAGCGGCAGTCAGTGCGTCGGCTTGAGCACGCTCGCGAGGTTGGGCCGCACGCGTCCGGGTCCTTGCCGACCGGGCCTACCGCGGAGCTGGAGCCACCGTACGCACCCCCTACTACGGCCGAGACCTTCCCGAGAAGTACGCCCCTTCAACCGCGACCACGCCCGGCTGCGGGCACCGGGAGAACGCGCCTTCGCCCGCCTCAAGCAATGGCGGATCTTCCGCAAGGCCCGCTGCAGCACCAATCGCACGCCATCGAGACCGTCTGGCGATCAGGATGAGAAAGCTTCAGTCATCTGGATAGCCTTGTCCAGGGCCTCTGGTATGCGTTCGCCGTGAGCTGATCGTCACCGAGGTAGGTAGCGGTACCGCGGTCGGCGGCGGCAGAGTGTGCTGATGGTGTCGATCTCCGTACAGGCGCAACCTAAAGACGCGAGGTCCTGGGTCACCCTGGCACGACGGTGCGAGGCAGCAGGTGTTGATGCGCTACTCGCCGCTGATCACCCGGGTACGGCAGCATCTCCATTCGTTGCCCTCGCGGCTGCCGCATCGGTCACCGAGCGCCTTGGTCTCGGGTCCTACGTGTCCCACGCTGGTGTCCGGGAGCCGCTGCTACTCGCCAGTGACGTCGCAACCCTCGACGTTGTGTCCGGCGGGAGGGCGCGTTTGGCGTTGGGGGCTGGCCACACTCCAGTCGAGTGGGCGATGCTCGGTTCACGTCGGCCGGACATTGCCGGGCGTGTTCGGCGCTTCATAGCGGTAGCAGAGGCATGCCGCGCGTTGCTGGCTGGAGATGAGACAACCAGCAACGGCCCTGATGTATATGCACAGGCAGCGCGACTGGACGCCCCCCGCCCGGTGCAGTCTCGGGTGCCGTTCACGTTCGGAGGCGGCAACTCCGCGCTATTGCGGTGGGCTGGTGAGCATGCCGACGTTGTCGCATTGAGCGGACTCGGCCGCACGTTGGCAGATGGGCACAGCCACGAAGTGCGGTGGCGAGGTGACGTTATCGACCGGCAGGTGGAACTGATCGAACAGGGTGCTGCCGGTCGGAAGACAGCACCGTCACGAGAAGCGCTCGTCCAGATGGTGGAAATCACCGACGACGCGGGGGCAGTTGCACACCGCATTGCCGAGCGTTTTGGCAGCACCGAGCACGACGTGCTGGCCTCACCGTACGTGTGGATCGGCACCGAAAACGAAATCCTCGCGGCGATGGCCAGACACGAGCAGCGCTGGGGCATCACCCGGTACGTGGTGCGCGAGCCGGCTCTGGACGTAGCCGAAAACTTGATCACACGTCTCCACTGCGAGGGCTGGGATTCCCGGCCAGCTAAGCCAGGTGACAACTAATAAATCTGTCGGCTTACGCCTGCGCAGGTTCGAACCCTGCACCCGCCACACCAAGGGAAAGGGCCCCTGAACTGTAAAAACGGTCGGGGGTCGTTCGCTTGTCCGGCTCACTGCGGCTCCCCCTGGTTCCCCGCCTCATCGGGCACGCAACGGGCACGCGGATACGGCCGACCTTCCGCTTTTCAGGCCTTGAGTGGCCTTGTGGTGCACTCTCCAGGAGGTGCGCGGAAGTAGCCATCAGTATGTGGTTGTCCGCCGCTGTTGGCGTAGGCCAAGAACGATGCCCCAGTAGCGTGATCACTGCCTTGTAAGTTCAAGCCGGGGGTGGAGATCGCCTGGTGGTTCTCCAGCATGTGACAAGGTCTCTGGTCCCCGGGAGGCTGGTCCGGTTCGCCATTGCCCGGCGATGTTGATGTCAGGGCTGGATGTCAGCTACGAGCCGTACTTGGAAACCACTCGCGTGCCGACCGGGTGGCCTCCGGATGCGGGGGCTTACCGGCTGCGAGGACGTGCGGATACTGGTGTGTCTGTCCGACGCATGCAGGGGAGGGTGAGTGGCCAGGATCAGCTTTGGGATCTTCGCGATCGTGTTCATGCTCAGCTGCTCGGTGGTGATGGTGCGGGTGGCCTGGCTGCACTGGACCCACTCGGACCGGGCTCCGGCCCTGCGCACCTACCGGTATTCCTCGAACCCGTCTGTCATCAGGGGGCACGAGCGCGGCATCGTGCCGCTTGCGGCGTGGCTGACGGCTTTGAGCGGGGCGATGCCGCTTGTCCTCACGGGCGTTAGGTCGCTCGTGGTGACGGGCGCGCTCCTCATCGTGGGGTCATTTCTCCTGCTGACCGCGCACGTCACGATCGCCTGGTTCAACTGGCCGAAGGTGCTGGTTCCGCCGCACCGGCGTCAGGAGACTGGTTCGGTCGTCGAGTGGTTCCGCCGGGGGAAGTCGCAACGGTGCGCCCGTGGTGATCGGCGGCGCGTAGAGCCCTAGTTTGGAAGAGTGCGTACGTGGATGTCTGCTGAGTTGGGGAGTCGCTGACCTGCGGGGGAGCGGGTGATTCGCCGTGGTTCACCGTTGTCGGTGTGAGGTCTCAGGACTTCCTTGACGGTTTGTCGTCAGGAGATCCTTGACGGTCCTTCTGGGTTCCCATGCCTTTGACGTAGAGCCTGG
>NZ_JBIVBI010000041.1:0-12747 GCF_044746005.1 Streptomyces sp. NPDC086766 | reverse complement strand
GTGCCGTGATCAATCCTCACAGTCGTTCGTACAGGGGCGCGCTCCACCTGGACGCCCTGAACCACGCCCGCTCCACGGTGTGTGGGTCGACGGCGTACGGGATGGGAGCTGGGGAGAGTGGTGGGTGATGTCAGGTCCAAGGCTCGCCTCACCCCTTGGCGATGGGTTGGCCGCCTGTTTTACTTCGCGCATGATCTACGGGATCTGCGTCTTCGTCTGCACGGTGCTCGGGACGATGCTCGTGGCACGGCGAGCGCGGCGGACAGCTGCTCGGGCCGAAGCCGGGGAAGCAGTCTTCTTCCAGGTCGGCGCCAACCTGCCGGACAAGGGGCGCCGATACAGCCTTGGCCGGGTACGGGCTGGCGACGAGTTCCGGTGGAAGCCTCGCTGGCCGTGGACGCGGCTGCGTGAACTCCCGGCAGATCTGCGCTACATCCGCACACGCGAAGCGACCTTCCGCGAGACGTTGTGGCTCCCGCCCGGAGTGCTGGTGATCGAGTGTGAATCGCCTGCGGGACCTGTACGGCTATGGGCCCGCACGGAGCAGGCAGTGCACGTTATGGAGATGATCCGGCGTACAAGTACCCCGAACACGTCGAGCGCCCCAGTTCCTGACACCAGCAGCTGACACCAACAGGCGCGAACAGCGGCGGTCGACGCCGGACCTCAGCGGACAGCGAGTCGAGGCACGCAGCGGGTTGACCGAGGCCGAAGTCTCTCCTTGATCGACCTGATAAGGATGAGGCCACACACTTGCAAAATGTGCGTCTCCGATCTCTGTGGAGAGCAGTGGTCGTCAGAGCGTAGTGAGATCGTGGCTGCGGCGATCCCGAGCGGAAGGCGTTTTCGCACACTTGATCTCCGGCAGCAAGAGGAGCCGCTATGGAACTGGCGCCATCGAGGTGGGGGCGTATAGCCAACAGCAGCTTGGGATTGGTCCCAGTCGCCGTGAGCGCCCTCTACGAGGCCCAGGCCACCACCGTGTACCCACGCCTGGTTGTCTGTTTGGTCCTGTTCCTGTCTGCGATCATCGCTGTCCGGGGGTACCGGCTCAGCGTCTCGTGCAAGAACACCGAGCTGACAGTCCGAGGCTATCTACGGACTCGCACCATTCCTCGAAGCAGCATCACAGAGATCACCGACTTTCCAGCTGTCCGCTGGACCGATCCGAGTGGGCGAAGGCGTTGGTCACCCCTATGGGTCTTCCACGTTGGCCCTCACGAAACCGTCCGGATGACGGCAGTCAAGAGCAGGAACATCGCGGCACTGCGGCGCTGGCTACAGCCTCGCAAGCCGCGGCGGTCGGCCCGTAGGTAGACCGGTCGAAGTTGGGTTGGGCGAGCGGTCCTCAACTTTCCCGCCCGGGACTGCTGCAGGGTTCGTCGACACCTTGACCTGCCCCACGGTGCGTCACCGACGGCTTCAGCGCTGCCAAAGGAACGCGGCTTCACCGCAGGGCTGACAGCTGAAGACGTAACCGCGGCCAGCACCGCCGAAGTTCGCTGAGGTAGCGAAGTCGTGCCCTTCCTCCAGCTCGGCTGTGAACGTCATGGCGGCGCAGGTGAGGCACGCGGGGGTCTCGTCGCCCTGGATCCAGTCGGGCTCACCGCCCAGCCGTCCAAGAATCGGCTCTTCGGTGGGGTGATCAGTGGGACGGAGGCGCAGGGCGGTGGCGGCGCCCAAGAGCGTTTCGCCCTCGGCGGGGATGGAGGCCGGGGTGAGGTCGCCGGAAAAGAGGTAGGCGCGGTTGGCGCCGGCGGCAGCGTCCCAGTCGTCGCACATGCCGGGCTCGTTCTGGCAGAAGAACACCGCGACCGTACCGATGTCGAGGGGCAAATGGGCGAGAAACTGCATAGGTCCCCCGCAATTGCGGCACTCCGGCCAGACGAATCCCTCGGGGACGAGCGGGACACCGCCGGTGCGAGGGATGGGCGCGTCGGCAGCGGGCTTGCCGCCGTAGATCAGCAACATGGCCACAGGCTAGGTCAGCGGCTTGCGCTATGGGGCTGACGTCGCTTGCTGCGCACGGGAGGCAAAGGAGCTTCGGCGGCTCACGCGGGCGACGACCGAAGCGAACGTCTTGACCGGTCGCACTGCCTGCGATCTAGTCAACGGGCGGCATCGTCAAGCGCTCGGAGGACAACGGTGTTCGTCTTCAAGGATCCGGCCGGCGAGCCGATGAGTGTTCCTAAGCAGGTCTTCCTATGGGCCTGGCCGTTGCTTCCCAGCGCCATAGCTTGGGCGCGGTTTGGTACCACATGGGGACTGTTCGAAGGCATCGCGGTCTACAGTTGGTGGCTGACGACGATCTTCGGGCGCGCCGGGGCGGTGTCGTGGCTGAGGCGCCACCTGATCACAACGTTCGTCCTCTTCGTGTTCGTGTTTGCGAGTTTGTTCTTCGCGCTCCCCGCCCTGTTGCTCGGCAATGTGCTCTCGGTGGGGTGGTGTTGGGCGCTCGGACTCTCCGCAGGCCTGATCGTCACCGCCTTGCTCTGGCCAGCGCAGCGGCGCTTCTGGGCAAGGCTGGACGGATAGACGCACGCGTGCCCTTCTTGTGCCCGATCAGACGGGAAGCAACGGGGAGCAGCGGGGAACGGCGGAGGCTGCGACGAGAAGCCGCAGGTCAGCCTTTTACCAGTTCAGACCCCATCCGCATACGCGATCTTCCAAACTGGGGCTCCAGGATCCGAGCGCGGCGGCGCTTGACTGAGTCATTGAAACTCCCAGCCAAAGGCGCTACGCCGACCTTGCGGAGGCCGTGCGACCCTTGGTTCGTGTCGGGTACCGTGCCGAGCGCTCGGATCTTGGGGTGACGGCGCAGGGGGTAGGCGTGCGTGGGTTGGCTATGGCGGGGCGAGCACTCTGGGTGCTCGGCGAAGTGCTCCTGTGTGCATTCGTGATCACCACGATGCTGTTCGATATTCTTGCGTTCGCGATGAGCTACGGGTCGCCACTGGGCACCTATACGGGCCAAGAGGACGAGAGAGTGGTCGCGGTTCGGACGCTGCTGGTCCTGGGCATCCCCGGCGTCTTGCTGATGGGCGTCCTGCTTTGGGCGGAGATCCGCAGAAAGGGCAGGCGGCGGGCATCCGCCGGTGACCGCTCCCGGTCGGGGCCGTCGCAGTACAGCAGAGAAGTACAGCAACCCCACTGACTGGCCCCAACCGTCAGTGTCTCTCATAGTCCGGCTGACCAGCCCAGCAGACCTCAGCGACCGCCCCGCCAGTAGTTCGCACCGAGGGGCGCACCGCGGCCCCCCGGTCGGGCCGTCTCTGGGCCGTGCGGGGCTGCTCAACGACGACCAACGCTGACAACCACCGACAGCTAAGTCGCAGGTCGCAGCGTTGATCGATTACGTGGCCGCAGGTCAGAGACCCGGGCCTTCACTTCTTCGGCTACTGATGGAGCTTGACCCGGCCATTGAGGCTCCGCCGATCGGGTGGGCCCCTTGCTGACTTCTGCTCCTCAGGGTCTGGATCTGCGCCGGTACCAGCGACGACGCCGGGAGCGTCAGGACCGGGAGCGTCAGGACCGGGTCGGGCGCCGCCCGGGCTTCATCACACCAAGCACGGTCGCGGTCAGGTACAGCACGCATCCCACGGATGGGGCGATCACCAGCATCCACCCCGGCGCGTAGGCGCTGGAAAACAGGGCCTTTGCGGTGCCCGGTCGCAGACTGACGGCGACGGCCGTGTCCACTCTGGGTCGCAGCGCCAGCCATGCCGCCGCCACTGACGCAACGCTGAGCAGGAACTTCGTGCCCACCCACTTGTGACGCAGCAGACCCCAACGACCCCCGACCACGAGCAGCAAACCGGTCGCGATCGACAGCAGCCCCAGAGGCAACAGCAGTGTGTCGATCAGTAGCTGCATCGCGAGGTAACGAGCGTGGCGTGTACTCGCGTCATTGGCGGCGGCGATCCCCAGCGTAAGCAGGATGATGTCCAGCCCGAGCCATGCCACCGAGGAGACCAGGTGCATGATGAGGGTGATCTGCCGCCCGCGACGGCCCAGCCGGAACGGACGGGGTGAGGTTGGCCCGGCGCCGACGTCCGTCACCGGGTCGTCTCCTGCACCCTCGATCTGGCGCCGAGGGAGGGCGGCCGCAGGTTGGCGGCGCTTACCGCGATCAGCCACACCGCCGCCAGCAGTCGCCACAGCGGCTCCCCTCGGGTCACTGCGGGCAAAATGAGGGAGACCAGTGACACCAGCAGCAGCGGCGAGATCAAGATGCCGAAACGCATCACCCAGCGCGGACCCTGGCCATGGGCGAGCGCGGCACGCGAGCTGAACCACAGCAGCCCGGCCAAACCTGTCAGGTGCACCGGCCCTCCGAACGCGAGGGTGAGCCGAGCCAGCACCAGCAGGGTGCCGTCGCCTACGCTGCCCGCTACTGCAACCAACGACAGCGACAGCGCACAGGACAACACGAAAGCGGAGGCGGCAAGCCAGGTGGCGGACGTTGCCCAGCGTCCCGCACCCACCGCGGCGGATAGGCCGTGGCCGAACCAGGCCAGCCCGGCCGCAGCCAGGAGTTGCAGCAGCGACGACACGCCGACCGCGAGCTGACTGCCGGTGTAGTAGTCGCGCAGCTGGCCAGCGGTAGCGCCGGGCAGGAACAGGGAACTTCGTGCCAACAAGGCCCCCGCGACCAGACTCGCGACGAACCCGATCACGAACACCGGACCGCCGTGCCGCCATCCAGGGCGGGGTTGGGATGGTGAGGTCATGGCGTCATCGTGCTGGTACGGAGCAGGCGGGCGCATCGACCGCCGGGAGCGTTCAGGATTACTCCTGGTGTAGTAGTTACGCAACCGAATATGACGTGGTGTCACTTCAGGCTGCTCGGTTGCGCCAGCCCCGGCACGAACGCGGGCAGCGACTACCGGGAAGGGGACTGTAAATCGTTCGGTGTAACTCCCGATCATGGAAGATGCATCGATGACCAGTGAGAACGTGACCGAGCAGGAGACTGTCGAGTCGGCAGCGGCTGTGTCGGCGAAGGCCGTGGACGACCAGTTGATCGACGAGTTGGTGGGCCGGGCTCAGGCCGAGGGCCTGCATCTGACCGGCGAGGGCGGGCTGCTCCAGCAGCTGACCAGGCGGCTGTTGGAGTCCGCTCTGGAGGGCGAGATCACCGACCATCTCGGCTATGACAAGCACGATCCGGCGGGCAAGAATGGCGGCAACTCCCGCAACGGCACCCGCGCCAAGGCCGTGCTGACCGACGTGGGACCGGTCGAGATAGCCGTGCCCCGCGACCGGGACGGCTCCTTCGAGCCGAAGATCGTCAAGAGGCGGCAGAAACGCCTGACCGGCGTCGACGAGATGGTCATCTCCCTGTCCGCGAAGGGCCTGACCACCGGCGAGGTCCAGGCCCACCTCGCAGAGGTCTACGGCGCCGAGGTCTCCCGGCAGACGATCTCCACCATCACCGACAAGATCCTTTCGGCATGGCCGAATGGCAGAACCGGCCGCTGGACGCCGTCTATCCCGTGATCTTCATCGACGCCATCCACGTGAAGATCCGCGACGGAGCCGTCGCCAACTGGCCCATCTATGTGGCCCTGGGCGTTACCACCGAGGGCCGGCGGGAGATCCTGGGCCTGTGGGCGGGCGACGGTGGCGAGGGCGCCAAGCACTGGCTGCACATCCTCACCGAAATCAAGAACCGCGGCGTCAACGATGTGCTGATGCTCGTCTGCGACGGCCTGAAGGGTCTGCCCGACGCGGTCGAGACGGTCTGGCCCAAGACGATCGTGCAGACTTGTGTGGTGCACCTGCTGCGGAACTCCTTCCGCTACGCCGCCCGTCAGGACTGGGACAAGATCGCCAAGCTCCTCAAGCCCGTCTACACGGCACCGACCGAGGAGGCCGCCCTGGAGCGGTTCGCGGACTTCGCCGACGCCTGGGGCCGGAAGTATCCAGCGATCGTGAAGCTGTGGGAGAACGCGTGGGAGGATTTCACCCCGTTCCTGCGGTTCGATACCGAGATCCGTCGCATCGTCTGCACCACGAACGTGATCGAGTCGGTCGACGCGCGGATCCGCCGGGCGGTCAAGGCCCGCGGACACTTCCCGAACGAGCAGGCTGCGTTGAAGTGCGTCTACAAGCTCGACCCCACCGGCAAGGACCAGGCCCGCTGGACCAGCCGCTGGAAGACCGCGCTGAGCGCCTTCGACCTCACCTTCGACGGCCGGCTCTCAGCCGCCCGTCAGTAACCCAACCACCCTGGTTATACCGTTCATTTGACAGACCCAGTGGCTGTCCGACTTCGACGCCGCCCTCTGACCTGCCGGGCCGCTGCGTCAACCACTGGACTGATCGTCAGGGCGCTGTCCAGAGCTGATCGCTGAATACGGTATGGGGGCCTGGTTGAGTGTGAGAGGACACGAAGACGTGGATGTGTATGAGGCCGTGGACAGTCGTCGGGCTGTGCGGGCGTTCAGCGACGAGCCGGTATCCAGGGAGATACTCGAACGAGTGCTGACCACAGCGACGCGGGCTCCGTCGAGTGGGAACCTCCAGCCGTGGCGTGTGTATGTCGTGAGCGGCGAGCCCTTGGCCGAGCTGAAGAGAAACGCGACGGCCAGGGCACTGGCGGGAGACCCGGGTGATGAGCGGGAGTATCCGATGTACCCGGCGGACCTGACATCGCCTTATCTAGACCGCTTCTCCGCCGCGGCCGCCCAACGGTACGAGGCCCTGGGAATCGAGCGCGACGACCCCGACAGGCCCAAGAAGATCGCCGCCCTGAACTCGGAGGCGTTCGGGGCACCGGTCGTCCTCTTCTGCTACCTCGACCGGACGATGGGGCCCGGACAGTGGGGGGACGCGGGGATGTACTTACAGACGGTCATGCTGTTGTTGAGGGCGGAGGGGTTGCACAGCTGCCCCCAGGTGATGTGGACCATGCACCGCAAGACTGTCAGCCAGACGGTTGGGGCTGATGACGGGCTCGTGCTCTTCTGCGGCGTCTCGGTGGGATATGAGAAGGAAGGCGTGCCACGGCTGCGTACCGGTCGGGCAGAAATGACGGAGACAGTGAGTTTCATCGGAGTGTGACCGCTGAGCGGCCAAGATCCACCGGCCACTCGTGGGGGACTACAACCGGCTGCGGCCGCACCAGGCCTTGGACATGGCCGTCCCGGCCAGCCGTTTCGTCCCCCGTTATGTTTTCCACGGTCCTGCAAGAGGGCAGCGCATCGCGGGAGCCCGAGCGACGCTGCAAGAGCTCCTCATGGACGAATCAGAAGCCGCAGGAGAGTGGGAGGAGAGCCGCGCCGGTTCTGGAAGCGATGCCTCGGAACCCGACAGCGTCGATGACGCGCCCCGCCCCCGAAACGGAGCACGACGCAACCGCCGGGGAAGAGCCGGATCACGGCACACGCATCTGCGCTGCAACGAGGAGTGTCCCCGGCGCTACCGTAGGCGGGCGACACCGGCGGGGTACTCTTCGTTGGTTCCGTCCTCGTTCATCTCGGGGGAACCTCAGACCCGCGACGAGCAGTGGACCGCACAACAGGCCGACGAACGGCCGCGCGCCGAGGCGCTCATAAGGTGGCTGCAGTGGAGCACGCAGCTGGGCATGGTCCTTCGACCAACTGCACGGAGTCGCCGCCGACATCGGAAAGCACACATCGGCCGACGAGACAGATCCCGAGGTCGGCTGGAAGACCTTCCGAGCCGTGCTCGGCCGCGATCCGAACCACGACGAGAGGGCTCGCCTGTACGCTGCTCACCTGTGGCACCTGTCGGATGACATCCGGACCTCAGAGCACTACCGAGTCCTGGATGGAGTCGAGGAGACGCTGACGCGGATCGCGAACGCCGGGATCATCCTGGGTGTCTTGTCTGGAGCCATGGAAGGCGCCGCGCGGACGAAACTCGACCCGCGAACCTTGGCCGCTACTTCGTCTTCGGAGCCTACGGCTCGGACTCTCCCGACCGGACGGAAGTGACCCGCCTGGCCATCGCCAAGGCCGCCCGGCTGCACGGAAAGGACTTGGCGGTCCAGGACGTGTACGTCGTAGGCGATACGCCGCTCGACGTTCAGGCTGCGCGCGCTGCCAACGCCACCGCTGTCGCCGTGGCCAGCGGCCACTACACCGCTCAAGCGCTGAAGGCCCTGTCACCCGACCACGTCCTGGGCTCCCTGCTGGAACCCTTCCCCGGCCTATGACGGGACTCCACATGAGGCACGGAGGCCGCGAAGAAGCGACACGAAGACAGGATGAAGCCCTCGCTGGCACTGTGCCCTTCACTGGCTCTCGCGATCCCACAGGTTGTTACGCCGGGTGTGCGGCCGGGCCGAGCCACGCGAGGGCCGCAGCCGTCAGCGCCATGACACCGTTGGTGAGGGTGGGCTCCACAACGGGCGCGAAGAACGGCGAGTGGTTCTGCGGAATGTCGCGGTTCCTGGTGCCCGCGGCATCGGCTTTCGCAAAGGCGTCGGGGTCTGTGCCGCCGAGCAGCCAGTAACAGACCGGCACGTTCGCACTGGTGCCGAAGACGCCGACGTCCTCGCTGCCGGAGGAGGCGCCGGGGTCGGTCAACTTGTCGTGGCCGGCCACCTCACCGATGGCGGCCAGGGCGCGGGCGCACGCGTCCTCGTCGTTGAACATCAGCGGGAAGGTGTGCATGGTGCCGATCTCGGGCTCCTGCTGCGCGCCGGCGACCGCGGCCTCACCACGTATGATCCGCTCCACCGCGTCCAGGACGGTCGTGCGGACTTGCGGGGTGTAGGTGCGGATGTTGAGCTGGAGTTCGGCCTGATCCGGGATGATGTTGTCCTTCGTCCCGGCCTGCAGTGCGCCGATGGTGACCACAGCCCGGTCCTTTGAGGCGATCTCGCGGGAGACCACGGTCTGCAGCCGCATCACGGTGGAGGCCGCCATCACCACCGGGCCGATCGCCGCTTCTGGCATCGACCCGTGTGCCCCGCGCCCGAACATGCGCACTTTGAGCGCGTCGGTGGCGGCGAAGGCGAGCCCTGGGTGGCAGGCGATCGTGCCGGCCGGAATCGACATGACGTGCTGGCCGAGGACGACGTCGGGGGTGCCGAAGCGGGCATACAGGTCGTCGTCGATCATGGCCTGAGCGCCCTGACCGAGCTCTTCGGCGGGCTGGAACACGGCCAGGACAGTGCCTGACCACAACTGTTCGGGTGCGCCGGCGAGGAGCGCCATGGCGCCGAGCAGGCAGGTGACGTGCACGTCGTGGCCGCAGGCGTGCATCACTCCGTCGTTTGTCGAGGCGTAGGGCAGTCCGGTCCGCTCGGTGACGGGCAGCGCGTCGAAGTCGGCGCGCAACAGTACGGTCGGGCCCTGGCCTTTCACCAGCTTGGCCACGACGCCGGTCCGCCCCACCCCCTCGGTGACGTCGTAACCCAGCTCCCTTACGCGACGGGAGACTTGGTCGGCCGTGCGGTGCTCCTCGAAGGACAGTTCTGGGTGGGCGTGCAGGTCCTGGTAGAGCGCTTCGAGGTCCTGGGTCAGGGTGGCATCCAGGCACGCTAGGGCGTGTACCGAAAGTGCCTGGTGAGGATGACGGAGAGCCCATCTGTGATCAAGAATGATTGGATGGTCATGCTTGAGACTCCCCGTTTGATCCTGCGTCGCTGGCGCGAGGAAGACGTTGCGCCCATGGCTGCCGTCAATGCCGACCCCGAGGTCATGCGGTGGATCCGTGACGGCGGCGTCCTTGACGAACAGCAGACTCGCGGCCGGATCCAGGCGTGGGAGAGCGAGTGGGAGTCACAGGGCTTCGGCCTGTTCGCCGTGGAGATCCGGTCCACTGGCGAGCTGGCCGGGTTCACCGGCCTTTCGGTGCCCAAGTACTTGCCGGAGGTACTGCCAGCGGTTGAGGTCGGCTGGCGGCTGGGACGTTCCCACTGGGGGCAGGGCATGGCCACCGAGGCCGCTGCGGCCGCTGTGCGGTTCGGGTTCGAAGAGCGAGGGCTGGAGCGGATCGTCAGCATCGCTCAAGTGGGTAACGACGCCTCCGAACGGGTCATGAACAAACTGGGGATGCATCCGGTCCGTGAGACCGTCAATCCCGCTGGCGGTCGGCGAGTACGGGTATTCGAGTTGTCGTCGGACCACTACGTCACAACCACTCGTTGATGGCCGCTACGAGGACGGTCGCCTCGTAGCGGACCGCGAGTTTGTCGAAGCGGGTGGCCACAGCTCGGTGCCTTTTGAGTCGGTTGATTCCACACTCGACCGCATGCCGAGCCTTGTAGTCCTCGGCGTCGAATCTGGGCGGTCGGCCACCGAGAGCGCCCAGATTCTTGCGGTTCCGCGCCTGGTCGGCCTTGTCCGGGATGGTGCAACGGATGCCGCGTCGGCGCAGGTAGGCGCGGTTCCTGCGGGAGGCGTACGCCTTGTCAGCCCTCACGCGATCAGGACGGACACGAGGCCGGCCCGGCCCGATGCGGGGCACGCGGACCTTCTCCAGCACTGGTTCGAACTGCGGCGAGTCCCCGCGCTGTCCAGCGGTGATCACGACGGACATGGGCTTTTGTCCCTGCTCAACGGCCAGGTGCAGCTTGGTGGTGAACCCGCCGCGCGAACGTCCCAGCCCGTGATCAGAGGGCTCGGTGAATAGGCCGCCAGGTGGCTCTTGCTGCAGGTCACCCCGTTTACGAGCCCCGGCCGCGTGCTGATGAGCGCGGCACACTGTGGAGTCAACACTCAAATCCCACGTGATCGAACCCTCCGCATCAACCAGGGACTGCAGCCGCGTGAGGACCCGGTGCCAGGTGCCGTCCCGCTGCCATCGACGGAACAGATCGTAGATCCGGCCCCAAGGCCCGTACTCAACAGGGACGTCCCTCCATGGGACACCGGTACGGACCCGGAATCGTATGCCGTCTATGAGCTGCCGCCGGGACCAGATGGGCGGCCGTCCCGCCTTCCTCCCCTTCGGTAACAAAGGCTCCAGCACCGCCCACTGTTCGTCCGTGAGATCTCCTCGCGCCATGAACCGTGATCATGCATCGCTCAAGATCCACTTTCGATACACGGCCTCTAGGACTTGCTGAGTGGCGGATGTAGTCATCATCAGGGCCCTTCAGCCCTTCCTGCTGCGGCGGTGTGGTGTTGCGAGGCGCTGGATCGCATCAGGTTCCTCGGCTCTGCGGGCGCAGCGTCGAGGGTCGGGAGTCGCCGTCGCCTGAGATGGCGGCGGATGATCGGGTGGGCATCGATGGAGGTGAGGAAGACGAGATCGGTGCGATATCTGCGGCATCTGTGGCCTCCTCGACCGTTTTTCGGGTGCCACGGCGCCGGCAAGTTGGCTGCGTGCCACATACAGGACCTGTAGCTGACTGGTGCCTGTGACCACACACAGTGTGTACGTTGTGTGCTCCAGCAGATGCGTGTGCGCCCATTGCAAGATGCCGACCCACCTGGGCGTCTCGCAGCGCTCGACCAGCTCCCTATGGAGCGAAGGATTCGCTGTGGCCCGACGGCCGCCCGTCGTGATTTGCCTTCACTAATACGGTCGCAGCCGTCGGCGTCCGCCCCACCTGGAGGCCTCCCCGACGACCTGGTGCAGGGGCCGCACGCCTGGGACGGTGCCGGGCCGCGGGCCGCAACGGTAGACGGGCCCGCCCCCGGCCGATGGCGGTCAGGTTTCACAGTGAGCTCGCTGAGTCGCGATGTACGGCCTGGTCTCAGACATCTGTGACGGGGCAGGGCTTCGATCAGGTGCCGGCGTGGTCGGTGGTCGGCGGTACATGGAGTCGAAAGGTTCCTGAGGGGAGGACGCACGATCACCGAGATTGCGGGCCGGCCAGCTGCCAAGCCCGTCCAGGACGGTACGTCGGCCGTATGAACCTTGCGGTGACGCGCGAATGGAAGCTTGCCCGCCGAGCGGCTCTCGGACGAGCATGCTGGGTGCCCGTCCCACGGTACGGAAGATGTCGGTGAGGTGACAGAGACAACGGAGGCGCAGGGGTCGCCACTCATGCCTGCGGCGTTCATGGGCCACGGCAGTCCCATGAACGCCTTGGAGGACAACCGCTACACCGCCGCGTGGCGGGCTTTCGGCCAGACTGTGCCTCGGCCGAGGGCAATCCTGGTGGTCTCTGCCCACTGGTACCTCAACGCCACGGCAGTGACGGTGATGTCGCGACCGCGAACCATTCACGACTTCTACGGATTTCCGCCTGAGCTGTTCGAGGTGCAGTATCCGGCCCCCGGCCTGCCGGAACTCGTGGACGAGGTCAGCGAGGCGGTCAAGCCGACCTGGGTCGGGGCGGACGCCGACAGTTGGGGTATCGACCACGGCTCATGGTCGGTCTTGCGCCACGCGTTCCCCCAAGCCGACATCCCGGTCGTCCAATTGAGTATCAACGCGGACAAGGATTTGGACTACCACTTCGTTCTGGGTACGAAACTGGCCGCCCTCCGGGCCAACGGCGTGCTGGTGCTGGGCAGCGGCAATGTCGTGCACAATCTACGCGGCGTCGACCCCCGCCGCCCGGACTCGGGTTTCGACTGGGCTGAGCGCTTCGATGAGAGCGCCAGGGACGTGATGCAGCACGACCCGGCGGCTCTTTCCCGCCTGCGGAATCACCGGGACTACCGCACGGCGGCGCCCACTCCGGACCACTTCATCCCTCTGCTATACCTGGCGGGGCTCGCGGGGGTCTGTGTAGCGAACGGTGGAACTCGGTCGGATGTTTTCAGCGGCGTCCGGCGGTGAGCCGGCCGTCGAAGGTGATGTCGAAGGCTTGGAGTG
>NZ_JBIVBI010000040.1:0-13385 GCF_044746005.1 Streptomyces sp. NPDC086766 | reverse complement strand
GCTTCTCGGCGAACGTGCAGGTCATCGTGGACGCCGAGTCCCGCCTGGTGGTGGCCGCGGCCCGCCCGGTGCCCGGCAACACGGCGGACGCTAAGGCCTGGCGGGACTCCGGCCTGGCCGAGCACTGCCAGGGTGTGACGGTCCTCGGCGACGGCGCCTACATCAACACCGGTCTGATCGTCCCGCACCGCAGGCGCCCCGGACGGCCCCTGCTCAAGGGCGAGGAGGAGGACAACGCAGCCCACCGCAAGGTCCGCGCCCGCGTGGAGCACACCTTCTCCCGGATGAAGAACTACAAGATCCTCCGCGACTGCCGGCAGCGCGGCGACGGCCTCCACCACGCCGTCCAGGCCGTCGCCCGCATGCACAACCTCGCCCTCGCCGCATGAGCCGACGGACCAGCCGCGGGGTTCCGGCTGCGTGATCACGGCCTTCTGCAACACCCTTTAGGCCCAATACTGGTGATTTAGGTCGTTTTCCGGCTGGTTGAAGTGGCTCTGGTTGGCCCGACCAGCCGGACCGCCGGGGTGTCTGGCCGTGGTGGGCTGTGGTGCTCGGCTCGTTTGAGGGCCCAGTTGGACATCTTGCGTTTGATCACGCGGGGGTTGGAGCGCAACCATCGTGCGGGCAGCAGTCGTTCGGTGATCTCACGCAGGCTCTGGGCGATGGACCGGGCCAGTCGTGAGGGGGGAAAGCGCCGCCTGCCCGGTGACGTGGCGGCGAACGACGCGAAGGGTGCGGGTAAAGGAGATCCGGTCGGGATCGTGCCCTGCCTTGAGGGCGGCCTGGTGCATCAGGTCCCGCAGTGCGTGGTGGACCAGCAGGAACGCGAAGATCTCCTGTTCGACGCCGCGTGGGTGCTGGGAACGCAGCACCAGCCCTGGGACGCCCTGGTGGTTCTTGATCTCGTCCAGGGTGTTCTCGATCTCCCACCGCTGGGCATAGAGGGCGGCAAGCTCCTCGGCCGGTGCCTGCTGAGGGTCGAGGAGGGTGGTGATCAGCCGGTAGACGGTGCCGTCACCACCGCGTGGGCCGAGGGTGTACTCGATCACCCGCACCCGCTCGGGGTCCGCGCGCCGATAGTTGTCCCGCGCGGCGACGATCTCCGACAGGTAGGAGCCGTCGGCGAGGGTTTCCAGGACCGGCAGCACCACGACGCTGCGGACCCGCCACAACAGATCGGCGCCGCCCGCTTTTGCGGCCCGCCACAGGTCGAGGCCGCAAAAGCCCCGGTCGGCGAGCACAAGCATGCCCTTCGTCAGCGCGGGGAACAGCCGCTGGGCCAGAGCGGTCTCGTGGACCTTGAGTGGTCCGACCTCGGCCGCGAACACGACATGGGTGCCGCACTCGGCCAGAGCCGCCACCCTCGCCTGCGGATACGCACTGCGGCCCTGCCCGCGACTGGTACCGGGACACCCGAAGAACTGGGCGTTCGCAGCGGTGTCCGGAACGTCGAAGACTGTGCCGTCCACCGCGACCAGCCGCCACCGCCGATACCAGGCCCCTTGCGTCCGCGCGACCGCCACAGGCCGGCACACTCGGGCGAACAGAGCCCGCAACGGCTCCGGTCCAAGCCGCAACCGAGCCCGCCCGATCGCCGCCGTCGTGGGCACCCGCCAGGCGGTCGCCCACCTGCCTTCACGTTCCAGCCCCTGAACCAGAAGCCGGGCCACCTCTTCATAGCCCTGCCCGAAAAACAGACACATCGCCAGGACGAAGTAGACCACCACCCGTGCCGGCAGCAGCCGCGTCCGCTGCTCGACCCTGCCGCACTCGGCGATCACCTCGTCGACCAGTTCCGGCGGAAAAGCCCGCGTCAGCACCCCCAACGCGATCCGATCCGAGAACCGATCAACCCCCGACGACTTCACCTGACCCGGCCTTGGCACAACCCACCCAACGACCAGAACCCACCAAAGTCACCGGTATTGCCTTTAGACCGTGTATCGGAAGTGATTGTCGGCGGCCATTTCCCCGCTCGTGGCCACATGACGGGGAGTCAAGTGGCCGCGAATGATCACAGAAAGTCACCGGCCCGGGAGGACACCGAGTGGCGGATGTACAGAGCTCTGGTGGATCATGCTGAAGTCCGGCTCGGGCGGGCGTACGACGGGCGTGCGGCATGATGAGCCTGTGGACTTCGAGCCGTACCTGGGTGAGTTGGTCGCGTTCTGCTACCGGATGCTGGGTTCGTTCCACGAGGCCGAGGATGCGGTGCAAGAGACGCTGCTGCGTGCGTGGAAGGCCCGAGACCGGTACGACCCTGCGCGCGCGTCGGTGCGGACCTGGCTGTACCGGATCGCGACCAACGTGTGCCTGACCGCGCTGGAGGGGCGCGGGCGGCGTCCGCTGCCGTCCGGGTTGGGGATGCCGAGCGACGATCCCGGGGCGCCACTGGTGCCGGCGCTCGATGTCCCCTGGTTGGAGCCGTTCCCCGACGCGCGGTTCGACGTGGAGGGGCGGGTCGATCTGCGGCTCGCGTGGGTGGCGGCGGTGCAGATGCTGCCCGCGCGGCAGCGGGCCGTACTCGTGCTGCGCGAGGTGCTGGCGTTCACCGCCGTCGAGGTCGCCGAGCAGTTGGGGACCACGGTCGCGGCGGTCAACAGCGCGCTGCAGCGAGCCCGTGCCGCCCTTGCCGATGTGGACGATGCCGGTGCGGTCAGCGAGCCGGATGATCCCGAAGTGCGGGCGGTGGTCCAGCGATACGTGCAGGCGTTCGAGGCGGCGGATGTGCCCGCACTGGTGCGGCTGCTGGCCGACGACGCGGTGCTGGAGATGCCGCCGGTGCCACTCTGGTACCGGGGCAGCCGGGACTACGGCCGTTTCCTGGAGCGGGTGTTCGGGATGCGTGGCACGGGCTGGGTCATGCGGGAGCTCACCGCCAACGGGCAGCCCGCGCTCGCCGCTTACGCGCCGGAGCTCCGTCTGCACACCCTGCAGGTCTTCACCGTCACCGACGGCCAGGTCGCGCACAACGTCGTGTTCGCCGATCCGCGCGTCTTCGACACCTTCGAGCTGCCGCGCGAGATTCCCGCTAACCCGTTGCGCCGAGAGCGATGAGTTCAGGCGGTGCGGCCGGTAGATACCGGTGAGCACTGAACCGAAGGAGTCTCATCGTGAGCGTCATCGTTATCGAGTTCATCACCCTGGACGGGATCGTCTCCGACCCGGACGGGTCGGATGGCACGCCGCTGGGCGGCTGGGCGTTCCGGCATGGCCCGGAGGCGGTCGCCGGGGACAAGTTCCGGCTCGGCCGCACACTGGACGACGGGGTGCTGCTGCTCGGGCGCGCCACCTGGCAGCTGTTCTCGCGGCTCTGGCCGGGCCGCGACGACCCGTTCGCCGCGCGGATGAACGCCATGCCGAAGCTGGTGGCTTCCCGCACCCTGACCGACACCGACACATCGGCGTGGACGAACTCCCGGGTCGTGGAGGGCGACTTGGTCGACGCCGTCAAGCGCGAGCGACGGGACGTGGTCGTCACCGGGAGCCTGAGCGTCGTGGATCGGCTGAGGGCCGCGGACCTGGTCGACGAGTACCGGCTGCTGACCTTCCCCACCGTCCTCGGCGCCGGTCGGCGGCTCTTCCCGACCGACGACGGCCCTCACGCCGACCTGGAGTGCCTGGCTGCCGAGCAGGCCGGTGCCGCCGTCCTCACCCGCTACCGGCGGGCGGCCCGATGACCGCCCGCTTCATCGCCCTGTACGAGACACCCGCTGACCCCGCGGCATTCATCCGGCACTATCGCGACGTCCATATCCCCCTCGCACGCCAACTTCCGGGACTGCGCCGCTACACGATCAGCCGCGACCTGGTCGCCGTGCGCGGCGACTCCCCGTACTACCTGGTCGCCGAGCTGGAATGGGACACGATGGACGAACTGCACACCGCGTTCGCCTCACCCGAGGGACGCACCACCGCGGCCGACGCGGCGCACCTCCAGGAACTCGCCGCGGTCCGCAGCATGATCTTCACCGTGGACGAGAGCGTGCTGTAGGCGATCTCCGTGCACACGCTCAACATAACCGAGCGAGGCGGAAGAGCCCCGCATCAGCCCCTGCCCGCCAGGCAGCCGTCGACCAGTTCCGGGCGGCACTGGAGCCGCTTGAGCCGACGCTTCACGGCCCGAGTGATCTGACCGAGGTCCGCGGCAGCGAGGTTGCTGATCTCGCGTTTGACCAGCGACCAGATGCCCTCCTGCGGGTTGAGGTCAGGCGCGTAGGCGAGCAGGTGGAACACCATGAGCCACTCGGCGTTCGCCTCGATGAACTCACGCATGCCTGCAGTCAGGTGGAGGCGAAGGTTGTCCCAGACCAGCACGATCGGGCCGCCGAGCTGGAAGCGGGCTCGGACGATCAGGTCGCGGAGGTCCCGCCAGCCGAAGCCCTTCGGCTCGTCTTCTGGCGCGCGGCGGAGTCATCGACTGTCCGGCTTCATCCTCAAAGACGATCCAGGCGTTGCGCTCCGCCGCACAGCTCTTACCCGCGGCCAGGTCTCTTTCTTCCATACCTCGACCGCCGAGTCGTCCCGCTCGATCGCTCGCCGGGCGGGCTGCTGCCAGCTCCAGCCCTGCCGTTTCAGCAGCCGCCAGGTGCCCTCGACTGTGTAGGAGATGTGGAACATGCGGCCGATCAGCGTCTTGATCCGCGCCAGTGTCCACCGCTGGTCCTTCCATCCGTGGGCCAGCGGACCGTGCTCCAACTCACGTTCCAGTCTTGTGATCTGGTCCTCGCTGAGCCGACACCGTCCCGGAGAGCCCTTTTGACAGCAGCCCGGCCTGGCCGCACTCGCGCCAGGCGCGGCGCCATCGCTCCACCGACCGCTCGCTCACCCGCAGGGCGGCAGCGACCTCCGCGTTCTTCTCTCCGGCTTGGAAGCGTTCGACGGCATGCAGCCTTAATCGCTCCCGCGCGGCCCTACCCGCATCGGTCAGCCCGCCGCCCTGTGCATACCTCACGCATCAGAGCTACCGTCGCCGACAGCCCACTGCCAGGCGAACGGAACCGACATCACTCAATCAAGTTCAGTAGCGACTGAAACAGCGCGGCGTCACGAAGGCCAGCTCTCCACCCTCCACGCGGCCTGCGGTGCCCAGTCGGCCACGCCGTCACCACACCGTCTCGAGTCCGCTCACGCGATGCGGCACCGATGGGCCGCCGGTGCTGGCTCGAACGGCAAGCCTGTGGTCGACAGTGACCGTCCGCGCCGGAAGGTCTGGGGTTTCCGTCCGGGACGCGAGCAGGGCGAGTGCGGCCTCGGCGATCTGTCGTTTGTCCAGGGTGATGGTGCTCAGGGTCGGTGTGCTGAACGCGCCTTCCTCGATGCCGTCGAAGCCGATCACGGCGATGTCCTCCGGTACGCGCAGACCATGGTCGTGCGCGGCACGCATGGCGCCCAGCGCCAGCAGGTCGTTGAAGCAGAACACCGCGTCGGGTCTAGGGCGATGCGATAGCAACCGGTTCATGGCCTGGGCGCCGTCCGCGCGGTGAAAACTCTCCACGGGAGCCAGCATGGCGGGCTCGACGGACATGCCGTGTTCCGCGAGCGTCTGCCGGAAGCTGTCGAGGCGGAGTTGGGAGGTGGGGTGTGAACCGCGCGGCTGCGGGCCGATCGCGGCAATCGACTGCCTGCCCAGGCTGATCAGGTGCCTGGTCGCCAGGGCAGCCGCGGCGCGGTTGTCGACCACGACACGGTCATGCAGGCCGCTGGGGACGTGCTCCCCCAGCAGCACCAGCGGCACACCCTCCGTCCGCCGGGCAAGTTCCTCGGCCGGCATGGCCAAGGGGCTGAAGACCAGGCCGTCGCTTTGCTGGAGGAGCTCGCCCCGGAAGGTGCGCAGTTCGCGCTCCAGGCTCCCCTGAGTCTGGTCGATCAGGACGGTCAGGGAGCGCGGCTCGGCAACCCGGATCATGGCGTCCGCGAGCTCGGCGAAGTAGGGCGCGGTCAGGTCCGGCAGCGCCAGAGTGATCACCCCGGTGCGGCCCCGGCGCAGGTTGCGCGCCGCCACGTTAGGCCGGTAGCCGAGCGCCGCGACGGCCGCCTCGACCCGTGCACGCGTGGCATCAGTGACCCGGCCTGTCCCGTTGACCACATTGGACACGGTTTTCACCGAGACACCTGCCTGCGCAGCCACATCCCGAAGCCCCGGTGGGCGCATCCTGTCTCCCTGTCGTCCGGAAATTGCATCATTGCTGGTCAGCCGGAGGGCACTGGATGGGCACTCCGGGTGCGTCCTGGATACCCCCCGCGGACCGCGTGGTGGTGACCTTTATTGAATCGAGCCTGTACAACGTTTACCACAACGTTGTATCAATGGTGCCAGCTCACCGGAAGATCCGGTGGTGCACCCAACGTCCTCACGGAAATCGGCGGCGCGGGGCGGCCGGCTCGGCAGAGGCAGAGGAGTAGTCGTGGATGCAAAGCAGCATCCCCTGCATGGGCGCAGGGGACTCAGGGTCGCAAGCATGGTGCTCGTGGGCGGATTGGCCGTGGGCGCCTGTGCGGGCCAGGGGGCAGCGCACAGCAGCGGCGGCACGTCGGAGCAGGGCGGCAAGATCACCCTGAAGTTCTGGAACGGCCTGACGGGTGGTGACAAGGCCACCCTCGACAAACTGGTCGGCGAGTTCAACGCCTCGCACAAGGACATCAAGGTCGAATCGGACCCCATGCCGTGGGACGTCTTCTACCAGAAGCTTCTGACGAGCGTCAGCTCTGGCACCGGTCCGGACATCGTTGCCATGGACAGCGGCCAGATGCCCAAGTACGCGCACAGCGGTGTACTGCAGCCCGTCGACGACTTCTACTCTGCTCCCTCGTCCGGCTCCGACAAGCTGGTCAAGTACGCAGTGCAAGCCTCGAAGTTCGGCGGCAAGAACTACGGCGTGCCGTTGGAGACCGCGCCCATGTTGTTGTACTGGAACAAGACGCTCTTCCAGAAGGCCGGTCTCGATCCGAACAAGCCGCCGACCACGATGGCGCAGTTCGAGCAGTATGCCGCCAAGCTCACCAAGGACACCAACCACGACGGCAAGCCCGACCAGTACGCCCTCGCGATGGCCGACCACGAGACGGCTCCCGCGTTCCCGGTGGTGTTGTGGGCCGATGGCGGCGGCGTGGTGAGCCAGGACGGCAAGAAGGCGATGCTCGACGATCCGGCGACGGTTTCCGCGGTCGAGCACTGGGCCGACCTGTACCGGAACAAGAAGGTCTCACCCATCGGCATCAATGGTGGAGATGCAGACAAGTTGTTCCAGACGCAGAAGGTCGCCATGGAAATCGTCGGCCCGTGGGACACCAGCACCTTCACCCAGGCCGGTGTCAACTACGGCGTGACCATGCCATTCGCCGGCTCCCAGACCCAGACCACCGCGGCCATCGTCACCTCACTGGCCCTTACCTCCAGCAACCCGGCGGCCAAGAAGGCGGCTTACACGTTCTTCTCCTACTGGAACAGCAAGCAGTCCCAGCTGACGCTGGCGAAGGGGACCGGCTTTCCGGCCAACCGCACCGATGTCACGGCGAATGATCTGAAGGGCTACCCCTACCCGGCGGCCTTCGGTGCCCCGCAGGTGCTCAACTCCTCCCGGGCGTTCCTGCCGGGTCTTGCCAACGGGCCCGTGATCCAGGACCAGATCTTCTACCCCGCCTTGCAGCGCATCCTCAGCGGCAAGGGCAGCGTGGCGTCGGTTCTCAAGCAGGCCAATGCGGACGTGACGAAGCAGCTGGAGCAGACCAACTAACTTCGATAGTGGGCCGGGGACGCGCGTCGCCGGCCCACCGTCGCAGAGGTGAACGATGTCCACACAGACCACGCCGCGGCTCCCGGCTGCGGCCTCCGCCCCGCCATACCGCGGCAGACGGCGTCGCCGTCTCTCCTACCGGGGCCGGCAGGTACGGGCCGCCTGGCTCTTCCTCACCCCCAGTCTGGTGATCCTCGCCGTCTTCGTTGCCTGGCCGATGCTCCAGGCGGGCTACCTCTCCTTCACCCGTTACAACGTTTTGCAGCCGGCCCAATGGATCGGCCTTGGCAACTACCGTCAGATGCTCCATGACCCGGCCGTGTGGAGGGCGCTGAAGAACACGCTGGTCTATGCCGCGGTGAGCACCCCGGTGAGCGTGGTCCTGGCGCTCGCCCTCGCCCTGTTCCTCAACCGGGCCATGGCCCTGCGCGGATTCCTCCGCACAGCGGTCTTTCTGCCCTTCGTGGTCTCCCTCGGTGTGGTCTCCATCGCCTGGTCCTTCCTCCTCGACCCGAACATCGGGCTGCTCACCGACTGGTTGTCTCACCTGGGCATCACCACCCAGCAGGGGTGGCTGCAGGATCCGTCCTACGCCATGCCCGCGGTCATCGCGGTGGGTATCTGGAAGAACGTCGGCTTCTACATGATCATGTACCTTGCCGGGCTGCAGTCCATCCCCAGCGAGCTGTACGACGCCGCCCGCGCCGACGGGGCGGGTCCGTGGCAGCGGCTGCGCCACGTCACCTGGCCGCTGCTGGCCAACCAGACCATGCTCATCACGATCATGGCGGCGATCGCCACCCTGCAGGCCTTCGACCAGATTTACGTCATGACGCACGGCGGCCCGTTCTTCCAGACCGAGACGCTGGTGATGCTCGCCTACCGGCTCGGCTTCGAACAGAGCCAGTTCGGTTACGCGGCGGCCGTCTCCTGGGTGCTGGTCGTACTGGTCTTCGCGCTGTCGATGCTCCAGTTCACGTACTTCCGGAAGCGGGCGGTGTCCTTCTGATGACCATGACCCGACGCTCCCCCGCGGCAGCACGGTACGGCGACCCGCGCAACCGGGCCCTGGCAACCGCCTGGCGCATCGCCGTCACCGTCGCGGCGGTCGCCATAGCCTTCGCCGTGCTACTGCCGATCATCTGGATGGTCCTCGCTTCCTTCCGGCCCGAGAACGACATCGTCACCAGCCCCCCGACGCTGTGGCCGCGTGCCTTCACCCTTGCCAACTATCGGGAGATCTGGCACGCGATCCCGTTCGCCGGGCTCTACCGCAACACCATCGTGTTCGCCGGTTCGGTCACCATCATCTCGCTGTTTTTTGACTCCATGGCCGCGTACGCGCTGGCCCGACTGGAGTTCAAGGGACGCAACGCGGTCTTCGTGATCATCCTGATCATGCTGATGATGCCGTTCCAGATCACCCTGGTCCCGCTGTACGACCAGCTGAACCACCTCGGCCTGGTGGACACCTTCGCCGGTTTGATCGTGCCGCGGGCGACCAACGCGTTCGGCATCTTCTTCCTCCGCCAGTTCTTCCTGTCGCTGCCCCGCGACATGGAGGAGGCCGCGCGGATCGACGGTGCCTCGGAATGGCGCATCTACTGGCAGATTGTGTTGCCCCTGGCCCGGCCCGCGCTGCTGACCCTGGGGCTCTTCCACTTCCAGTACAACTGGAACGACCTGCTGTGGCCGCTGATCATGACGTCGAACAACAGCCACGCGACCCTGCCCGCGGGCCTGTCGCTCTTCATGGGGCAGCACGTCACCCAGTACGGGATGTTGATGGCCGGCGCCGTGCTCTCCCTGCTCCCGGTGATCCTGTTCTTCTTGCTCATCCAGCGAAGCTTTGTGCAGGGCATCGCCACCACCGGCATCAAGTAACGAACGCGAGGACTACCACCATGCCCCCCTGGTTCCGGGACAGCAGCCTGCACTTCGCCGTCGGCATCGAGGACACCTTCGTGCCGCAGGAGGGTGTCGGCCGCCGCAAACTCGACGAGTACGAACTCACGCAGCACTACCACCAGTGGAAGCACGACCTCTCCCTGGCCGCGGACGCCGGCGCGGACATGATCCGGTGGGGCATCCCCTGGTACCTGATTGAACCCTCCCCCGGCAAGTTCGACTGGGAGTGGACCGACCGTGTCGTGGAGCACCTGGGCAACCTCGGGCTGCGCTGCATCGTCGACCTGATGCACTACGGGACCCCGCTATGGCTGGACAACCAGTTCCTCAACCACCGCTACCCCGAGGCCGTGGCCTCCTACGCGGAAGCGGTAGCGGAGCGCTACCGCGGCGCGCTGGACTCCTGGACGCCGCTCAACGAGCCGATCATCAATGCGGTGTACTGCGGCGAGCAGGGGACATGGCCGCCGTATCTGAGGGGTGACGACGGCTTTGTGAAGATCATCACCCAGCTCGCCAAGGGCATGGTGCTGACCCAGCAACGGATCGCCGTCGCCCAGCCGGAGGCGACATTCGTCCACGTCGACGCCGGGTTCCGGTGGACAGGGCAGTGGCCTGCGGGTGAACTCGAGCACTTGGAGGAGCGTCGCTTCCTCGGCCTCGACCTGATCATGGGCCGCGTGGGCGCGGACCACCCGATGCGCGAACACCTCACTGCGCACGGCGTGACCGAGGCCGAACTCGCCTGGTTCACGGACAACTCGGTGACACCCGACGTGATCGGAGTCAACTACTACCCGGCGTTCACCACCTCCCGCCGCGACGCCGACACCGGCCTGCTCCAGCCCCAGGAGGCTGGCACGCAAGGGCTGGTGGACCTGCTGCACACATACGCCGACCGGTACGGGCAACCCCTCTTCGTCACCGAGACCAGCCGCGGCGGGCCGGTGGAAGAACGCCTCGACTGGCTGGAGCGGAGCGTGGCCACCGTGCATCGGCTGCGTGCCGAGGGCATGGCTCTGGTCGGCTACACCTGGTTCCCCTTCTTCGCCCTCGTCGACTGGCTCTACCGGGAGTCCACCGAGCCGATGGACCACTATCTGGTCCAGATGGGCCTGTACGACCTGGAACGCGACGCGGGCTCGGTCCTGCAACGACGGCCCACCGCCCTGGTGGACCGCTTCCGCGTCCTCGCCAAGGCCACCCAGGCCTGACGACGTCCGGGCAGTCCCTTTCCCCCGCCCACATCCCCTCAACCCACCTCAGCGATACAGGAGCGACGTGGTGAGCGCGCGCGATACGACGACCGTAGAAGGCCACTACCCCCGCCCGCAGTTGCGCCGGCCGCGGTGGACTGATCTGAGCGGGGTGTGGCAGTTCGCCTTCGACGACGAGAACCGCGGTGTCACCGCCCGCTGGCAACACGACCCGACCGCCTTCGACCGTACGATCACCGTCCCCTACCCCCCGGAGTCGCCGGCTTCCGGCATACGCGACACCGCTCACCACCCAGTCGTCTGGTACCGCCGTACCCTGCTGCTGCATCCGAAGGAACTCGGCGGCGACCGCGCCATGTTGCGCTTCGGCGCCGTCGACTACCGGGCCACCGTCTGGGTGGACGGCACCCGTGTCGGGGACCACGAGGGGGGCATGACCCCGTTCGCCTTCGACATCACCGACGCCCTGGACCCGGACACCGGCGAGCACACCGTGGTCGTCCGCGCCGAGGACCTTCCCGGTGACGCGGCGCAGCCCCGCGGCAAACAGGACTGGCAGGCCAGTCCGCACGTCATCTGGTACCACCGCACCACCGGCATCTGGCAGACCGTCTGGCTGGAGACCGTCCCTGCGAACCACGTCTCCGAGCTGTGCTGGACGACCGTCCTCGAACGCTGCGCGGTCCGCATGGAGGCGGGCATCCACCGCGCGCCGCACACCGAGGGCACCGACCTGCTCCTCACCGTGCGGCTGCGGCTGGCCGGCGAACTGCTGGCCGAGCACACCACGCTCGCCACCGACGACCAGGTCGACGTGGACATCCCTCTCCCCGCCCTGCGCAACGGCCAGGACCGCGACCGCCTGCTGTGGTCCCCCGAGTCGCCCACCCTCATCGACGCCGAGGTCCAGCTCGACAGCCGCGACGCGGAAGGAACAGTGCGCACGATCGACCAGGTGGCAAGCTACCTCGGCCTGCGCACGGTCGGCACCGGCGACGGCCGGTTCCTGCTCAACGAACGGCCCTACTACCCGCGCATGGTCCTGGAACAGGGCTATTGGCCGGAATCCCACCTCGCGGCGCCGAGTAGCGCGGCGCTACGACGCGAGGTCGAACTCATCAAGGAACTCGGTTTCAACGGCGCCCGGGTGCACCAAAAGGTCGAAGATCCGCGCTTCCTGTACTGGTGCGACCGGCTCGGCCTGCTGGTCTGGGGCGAAATGGCGGGTGCCTTCGCGTTCGGTCAGGAGGCAGTGCGCCGGCTGACCACCGAATGGATGGACGTCGTCCGCCGCGACCGCGGGCACCCCTCCGTGGTCACCTGGGTCCCGTTCAACGAGAGCTGGGGCGTTCAGGACATCGCACGCTCCCCTGCACAGCACAGCTTCGTCGAGTCGGTCGTGCACCTCACCCGGGCCCTCGACCCATCCCGCCCTGTCATCTCCAACGATGGATGGGAACTGCCGGACAGCGACCTGTGGACCATCCACGACTACGCCGCCACCGGCGACGAACTGCGCGAGCGCTACGCGACCGCGGCGGCCGTGGATGCGATGCTCACGCACGGCCGTCCCGGGGGCCGCCGCGTCGTTCTCGACCCGAACCCCGCCGATCCACGCGGAGGGCGCCCGGTCATGCTTACGGAGTTCGGCGGCCTCAGCTTCCGTCCCCAGGGCGAGGAATGGTTCGGCTACGCAACGGTGACCTCACCCGCAGAACTGCTCGAACGGCTCGACGGACTCACCCGGGCGGTCACCGAATCTCCCGAACTGGCCGGGTTCTGCTATACACAACTCACCGACACCGAGCAGGAGACGAACGGCCTGCTCACCGCCGATCGCACACCGAAGCTGCCGCCCGAGCAGCTCCGCCGACTGTTCTCGCGCCCCTCGGCCGCGATGCCCACCGAGGCGCTGGAACAGCACCGCCGCAGCGTCGGAGACACCCAGCCCGCAGAGCTCGCAGCAGCGCGGCGCGACTGAGCCCTCGACGGCACCCCACGCCTGGCCTTGACCTCTTCGGGACGGTCGGCCCCTGGCAGACCGACCACCAGGTGCGCGTCCTGCGCTATACCCATCGGCTGACACGGTTGAACGCGGCCGGGGATCGAGCGGGCCTGGCGGACGAGGTCATCAGGCTCGGCGAGGAGCGGCGTGGGGCTGGCGCGGGTGTGGCCGCTGCTGTGGCACCAGTGCGACGGCGACGAGCGGACTCCGGTCAACCTCGCCTGGAGCAGGTACACGGCGGCGGCCGTACGCTGGTCCCCGCATGCACAGTGACCCGAAAACCCACCTGAACTGCTGCCCGCACCCGCGGGGATGGTCCCCACCCGACCGAGATGATGGACTTCCTCGGGGCCTGCTCCCCGCACCCCCGGGGATAATCCCTATAACATCCCCGCGTCGAAGTCCGTGCAGGTCTGCTCCCGGGTCTGTGTAGCGAACGGTGGAACTCGGTCGGATGTTTTCAGCGGCGTCCGGCGGTGAGCCGGCCGTCGAAGGTGATGTCGAAGGCTTGGAGTG
>NZ_JBIVBI010000039.1:0-18107 GCF_044746005.1 Streptomyces sp. NPDC086766 | reverse complement strand
CCCACGAGCACGAAACCAACTACTACGCTCAATACCAGCCCCAACCGGCTGCTGGAGTCAACGCATAGAGCCTCCATCGATCCCGGAGCGGTTCAGTAGACCCCCAAGGTCATCGTTCGGGAGTGGCCAAGGATGGCGATAACGAAGCGAGCGGCCGGGCGGTGGCGCCATAGATGCTGTTCTGGTGGGTCACGGCCTGACCGAGGTTGTGTACGGCGGTTCGCTGAACATCCTCGTCGTCATCCAGTAGCCCGGCCAGAATGACAGGGGTCGCCGGAGCTGTGTTGGGGCAACAGTGGTCGACGCTGCTCCAGTCCGTCTCCAGGGGCGTTCGAAGCGTTCTAGGACCGCGTCCGATGCCTGTGACTTCAGTGTTCCTCGTCTGGGCCGGCAGGGCGGACGGCCAGGACGACGGCGCGGCCGTCGCCGAGGATGTCGTAGATCAGGCCGCCGTATCCGGGGGGCACGGTGCCCGCCGGGTTGGACGGTGGGTAGAAGTCGGAGGCGGCCAGGAGTTTGCCGGTGCGGGTGTCGCGCCACTGGATCTGGTCCATGTAGTTGGCGCCGACGGGTCCGTAGTCGAACTTGGTCGGATCCGTCTCGGTGTTGGAGTGGGCGTTGGCGTTGACGAACAGCCGATTGTCGGCAGGGCCGATGAGGGTGATGTAGCTGTTGCTGCGCTGGTTGACCTTCCAGGCCAGGGACATGCGGCCGTCGCGGAAGTCGATGGCGGAGGCTGTGCCGAGGCCGAAGTCCATGACGTAGATCCGGTTGTTCGCCGCGTCGGCGGAGACCTTGGCGTAGTAGTAGCTCACCCGGCCGGGCTTCATGGCCGGGGTCGGGTCCAGGTGTGTCATGCGCTGGGAGTCACCCTGGTGGATGGCGTACACGCTCATGGGCACCTTGGAGGGCGTGCCGTCGTTGGAGAAGACGACCCAGTCACCCATGATCACGGGGGCGCCGGCCGCGGTCTGGCCGGGTTTGGTGTAGGTGACCGGTCCCCAGGTGGGGTCCTGCTCGATGGTGTGCCCGTTCCAGACGTAGCGGTAGATCTGGGTGGGGGTGGTGACGTAGGCGTAGTCGTGTCCCTGGTAGTGGCTGGTGGTCACCCGGCCCAGGACGTTGCCCTTCAGCTCGGTCCAGTCGAGCACCTTGAAGGTCTTCGGGTCGACGGTGCCGATGATCGACGGTTTCGCGGAGCTGGGAGCGCCGGGGCACTTGAACGCGGCGGCGCTGTAGCCGTTGAGCGTGCAGCCGACGGGCCGGTTCATCGACCGGACGACGATCGTGCCGTCGGAGAAGGCGTCGATGCCGTTGAAGGCGCTGTCGTTGACGGGGCTGCTGCCCGTGGGCATGTCCTGCTGGAGCAGGATCCTGCCGGAGTCGCCGTCGAGCTTGTACAGGGTGTGGTCGGAGATGGCGACGAGGCTGCCGTCGGCCATGACGTCGACGGCGCCGGACACGTGCAGTTCGTTGTTCTTGCGGGCGTCCGACAGGGGGGTGCGCCAGATCTGCTTCATCGTTCCTGGCTGGACCTTGGCGATGAAGGTCTGCAGTGCGGGCGGATGCATGTCACCGTTGCCGCCGAAGTAGACGTACATGTCCTTCGTGCCGCGTGTGGCGATGTCGAACTGCGAGTAGTAGACGTTGTCGGTGGTCGGGTGGGCCTCGACCACGTTCGGTCCGGTCATCGAGCCGGGGAACTGCGCGCACGGGTGGAGGCTGGTGCGTGCGGAGTCGTAGTGCTCGAACGGCACGAGCGTGCGGTACCAGGGATCGTTGGGCTGCTTCGCCGCGCAGGCGGCCTCCTGCTGGGCGATGGTCGCCTCACCGATGGGCGGGTTGCCCATGGACAGGTCGCGGGTTTCCGCCGACGCGGATGCGGGCGCCGAGGGGTCGGGCGGTCCACCTGGTGTGCCGGAGATGCCGGTGGCCGCGAAGGAACAACCAGCCGCGACGACCGTGAGGGCGGCCAGCGCCCCGGCCATGCGCGTGCGATGTATGCCTGCCTTCACTCTTTCCTCCTATGCCCCGGCGTGGAGTTCCTCCTATGCCCCGGCGTGGAGCCCGGCGGCTGGTGCAGTCCGGCACACCGCAGCGCGGGGGCGCATCGAGTCCCCGAGTGTGTGATCAGCGGGAATCGGAGCCAGTGGGCTTGGTTCTCCGGCCGGCCTCCCGATCGGATGGAAGGGCGACGACGCGCACGGGGGCGCTCTGAGACATCGCCGCGGTCGCTGGTGACGTCGTGGTGCGCAGATCGAGATTAGGCATGCCCGCAGCAGTGCCACTGCCCGAACTGAGCCGATCGGGGTAGCTCTCTCCTGCCCTGGGCCATATCGGAGCCCGGGTGACCTGTGGACCTTCTCGGCACACGGCAACCCTGGGCGGCACGGGGTCGAAATCCTCGGCGGGGCCAGATGCCAGATGCTCCGAGGCCGCCCAACCGCACCTCGTAGTCCAGCGCGAGCAAGCCGGACCGAACGAGTGCAGAGCGCACCCGGACGGTCCAACCGACAGGCTCCGTGCCGAGCAAGTGGTTGACCACGCCCATACGTTCACCTCGACAGGACGCGGTCGGCCCAGGCTGCAGGCCGCTGGCCCCAGAGATCATCTCGGCGTATGGAGATCCCCGTGCGAATACCCGGATACACGGCCACGGTCGCTGTCCTGGCCACCGCCGCGGCCACGCTGGTCGGCTTTCCTGAACCGCCCTCGGCCGCACGGGCATGCCGGCCCCGGCGAACCACTCCGGCACCGTCAGCCGACGATCCCGCCCGTGCCGAAGACGCCGCGCCAGCGTCGCCGCGCTCTCCACCGCCATCGGATCGACCGCGTCCACCACTGACCCCCGGCCACGCCCGAGGCTCCCGCCGCCTATGCCGCGGCAACAACCCCGCCCGCCGCCAGCTCTCCAGCCGGCTAGCCAGGGCCGGCCCTGGCCGCCCGCGACGCCTCTTGAAGCTGGCGGCTGTCAGACGGACCCGCCCCCCTGGTCAAGCAGCCGCATACCGGCCCCAGCAATCAGGGGGCGTGGCGGCGTAGTCGTCGTCGGGTGGTGGCTCTGATGTCGGTGCTACGGGTACACCATGGAGGGAAGGCGCCCTGAGAGGGAGCGCGACGAGCCGGTGGGAGCCCGCGGATGGCGCGTGGACGGTTGCGGATCTATCTGGGGGCGGCTCCGGGCGTGGGCAAGACGTACGCCATGCTGGAGGAGGGCCAGCGGCTGCGTGCCTCCGGTGTCGACGTGGTCGTGGGGTTCGTCGAGCCGCACGGCCGGCGGCCGACCGCAGCCCTGGCCGACGGCATGGAGACGGTGCCCCGGCGCACGGTGGCTTACCGGGGGGCCCAGTTCACCGAGATGGATCTCGATGCGCTCCTGGCCCGCCGTCCCCAGGTCGCGCTGGTGGACGAGTTGGCACATACCAACGTTGCCGGCGCCGGGATCCGCAACGCCAAGCGGTGGCAGGACGTGGAGGAGGTGCTGGACGGCGGCATCGATGTCGTCACCACCCTCAACGTGCAGCACCTGGAATCGCTCAACGACGTGGTCCGGCAGATCACCGGAGCACGTCAGCGCGAGACGCTGCCGGACGAGGTGGCCCGTCGGGCGGACCAGATCGAGCTGGTGGACCTGCCGCCCGAGGTCCTGCGCCGCCGTATGGCGCACGGCGACATCTATCCGCCGGACCGTATCGAGGCCGCCCTCACCCACTACTTCCGGGTGGGCAATCTCATCGCCCTGCGCGAGCTAGCCCTGCTCTGGCTCGCCGACCGGGTGGAGGAGGGCCTGCAGCGCTACCGCGCCGAGCACGGCATTGCCGCGCCCTGGGAGACCCGCGAGCGGATCATGGTGGGTCTGACCGGTGGCCCGGAAGGCGAGACGTTGATCCGTCGGGCCGCCCGGATCGCAGCGCGTACTCCTGGCAGCGAACTGCTGACGCTGCACGTCGTGCCGGCCGACGGGCTCACCCACGCCGATCCGGCGGCCCTCGCGGCTCAGCGGGCCTTGGTGGAGTCGCTGGGCGGCACGTTTCACCAGACGACCGGCGAGTCGGTGGTGGAGGCGCTGCTGCAGTTCGCGCGGGCCGAGAACGTCACGCAGATCGTGCTCGGCGCCAGCCGCCGCGGGCGGCTGGCGCTGCTGCTGGACGCCGGTGTGGGACACCGCACGATACGCGGTTCGGGGTCCATCGACGTGCATGTGGTCACTCACGAGGCGGCGGCCCGCTCCGCCTTCACGGCGCGGAAGCCGGGGCCGGGAAGAGGCGCCGGGCCACGCCGGTTCTGGTCCGCCCTGGTCGGGGCGGCACTGCTGCTGCCGGCACTGACACTGATCCTGACCGCGCCCGCCAGTCGGCTCGCCCTGTCCGGGGCGCTGGTGGTCTACCTTCTCGTCGTCGTCGGTACGGCCCTGGTCGGAGGGCTGGTCCCGGCACTGGTCACGGCGGTCGCGGCGGCATTCCTCGCGGACTACTACTTCACCGTGCCCGTTCACTCGCTGGTGGTTGGGCAGGGCGGCGAAGTCCTGACGCTGGTGGGCTTCGTCGTCACAGCCGCCCTGGTCGGTGCTGCCGCCGACGCGGCAGCCCGGCGTACCCGACAGGCCGTACGCGCCACGTGGGAGGCGTGGGCGCTGAGTCGGCTGGCGACTGCCATGATGCGCGGCCAGGACCTGCCGACCCTCATTGAACAAGTGCGTGAAACCTTTGGTCTGACCGGCGTGAGCCTGCTCGAACGCGACACCGAGGCAGGACCCGGCCCCCGCTGGTACGTGGTCGCCGATGCCGGTGCGGACGTGCCGGAGCAGCCATACGAAGCAGATGTCGAGAGCCCCGTCAGTGACGATCTCACGTTGGCAGCCCGTGGCGCTCTGGCCACCGACGACCAGCGCGTCCTGGGTGCGTGCGCGGCCGAGCTCGGCATGGCGCATCTGCAAGGCAGACTCGCCCGGCACGCCGCCGAGTCGGACACCCTCGCCGCCGCCGAACGCACCCGGGCCTCGCTGATCCAGGCGGCCGGTCGTGACCTGAGTGAGCGGCTGCGCTCGGCGGAAGAAGCCCTGGCCCGGCACGACATGGACACGGCCCGGGCGTCGGTTCGTCGAGCCGTGCAGCTCGTCGCCGACCTCGCCGACCTCGACCGGCTGCACGGCGGTGCCCTCGACCTCTACCTGCGCCCGGTCGGCCTCGACGAGGTGCTGACCGCCGTGCTGGACGACCTGGGGCCGGGAGGCCGCACCATCGAGGTCCGGTTGCCTGAACAGCAGCCCGACGTGATCGCCGACGCCGCCCTGCTCACCCGGGTGCTGACCGCCCTCGCGGCCGACGCACTGCGCCACAGTCCGCCGGAACGGCCGCCGACGCTGACCGCCGACGCTCTCGACGGCCGGCTACGCGTCCGCGTGGCCGGTGGCCCCGGCGGCGCTCCGCGCGCGGGCACCCTGACGCAACGGCTCTCCCGGGACCTCACGGAGGCGATGGGCGGCACGCTCGAGACGGCCAGTGACAACGGGCGGGAGTTCTCGGTGACGCTCACCCTTCCCGCCGCCTTCCCACGCTCCTGACTCAATCCGCCGGGGGCACGGCAACTGGGCCAACCGGAGCACCCCTCGGCGAAGCGTGCCTGCCGCGCTCGATGGAGTGGTGTACGCCATATGGAGTTCGTTCCGGATCAGCGGGGCGGCGGTGAGGACATACGGGTGCAGCCCCGGTCGGCGGCCGGGGGCGTCCCGCAGGATCAGGCGGAGGGAGACACCTGCGTATAACCGTGCGGCCTCCAGAGCGTCCGTACACACGGTGCGCCCGCGCCAGGGGACGCGCACCGCCAGCCAGCGGGACCCGCCGTCATCACGGGCCGTAAGAGCCCCGTCAAACGTATGGGTGTTGCCGTAAGAGAGCCGTCAACAGACAACGGACTCCGGCCAGAGAGGCGGTTTCCTCTAAGCGTCCGCTGTTTCCCGAACCTCATACCAGGAGCTCACGATGGCCGATGTGGCCCTCGTCGTCACCACGCTCGCGGTCTTCGCGCTGGTGGCACTCATCGCCAAGGGGGTGACGAAGCTGTGACCGTGGAGAACGTAGTCGGCCTGGTCGTGGCCATCGTCCTGCTCGGCTATCTCGTCCTTGCCCTGATCTTCCCGGAGAGGTTCTGACGGTGACATCAGCTGCCACCGCAGCGGGAGACATGGGGCCCGTGCCCGCAGGCCTGCTCCAGCTGCTCGCTCTGATCGGCGCGCTGGCGCTCGCCTACGTCCCGCTTGGCACCTACATGGCCAAGGTCTACTCCTCCGACGAGCACTGGCGCGTCGAGAAATGGATCTACAAGGGCATCGGCGTCGAACCGGACACAGAGATGCGTTGGACCGCGTACCTGCGCGGCGTCCTGGCCTTCTCCGCGGTCGGCGTCCTCTTCCTCTACCTGCTGCAGCGGATCCAGGGCGTGCTGCCCGGTTCCCTGGGCTTCCGGGCCATCGACCCGGACCAGGCGTTCAACACCGCGGCGTCCTTTGTCACCAACACGAACTGGCAGTCGTACTACGGCGAGCAGGCCATGGGCCACGTCGTGCAGACCACCGGGCTGGCCGTGCAGAACTTCGTCTCGGCTGCCGTGGGCATCGCGGTCGCGGTCGCGCTGGTGCGCGGCTTCGCCCGTTCGCGCACGGGTGAGCTGGGCAACTTCTGGTCGGACATGGTGCGCGGGGTGACCCGAATCCTGCTGCCGGGTGCCTTCCTCGCCGCGATCGTGCTCGTGGCGTGCGGTGCGCTCCAGAACTTCTCCGGCATCCATGAGGTCGGCCAGTTCATGGGCGGCTCGCAGCAGTGGAACGGCGGCGCGGTGGCCTCGCAGGAGGCCATCAAGGAGCTGGGCACGAACGGCGGCGGTTACTTCAACGCCAACTCGGCCCATCCCTTCGAGAACCCGACGCCCTTCACCAACTTGTTCGAGATCTTCCTGATCCTGGTGATCCCGTTCTCCCTGACCCGCACGTTCGGTGTGATGGTCGGGAGCGTGAAGCAGGGGTACGCGATCCTGGCGACCATGGCCACCATCTGGGTCGGCTTCGTGGCTCTGATGATGTGGACGGAGTTCGCCCACCACGGCCCGGCGCTGCAGATCGCCGGCGGGGCGATGGAGGGCAAGGAAGTCCGCTTCGGGGTGGGCTCCTCGTCGATCTTCGCGGTCTCGACCACGCTCACCTCGACGGGTGCGGTCGACTCCTTCCACTCTTCCTTCACCGGCCTCGGGGGCGGAATCACGATGCTGAGCATGATGCTGGGCGAGATCGCGCCCGGCGGCACAGGCTCCGGTCTCTACGGCATCCTGATCATGGCCGTGATCGCGGTCTTCATCGCCGGCCTGATGGTCGGCCGCACCCCCGAGTACCTGGGCAAGAAGATCGGCTCCCGTGAGATCAAGCTGGCCGCGATCTACATCCTGATCACCCCGGCGCTGGTGCTCGTCTTCACCGGCGTAGCGATGGCCCTGCCCACACCGGCCCACTCGATGACCAACTCCGGAGCGCACGGATTCTCCGAGATCCTGTACGCCTACACCTCCGGCGCCAACAACAACGGCTCGGCCTTTGCCGGTCTGAACGCGGACACGCAGTGGTTCAATACCACGATCGGTCTGGCCATGATCCTCGGCCGATTCCTGCCGATGGTGTTCGTGCTGGCGCTCGCCGGCTCGCTCGCCGAGCAGAAGCCCGTCCCGGTCACCGCGGGCACGTTGCGCACCGAGAAGCCGCTGTTCACCGGCCTTCTTGTGGGCGTGATCCTGATCATCACCGGTTTGACCTACTTCCCCGCCCTCGCGTTGGGACCGCTCGCCGAGGGACTGGCGTCATGACCGCTCGCATCCAGAAGCAAGAGGACTCGATGTCCGCATCCACCCCGACCCGGGCGCCGCACAGCGACGTCCCCACCGGCCGCAAGCCCGCCGAGGGCCGGGTCGGCGCGGGCCTGTTCGACGCCGGGCAGCTGGTCACGTCGCTGCCGGACGCGTTGCGCAAGCTGGACCCGCGGGTGCTGGTCAAGTCGCCCGTGATGTTCGTGGTATGGGTCGGCTCGATCCTGACCACGGTGTTCTCCTTCAAGGACCCAGGAGACTGGTTCGGCTGGGCGATCAGCGCGTGGCTGTGGCTGACCGTGGTCTTCGCCAACCTGGCGGAGGCGGTCGCCGAGGGCCGTGGCAAGGCGCAGGCCGACACGCTGCGCAGGGCCAAGACCGACACCGTTGCCCGCCGGCTCGTGGACGGCCGTGAGGAGCGGGTGCCGGGTACGGAGCTGAGGATCGGTGACCTGGTGGTCTGCGAGGCGGGCGATGCCATCCCCGGCGACGGAGACGTCGTCGAGGGCGTCGCGAGCGTCGACGAGTCGGCGATCACCGGTGAGTCGGCTCCGGTGATCCGCGAGTCCGGCGGCGACCGCTCCGCTGTCACCGGCGGAACGAAGGTCCTTTCCGACCGTATCGTCATCCGCATCACGACAAAGCCGGGCGAGACCTTCATCGACCGGATGATCAGCCTGGTCGAGGGCGCTGCACGGCAGAAGACGCCGAACGAGATCGCGCTGAACATCCTGCTGGCCTCGCTCACGATCGTCTTCCTGCTGGCGGTGGCCACCCTGCCGCCGTTCGCGGACTACGCGGGCACCCGTCTGACGATGGTGGTGCTGGTCGCCCTGCTGGTGTGCCTCATCCCGACCACCATCGGCGCGCTCCTGTCGGCGATCGGCATCGCGGGCATGGACCGGCTGGTCCAGCGCAACGTCCTGGCCATGTCCGGCCGCGCGGTCGAGGCCGCCGGCGACGTCTCGACCCTGCTGCTGGACAAGACGGGCACGATCACTCTCGGCAACCGCCAGGCGTCCGAGTTCGTGCCGGTGCGCGGTACCACTGAGGCCGAGGTCGCCGACGCGGCCCAGCTCTCCTCGCTGGCCGACGAGACCCCCGAGGGCCGCTCGATCGTCGTCCTGGCGAAGGAGAAGTACGGGCTGCGCGAACGCCACCAGGGCGAACTGGCCCACGCCGAGTGGATCGCCTTCACCGCACAGACCCGCATGTCCGGCGTGGACGTCGACGGGCGCAGGATTCGCAAGGGCGCCGCCGGCTCGATCACCGCCTGGGTGCGGGAGCAGGGCGGTGAGATCGCCGAGGACGCGGACGAGACGGCCGACCAGATCGCCGAGGCGGGCGGGACGCCCCTGCTGGTGGCTGTGCACGACGACCGGGGCGCCCGCGTGCTGGGTGTCCTCCACCTCAAGGACGTCGTCAAGGACGGTATGCGGGAGCGGTTCGCCGAACTGCGCCGCATGGGCATCAAGACCGTCATGATCACTGGTGACAACCCGCTCACGGCCAGGGCGATCGCCGAGGAGGCAGGTGTCGAAGACTTCCTCGCCGAAGCCACCCCCGAGGACAAGATGGCCCTCATCAAGCGCGAGCAGGCCGGTGGCAAGCTCGTCGCGATGACCGGCGACGGCACCAACGACGCCCCGGCTCTGGCGCAGGCCGACGTCGGCGTGGCCATGAACACCGGTACGTCGGCCGCCAAGGAGGCCGGCAACATGGTCGACCTCGATTCCAATCCGACCAAGCTCATCGAGATCGTCGAGATCGGCAAGCAGTTGCTGATCACCCGGGGCGCGCTCACGACGTTCTCCATCGCCAACGACGTCGCCAAGTACTTCGCGATCATCCCGGCGCTGTTCGCGGCGGTCTACCCGGGCCTGGACAAGCTCAACATCATGAACCTGTCCTCGCCGGACTCCGCGATCCTGTCCGCGGTGATCTTCAACGCGCTGATCATCATCGCGCTGGTGCCCCTGTCCCTGAAGGGCGTCCAGTACCGGCCAGTGAGCGCCGACAAGATGCTGCGCCGCAACCTCGGGATCTACGGCATCGGCGGCCTGATCGCACCCTTCGTCGGCATCAAGATCATCGACCTGCTCATCTCCCTCATCCCCGGGATCGGCTGATCGCCATGAACAACTCAGTGACCAACACCGCCCGGCTGCTCGGGGCGGGACTGCGTGCCCTCCTTGTGCTGACCTTGGTCACGGGCGTCATCTACCCGCTGGTCGTCACGGGCATCGCCCAGGGGCTGTTTCCCAGCACGGCGAACGGCTCGCAGATCACGGCAGACGGCAAGGTCGTCGGCTCGTCTTTGATCGGGCAGGCGTACGACCTGCCGCTGAAGAAGGGGCAGGGGACCCCGGAGCCCGACCTGAAGTGGTTCCAGGGCCGCCCGGCGAACGGCCTGGGAAGGAACAGCGTGAACACCCGGTACAAGCTGCTGCTGTCCGGTGCGACCAACCTCTCGGCCGACAACAAGGACCTCATCAAGCAGGTCGAGGAGGCCAAGGCAGCGGTCGTCAAGGAGAACTCGGTTCGCGGCTACACGGTCGAGCCCTCGCAGGTTCCTGCCGACGCGGTCACCTCCTCCGGCTCCGGCCTCGATCCCGACATCTCCCCGCAGTACGCCGAGCTTCAGGTCCACCGCGTCGCTGAGAGGAACGGCCTCCCGGTCGCCAAGGTGCAGAGGCTCGTGGACGAGCACATCGAGGGCCGCACGCTCGGCTTCATCGGCGAACCCCGCGTGAACGTCCTCGAACTCAACATCACGCTCAGGGACCTCGTGGCCAAGAGTTGATGGCCATGCGGTGCAGGCGGGAGTCGGCAGCCCGGGGGCGATCCCGGCCTGGCCGGCTCCCGCCGTCATGCAGTCCACCGAGGGCGCCGCATCCCACACGCACGTCCCACGTACGACAGGAAAGGCGCACACCCATGACCCGGGTGCTCCTGGTGGAGGACGACCCGCAGCTCGTTCGGGCCCTCGTGATCAACTTGCAGGCACGTCACTACGGCGTGGATGCCGCCCCCGACGGGACCACGGCCCTGCGACTTGCTGCCGCGCGTCAGCCCGACGTGGTGTTTGTGGATCTCGGTCTGCCCGACATGGACGGCGTCGACGTCATCAGGGCCCTGCGCGGCTGGACCCGCATGCCGATCCTGGTGCTCTCCGCCCGGCAGACGTCCGACGAGAAGGTGGCCGCGCTCGACGCCGGCGCTGACGACTACATCACCAAACCGTTCAGCATGGACGAACTGTTGGCCCGGCTGCGGGCTGCCGTCCGCCGTACGGAGGAAGCCCCGCTCACGCCGGAGACCGCGCTGGTCGAGACGGAGGACTTCAGCATCGACCTGCTCACCAAGAGGGCCGTCCGGGGCGGACGGGACGTGCGGCTCACCCCGACCGAGTGGCACCTGCTGGAGATCTTGATCACCCATCCGGGTCAGTTGATCACTCAGAAACATCTCCTTCGGGAGGTCTGGGGCATCTCGCAGTCCAACAAGAGCAACTACCTTCGGGTCTACATGGCCCAGCTGCGGCGGAAACTGGAGAGGGACCCCTCCCACCCTCGCCACCTGATCACCGAGCCCGGCATGGGCTACCGCTTCGAAGGCTGACCGAGGGACGACATGGCACGCGGCAAGCTCCGGATCTACCTCGGCGCGGCTCCCGGCGTCGGCAAGACGTACGCCATGCTGTCCGAGGGGCACCGCCGCATCGAGCGGGGCACCGACTGCGTGGTGGCCTTCGTGGAGCACCACCACCGTCCGCGCACCGAGGTGCTGCTGCACGGCTTGGAGCAGGTGCCGCGCAAGGCGATCGAGTACCGGGGCAGCCTCTTCACCGAGATGGACGTGGACGCCGTCCTCGCCCGCCGCCCCCGGGTGGCCCTCGTCGACGAACTGCCGCACACGAACATCCCCGGCTCACGCAACGCCAAGCGCTGGCAGGACGTGGAAGAACTGCTGGCGGCCGGCATCGACGTCATTTCCACGGTCAACATCCAGCACCTGGAGTCGCTCGGTGACGTGGTGGAGTCGATCACTGGCATCCGGCAGCAGGAGACCGTGCCCGACGAGGTCGTACGGCGCGCCGACCAGATCGAACTGGTCGACATGTCCCCGCAGGCCCTGCGCCGCCGTATGGCGCACGGCAACATCTACAAGTCGGACAAGGTGGATGCGGCCCTGTCCAACTACTTCCGCCCCGGCAACCTCACCGCCCTGCGCGAATTGGCGCTCCTCTGGGTGGCCGACCGGGTCGACGAGTACCTGACCGAGTACCGCAGCGAGCACCGGGTCTCCAAGATCTGGGGCTCCCGCGAGCGGATCGTCGTGGGCCTGACCGGCGGCCCGGAGGGCCGTACGCTCATCCGCCGCGCCGCACGCCTGGCGGAGAAGGGCGCCGGCGGCGAGGTCCTGGCCGTCTACATATCCCGCAGCGACGGCCTCACCGCCGCGTCCCCGAAGGAACTCACCGTCCAGCGAACCCTCGTGGAGGACCTCGGCGGCACCTTCCACCACGTCGTCGGCGACGACATCCCCGTCGCGCTGCTCGACTTCGCGCGCGGCGTCAACGCCACCCAGATCGTCCTCGGCGTCTCCCGCCGCAAGGGCTGGCAGTACGTCTTCGGGCCCGGCGTCGGCGCCACAGTCGCCCGGAACTCCGGCCCCGACCTCGACGTTCACCTGATCACCCACGACGAGGCGGGCAAGGGCCGCGGACTGCCCATCGCGCGCGGCGCGCGGCTGGGACGCTCGCGCATCCTGTGGGGCTGGTCCGCGGGCATCGGCGGCCCCGTGCTCCTGACGCTGCTGCTCACCCACATCAGTACCGACCTCGGCCTCACGAACGACATGCTGTTGTTCCTGACGCTGACGGTGGCTGCGGCACTGCTGGGTGGTCTGCTTCCCGCGCTGGCCTCGGCAGCATTCGGTTCCATCCTGCTGAACTGGTACTTCACGCTGCCGGTACACCGCCTCACCATCGCGGACCCGAAGAACATCCTCGCCTTGGCGATCTTCGTGGGGGTGGCCGTGTCGGTGGCCTCCGTCGTCGACCTGGCCGCCCGCCGTACCCACCAGGCTGCTCGGCTGCGCGCCGAGTCGGAGATCCTTTCCTTCCTCGCCGGTGACGTTCTGCGCGGTGAGATGACTCTGCAAGCACTGCTCGAACGGGTCCGCGAGACGTTCGCCATGGAGTCCGCGGCCCTGCTGGAACGCGAAAGCGACACCGCGCCCTGGACCTGTGCCGACAGCGTCGGTCCGCGGCCCTGTGCTTCCCCCGACGATGCGGACGTCGACGTCCCGGTCGGCGACCACATGTCCCTCGCCCTCTCCGGCCGCGTTCTGGCCGCCGAGGACCGCCGCGTACTGGGCGCCTTCGCCGCCCAGGCCGCCGTCGTACTGGACCGCCAGCGCCTGCGGCAGCAGGCTGACGAGGCGAAGGAACTGGCCGAGGGCAACCGCATCCGCACCGCCTTGCTGGCCGCCGTCAGCCACGATCTGCGCACCCCGCTGGCCGGCATCAAGGCGGCGGTCACCTCGCTGCGGTCGGACGACGTGGAATGGTCCGAGGCAGACCAGGCGGAGCTCCTGGTGGCGATCGAGGAGGGCGCGGACCGCCTGGACCACCTGGTCGGCAATCTGCTCGACATGTCCCGCCTGCAGACCGGCACGGTCACACCGATCATCCGCGAGACCGACCTGGATGAGGTGATCCCGATGGCGCTGGGAGGCGTACCCGAGGACAGCGTCGACCTCGACATCCCGGAAACCCTTCCCATGGTCGACGTGGACCGCGGCCTGCTGGAACGCTCGGTCGCCAACTTGGTGGAAAACGCGGTCAAGTACAGCCTGCCCGGGGAAAAGGCCCTGGTCTCGGCCAGCGCGATCGCCGACCGACTGGAGGTCCGGGTCGTGGACCGCGGGCCCGGTGTCCCGGACGAGGCCAAGTCCCGCATCTTCGAACCGTTCCAGCGCTACGGCGACTCTCCCCGCGGCGCCGGCGTCGGACTCGGCCTCGCGGTGGCCCGAGGCTTCGCGGAAGCCATCGGCGGAACCCTCAACGCCGAGGACACTCCCGGCGGCGGCCTCACCATGGTCCTCACTCTGCCGACGGCAGCGCAACGCCGCCCGGAGGAACCCGATCGCGAGTCCGCGGTCACGACGTGAACGGCTGAGCCCTGAAAACCTCAGGCGCCCGGCGGAACCGTCTCGAACGCCTTCCTTATCCGCCGTGTGTCCAGCCGCACTCAAGAGGTTACGGCGGTGCACAGCCTGAGTCCGGTCTCCGGCGGTGAGGGCGGCACGGCCAGGACCGGGCAGGCGGCGTGGGCGAGGCAGTACCGGCTCACCGTCGTGTGTCACCGACTTTGCGGATATGACCTAGCTAGGCCGCGCGGTGGGATCCGCGGGAGTGCGCCGTGCGTATGGGCGGATCGGCCAGTGTGCGCCAGTCCTACCGGCTGGAGGGATCCACCGGCCCCCGGGCGATCAAGACGTCGGCTTCGTGGCGCCAGCCGAGGGAGGAGTAGAGGCGCTGGCCTTCCTCACTGGCGATGAGAAGACCGGTACGGGCGCCCTGGGCCAGGGCGGCCTCCGCCAGAGCGCTCATCATGGCGCGGCCCAGGCCGCGTCGCCGGTGCGCCGCGTCCGTCTCGATGCGATCGGCGACCGCATCGGCGCCGACCACGGCGATGGTGCCACGCGCCGCCACCTCTCCGGAGGAGTCGTGGAGGGAGACGACCGTGACTGGTCCCTCCGTGCGGGCCTCGCGCTCGTACGGCGCGGCGGGCGCGTGCTGCGGGTGCTCGGCCAGATCGGTCGTCATGAACCACTCGGACCGGTGGAGCAACTCCAGTCCGGCGGCGTCGACGACGGCTTCGACGGTGCCTGGGCGCAGTGTAGGTACCGTGAGCCAGGTGATCTGCCTCGCGGCGGCGACGGCTGCCGCCAGCCGTGCCAAGGACTCGGGCTCCTCGTCCGCACGGAGCGCGAACACCTCGACTTCGCGGCCGGGTTGGTCGCACTTGGACCGCAGGCCGTCCCCGGCGGACTCGACCGGCTCGGCCTCGGGCAGGGAGCGAGCCACGGTCCAGCCGTTCAGCCAACGTCGTATCAGCTCTGATTCGATCTTCGTCATCCGGCGATTAGAGCATGACCGCAACCGGTGGACGGGCGAATTACCGTCCGCCGTCGTCCGCCGCCGGCAGGCGACGCCGCTCTCCATTTGCCGGTCGGTCTGAAACCCGCGTAGGTGACAGCGGGTAAGAGAGAGCGTCCTCTTCTCGTTCATCACTCTGCGTACCACCATCCCGTCCGTGCACGTGATCGTGCAGGACGCCATGGGCTTGCGCTGGCCCCGGCCTATGGACAGACGGGCTGCTGGTGTGGACGAGCCTGGTAGATCCCGTACGCAACGTGATCAGCACTTGCCTGGGGGCCAGATCGACCGTACGGGTCTGCGCTGCGGCACCCTAAATCCCCACAATCCGGGAGAGCATCTCGACTGCCGCTTCGTCCTTCTCCGCGAGGGAAGATCCCTTTCTGATCTGGCGGACACGCTACTGGATTGGGTAGCCGCCGAGGCCGTATGTCTGTTGACCAGCCGACCGTAACCCCTGTGCGAGCCGAGTCCTCACGGTCGCTGAAGTCTTCGCCCTCGCCGAGTCCATCGCGCCGCGCTACCGGCTGCTCGTGCTCCTGGCGGCCTTCACCACTCTGCGGTTCGGGGAGCTGGCGGCTCTGCGGCGCCGGGACGTTGATCCGGAGGGTTGACTGTCACCGTGCGCCGGGCGCAAGCCGAGCTGCAGGACGGCCGGCTCTTCGACAAGGCGCCGAAGTCCGCGGCCGGGGTGCGCTCTGTTTCGTTCCCGGCCGAGCTGCTCGACGGGGTGAAGCACCACCTGGAGCAGTTCGCCGCGCCTGGTCGTGACGGTCACGTCTTTGTCGGGCCGCAGGGCGGGCAGTTACGGCGGAGCAACTTCCGGGACGACTGGGGCAAGGCCCGGAAGGCTGCGGGCGTCACGGCGGAGCTGCACTTCCACGATCTCCGGCACACGGGCAACACGCTCGCCTCGACGGCCGGGGCCAGTACGCGTGAGCTGATGACGCGCATGGGGCACAGCAGTTCCCGGGCCGCGCTGATCTATCAGCACATGACCAGTGACCGGGACCGGACCATCGCGGATCGGCTCGGGGCCATGATCCGGGGCGGCGGGGGAGCGGCCTCCGAGTCCTCCGGAGAGGACGCCGAGCGGACGTAGTGGCACGCGTGTGGCACGGCGCCTGGAACGGCAAAGGGCCAGCCTGGGAGGAAAACCCTCCTGAGCTGGCCCTTCTTTCTGTGCCCCCGGCAGGATTCGAACCTGCGACACCCGCTTTAGGAGTTCGTCCCCGCAGGTGCAGGCCCTGCCGTAAGACCCCTCCCATGGCCGAGTCCAGTCCGTTGACTGCTGCCCTCGTGTCCCGCTGTACGCCCTTGTTGCCGTCAGCATCTGCCGTCAGGGCCTACACGCTGATGGGCAAAAGTGCCTCCGAAAGGGCCGGGAACCACGAAAGCACGAGGCTAGAGCGCTGCCGCCAGGACCGCGGCCAGCGCGAAAACGCTGGCCAGTACGGAGCAGACGATCGCAGCGACGAGGTGGGTGCGCCGGTAGTTCTCCTCATCCTCTACCACCACGGCGGTGCGCGGCCTGCCCTTCCAGTAGGCGATCTCCACCACTTCGCCAGCCTCGAATCATGGAGATCCATACCCGTGAACCACAACCATCCTGCTCTTGCCGTCCGGAGTGACGAACGAACACCAGGCGCTCGCGTTGCCGTCGTCCCAGGTGACGTAGTCGCACACACCGAGTGCGCGCTCGCCATGCGCTATGAGGTGACGGATGACTCGCGCCTTCCTGGCCGGGATCAAACCCAGCAGGCCAAAGGAGACGGCCGCGGCTATGTAGGTACTCATCAGTTCCCCTCAAGACCTGACTGCGATCATGCCGCACTTACCTACAGAAATGCAGAACTGCCTACGCATCGCGGTTCGTGCCACCTGAACCCGACATCGAGTAGGCCGCGGGGACACTTCGTCAGGCACCCGGAAGTGTTGCTTCGATTATGTAAATCAAATATTTATCACGATTCCCTTGGGGATACTGGACACTCACCTCATGTCCAAGACGATCAGCGTCAGCGCGACGAAACCTCCGCTCCCCAATGCCAGTGTCACCAGTTCAGCGCGCGAGAAGTCCCAAGTCCTGATTGGAAGGAAGTGCGCCCGGCGAGGGTTGGCCGGGTCGTAACAGATGCGGTATTCTTTCCCCACTATGCACGTCCGATGAGCCCATAGAACGTGCTCCCGTCCATTCGAATCAGGGAATACCAGGTAGTAATTCCTGCCTGCTGTGCCCCACGTATAGCCAGCACATCTCGCCATGGTCTCCACACCCGTGCGTCTCAACCGATACGTGACGAGCATCGACCACAAACCAACTGAAATGGCAGCGAAAGTGGCAGCATAAGCGAGGCCGAGTAGGACCAGCACTCCAATCTTCATGCTCGAGAAACTAGGGTCCGGGCCGGTCGGCGTCAACGGCACGAACCTGCACGGGATCAACGGCGACAGCCACGCGGACGTGATCGCCCGTGACATGGGTGGCGAGTTGTGGTTCATCGCGGGCGTTACGTAGCGGCATCGCAATCGAAGCAAGCCCTGGTCCTCATCGGCGGTGGCGTCTGCATCCCGGACATCGTCGCCACACCACGCCCAGCGGGTCCATGTACCTGTGCCTGGGCCTGTGGAACGGCAAGTTCGGTATCCGTACCGAGATCGGGACCGGCGGCTGGAATGGCTACCACCCAGTCGTGGGCTGCCAAGCGCCGCCATCAAAGCTGACGCCTACGGGCGCGTACTGTGCCGGGGATGCTGGCAGTCGCCGGCCACTGGGCTGTATGCATCGTGAAGTTGTAGGTCGCGGGCCAAACTCAACTGCCGTCAGGAGCTCTCCGGTTACGCCGTTTCGGCGTGTCCCGCCGGCACGGCTACGGGCGTGCGGTGAACTTCCCGTCGCCTCGTTGTGCAGCCAGCCCCGGTCTGCGAGCTTGGTCGCCCCATGGTGAGGACAGTGCCCGTACGAGGTGAAGGCTTTGAGGTCTGGCCTCATCCTTAGACGTCGTCTCATTTGGCGTACTGGGTAGTCTGCACTGTGTGGTGATGGTCGAGCGCGTGGTTCCAGACGAGTTGTGGGAGCTGTTTCAGCGGG
>NZ_JBIVBI010000038.1:0-19097 GCF_044746005.1 Streptomyces sp. NPDC086766 | reverse complement strand
TCACAGCGGCCTTCCCGGCCTCGGCGTCACTCGTCACGTCAGTCATCAACTGTCGCTTCCAGCTGGGGAGTTACACCACTCACCGTACAGACCCGCTCGCGGCTGCATCCGGGCGCGGAGCGGAGATCCTCGTCGATGGCTACACCTACGGCTCGCTGTCGATGACCGCATATACCCTGGACACCGCGTGTCCGGGCGCCGACGAGGGCACTGGCCCGGCGGCCGGGCTGCCCGAGGGTGTTCCGGCGGACGGCACCAACATCTGACCCGCCGTGGCTGCATGTGATGACCCAGATCAGTTTGCAGATGGCTGCGGCGAGTCCGAGGAAGGCCAGGTAGTTGCGGGGATGGCGCTCGTAGCGGTGGCTGAGTCGTCGGTAGCCGGTCAGCAGGACGGGGTACGTTCGATGGCCCATCTGCGGCGGCCGAGTCGTTCGCTGGACGATGCGTGCGCCCGTGTGTTTACCGTGTAACCATTTACGCAGATCAGGGACGTCGTAGGCCTTTTCGGCGTGGAGGCGTTGGGGGCTTGAAGTGACGGCCTCGGTGGGGGGCGTGACTCGTTTGGTGACCGGCCACCATCGGCTTCATGCCCTCGTGTCGTAGACGTTGGTGGTCGCGGTCCTCTCCGACCGCGCCGCCGACGGGCCCTGGCCCTTGGATGCGCTGCCCTGCGCGGCCGACGTCGAGACCGTACCGGGTTCGTTTCGGCTGGAGGTGCCGTCGGGGATGGTCAAGCACGAGGGCAGCCAGAACGTGCTGCGGGATGCAGCTCACAGGCGTGCTGTGCAGGCTGTTACGGCAGAAGGAAGGCTGATGAGCGAAGTCGTCCGCGTGCGTGGTCGACGCACCGAGCATCAAAACCTCCACCAATGTGCCGATCGCCGGCCAGGGCACGGACGCGCCGATGAAGATCGTGCGCCGCAAGCGGAGCATCGTCACCGACACCCTCGGGCCGCTGTCTCAGCGAAGATTGAGCACCTGAGGTGCCAGCGCCGACTGCTGGCTTCACACGTCGATGGTCCTTCGAGCGTGTTCGACGAACTGGGTACGCTTCGACGATGCGTGGTCAAGGAATCGCCTGATACCTGAGGGATCCGTCACTACGGAGGAACCGCCAGCGCGGTGCCCGAGGGTGGCCGCGCTGATGGCGGCGACGCACGCCGAGAGCGAGCGAGACAGTTCCTCCGCCATGCGCGCCAGCTTCTCGGGCCCTTCGATCTCCACCGTCGCCTGAGCGTCGGCGAGCCCGCCGTTCAGCAGTCCGCGGGCGCCATCGAGGGCAGTCCGGACGCCCTCGAGATTCGCTCCCGGTGTGATCAGCTCGCGATTGATCTCTTTGAGTATCTTGCGCAGCTCGTCCGCCCGAGCCGTGAATGCCGAGTACGCGTCGCGGCGGAGTTGCCGCCGCCAGTGCCGGTGTTCTGCCCTGACTTGTCGCTGAGCCGATAAGCCTGCAGCAGCAGCCGCGAGGGTGGTCCCCACCACTCCCACGGCTGCACCCACGACGGCAGACACCCCTGAGTCCATAGGAGAATCCTGACGGCTGGGAGCCGCATGTGGGAGGCAATTGCTGTGGGCCAGGTACTCGCACCCCGCCCGCAGCTCAAACTTCGGCGGCACGAGCCGCCCGTGGTCACCCATCTTCGGTGACCACGCCAAACTTCGTCGCGACAGATTCGGCGTCACCCCGGCCGCGCTGTTGTTTCCACCGCCACTCCGGCTATCAAGCCCGCATCACCCCACCGGCATCCCTGCCTCGCCTACGGAATTCCCGCCGTCGCCGCTTGCCGAATCGACGTACCAGACCACGGGCTGCGCTGGCTGGACTGCCGCCGCGACTGCATCGTCGCCGATACGACAGCAGCCATGCGCACCGACACCGCCGAAACGGCTGACAGGTCGCCCCGATCACAGCAAACTGCCCTGGCACTCAGCCGCAGGGGAGCGCGCCTTGGCCACCAATCCGTACTTCAACCAGCCCTTGACGCCCACCCGCCCGCGCATGTTCAACAGCATCATCGCCAAGCTCGTGTGGACGCTGGTGCCGATCGTCTCCGCCGGGTTGGAGGCCGCGGTCCCGTTCGTGGTCGCCGCGGTCAAAAGGTGTCGTGAAGCCGTGGCTGGCCATCACCTACGTCGTCGGGGAGATCGCCGTGTTCTCCGTGGCGTTCGCGATCAGCCCGAATACGAAGGACGACAGTCCCGTGCCGGGATTCCTCATGGTCCTGCTGCTCATCACGGCGGCGATGCACACCGCCCTCCTCGACAACGAGAAGATCACCGTGGGGGAGTAGCACGCGCAGCGAGCGGCCCGCTGGGGGGACCAGCGGCACTTGTCACGCCCGCCGCACCGGGGAAGGCCACGTAGGTGCTCCCCCTCGTCGGGGCCGCCGCCCCGCCAGTCGATCAGCTCGGCGTGCGCGGCGACGTCCAGCTCGTCCCAGCCCTCCAGGCTGGCCCGCTCCAGAACACCGCCACGTCGTGCAGCGAGAACGCGGTGCCGAGCGGCGGCCCGTCGACCGCCACCCGCTGACCGCCGTCCTCGACGACACACCGGGCCAGACGCAGCCTGCCGGTCGGGGTCAGCGGGGCATTACGGCGGGACACGAGGGCCTCCTGGGCGTCGCTGCAGACTTCGCAATCCACACCGAACCCAGAAGGCCCTCACCTGTTCAAGCGCCCAGTCCGCGTGTCACCAAAACAACAGCCGGTCGCCCCCGGCTCTCTGAACCCCTTCCGAAGCGAGACAGGGGAGACCCCGTAATGAACCACGCGCTCCCCGAGCCCGCCGTGATCGCCCTGATCGGCGTGAACGGCTCCGGCCAGTCCGCCCTCGCACGCACCTGGCCCGCCTCCTACCGGCTGGAACTGGACGCGTACCGCGAACGGGTCTCCGGCTACTTCTCTGTCAAGTCCAACGTGTTGAGCCAGCGTCCCGCTGGCGACTCCTGCGCCCGCTGTGCGGAGCCCGGTCTTCATGAGCGGCTGACCGGAGCTTCAGCTCGCGCCGTCGCGTGAGGTGATGCTGTCCAGCAGGCCCTGAACAGGCAGGTCGGCTTCTGCGGGATGAAGCCCGGTAAATGCTGGCAACGGAAGGGTTTTGCCGCTTGAGCTTGCCGATGATCAGGTTGGGCTGAATTTGCTCAACGGACGAGCATGTCTCGCAAAGGACCGTTTGTGAGAACAGTGGTCAGGGCGATGCGTGCGGAACTTCCCGGTGGGGCACGGCTGCGGACGCGGTCATGTCGAGCAGGAGCATGGCGTCGTGGTCGGGTGTGCCGGGTTCGGCGGTGTAGACACCGATGCGCTGGCCGGGGGTTCCTTCCAGCTGCATGGACTGGGAGGTGAGCGTGAGGGTGCCGACGCGGGGGTGGTGGAAGGTCTTCTGGGCGGGCTTGCGGCCGGTGACCTCGTAGCGTTCCCACAGCCGGGCGAAGTCGGGGCTCTTGAGGAGGAGCTCGCCGACGAGGTTGGTCAGGTCCGGGGCGTCGGGGGCGGTGCCGGCGACGGCGCGCAGGCGGGCGACGCAGGCGGTGATCTGGCGGTCCCAGTCGCCGAAGAGATCCCGCGCGGCCGGGTGGAGGAAGAGGTAGCGGGCCAGGTTGCGGTGTTTGGCCGGCCAGTCTTCCAGGCCCGCGTACAGGGCGAGGCCGCCGGGGTTCCAGGCGAGCATGTCCATGCTGCGGCTGATGACGTACGCGGGGTTCGGCCGCAGGGACTCCAGCAGCAGCTTGAGGTGAGGCCGCACGGTGCGGCTGGGGGCCGGCGGCGGCTCGGGGGCGTAGCGGGCGGCGCGGGCGGCGAGCTCGCGCAGGTGCTGGTGCTCCTGGTCGTCCATGTGCAGGGCGCGGGCGAGGGAGTCGAGGACGGCGGGGCTGGGGCGGGTCTCCTTGCCGCGTTCCAGGCGCACGTAGTAGTCGATGCTGATGCCGGCGAGGGTGGCCAGCTCCTCGCGGCGCAGTCCGGGAGTGCGGCGGATGCCGGCGCCGACGGTAAGACCGACGTGCTCGGGGCTGGTCTGGGTGCGGCGGGCGCGCAGGAAGCGGCCCAGCTCGGCGCCTTCGCTGTTCGCGCTCTGGGATGCCATGACTCCAGTTTCACCCGGTGGGCAGCCGTGCCGCGGAGGGGAGGGGGGCCCTGTCATTACCCCTGAAGAGCACGCCCTGCCACACCCGAGCGATCCGGGCGAAGGTGAATGAGGAAGACGCCGGCCTCTTGCGTCGCCCGGCTTCGACGGGCACGGCCTGCCGGGCCGGGCAAGAGTGACAGACCAGGCGAGACCCATGATCGGAAGAGTGCGAGATGCGGTACATCAAGCTGCGTGACCTGGACGTTTCCCGGATCGGGCTGGGCGCGATGGGCATGTCCCACGGCTACACCGGCTCCAGCACCGATGACGCGGAGTCGATCCGGACCGTGCACCGAGCCTTGGAGCTGGGCGTCACGCTGATCGACACCGCGGAGATCTACGGCCCCTACACCAACGAGGAGCTGCTCGGGCGGGCGCTGAAGGGCCGCCGGGACCAGGTGGTGCTGGCCACCAAGTTCGGCCTGGTCTCGCACGGCGGCGAGGGTGCGTGGAATCTGGACTCCAGCCCTGCCAACATTCGCACCGCGGTCGAGGGCTCCCTCAGGCGGCTGGGCACCGACTACATCGACCTGTACTACCAGCACCGCGTCGATCCGAACACGCCGATCGAGGAGACCGCCGGCGCCGTGAAGGAGCTGATCGACGAGGGCAAGGTCCGCGCCTTCGGGCTCTCCGAGGCCGGTCCGGATACCATCCGCCGGGCCCACGCCGTCCAGCCCGTCACCGCGGTCCAGTCCGAGTACTCCCTGTTCACCCGGGGAATCGAGGAACGCGTGCTGCCCGTCCTGCGGGAGCTGAACATCGGCCTGGTGCCGTTCTCCCCGCTCGGTCGCGGCTTCCTGACCGGTACGGTCCGCTCCACCGACCAGTTCGACGAGAACGACTTCCGTCGCGACAACCCGCGCTTCACCAGCGAGAACTTCCAGCACAACCTGGCGCTCGCCGACGAGGTCAAGGCCCTGGCCGACGAGGCCGGTGCCACGCCCGGTCAGGTGGCGCTGGCCTGGCTGCTCGCCCAGGGCGACGACATCGCCCCGATCCCCGGCACCAAGCGCGTCAGCCGGGTCGAGGAGAACACCGCCGCCGACGCCGTCACCCTCACCGCCGAGCAGCTCGACCGGCTCTCCAGCCTGCCGCCCGCCGCCGGCGCCACCCACACCGAGGCCCAGGCCCGGATGCTGGAGCGCTGACACATCCCCGTCGCGCCCCTCCCCACCCCCCTGTTTGGAGCAATCCCCCTCATGCGTGCAGCAGTGATGTACGGAGCCGGTGACGTCCGCGTCGAGGACCGGCCCGACCCGAAGATCGTCCAGCCCACCGACGCCGTGGTGCGCGTCGTCGCCTCCTGTGTGTGCGGCAGCGACCTGTGGCCCTATGCGTCGATGCCTGCCACCGACGCCGGCCGCCCCATGGGCCACGAGTTCCTCGGCGTCGTCGAGGAGACCGGCGCGAAGGTGACCGGCCTGAAGGCCGGTGACCTGGTCGTCGCCCCGTTCACCTACAGCGACAACACCTGCGACTACTGCGCCAAGGGCCTGCACATCTCCTGCCGCAACGGCGGCCGGTACGGCTTTGACGGCGTCGACGGCGGGCAGGGCGAAGCCGTCCGCGTCCCGTATGCCGAGGGCACCCTGGTGAAGCTGCCGGTGGCCGCCGACTCCGCGCTGATCCCGTCGCTGCTGGCACTGTCGGACGTGATGACCACCGGCCACCACGGCGCCGTCACCGCCGGCGTCGGCCGCGGGAATGCGGTGCTCGTCGTCGGGGACGGCGCGGTCGGCCTGTGCGCGGTGATCGCCGCCAAGCGGCTCGGTGCCGAGCGGATCGTGCTCGCGGGCCGCCACGAAGCCCGCACCAGCCTGGGCCGAGCGTTCGGCGCCACCGACGTGGTCGCCGAACGCGGCGAGGAGGGCATCGCCCGCATCCGCGAGCTGACCGGCGGCGTGGACAAGGTCATCGAGGCCGTCGGCACCCGCCAGGCCCTCGACACCGCGCTCGGCGCGGTCCTGGACGGCGGCACCATCAGCCGCCTGGGCGTCCCCCAGTACGAACAGGGACCGATCGGCCCCGCTGAGTTCATGCGCAACATCACCCTGACCGGCGGCGCCAGCCCCGCCCGCGCCTACATCGAACAGCTCCTGCCCGACGTCCTGGACGGCACCATCACCCCCGGACGCGTCTTCGACCGCACCTTCCCCCTCGACCAGGCCCCGGACGCCTACCGGGCCATGGCCGACCGCCAGGTCCTCAAGGCCCTCATCCGCCCCTGACCACCCGCCCCCACCCGCACAGCGAAGGACCTCCCCCATGCAGCACGTGACCTTGAACAACGGCGTCGAGATGCCGATCCTCGGCTTCGGCGTCTACCAGATCCCCGCCGAGGACACCGAGCGCGCCGTCTCCGAGGCCCTGGCCGCTGGCTACCGCCTGCTGGACACCGCCGCCGCCTACGGCAACGAAGAAGCCGTCGGCCGCGCCATCAAGTCCAGCGGCATCCCGCGCGAGGAACTGTTCGTCACCACCAAGCTGTGGGTCCAGGACGCCCCCGCCCAGGACAACACCCGCCGCGCGTTCGAGACCTCGCTGAACAAGCTGGGACTGGACTACCTCGACCTGTACCTGATGCACCAGCCCTTCGGCGACGTCTACGGCCAGTGGCGCGCCATGGAGGCACTCAACCGCGAGGGCCTGGCCAAGGCGATCGGCGTCGCCAACTTCTACCCCGACCGGCTGATCGACCTGATCCTCAACAACGAGATCACCCCGGCCGTCAACCAGATCGAGACCCACCCCTTCTTCCAGCGCACCGACTACCAGGACCTCATGCGCGAACACGGGGTGCAGATCCAGTCCTGGGGCGGCTTCGCCGAAGGCAAGAACGACCTGTTCACCAACCCCCTGCTCGCCGAGATCGGCAAGGAGCACGGCAAGTCCGTCGCCCAGGTCGTGCTGCGCTGGCTCACCCAGCGCGGCGTCGTCGCCATCCCCAAGTCCGTACGTGCCGAGCGCATGGCCGAGAACATCGACGTCTTCGACTTCCAGCTCACCGACGAGCAGATGGCCCAGATCGCCACCCTCGACACCGGCAGCTCCCTGTTCTTCGACCACCACGACCCCGAGATGGTCACCTGGCTCGCCGGGCGCCGCCTGGACAGCTGAAGCACCACCAGACGCCCCTCGCCGGGCGGGTGCCCCGGAAGCAGACGTCCAGGGCACCCGCCCGGCCCCATCCAGTCCGGTTCACCGGGAGCCGCCCACCGTGATCACGCCACAGCACCTCGCCGACACCGCCCTGCCGAGCCGGCGCACCGTTCTGCGCGGCACGCTGCTGAGCGCAACCGCCGCTTTGAGCGCGACCTACCTGGCGGCCTGCTCATCGTCCTCCCCGCGGCCCGGCACCCCTACCTCCTCCCCGTCTGCCGCGACGACCGGAAGCAACGTGAAGCGAGTCCTGCTGGCTTACTTCTCCCGACCGGGCGAGAACTACTCCTACGGCGGCCGTACCGACCTGAAGGTCGGCAACACCGAGGTGCCGGCCAACAAGATCGGCAGCCGCATCACCTGCGACACCTATCGCATCCAGGCCGCCGACCCCTACCCGCACGACTACGACGCCACCGTTCAGCGCAACGTCCGCGAACAGGACACCGACGCCCGCCCGGCCGTCAACGGCCGCCTGCCCTTGCTCGACGGCTACGACACCATCCTGTTGGCCAGCCCCATCTGGAACGTCCGAGCACCCATGATCATGACGACGTTCACCGAAGCCCTCGACTTCCGCGGCAAGACCATCCACCCGGTCACCACCTACGCCATGAGCGGCCTGGGCACCACCGAACGCGACTACGCCGCCTCATGCCCCGGCGCGACCATCGCCGAGGGCCTGGCGGTACGCGGCGAAGAAGTCAACGACGCCGACACCGAAGTCGAGGCATGGCTGCGACGCACCGGACTGCCCGCACGGTGACCGCTCCCGCCGAGCACGCCACGACCCGGATACTCTCCGCCAGGCGCTCTCTGCCGCCGATCGGATGCTTCCCGGTTCGGCACCGCCGCCGGCGCTGAAAGCGGGCTGGCGGCCGGCGAACGGGACTAAGGGGAAGGTCCTCACTGCCCTGGGCCAATTCGGGGCTGTGTGGGCAGCATTCGGACCACGCTACCGCCGTGAGCTTGCTGCTGCCGCAGTACACGGTTCTCAACGGTGGACTGGTGCAGGGCACCCACCAGCGCTTCGACGTCGGCTTTCAGCCGAGCGATCTCTTCGGCGTCTGCGGCCCGCAGCTCCTTCAGCCGCCTGACCTGCTGGCGCAACCGCTTCTCACTGTCGGGAGTCTGCCCGCGGACGCGGACCTTGTCGTAGAACTGGTTCTTCAGGTCCGGGTGGCGTTGGGTGAGCGCGTTGCGAGGCACGCCGGCTTCCGCGGCGAGTGCGACGATGGTCAGGGCGCCGTTGGAGTGCTCTGGATGGCCAGACAGGATGCGTTCCATCGCCGCGCGGATGCGGTCGCGTTCGTCGGGGGCTGGGCTCATGGAGTCGGCTCCTGTCGGTGGATGCGGTCGTGCTCGTGGCGGTCGGCGAGCGCGCGCAGCTGCACGGCGCGGCGGGCGAGGCGGTCGGCGAGGGGGCCGGGAACCGTTTCGGAGGCGGCCTGCTTCTCCAGGGCTTGGGCGTGCTGAAGGAGCTGGGCGGCATGGTGGTCGGTGCGCGCAATGTTCGCGCACGACGGCCTGCAGCGGTCCAGGCGCGGGGCGTCGTCGGCGTCCATGCGGTGGCACAGGGCTCGCTCCCGGTTGTAGACGCACATCAGCAAGGAGCGCGGGTTGTCGTAGACGGTCAGGGCCGGGTTGCCGAGGATGTCGCGGGCCTGGCGGTGGGTGCGGATCGACCCGGCGAAGGTTGGCGCCTGCGCCGCGGCGTGGATCGCGCGGCGAGCGGCCGGACCGGAGATGCCCACCCCGCGGGCGAGGTCGTCGTGGAGGTTGGTGAGAGTGTCGGCGGTGGCCCGGGCGGTTTCGATGTCCAGCAGCTGGTGGATGCCGTCGCGGCCGCGGGCGGCGTACCCGCCGCTGACCGCGGTGCGCATGTGCCCGTACTGGATGGCCAGCGCCACCAGGCCGCCCGGGCGGCGGGCGATGTGCCAGGCCAGGGTGCGACGGAACCGGGCCAGACCGATCGGGCCGTGAGGGTCGTCAGGGACGACCTCGCCGTCCCGGCCCAGGACCCGGGCGCGACCGGAGGCCCAGGCGGCGAAGGCCTCGATGCGTGAGTGCAGCCCCGTAAAACGCAGGGATGCCGTGCTGCGGGTGGGGATGTCCACGAAGGTGTGCGCGGCCGCATCGAACAGCAGCCCGTCGGCCGGGACGAGGCTCTCCAGCACGCGGATCGCCCGCACAACGGGCGGGATGGCCACCCAGGGGACCTCGCGCAGGCGTCCGGCGGAGTGGTGGTTGCCGTCCTCGTCGAAGGCGTTCTTGAACTCGCGCCCGTAGATCAGGTGCCGGCCGGAGGTGACCTCGGGGCAGCAGCCGGCCTGCAGGCCGAGCACTTCGGCCGGGCGCATCCCGGTCAGGTAGGCCAGGACGATGAAGCACGCCGTGCCCAGATGCCGCATGAGCTCGCGGGTCTCGGTGAAGTCGATGAACACCGTCCACGGCTCCCCGTCGATACGCCCGGTGATCGGCGTGGCCAAGGGGCAGGGGCCGGGGTTGGCGTCGACGTAGGCGAGCAGGTGCTGCCACGGCTCGGTCCGCAGCAGGTTGTTGATCTGCGTGGACGGGCAGCTGGCCCGGGCGGCGATGTAGGTGTTGGCCAGGGCGTGGCGGTAGCCGGCGTTGGCCCGGGAGGGAACCGGCTGGCCCCGGTCGATGAGGTCCTGCAAGAAGCTCTTCAGTCGGGCCTTCGAATCTGGCGTGGCCGGCGTACGCACGGCGGCGTCGGCCATGCGCCGGCTTTCCGCCCAGGCGGCGAGGATGTCGTCGGCGAAGTCGTCGACCACGCGCAGCGCCCAGATCAGCAGCGGCCCCATGGTGGCCGGTGAGATCACCTCCGTGCTGTTCTCGCCCCGCCGGGGGCTGGGCGTCCGGGGCAGGAAGCCGTCGACGCCGAGACGGTGCCAGGGCGGCATCGCCATCCCGCTCGGCGCAGGACCGGCCGCATCGAACGCCCACAACCGGGTCAGGGCCACCAGGTCCTTGGTGACGTTGCCGCGGCTGGCGCCCGGCTGCCGGGCCAGATGGCCGGCCCACGAGATGCACACCTCTTCGGTGACAGCGTGCAGGCCTCCCCCTTCCTGCCGGTGCAGCCAGACGCAGAAGCGCTGCCAGCGCAGCACGCTCTGGTGGATCCCGGCCGGGCCCAGGCGGGAGTGCCAGGTCGGATGGCCGACCAGCACGCTCGCCGGCAACGGCGTGTTGATCATCATCCAGGCGGCCAGCTGCACCTGCGGCAGCAGTGGGGCCGGGAAGCGCGACCAGTCCAGCCCGGGCCGGGCGGCGCTGGGGTTGGCGACCAGCGGGGCCAGCGACCACACCTCATCGGCGTAGATCGGCACCGGCACGGGGCCGGGCGCCAGGACCAGCGACGGCGCGACGACCGGCGTGTCCCAGGAGGGCAGGGCCGGCAGTTCGGCAGGCAGAGCGGTCACAGGTCGAAGTCCCCTTGCAGAAGCTGGTCGATGACCGTGCGGTCAGATGCGGTGACGGTCTCCAGCGCCGCCTGCCAGACCGGCTCGCCGAGTCGGCCGCGCAGGTCGGTCAGCCGGGCATGGGCATCCGCCCAGTCCGCCTGCCAGATGCCCGGCTCCACCACGCCGCGCAAGTGCTCCAAGGCGTTGAGCAGGTGGGCCAGGCGCGGATGATGGGCGGGACTGACGTGGGCATTGGGGCAGGCCGTGCACAGCAGGAACGAGGCGGCACACCCGTGCCCGGCCGGGCTGAACGGGCTGTTCTCCCAGCCCGCGCAGCCAGCGGTAGCCGTCTGCCGGTCTCCATCCGCCGCGTCCGGGGTGAGGCGGGCGGTGAAGACGGTGCGGCGGGCGGCATCCACCGCCTCCAGCGCGCCGTCGGCGATCACCGGCACCGCCGCCTGCTGGGCCTGCGGATCGCCCACGACGTAGATGCTGTCGTGGGTGTCCTGGCTGTTCTGCCCGGGCTCGCGCCGGTGCAGCACGTTCACCGTCTTGCGCAGCCGCCGCAACGGAGAGCCCCGCAGTCCCACCGAGCGCGCCCAGTCGCCGCCGGCCAGTTCGTCCACCCCCAGCCCGAACGGGCCGATCCGCACCGCCCTGCGATACCCCTGGCCGTCATGCGGGGTGGTCTGACGCCAGACGAGCAGCCGGTCGATGTTCCCATCCAGCTGCCCCATCAGGGCCCGGGCGTGCGCGGTCGCCTCCAGAGCCTCGCTGATCACCCGCCCCGAGGAGTCGGCGCCGGAGTCGGTCACATTGCGGCTCTCGAACCGGCCGCGGTGCCCCGCGCGGCGCCGCTTCTCCAGCCGCAATCGGTAGACCGGCATCCCCGCCTCCGCCGTGCCCGGCAGCGCCCGCGGCACCGGCATCTCCGACAGCGTCGTGGCATTCAGACCGAGCTCCGCGACGATCAGCACGGCCAACGCCGCCGACTCCTTGCGGCTCAGAAAGAGGCGCCCCCACGTGCACGGTGCCGAGCCACCGGCCAGCGCCGCCCGGTAGCGCCTGCGGACCGTGCGCGGCCTGTCATACACGGGAACGTCACCGGTGCGGGCCAGCACGTCCAGCGCCTCGCCCAGCAGCCAGCCGGTGCCGCCTGGCTCGATCCGGCCCGCCCGCCACGCCTCCAGATGCTCGGTGTTCTCCCGAATCCGCAGCAGTGCCGCGCGGAACGTGCGCCGCGCTGCCACCCGGATGGCTGTGAACTCGTTCGGTGTGTAGGCCTCTTCGCGGCCCGGCGTCCACGCGAACCGCTGGGCCATGGCCTCCCGCACCGGCCGTGTCAGCCGTTCATCGTGCTGCAGCAGGCCGGCGACGGCGGCGTACTTGTTGTATCCGTTCGTGTTCGGCGGCAGGCTCAGCCGCCACGCGTGCCAGTGCGCCGCACTCAGCCGGTCCACGTCCAGTGGCGCTGCCTCCAGCTTGCTACTCGCCGAAGGGCCGGACCAGGTACCAGCTCGCCTCGCTGGTCTCCACGCTGTCCCAGCCACCGCCCGGGCCGCACTTGGTGGCGAACAGCACGGCCAGCGACCGCTGCCACGGCTCGGGCGCGGGGAAGGTGCCGAAGTCGTAGTCGCGCACCCGGCCCTGCTGGTCCCGGTGGAGCACCACCAGGCCGCCGTGTTCCAGGGCCATCGGCCGCTGGTGCGGGGTGTCGGGCAGGGCGGCCGCGCGGCCGCGGCGGCTCACCGGGCCACCATCTGGTCGTCCAGGTCCTGAATGCCCTCGCTCTCGCGAGCCAGCCGCGCGAACACCTCTGTCATCTCCCCCTCTGACAGGGGGCCTTCGGCTGGCTGGAAGTCGGCCAGCAGCGACCGCAGCTGCAGGTCCGCCACCGGAGCTAATGGTGACGTCGGGTATTGGAAGTATCTGAATGCCTCCGGGTTGAGGGGGCGCCCGAGGCGGTTCTGGTCCGTCCCGGTGCCAGCTGTGGTAGGCAGGGCTGGTGATCAGCCGACTTCCTCTCGACGAGCAACTTGAGTCCCTGCGTGCGGCGCTGTCGCGTAACGACGTGCTGATGGAGGTGCTGACGCGGACTGCGACGTTGGATCTGCCTGGGTGGTATGTGACGGCAGGATGCCTGTTTCAGACCGTATGGAACGTGGTCACGGACAAGCCGCCGACCAGCGGCATCAAGGACTACGACGTCTTCTACTTCGACGCCGACGATCTGTCCTGGGAAGCGGAGGATGCCGTGATCAAGACCGGGCGGGAGGTCTTCGTCGACCTGCCTGCAGAGGTTGAGATCCGGAACGAGGCACGGGTTCACCTCTGGTATGAGGACAAGTTCGGAGTGGTGTGTCCGCCGTATGAATCCACCGAGGCGGCGATCGACAGCTTCGCCGCGACGACGTGCTGCCTGGGAGTACGTCTGGAGACCGACGGCCGGTGGCGCGTATATGCGCCGCACGGGCTCTCGGATGTGTTCAACCTCGTCGTTCGTCCGAACCCGGTGCTCGCGCCGCGGTCGGTCTATGAGACCAAGGCGGCGCGGTGGCGTGAGCAGTGGCCCGAGCTGACGGTCCTCGAGTGGCCTTCCGGGAGTGTCACGTCGGCCTTGCCCGCTGGCTGATCTCGGCGGCGTAGGTGGCCCAGTCGCCCGCGGAGAGACGTTGCCAGGCGACGGCGACGTCGGTGTGGATGCCCAGGGTGCGGGCGAGGATCGCGGCGGGGATCTCGGTGGCGAGTTGGAAGAGCGCGGTGCTGCGGGCCTGGTTGGGCCGGATCCCGAGCTGGTTGAGGCGTTGTGTCAGCTGTGTGGTGCTGATCGGGCGTCCGGGCTGGCCGCCGGGGAAGAGCCATGATGACGGGGCCAGGGCTCCGATGGTCGCGTGGCCTTTGCGGTTCGCAGTGACCGCGCGGGCCAGCGCTGCGACGGGCTCGGGCAACTGGACGGGTGCATCGCCGAGGTGGAGACGTACTTCCTGAACGCCGACCTCGACGTCTTCGATAGTCAACCGGCTGATGGCCGACGGCCCTTGGGCATAGAGGAGGAGAAGCAGCCCGGCGAGGCGGTCTTCGGGCTTGAGCGTGTCGTCGTGCAGGAGCCGACGCGCGGTGTTCCAGCGGTGCTCGTCGTCGAGCGGCTGGGTGGGGCCGTTCCATCGGACGGCGGGGACGTGGACGGTGGTGAGCTTGTTGGTGCGGGCCCAGCGTATGAAGTGTCCGGCCGTCTGGCGGTAGGTGGCGGAGCCGTCGGTGAGCCACCGGTCTAGGTCAGCCTGCCGGCAGGTATCCAGATTGAGGCCGTGGTCCCTCAGCCAGTTCAGGAAGGCGACGGCCGCATGGGTGCGTTGACGCGCGGACATGAACTGCTGCGGGGTAAGGGGTCGGCCGTTGTTGCGTCGGCGAAGTCGCCGGACCAGGTGCCAGATCGCGTACCGATGCAGGACTTTGCGCTGTTCGGGGTCCTGCTGGGATGCGAGGAGGCCGGTGAGGAAGCGATCGAGGCGGACCATGTACTCGTCCCGCTCGGGAAGGGCACCGACGCCGACGAGTACTTGGCGGAGGTGGGCAAGAGGCGGACTGTCTGGCAGTTCGTCGAGGGCCTCGTGTGTCAATGCTCGTCGGCCGGCCGCGAGGTCGGACAGGACCGGGGAGACGGACGGCTTGTTCAGCCACCGCCTGGCGGTGATGGGGTGTTCGGTGGTGGCGATGTTGTTCCGGAGGGCTTCGAGGCCGGGGTGGAGGGCATCGGATGGAGGGCCCAGCAGTTCGTTGAGGCGCCGATTGATGAGGCAGCGAGCGCACTGGCCGGGGTGCGGATAGTCGGGATCGCTGCAGGTGGGGCACGTGTGCCAGACCTCAGGGGCGGTGCAGTCCGCGCAAAGGGGCTGTTCGAGCGTGCCGGAGACGACCGCCGCGACGCCTCCGCAGGCCGAGCACGAGGCTGAGCGACGCTGACAGTCCGGACACCATGGCCGGCCCGTGGCGCGGGAGGTGCCGCAGGGCTTCTCCTTGCCGCAGATACTGCAGGTGGCGGAGGTCAGGGAGGGACAGCTCGAACAGAGCGGACCGTCCGGCGTGCGGGTGTTCACGACCTTGCGTCGGCCGCAGTTGATGCAGGTCTCCAGGTTCGCCGGGTCGTTGACCAGGCAGTTCGGACACAGCGGCCGACCTTGACCGTCGCGAGTCGCCGGCTCTCGGCGGGCTCCGCAGCCCGAGCACTCCTCGATGCGGGAGTGGGAGATGCAGGTGCGGCAGACCCGCTGTCCGCCCAAGGGCTTGTCGATGCGTACGACTCTGCGGCAGCGGGGACATGCCGGCCGGACGATCCCGGCGACGCCGGCCGCGTGCGACAGGTCGATCAACCGGAGGATCGCGCGGTGGGGTGCGAGGTGACCGTCCCCGGTCAGCAGGCCGGGGTTGGATTCCAGGGCCCAAGCGAGTTTCTGCTGGTAGGAGGGACGGGGTGCCGCTCGGCGGACCGCATCGGCGATCACTTCCTGCCCGGCCTGCGGGTCCAGTTCGGCGATCAGGGCGCCGATCACGGCGATGGGGTCGCGTCCGTCGGTGTCCGGGCACTTGCCGCACCGGGGCCGCCCGGATCGGTCGCGTGAAGCGACCCGGCGGGTGTTTCCGCAGGCAGCACACGTCTCGGGCTGTGGTCCGCAGTTCCAGCAGTACCAGTCCTGGCCGCGGCGCTGGAGGGTTCGCATCTGTCTGCCGCACTCGGCGCAACACGGCGGCGAGATGGCCTGGGCTCCGGCCTCACGCAGGGCGATGAGCAGGTCGCCGACGGCCCTGGGTGCCGGAGAGCGTCCGTCGCTGAGCACGCTGGGACGCTCGGCCAGATGCGCCGCGAGGCGGCGTGACTTCGCGCGGCCGCCCGCGACACCCGTGACCACGGCGCGGATCCGGTCAGGCCCCAGTCGATGTTCGACCGCCGCGACCAGGTCCACGATCAGCCCGATCGGATCGGAGATGACCCGATCGGAGGGCTCCGGTGCGGTCACGGCCGCTCGACACCGCGGATGCGAGCCCGCTTGGGACGAAGGTCACCGACACCGGTCTCGGCACCAACAGCCTTCTTTGTACGGGTAGTTGACCCGGCACCCGCTGCGGCCACGGGCTCGATGAGGTCGTCCATGGTGCAGTCGAGGATGTCGAGCAGGGCCATGAGGATCTTCAGGCTGAGCCGTTCGGGCCGCTCGACAACGAGCCGGTAGACCTGGCTGGAGGACAGGGTGATGCCGCGGTCGTCCAGCAGCGGGATGAGGTCGGTGGTGGAGAAGAGCCCACGGTCGGCCATGACCTTGCGCAGGTGCCAGTGGTAGTCGAGCTTGGCGGCCATCAGCGGTCCTTGTCTGCGGAGGTCGGGGCGAGCGCGGGAGCAAGTGCCTTGTGGAGCATGGTGTTCATGAAGTCGTCGCTGACGTGGGTGTAGATGGCGGTGGAGCTGTCATTCTCGTGACCGACTTGCTGCTGGAGAAACCGCCGGTCAACCCGTCCTCCGTGAGGTGGGTGACGTAGGCGTGGCGAGCAGAGTGGACGGTCAGCTCCTTCGGGAGCTTCAGGGCGTCGCGGTAGGCGACGAACCGGGCGTTGATCTCCGCCGGCTTGACCCGGCCGCCCCGCTCGGTCACCCACAAAGCGGGGTGATCTTCGCAGCCGAACCGCGGACGGACGTTCTCCACGTAGTCGGCGACCGCCTCCACCGCCCAGTCCAGCACCGACAGCACGTTGCGGCGCCGGGGCGGCTGGCCCTTCTTGGCCTTGCCATAGCGGACGTTGAGCGTGCCGTACCGGCCGAACTGCGGAGCCTTCGGGTTCCGCCCGAAGTCGACCACATCCAGCTTTGATGTCTCGGTCCGACGCAGCCCCCATCCGTAGATGACCTTGAAGAGGGTGGCGTCCCGGTAGGCGGCGAGGGCTCCCTTGCGTTTGGCCCGTACCGCCCGTTCGACCTGGTCGTCGGCGTAGTCGAGGAAGCGCTGGATCTCCTCGCGGGTGAACGGCCTCGCCTCGGGGCGGCCCTCGTAGTCGTTGAGGTGGGCGATGGTGTTCCACTCGTGGCAGATGGCCACCGGATGGGTGCCGAAGGCGTCCTCGCAGGCCACCGCCCAGCCGTAACGGCCGTCGATCAGGAACTCGCTGAACAGGCGCAGGCTGCCCTGATAGCTGCGGATCGTGGAGGGTGCGAGGTGCTTCTCGCTGGTCAGCCACAGTGACCACTCATCCACGTGGCCCGGCGTCCAAGCCCACGGGTACTCGTTGGTGTACTCCAGAAACCGATGCACGAGCCGTTCCCGGGCGGTGACCGTGTCCTCACGGAGCCCACGAGCGGCCTGCTGGGCCCGCCAGCCCCGCAGCATCGCCTCGACCATCGCGTCCTGCGGACGCAGTTGGACCACCCCGGAGACCAGCTCCAGATGGGCCGCACCAGCCAGATCGGCGCGTCGCTGAAGACCCACTTCCGCCCTCCCTTCCGGAGGGCAAATCTTGCATCAGATGGGATCTGATCGCCAAACTCCCAGCTCAGACCGCCAAGTTGTAGGAGGATGGAGACCTCGCCGGACAGTGCCCTGACCTCGTGACCTGCGGATCCTCGCCCGTCTGATGCAATTCCCGAGGGTTGAGGTAGATGTGCTTCGTGGTCTCCAACTGGGCGTGGCCGAGCAGGTCCTGCACCATCCGCCACGGATCTCCGTACAGCAGCCGGAAGTCGCGCCGCTCTTCCGGCGTCAGGCCCATGCGCCGGTCCATGATGTGGTTGAGGACCACGAGCATGACCAGGGCGAAGCTGTGCCGGGCCATGTGCGGGGTGCAAAACGGCGGCTCGCCCATCACCGGTGCCAACACGCTCTCGCACCGCTCATTGGCTGTTCGGAACACGCCCTCCCAGGACGCCGGCTGGAACGGCAGCCCGGCCTCGTTTAGCCACAGCCACAACGGCTCCGGACCGGCCGGACCCTCGACGAACAAGCTCATCCGCTCATCCACCGTCGCCTCCGCCAGGGCCGTGTGACCCACCACACCGTCTCGGTCTCGCCAGTGCAACAGCCGGCGACGCCGACCCGACCCGTCTCGTGAGTCACCAGCCGCATCGGCAGTCCGTCGTACCGATCCGCCGCCTGCGCGCGCTGCACCACCCGGGCGCGCGACGACTCCACGTACCCCTCGACCTCACCCACCACGACAGAGGAGGCATAGAACGTGCGCGCTCGCTTCGACTTCGTCACCACCCGCGCCAGACGCCCCGCGTAGTACCGGCCGCCCTCCAGATGGAGACGCGGCACCTCCAGCGTCAGCAGCGAGGCCCCCTCCGTTAGACGCATCCCGGAGGAGAACAGCAGATCAGCGAAGGCCGCGTTGCGGTCGGCCAGCCGACCCGCCCACGTCGGCTCCGGCAGCCCGTCCGCGCCGTGCCCGCGCAGTCCCACATCCACCCAGCGGCGGAAGGCACGCGGCGTCAGCCAGCGCACCTCGCTCGTGCGCGCGTTCTTCGCCCGCGCCGCCGGCACCAACCGGGCCTCGCCGGTCCGGCCAATGACCGTCCGCATCAGCACCGGATTCGCCAGCACGTACTCGCGCTGCACCGCCCACTCATACAGCCGTGTGAGCGCAGCCACTCCCCGGTTCCACCGTGCCCCACCCACCCGGGCCGGGTTGCGCGGCGAGCGGGTCCGCCATTCCTCGAAGTCCCACAGATCCTCCGACGACGCCTCGCTCCACCACTTCCCGCGGCCCCACAGGAAATCGAAGAACAGACAGTAGTCGTCTGTGTAGTTCCGCTTCGTCTCCTGTGCGAGGCGGGCGAACGACGACCGGCACAGGTACCGGCTCAGCACGTCGTCGATCCGGTAGTCCGGAGAGAGAAGAATCGGATCCCCAGGATGAATCCCCACCCGTTCCTCACGTACGGCCAGGTCCTCCCACCCGGCCAGAACAGACACCCGGTCATTCGCCAGTTGGCGATCGATCGGCACCCAGAACGTACGCCAACCCAACACTCATCCACCCCTGCCCGATCCGCTTCAACACGTCGATCCAACAGGGAAGTAGCCGCGGGCGACCAGGAGGCCACCAGCGACGCGATGCTCGTTCTGCACGCTGTGCTGGAGCCCCGCCTTGCCCGCGGCCTCACCTGCGTCGTAGACGCTGCCAGCCCCAATGCCGACGTCCGCAGGCGTCTGATCGAAGCCGCTCACGCCCACCAGGTGCCCGCGGCCGCCGTGGTGATGACCGCGCCTCTGGAGCAGTGCCTGACCCGCAACGCCCGGCTACTGAGGTTTTCAGCGTGGGGTCGGTGGGTTGATAGTCAGGCCGGTGGCGGTGAGGCAGCCGTCGATCAGGCGGGGCCGGAGTTGGATTCTGCG
>NZ_JBIVBI010000037.1:0-21200 GCF_044746005.1 Streptomyces sp. NPDC086766 | reverse complement strand
AGGCCCGTGAACGTCTCCACCCACACCCGCTCGGCCCTCAACACCCCAGCCATACAACGGAGATGCCCAGTTCATGGCCTTCTGCAACACCCTTTTAGTGGTCATAGGCGGTCAGTGAGCGCAGGACGGGCTGTCCGCTCTGGTCGTTGTGCCAGATGGCGGTGGTCAGCGTGAGGATGCGCTGCAGGGCACCGGCGGCTTCTTGCCGTCATAAGGAAGCACCACCCTCCCGGACGGGGGCACCGGGAGGGTGGGGCAGCAGTGGGGGCGGTCAGACCTCGAGGTAGGCGACGATGACGACCGAGCCGAGGACGGTGACGTGGTAGATGACGCGGGCGGAGCCTTCGATGTACTCCCGCAGCGGCACGTGACCCGCACGTGACGGCCTCTCCTGCCCGATCCACGGGTCCAAGGAGATGGTCACCAGCGCCCGGTCCAGGCGCACCAGCTCGGCCACGCTCAGCTTGCGCAGAGCAGGCTCACACTCAGGGGTGAAGGCAATCTGCGCCCGCCGCGGCGAGTGCCTAGGCGACACAGGCATCCCCGCCGCCTCCGGTGACGTCGATGCCGTGCGTGGCGTACAGCTCCACGCGCAGCGTCTCCCAGTCACCCTTGAGGTCCACACCGTTCTCGGCCATGCCCCGAAGAGAGTCGGCCAGCATCTGCTCGCCCGCCTCCTCGGCCTGTGCGGCCTGCTCCAGGATCGCCGGCTTCTCCTGCTCGTCGAACTGCAGCCGCATGGGAGTCCCCTTCCGCGCTATGGCCGTGCTACCGGTACCGTACGCCGCCCGCTCGGGGTGTGTCCGCACCTCCCCGCTCATACCGGCAGCCTCCACGACGGTCCCCTCTCGTCGCCGATCCACACCGTCTGCGCCTCCGGTGTGATCGTCATGCCGAAACCCGACTGGTGGGGGGCGCCGGCCGTGTCCCACTCCGACAGGGCGTCCTCCACCCGGTCCCACAACGGGATAGGGCCGCGCTGGGTGACCTGCGTGCGGCCTTCACCGTCCACGCCGAAGTAGGCCAGGGAGCCGGTGGCGACGTCGGACAGCACCTGAACCTCCCCACCGCCGAGCCGCTCGGCGGACGGCGCGGCGAGCTGCGCCACCCACCGGCCCGTCCAGTCGTCCAGCTGCACGGGCGGCCACTCGGCGGTCGTGGCCTGGCCGGGCAGCAGAACCAGCGGCGGCCGCGGGGGCCTGCTGTGCGGGCGGGCCATCATGAACGAAGTGGTGCCGGGCAGGAACCGGCCGGTGGCGTGCCCGCGGCCGGTGACCGTCAGCTTCACCAGACCGTAGGCGCCCATCCACCCGCCGAGGGTGACCAGCACGGTCCCGCCGTCGCCGACCTGGTCCAGCCAGCCGTACGGGACGTGCCGCACCGCGCACGTGGCGATCAGCGCGTCGTAGTCGCCGTCGATGACCGTCGCGTCCAGGCCGTCACCGACGAGCAGGGTCGGCGCGTACCCGAGATGCTTCAACGCGGCGGCGGCCCGCTCGGCGTTGCCTCTATCGACCTCGACGGAGGTGACGTTGGCGTCGCCGAGCCGGTGGCAGCCCAGCGCCGTGGAGTAGCCGGTGCCGGTGCCGATCTCCAACACCCTCTGGCCGCTTCTCACGCCGAGCTGCTGCCACATGCGCAGCACCAGCGACGGCAGCGTCGACGACGATGTGGGGTCGCCGCCCGTGGGCGCGGCCACGTCGACCGCGCGCAGGTGCCCGTCGAGCTGGGTGATCAGGGTGGCGTCGTCGTACACGCCCTCCAGCCAGCCCTCGCATGCCGGCGTGACCGGCTTGTACAGGGTGGGGTGGGTGCCGGGCAGCACCCGCATGAACCCGTCGGGGACGAACACCTCGCGGGGCACGTCCCGCGCGGCGCGCTCCCACGCCGGGTCGTCGAGATCGCCGGACGCCTTGAGCCGGTCGGCCAAGGCGTCCCGCAGGGCTTGCGATGTCGTCACGAGAGACCTTTCTGCAGTTGGTCGGCCAGGGCCTGCGCGATCGGATCGCGGATCTCCTCGGGGAACCACGCCCACTGACCGTTGGGGTTGCACTCAAGGAACGTCCACTGGCCGTCGCCTGTGACGGCGAAGTCGAACGCCCCGTAGGTCAGGCCGAATTCGTGCAGGTACGCGCGGATGCCGCCGGCGACGCCGACGGGCACGGGCACGGCCGCGTAGTGGAGCTGGGAGTAGTCCTTGCGCCAGTCCAGGTGGCTGCCGTCGATGTCGATGCGCACCGCGAACAGCTTGTCAGCGACCGCCGTGAGCCGGACGTCGAACTCCTTGGGAACCTTCGCCTGGAACAGGTGCGGGCACACCTGCACGGCGTCGGTGACGTCGCCGGCGTCGACGACGGACACCCACACCGTCCGCGCCCGGCCCTCCTTGTCCGGGTAGGGGCTGGTCCACAGCGGCTTGTAGATCGCGCCGCCGGGCTGGGTGGCGCAGAACTCCCTGGCCGCTTGCGGGTCGGTGGTGATCAGTGTCGCCGGCGTGGCCAGGCCCACCTGGTGGGCCACCGTGAGCTGCGACGGCTTGTATTCGGCGGTGCGGTTGCGTAAGGGGTGGTTGAGGTAGAGGCAGCGGGGCAGGGCGGCGAGGACGCCGCCCATGCCCCACCGGAACTGGTGCACGGTCCAGTCCGCCGCCGCGCCTTCTAGGCCGGCGGGCGGGCTGTAGGCCGTGGGGCGACGACAGTACACCGACCGTACGTCGCCCAGTTCGATGCGGCGGGTCCCGGTGGTGATGTGACCCTGCATCCCGGCAGGCCCGAGCGTGGCCGCGACGGCGCCGCCGTCGCACACGTCCACGCCGGGGTCGAGCCGCGCCACCGGCACCGCGCGGGCGTTCAGGACGCGGATCACCACATCGGCGCTCTCGTCCAGAAGGTTCGTCACGACCAGCACGGGCCGGTGGCGCTTACTCACGTCAGCTCACCTCAGTCCTGGTCGTTGCTCTGGACGGAGTCGCTGTCGCTGCCGCCGCCCGGCGTGGAGCCGTCACCGGACGTCGACGTGGAGCTGGTGGAGCTGGTACTGGTGCCGTGCTTGCCCATCTCCACGGTCCGGCCGTTCTCGTCGACCAGGAGGGCGGTCTGCGTCTCCGGGTCGAGGACCGCGGTGAACGCCGGCACCGTCGCCGTGTCGGTGTAGTGGCCCAGGCGGCTGGCGCCCCAGGGCTCGCGGGTGGTGCCGGTCTGTGTCAGCTCAGCTGCCACGATGGTCTCCCCTTCAGGGTTGGTGTGCCGGTCGGCCGGGCGGCTGACCGGAGGCTTCGGGGGGCTCCCACCCCCTCCCACCTGCTCTCATTCAGGCACCCAGGTTGGGGTCAAGAACTTTTTCCACAAAACCGCAAGTCAGAGGGGGTGTCCCGGCCTGGTGGCGCAACGGGGGCGTAGCCACCAGGCCGGAGCTTCAACACAGCGCCGCTCACCCGGAAACGCGAGCGCCGGCCTCGGCACGCAGCTCGGGCAGCCCCACGACCGTCGCATCCATCAGCGACGCGGCGAGCCGGCCGCCGATCACCCACCGCGCGGCCGGATCACCCAACAGGACAACGTCCCGCCGGCCAGGAATCGGGGCATCCCGCTCGGAGAAGTACCGCTGCCCGTACACCGCGTCGACGACGGGCCGCCGGACCCGCACGGCCACAACCTTGCTCCGCAGGTGCGGGCACACATCGGCGGCCAGCGCCACACACGGCGAGCACACCGGCGGATGGGTGGTCATCTCCTGCTCGGGCCATCCCGGCTCACCCCGGTTGTCCTCCAGCAGCCACAACACACCCTGCTCGTCACGGTCCGCGGGGCCGCCGCACACCTGGCACAGCAGCCGACGCATACACCGGCGCTGCCGCGGCCCGTGCACCGTGCCGTACTCCGGGCGGCCCACGCCGGCCCGCAGCCCGAACGGCCGCCACAGCACACCGTCCGTGTCACGGGCGTGCCCCACCAGGCCAATCCCGCCCGGCCCGGCCAGCACGCGCGGCAGCGGAACGGTCTCGCTGCTCCAGGCGGCGATGTACGGGACGGGGTGGCCCTTGAATCTGAGCAGCTGTGGTGCCGTCATGTCTTCTCCACGGGTCGAAGAACGAGGGTGGGTTGAAGACGCCGGCCGTGCGCGGCAGGGGGTCACGCGCGCGGCCAGCGCCGGTCTACGCGCCGCCCGGTACGGGCGGCGGGTCCGGCTGGGTCAGCGGCGTGTCCGGCGTGCTCGCGCTCGTACCGGAGCGCGCGGTGTCGTCGTAGATGGTGATGCCGAGGAGGGTGAACGCGGCGAGGTGACCGGCTGCCAGAAGCCCAGTCACGGCGGGGCCTAACGGCTCCAGACGTCTCACGCGATCACCGGCCCGTCCGTCAGTCGGCCGGTGGAGACCGCGCTCAAGCGGATGGAGTCCCCGCCGACGGTCGCCAGCCACGCGCCCGCGCCGAGGACACGGCGGGCGAAGTCCTGCCGGTGGTCGGCGTCGTGGGACAGGCGGCCCCAGTCGAACACCAGGCACACCCGGTCCTCACCGGACGCCTCGTGCACCGCGTGGAGCAGCTCATCGAACTGCGGCCGGGCATCACTGGTGAGGGCGTCGTCGCCGTAGTCGACGAAGCGGCCGCCGTCCTGCCACCCCCGCTCGGTGACGTACTCGCCGAGCGCCGCGAGCCGCAGCTCCAGCGTCGCCCGGCTATCCGTCACGCAACGGTCGTAGATGTACGCCTTGGGTGGCGCGGTTCTCATGGGAAACCCCCTGGCCAGAAAGGTCCGTGACGCCTACTCACACGACCGTAATGACCAGGGGGTGACACAAGTGCTACAGAACGTAGGACTTGCGGGCGTTCAGACCACGCCGAGGCGGATGCCCAGCTCGACCAGCTCGCCACGTTTCTGCGTGCGGATCATCGTGCCCACGGTCTCCCGCACACCCGCGTGCATCCTTGTCGCCTGCGGCGCCAGCCGCTCCGCCCGCAGAAACGCACCCAGCGCCTGCTCACGCTGCCCGTTGTAGAAATGGGCGCGGCCGACGTCGATGAAGTGGTGGGAGTGCCGCTCCGGGCTGAACTGCTTGGGCAGCCGCACCCGGTCGGCCCGGTCGACGGCGACACGGCCCCGGCCGAGCTCCACCGGCAGACTCACACCCCAGATCGCCACGTTGGCCGGCCCGAACTGCAGCTGGTAGTCGTTGCGGTCGCTACCCAGCTCCTCCGCCTGGTCGCGGGCCTTCTCCCAGTGCTGCTCGGCCTGCTGCGGGTTCGCCGCACGCGCCGAGTTCAGTGCCGCTTTCAGGTGGAACGCGCCCCGCAGGGACACCACTTCCGGCCGCTGCTCGCGCACCGCACCCAGCTCGGTGAGCGCCCCGTCGATGATGGCGCCGGCCTCATCGTGCTCGCCGATCGCCAGGAACTCCCCGGAGTCGTACCACTGCGCGGCCAGCACCCGCAGCGGGTCCCCCGTCTCGCGCGCCGACCACAGCACCCGCTCCGTCGCCAGGGTGGCATCCGAGGTGTGGCCAAGCTTGTACAGGTACTGCATGGCGCACTCGTAGCCGGAGGCGAGCAGCCCGAACGCTTCCCGCCGCTGGTCGCCGCCCAGCACCTCGGCAGCAACCTGCAGGTCACGCAGCAGCGTCGGAAGGATCGAACCGGACTTCGCCAGCGCCGCCGCCTGCCGGAACGCGTTGGCCTCAGCGACACGGCGCCGCAGCTCTGGCAGGTCCACCGCGGCGACTTCATGCTCGGCCGGCCTGGTCGGGCGGCCGTGGCGCAGCAGCGCGCGGCGCACCCCGGCGACAGCAGCGACAGCGGCCTGCCCCTCGCTGTCGTTGGAGACGGGCATGTACGGCCCGCCAGTGATCTCGGTGGGATGACAGTCCAGGGCGCGGGCGAAAGCCAGAACTACAGCGGAGCGGTCCAGGCTGCGGCGCCCTTGTTCGTAGGCTCGCACGGTGGCGAGAGAGTACCCGGCTTCGGTGGCCAGGCGTTGCTGTGTCCAGCGGTGGCGCGCGCGGAGACGGGCGAGACGCTGCCCGTTGCTCTCCGTACTCCCCGCGGTGTCGGCGTAGTGGGGCATACTGGCTCCATTCCTAGCGTCCACTGGGAACGGTACCCCTGTCCGGCCGGCGGGAGACCAGCAAAGCCCCTTACGTCCCCGTGACGTGAGGGGCTTTCGCACACCCGATCAGGCCGGTGCGGTGACGTCCGGCCGCGCACCGAAGGCACGCCTGCAGCGCGGGCCCTCCCGTGCGCAATGCTGGGCTGCTGTGGGCGCACTCACGGCCCTGGCTTGGGGCGGCGGAGCCGGTGCCGTCCAGGACGAACGGCAGCCGCGGGCGTATTGCGGCGCCCCAGTAGGAGCCGCTGTGCGAGGGTTGGTTGAGGACGTCCGGCGGGTGTGGGCGCGCGGTCGGAGCGGCGGGCGCAGGCGCCGCAGGCCTTCGAGACCTATGGCGGATCGCTGCACCTCCTTTGAAGGCCCGCACTACTGAAGCCGGCGTCGTGGGCGTTGGAAATGCCCTTCAGCAGAGCGTCGGGGACGGTCTCGCTGTCGCCGAGGGGAGTGCGGGACCGGCCTTGGGGATGGGGAGGCGTCGTTGGTTGTGTTGTCGGTGTTCGGCTGCCCCGTGTTGGGGGTGGGGAGCGGATGTCACGGGGTGTGGTCGCGTCCGTCTCGTGAGGCGAAGGCGATGAGGGCGTCGGCGTCGGTCGCGCGGGCGTGGAGGAAGTGGTCGGCCCATGCGGTGATGTGGGGGTAGGTGGAGTTCTGGCTGAGCTGGGTGGTGGCGGCTTGGGGTCGAAGTGGGTGGTGCGGAGTTCGATGCCGGGGCCCAGGAGGGCCCAGTGTGCTCCGGTTGTGTTCGTAGGGCATGCCGATGCTGCCTGGGTTGATCACGAGTCGGCCGTGGGCGAGGCGGACGAACGGCATGTGGGTGTGGCCGCAGACCACGGTGCGGATGTCGGTGTCGAGTCCGTTGACGACGTCCTCCAGCGGTCGAGGCGGGAGTCGACGAGGACGACCTCCTCGTCGTCGCGGGGGGTGGCATGGCAGAACAGCACCTTTCCCAGGCCGTTCACGAGCAGGGAGAGTGATTGTGGAAGCGAGCTGAGAAGGTCGAGATGGTCTTCGCGGAGCTGTTCGGCTGCCCAGGGGGCGATCGGGTCGGGGATCGTCTCGCGTTGCCCCCGGCGGTATTCGAGGAGTTCGCGGTCGGTGTTGCCGCTGATCCAGATGACGCGGTTGCCGGGGCTGGTCAGCAAGTCGAGAACCTGGGCCGGTAGCGGGCCGGCGGTGATGTCGCCGGTGAGCACGATGTGGTTCGGCGGTGCTGACGTCTGGTTCGGCGAGTACTGCCTCCAGGGCCGGCAGGACTCCGTGAATGTCGGACAGGACGGCTACTCGGTTCAGCATCGTCACCACTGTGGGGTGGAGGCAGCCGGGTGGTGTGATCTTTCGCCCGGCGCGTAGCTCAGGGGGCCGGTCGAGTTGGTGTGGGCGTGGGCGGGTGAGAGGGACGCGGACCGGGGGGATGTCCTCGGTGGGGGCGCCGAGCATGGGCGGCGGCGGTCGACTGGAGCATCGGAGGCGGACGCGATGATGCCCGCTCCTCACCGAGCGGACGCGGGGTGTGGCTTCAGCAGTCCCTCCCGGGTCTGTCAAATGAACGGCCCTGTCTCACATTCGGTGGTGACGGAGCGTGCCGCTATCCGAGGAAGATGCGGTGGCGAAGAAGGGTGAAGCCTGCGCGTCCGTGCATCTGGCGCGCGATCCGCTTGGTCTTGGTGTTGACGCCCTCGGTGGGACCGTTGCTGTACGGAAGCGTGAGCGCGGCGATCACGGCGTCGCGGTCTCGTTCCAGGCCCCGGGTGAAGGCGTGCAGATGGGGCAGATCGGCTGCGCGGACCTGGACGATCCAGCGCAAGAGCCCGTCGGCGTTTCCTGCGCACGGCGTCAGGAGCTGAGTGAAGTTTTGGATGGCGGAGGCCAGTTGGGTCATCTCGGAGCATGCTGCGGTGAGCCGGGCCAGGAGGTCGTGGTGCTCGGTCTTGAGGTGGTCGGGCCTGGTGAGGATCATCCGGGAGAGTCGGCGCGGGGAGATGTGGCTGCGGTCGGCGTCCGCACGGCCCTGGTTGATGTATTTGTGCAGGAGGTTGAGGCAGCCGGTGAAGCCGAGGGCTTTGATCTCTTCGAAGAGGTGCTGGACGGGGACGGCGGGGTCCTCGGCCCGGCGTTTGCGCAGGTGCTCGCGGTAGGCGTCGACGAGGCCGGCACGGTACTTGGGGACGCGGAGCATCCGCTCGGGCCGGTCGGCACGCGCGTAGCGCTTGACGGTGTTCAGGGCCAACTGCAGGCGGCGGGCGCATTCGAGCAGACCCACGCCCTGGCCGAGCAGGCCGTGGACCTGGTGCCAGCGTTCCAGGGTCGTCTGGGCGCGGGGCCCGTCGTAGATCGGTGCGTCCAGCACGGCGGCCCAGCAGGTGCTGTGTGCCTTCACCTCGCTCAGAGCGGCTTCACACAGGTTGTGCCACAGATGCCACCGGTCCGCGACCTGCACGGCGTCGGGCAGGGCGCGGCGGATGGCCTCGGCGTAGGTCGCCGAGCCGTCACGGCACACGACCTCGACGCCCGGATGCTCGCGCAGCCAAGCTTCCAGCGTGTCGGCGGTGCGGTCGGGCAGAACGTCGATCCGCTTATGGCTCTCGGCATCGATCACCACGGTGGCATAGCGGTGCCGCCGGCGCAGAGCGAAGGCGTCGACGCCGATCACACGCGGCGTCCGCCCGGTGGGCAACGGGATGCGCAGCAGGGCGCGCAGGGCCGTGTGGCGCGACAGGCCCACCGCGAGTGTCGCCAGCAAACGTGATCCCGCCCGGCCCGCTAACTCTTTGACCACAGCCTTGACCTGCTTGGTCAGACGGGCGGTGCGGCGCTGGTAACGCTCCAGCACTCCGGGCATCTGCTCGCGGAAGGTTTGCCGGCAGCCGCGTGTGGGACACACAAAGCGCCGCACCCGCACACGGGGACCACCACCCGCCGGCCGTCGACCGGCACGTCGGCCACCGTCCGCAACTGATAGCCGTGGACCCGCCCCGACGACGCCCCACACACCGGACAGACCCCGCTGCCCTGCGGCGTCCGTGCCCGCACCACGATCCACTCGCCCTCGTCGGCAACATCCTCTATGACCAGCGGGGCAAGACCCGAAAACACCATCCGCACAGCCTCGTTGACATCCTTCATGCCAGTGTCAACGACCCTCACAACTCTCCGTCACCACCGAATGTGAGACAGGGCCAAACGAACGGTGTAATCAGGGTGGTTGGGTTACTGACGGGCGGCTGAGAGCCGGCCGTCGAAGGTGAGGTCGAAGGCGTTCAGTGCGGTCTTCCAGCGGCTGGTCCAGCGGGCCTGGCCCTTGCCGGTGGGGTCGAGCGACATGATGGCCATGTAGACGCACTTCAACGCGGCCTGCTCGTTCGGGAAGTGTCCGCGGGCCTTGACCGCCCGCCGGATCCTGGCGTTCACGGACTCGATCGCGTTGGTGGTGCAGACGATGCGGCGGATCTCGGTGTCGAATCGCAGGAACGGGGTGAACTCCTCCCACGCGTTCTCCCACAGCTTCACGATCGCCGGATACTTCCGGCCCCAGGCATCGGCGAACTCCGCGAACCGCTCGAGAGCGGCTTCCTCGGTCACGGCTGTGTAGACGGGCTTGAGAAGCTGTGCGATCTTGTCCCAGTCCTGGCGGGCGGCATAGCGGAAGGAGTTCCGCAGCAGGTGGACCACACAGGTCTGGACGACCGTGCGGGGCCAGACGGTCTCGACCGCGTCGGGCAGGCCCTTGAGGCCGTCGCAGACGAGCATGAGGACGTCGTTGACGCCGCGGTTCTTGATCTCGGTGAGGATGTGCATCCAGTGCTTGGCGCCCTCGCCGCCGTCGCCGGCCCACAGCCCGAGGATGTCGCGCCGGCCCTCGGTGGTGACGGCCAGTGCCACGTAGATCGGCCGGTTGGCCACCGCGCCGTCGCGGATCTTCACGTGGATGGCGTCGATGAAGACCACCGGATATACCGCGTCGAGCGGGCGGTTCTGCCACTCGGCCATGCCGTCCATGACCTTGTCGGTGATCGTCGAGATCGTCTGGCGGGAGACCTCGGCGCCATAGACCTCCGACAGGTGGGCCTGGACCTCGCCCCGTGGTCAAGCCCTTCGCGGACAGGGAGATGACCATCTCGTCCACGCCGGTCAGGCGCTTCTGCCGCTTCTTGACGATGTTCGGCTCGAACGATCCGTCGCGGTCTCGGGGCACGGATATCTCCACCGGCCCGACGTCCGTCAGGACGGTCTTGGCGCGGGTGCCGTTACGGCTGTTGCCGCCGTTCTTCCCGGCCGGATCATGTCATAGCCGAGGTGATCGGTGATCTCGCCCTCCAGGGCGGACTCCAGCAGCCGCTTCGTCAGCTGCTGCAGCAGCCCGCCTTCGCCGGTCAGCTGCAGGTTCTCGGCCTGGGCTCGGGACACCAGCTCGTCGATCAGCCGGTCGTCCACCGCCTTCGACGGCCTCGACTCAGACGGCTCGACAGCCTCGGCCTCGGCCACGTTCTCACTGGTCATCGATGCATCCTCCTTGATCGGGAGTTACACCGAACGATTTACAGTCCCCGTGGATGGGGTACATCCCTTGGATGTTGATCACGTCGTGGCCCTCGTGTCCCGGAAGGCCGACGTCGATGCCCAGGTAGTCGTCTCTGTCGAGGACCAGCGGCGCGAACACACAGAAGGCCGTCATCTCTGACTCGGGCACGATGCGCTCACCGAAGTTGATCGTGCTGCCGTAACTGAATGGGCAGGTTCCACGGAGCTGCTCGGCGAGGAAGCCCACGGCGTGGGCCCAGATCACGTTGGTCGAGTTCACGCTGAGGCAGAGTTCCGGCGAGCCGTGCTGTCAATCGGGATGCTCCGCCAGCGACAAGCCGTAGGTGAGCGTCGTGAGAAGCCCGTCCGGCAGGTTGTCGTAAACGATCTCCGTCACGCCCCGCAGCCCCTGCTTGGTCGACTCGACAGGGAAGAAGCGGGGCTCCATCCTCCGGAAAGTCGATCAAGATGGGCGAGGTACTTCGCAAACGCGACTGGCCATGTGTCCAGCCTGCACGATCGCTCACCGGCGCACGCCACCGGGGCCGTCACCAGTCACGCTCCGCAACAGGTCCACAGAAGTTGTGCCAGAACCCGAGTTTGGGCAGCGGTTGTTCAGCACTTCGGACAGCACCGTGCCGCGGCCCGGTTCGATTGCCTGGTGGGGCCTTGGGACTACTCCTCAGGGGCGGAAGGTGCGGCGGTAGGTGGCGGGTGGGACGCCGACGCTGCGGTGGAAGTGTCGGCGCAGGGTGGTGGCGGTGCCCATGCCAGTGGCCACGGCGATGGTGTCCACGGTGGCGTTGGTGGTCTCAAGCAGTTCCTGGGCGTGGCGGATGCGCTGGGTGTGGAGCCACTGCAGTGGCGTGGTCCCGGTGAGGTGCTTGAAGTGGCGGCCGAGGTTGCGTGAGCTCATGCGGGCCTGGCGGGCGAGATCCTCTACGGTGAGCGGCTGGTCCAGTCGCTCCAGCGCCCAGGGGAAGAGCTCGCCCAGAGGGTGGTTCCCCGGGGCGGGTACGGGGGTTGCGATGAACTGGGCCTGGCCGCCGTCGCGGTGCGGCGGGATGACGAGACGGCGGGCGATCTTGTTGGCGATGGCCGAGCCGTGGTCGAGGCGGACCAGATGCAGGCACAGGTCCATGGCGGCGGCCTTGCCCGCGGAGGTGAGGACGTCACCGTTGTCGACGTAGAGGACGTCTGGATCGACGGTGGCCGCTGGGTGGCGCCGGGCCAGTTCCCGCGTGTGGGCCCAGTGTGTGGTAGCGCGTCTGCCGTCGAGCAGTCCTGCCGCGCCCAGGACGAAGGCGCCCGTGCACAGTGAGGCCACGCGGGCGCCGACCGTGTGAGCGGCGCGCACTGCCTCGACCAGCTCGGCGGGTGGTTCGCGATCCGTGTCGGCCCAGCCGGGGACGATCACCGTGTCCGCGTGCGCGAGGTGGTCGAGTCCGTGGTCGGGTTCCACACGGAGGCGGTCGACGCGCACCGGACCGTTTCCACAGAGGGAGAAGTCGTACCAGGGGTCGAGGATGTGGGTCAGGTCGGCTCCGAAGACCTCGATAGCCACGGACAGTTCGTAGTGGAGCATGCCGTCGGTGACGGCCAGCGCGACAGCGGGCATGTCCGAAACTGTACGTGGCATGTCGTTTCCGACGCTCGTGCGGAGTGCTGCTCCGAGGACAGGATGAGGGTGTCAAGCCGCTGCGGATCGACATCGCAGCGGGTGTTCGAGTGCACGGGGAGCCATCTCATGGGGTCAGCTCAGCTGGTGACGGTGTTCGGCGCGTACGGTCACACCGGGCGGTTCGTGGTTGCGGAGCTGGCCGCGCGTGGGTTCGTCCCGGTGCCGTCCGGACGCAACGCGCAGGCTTTGGAGGAACTCGCCGGCGAGCACGGGCTGCAGGCCCGTGTGGCGTCGGTCGAGGACCCGGCCTCCCTGGACCGGGCCCTGGCGGGAACGGCGGCGGTCATCAACTGCGCCGGCCCCTTCGCTTCGACCGCCGGCCCCGTGATCGAGGCCGCGCTGCGCGCGGGGATCCCGTACCTGGACGTGGCCGCCGAACTCGAGGCAAACCTCGACACCTTCGTCCACTACTCCAAGCGGGCCCGGGACGCGGGAGCGGTGATCGTCCCGGCCATGGCCTTCTTCGGCGGTCTCGGCGACCTGCTGGCCACCACGGCGATGGGCGACTGGACCGAAGCCGACGAGGCACACATCGCCTACGCGCTCAGCAGCTGGCACCCCACCGCCGGCACCCGGCTCTCGGGCGCGGTCTCCCGCGAGCGGCGCGGCGCCAACCGCCTGCGCTACAGCGGCGGACAGTGGGAGCACCGTACCGACGCCGCACCCACCCTGGAGTGGAGCTTCCCGGATCCGATGGGACCCCGGCCGGTGATCGGAGAGTTCACGATGGCGGACGTCGTCACCGTCCCCCAGCACCTGTCCATCCCCGACGTGACCACCTACATGACCGCCGAGGCGGTCCGCGACGTCGCCGCCGCCCATACGCCAGCCCCGACCGCCGCCGACAAGAGCGGGCGCTCGGACCAGACCTTCCTCGTCGACGTGGTCGTGCGCTCGCACGGATCCGAACGCCGGGCCACGGCCAGCGGACGGGACATTTACGCCGTCACCGCGCCCCTTGTCACGGAGGCCCTCGAACGCGTCCTGACCGGCCACATCAAGACCCTCGGCGTTGCCTCCGCCGGCGAGATCTTCGACGCCTCAGACTTCCTGCACGCGCTCGCCCCGCACATCGCACTCGACCTGCACCCGCAGAAGCAGACCGCCTGACATCACTCATCCGCCCGACCGTCAGGGCACGCCCTCGGCGAGCCATGACGACATAGGCTGGTGGTGGCGGTGCTCATCGGAGGTTTTCCCATCGGGGTTGGGGGGAGTGGAGGGGAAGTGGTGGTGGGGTGTCTGCCCCAGGCTTGACCTGTCCAGGGTGGGGGCCTGGGGCGGGCAGCGGCGAGCCCCGAGCCGGGCCGCAGCCGGACAGCGCCCCTCGGCGGCTGGCTGACCACCGTGGTCGGCCGCATCAGCCTCGATGTCCTGCGGTCGGGCCGGATGCGCCCAGCAGTCTCCTTCGACGACCAGCTACCCGAATTCACCGTGACGCTCGACGACGCTCCTGCTCCGGAAGACCTCGTGACACTCGGGGGCTCCGTCGGCCTCGCGCTTCTCACGGTCCTCGACTCGCTGCGCCCTGACGAACGGTTGGCGTTCGTGCTGCACGACGTGTTCGCCGTGCCCTTCGCGGAGATCGGCACCATTCTCGGCAAATCCGCCGACGCGACCAAAATGCTCGCCAGCCGCGCCCGCAGGAGAATACAAGCCGCCCAGCAGCCGGCAAGCGCCGGGCGACAACAACACGAGGTGGTCCAAGCCTTCCTGGCCGCGGCCCGCGACGGTCAGTTCGAGCAGCTGCTGCAGGTCCTCCACCCCGAAGTGAAGTTCACCGTCCACACCCCGAACGGCACGTTCGTCACGCTCGGAGCCACTGAAGTCGCCACCCGCGCGCGAGTGGCCGGCAGCGTGGCACGAGGACATGCGGCGACCGTCAATGGCCGCCCCGGCGTCATCTCCTGGAGCAAGGAGGGCGCCCCGCTCTCCCGTCTCGCCTTCACCGTCGCCGACGGCCACATGACCGAGATCACCGCCGTGGTCGACCCGGCCAAACTCGCGCTCATGGACCTGCCGGACCCGGTGTAACTCCCTACCGGCGAAAGCCGCGCAATTCGAAGTGGTCCACGCCTGATCCCGCAGAGACGTTGAACTTAGCCTCTGAGAAAACCTCAGTGGCTGGCGTATTCGATGTCGAGGTAGAAGCAGAGCCGGAAGGGGAGCCGTGGGTGCCGCCAGGAGAGAAGTGGGCCGGAGCGTTCTCGAATTGTGCTGAGGCGCGAGCCCACGGCCATGTCCCGGTTCGGAAGGGTGGAAGGGCTACGTGCCGTGGCTCGACGCCGACGGCGTTGGTTGCGATAACCCGCACCTTTAAAGATCTCTAGTGAAATTTGCCCCATTTTACGCCCGCCGATTGCAATGGCGCCAGCTTCCGATCTAAGCACCTCATTGGCGGCACTTTACCCATGGTGAAACATCGGCACGCGTCAGCAGCGCCGAGGATGACTACTGGTCACGACGTGACCACGTACGCAATGATCGCAGCGATCGCGGCAAGAGCCGCCAAAGCCTTGAGTCGGTCCCCTACTGGCTTCCCAAGGCGACCCTGTCTGTCGACTACGAGTTCTGCCATCGACAGGCCAATCGTGAGCCCCAGAAGAAATAGCGATACCTTGCTCATTTTCCCCATCCGCTGAGATGGTCGACCGGTGAGGTGTCCAGCGCCACCTCACCGGTCGACTACTTGACCCCGTTCAGGGCTATTCGGCGAGTACGACCCGTCGAATTGCTGTGGCTAGTACCCGAGGGTCCTATGCCAGTATTCGTGGCCTACGCTTTCCCACGCCCGATGCCAATAGGCTCTCCCGGCAAGCCAGCGCCCCCTCCAGAAGAGCCCCAATGGATACCCCATCATGGCACCAGCAAAGGCACTGGCAACGTGCGACCTGTATCCGCTCATTGAACCGTTTTCATCCTGAGTATGTGCAGGTCAGCAGGGTGTGGACGGCTTGGACTGCCGTGCCGACGCGGCGGGTGGAACAGCGGGCTCGCCGCAGGAGCCGCCACGTCTTGAGCTGGGCGAAGGCGCGCTCGCCGGGGGCACGGAGTCGGGCGTGGTCGCGGTTGAACTGCTGGTAGTGCTCGGGTTGTTCGCTGTGGTGGTAGTACGGGCTGCGGAAGGTGGCGCCGGCACCCTGGTAGGCGCGGTCCGCGAGCACGAGGATCTGCCGGGTGAGGCAGGCTTGGACGATGCCGTGAGCGCGGGCCGCAGTCAGGTCGTGGGGGCGGCCCGGGGTTGCACGGGAGAACCACAGCGGGGTGCCGTCCGGACGCGCGACGACCTGGACGTTCATGCCGTGCTTCCGGTGTTTCTGGGAGTAGTATGGCTCGTCCGCGGCGACGCGGTCGATGGGGATGAGCGTTCCGTTGACGATGACGGAGTTCCCTTCGCCCAGGCCGACGAGAGCCTCCTGCAGGCCGGGCGCCCAGGAGGCCAGGACCTCGAGGGTCTCGTCCACGTACCGCCAGGCGGTCGCGGTGGAGATCCCGAATCCCGCCGCGAGCTGGGGCAGCGTCTCGTTCTTGCGCAGATGCACCAGCGCCAGCAGGGCCTGCTGGAAGCAGCCCAGCTTGCGCCACCGCGTGCCGCGTTCACACCTTCGGGCATAGATGAGCCACGAGACATGCTCGACCAGCTCATGAGGGACGTCGAGCGTGGCACGATACGGGACCAAGCGAGGCTCCTCGGACGAAGCGTGGTGCGTAGAGAACACCACCGCAACGACCAGGAGCCTCGCCTCGTCACACCACCCCGTTGACCTGCACCATCACCCCTGCAGGACAGGATGAAAACGGTTCACTGAGCGCGGGCGTCGTACTCATGTGCCTGGCCGGTACTCAGCAGGCGGTCCTGGCCTGCACCGTGTACTCGATCACCGCCTGGCTGCTGTTCGCGACGAGCGCCGTCTACCACCGCGGCACCTGGGGACCGCTCGGCGAGGCTCTTCTGGGAACTGCCTCTCGCCGTCAGCGGAGCCTGGCGGGAGGAGCTCCCACTGACTGTCAGCTGGTCTGGCGGATCGAGGCGCCCACGAGGATGCCATCGGCCACGGTGTAGTTGCCGGCATACGTCTTGAGCGTGCCGTCGGTTTGGGTGGCATACAGGACGGCGTGGACGTGGGAGGCTCCGAATGCGCTGATGGTGCCCAGGGTGATGCTCTGGGTGGTGTTGAAGCCGGCCACCGACCGGTCGTAGGTCGTCCCGTGATGTTCGAGCTTTTCGGACTGAACCGCAGGGCGCCGAGCCGTAGACTTCGGCAGTGAACGCCGACGACGTCTGGCCGTTGCGCGCCCCGCGGGGAGGAGATCGCATGCAGGACCCTTCGGACTCGACGGAGATCGCCGAGCCTGAGGAGAATGGCCAGAGCAATACCGCCGACTCACCTGTGGTGGACGATCCGACACCCGACTCGGACATCGGCTCAACGACACCATCGACGGTCCTGGCGGAGGTGCTCCCAGGGGTTGCTGTCGTCTTCGGTGAGGTCCCGACGGAACTCAAGCCCGATCTGCTCGACTTCGGGCTCGTGCCAGCGGCCGACCGCAAGCGCATCTCCACAGTCCTCGCCTCGATCGGGAACGCGGCGACCGTGGCCGGCCAGCTCACAAACGCATTCGCCAGCGCACAGGGGCTCTACAGGATCAGCGACGCGACACAGGCTCTACTGAGGGCCGGCGCGACGCTCGCCGTCAAGGACGGCGCGAACCTCGGAACGGTGATCTCCTCCAGCCGCTTCATCGCTCAGGCCCGCTTCGTCCCCGTGGCTGAGGTGAGCGCGGTGCAGGGCGCGGCTTCCATCGGGCCGACGCTGGCCATGATCGGCCTTCAGATGCAGTTGAGCGAGGTCACGGGCCTTGTCAGGACCAACATCGCGCTGACAAGCCAGGTACTGACCACCATCCGCAACGAGCAGTGGGCCGAACTGACGGGCCTCGTCGCCACCGTCGATCGCGCAGTCGACCACGCCCGAGAAGTCGAGTCGGTCCCCACCACCTTGTGGCACAAGGTCGCGGACAAGGAGGCGGACCTGGGCAAGCAGCTGGAGCTGTACCGCCTCAACGTCCGCGACCACATCGGGCAGATCCATGAGCTCAACCTACGTGGCCGCCGTGAGTATCTCCAGACGAACGCCGCGGCGATCTTCTTCGACGCCAACGCCCTGCTGTCTTCCCTCAAGGCATGGACCGGTTATCAAGCGCTCCACGCCGCGCGGGCGCGCGCCGCTGGACCCGACGACACCGGCGAGACGCGGCTCGTCGACATCATTGCGCGCGACACTCGCGCAGAGCTCGACTCCGCTCTCGCCGAGACGACGAGCCTCGTCGACTCGCTGACGCGGGAGCTACGAATCATCGCCGAGCTGCCCGGACGCGACACACTGCCGCTGTCGGGGAAGCGGAGGGACTCCAACGCAGCCCGCCAATTCTCCGCCCGTCTTCTGGAGGCGATCGAGCCTCTTGCCAACGCTCTCCATCCGCCAGCCCCTCCACTCGAGGCTCCGGGCGTCGTCTGCGCACCCAAATCGCTGGCTCCCGAGCCGTTCCTTCGCATCCTGCGGTGGTTCCTCGAGGACGGTGAGACCCTACGTGTTCTCGGCTTCCCCGAGCAGCTCGATGCCCCTGATCCCATTTCTGCGATCCTCGGGGGAGCGAAGGAGATGTTCACGGCAGCGTGGGACAAGGCCCCGGCCAAGACACTGGTCGCCGTCACGGATCGACGCATCATCACGGCCAAGACGAACGCCTTCCTTGAGCAAGGCGAGATCGGTCAAGTTGTCCCGATCGACCAGGTGCGATACGTCCGAGCAGCAACCACACAGGACAAAAGCGCGCGCTCGGCGATCGACCTCATCACGCGCGACGAGAATATCCGGTGGCACTTCCACGCTGACATCGACAACACCCACGTGGACGCGCTCGCTGCCGTGCTTGCCGAGTCGATGACGATTCCGGACAGCGAACGCGATGAGCTTCAACGGCGTCGCTACGCCCCCATCGAGGCTGGCAGGAAGGGCGAGAGCACCGACACGAGGTCTACGGAATCGACTGGATCCGAGCCCACGACCTGCGCTGCCGAATAGGCCTCGAGCCGATTGACGAGGGGCCGCCCCGACCGCACGTACCGAGCCTGGTCACGTACGGCGGTAGGCATGGGTGCCAGTTGCAGGCACGTTCAATGGAGCGAGTGAGCAGCTTTCCCGCGTGATCGATGCTCACTCGCTCCACATGGGCACATGTGTGCGGCCGACCGGCGCGGACATCGACGCCACCTCGCGGATCACGTCCGCACCTGGCTCCGGCAAGCCCCGAAACGCCCGCTCATCGGCAGTGGGCTCCGCAAAGCCACGGCGGGCGGCCAGCGCGCGGGCCACCGCGAGTTTGGCGACGGTCAATTCGCGCCCGTACTCGGGAACCCACCGGGTCAGCGAATGCGGACCGCCACGGGTATGCAGTGCCTCCGCCAGGTCGCGGGCGAGCGTGGTGGTGCCGGTGGACTCGGCGCCGAGGACCACCACCCGCCGGGCGAACCAGGCCCGCACCGGCGGCTCCAGGGCGTCCCAGCGGCCCACCGGGTCGCTGCGGACCGCGGTGGCGGAGACCGCGAAAGTCTCTCGGGTGGCGTCCAGGCGGACGTCCGCCGCGTTGAACCGGCGCGCCAGTTCGGCGCCGTACGGCTCTGAGGTGAACACTGCGTCCACCGGGACGGCCGCATGCGCTTCGGCGGCCACCGCCTCACGCATCAGGGCGACGTGCCCTGCCCAGACGCTGTCGCTGTTGTAGTCCACCGGGAGGTTGTCGACGATGCCGGCGATGGCCACCTGGGGTCGATCCGCGTACGCCTCGCGCAGCCAGTCGACCCGGTTGGCCAGCGGTATCGACTCCGCGTCGGCTGCCATCACCACGACCGTGACGCGACGGCAGCTGTCCGCCGCAGTCCGCACCAGGAAGTGATGACCGGCGTGAGGGGGGTAGAACTTGCCGATGACCAGTCCGTGGTCGAAGGCGGCCGTCATGCGTGCACCAGGTCCGCTGCCGTGGACCGGCCGGCGGCCAGCTCCCGGTGCCAGTTGCGCGCTCCAAGCAGGCACATCGTCAGGAAGAGCACGTAGACGATGCCAGTCAGGTAGAGCACCTTGGCGAAGTACAGCGGGATGTAGACCACGTCCGCGGCGATCCAGAAGTACCAGTTCTCAAAGGACTTGGTGTTGAGCAGCCACTGGGCGGCCAGCGACAGCGCGGTGGTCAGGGCGTCCCAGAACGGTGCGATGTCCTGGGCGCGGGTCAACACCACGGTCAGGCCCCAGGTCGCGGGTACGGCGAGCAGCAGCAAGACGACGACGGTGCGCGCGGCGGCATGGCCCATCAGGCGGGCGGAGCGGCGCTCGCCGCCGCGCAGCCAGGTCCACCAGCCGACGGCTGCCAGCATCAGGTACACGACCTGCAGCACGGCGTCGGCGTACAGTCGGGCGCTCCAGAACAGAACCAGGAAGAACAGGTTATTGGCGATGCCGACGGGAAAGTTGGCGATCCTCGCCCTGACGGTCAGCCAGACGCAGGCCGCACCCGTGGCGAAGCCGAGCAGCTCCGCCCAGGTCACCGCATCGCGGCCGAAGCCGAACAGCACGGTGTTCAAGGGCGCGACGATATTGCCCAGGACTTCGCTGATGGCCATGCAGAGCTCCTTGCCCGGTAAATGTCAGCATGACGATAAATGGTGTGGCGGTCGCATGCCAAGACCCTTCCGACGGATCCACTCACCACCTGGCAGCTTGATGTTGAAGTTGCCGCGTGAGTGGTCGAGGCTTCCACCTCCTGCGAACCGCTCCAGCAGGTCCACTACTGCACGCCAGTCCGCATCCGGCCAGATCCCGTTGAGGCTCGTCTCTGGCGTAGACGTACGTGACTAGCGCAGCGCAGACCGATTTCGGCGAGCCAGGCGAGCATTGCTGTGCAACGGTTGCCCGGCCCGGGGAGGCGCAGGGGCCTTACCCCTCCTCCCGGGCCATCTGCACCGCCATCCCCGACTGTTTCACGGCCTCATAGACCTCCAGGGCCGCACTGGACGTCAACGCGGCGTCCACCAGCACCGCCCCACGGGACAGGGCCGGGGTGAGATCCTCCTGCCGCGCCGCGGCCATGACCGCTACACCCGGCAGGGCCAGCAGCCGGTCACGGGCCTCAGCCCAGACCCCTGTCCGGGCCCGCCCCACGTCATCGACGCACACCACGATCCGGTTCTCGTCCGAAGGCCGGCCCCGCTGTACATGCCGGACCAGCAACTCAACATCGTCTGCGGTCTCCACCCGCAGCACCTGCAGCAGCCGGGGGCCGGCCTCGACCAGACGGGCACAGCGCCACAGCAGCGCCGACTTCCCGCTCCCGCTGGGGCCGGTGATGACGACATGGCCTCGCTCCGCGAGGCCCTGGAGGACTTCCTGGCACTCGTGCGGACGCACCACGTCGAGCCCGGCGGCGATGTGGCCGGGCCCCACGCTGACACCCGCGTAGAAGATGCGCGCATCCTCCGCGGAGGCGGCCAGGAAGTTCAACGGCGCGCAAACCCCCGCGCGAAGCGCCTCCTCGAGGGACTCAACGCTCACCTCCTGCAGCAGCTGTGCGGCCATCGCGTCCAGGTCGTTGACCGTGCGGATTTCTGCCGTGTCGAAGGGTGGGTGCGGGACGCGGGGTTCACCGTGTACGTCCCCTCGCTGTTCGGCCTCGATGGGGCCTACCCCACGGCCGAGGACGGGGAGAAGGTCGTCCGCCGCGCGTGCGTCAGCGCCGAGTTCCGTGCGTTCGCGGGGGAGGGCACCAGCCCCGTCACCGCGTGGCTGCGCGGCCTCGCGCGGCAGGCGCACGGCGAGTGCGGCGGACCGGGAGTCGGCGCGATCGGTCT
>NZ_JBIVBI010000036.1:0-21490 GCF_044746005.1 Streptomyces sp. NPDC086766 | reverse complement strand
GCAACTGCTCGACCTCCTGGAAGGACCCCGGGTCCAGGAGCAGCTCGATCCGCTCCCGAGCGGTCAGCTTCCCCTTGGCGTGCTGCGCCGCGGTCCCCGCGGGAGGTCCGTCGAGGGCCTCCTGCCGGATGCGGCCGAGTTCGGCGATCCGCTCGTGCATGGTCATGGCCGACTCCCTTGTCGGTTCAGCTGGTTCGGAGGGCGACGTAGTCGCAGAGCGCGAGCAGGGCACGCCGGGCGGCGGGCGGGCGCAGCGCGCCGAGGGCGGTCCGGGCCCGGTCCAGGCGGTGCCGGAGCACCGCCTCGGTCTCGGCGAGCGCCGGCGAGCGGGCGAAGAGTTCCAGGGCGTGCGGGACGTCGGCGGCGGGGACGGGTCCGGCCCGCAGGAGGGCGCGCAGTTCGGCGTCGGCCGGGTCGTCGCCGTCGAGGGCGAGCAGCACGGGCAGGGTGGGGACGCCGGCCAGCAGGTCGGTGCCGCGCTCCTTGCCGCTCACGTCGGCCGGGGAGCGCAGGTCCAGCAGGTCGTCGGCGATCTGGAAGGCGAGGCCGAGGTGTTCGCCGTACTCGGTCAGCGCCTCCACGCAGCCGGTGGGCGCGCCGGCCTGGAGGGCGCCGATGCCCAGGGACATCGACAGCAGGGCGGCCGTCTTGCCCGCCGTCACCTGGAAGTAGTGGGTGACCGGGTCCTCGCCGGGGGCGGGTCCGGTGAGTTCGCGCAGTTGCCCGGCGACCAGCCGGCCCGCGGTGCGGGCGTTGAGCGCTACGGCCTCGGGGCCCAGCTCGGCGGCCAGACGGGCGGCGCGGGCGAGCAGCCGGTCGCCGCCGAACACCGCGGCCCGTTCGCCGAAGCGGGCGTGGACGCTGGGGACGCCGTGCCGGGTGGGGGCGCCGTCCATGACGTCGTCGTGGTGGAGCGAGGCGATGTGCACCAGTTCGGCGACGACGGCCGCCTCGACGATCCCGTCCCGCCAGGGTTCGCCGAACTCGGCGCCGAGCAGCACCAGCAGCGGGCGCAGCCGCTTGCCGCCCGCGGCGGCGAGGTGCCCCGTGATCGCGGCGACGCGCGGGTCGGCGGCGTCGGACGCGGTGGCCGAAAGGCATTTCTCGACGCGTTCCAGGGATTCCCGCAGCCGGTTGTCGAGCTCGGGTTCACGGAGGGCCAGCCGGTCGAGCAATCCCGTTTCCCGGGGGCCCGGGGAGAATTGCGTCCCGGCCCGGTGAATTCGCCGCACGGCCATCGGAAACCCCTCTGAGACACGGTGGAGCGTTGCCGGCTTTCGGACGCCGGACGACAACTGTCCGTGGCCGGAACACAGTTCTCAACTGCGCTGACATGAAGGTGCCAGCCCGCTCCGGCCCCGCCTCGGCAACGCCCGCTGTCAGCTTCCTGCCACATTCCCGGCCATCTCGCGGAACGGTGGGGCCGCGTGCCGGTGGCCGCGGATAAGTTCCGAGCGGAAACTCAGAGGAAAGGTAAAGGAATTGCGCATCCGAAAGGCTCCGGCGGCCATCGCCACCGCACGCGTCGCCGCACTGGTCACCGCGCTCGCCGCCGTCTCCCTGTCCCTCGCGGCCGCTCCGGCGTCCGCCGCCACCCACGGCGGCGCCGGTGGTGGCGGCGAGCGGTCCGGCCGGTCCTGCGGCGCGCTGCGGCTGACCGGATCGCTGCCCGCGCCGCCCGCGGGAATGGCCGTACAGCAGGAGGTCGCGATCGGCGCGGACTGCGCGCCGCGGCTCGGCGCGGTCCACCTGGTACCGCTCGACCGCTCCGCGGCGGCGGCGAGGGCGCGGACGGCGACCGGGCCCGCGAGCGCGACCGTGCACGGTGCCGCGGCGGGGGACGCGAGGAAGGCGGCCGGAGCCGGGACGCCCGGCGCGGTCACGGCCGTGAGCGGCCCGCACCGGACCACCGGCTGGAACGAGATGTACGACTGCTGCGGCATCCGTATGACCGGCCTGTACACGGCGTCGGAGTGGACCACCGAGGGCGGCCGTGTGGTGAGCGCGGCCACCGACGCCACCCAGCGGTGGAACCGGGAGCCCTGGGACGCGGGCTGGTCGCTGAAGTCGGCCGGGCGTGACACCGACTGCGCCGCCGACTGCCCGGTCTCCCGCACCGAGGCGCACGCGGACTTCACCTACCGGGGCGTCTTCGACGTGACCGGCGTCCGGTACGCCAACACCCACCACTCGACCGTGGAGCTGGGCGCCGACGGGCGCGCCACCTGCCGCTTCGACGTCGAACTGCGCCACAGCTTCATCGGCTGGAACTGGCGCCGCGGCTGCGCCTGACCGAAAGCCGGAAGGCTCGCGGCGGGCACGCCCGCGCACATGGCAGCAACCTGCCACGGATCCGGATCGGGACGCCCGCGCTTCCTACACTCGCCGAAACCCCCCACCCCGACGCACCGGTCGGCGACCCGGCGGGGCGACCGGCTGTCCCCGTGCCGACTCCCACCGGGTCCGCACGCCGCCGCCCTCCCCTGCCCGCAGTCCCCGAAGTCCCCGGAACGCCCGGGATTTCCACGTTCACGAAGGAGTCTCATGTTCGGACGGATCGGACGGGCAGCCGTCCTCCGGCCCTGGGTGACCATCTCGGCCTGGATCGTCGCGGCGGTGGCGCTGGCCGTTCTCGCCCCCCAGCTGAAGTCCACCAGCGACCAGGCCGACTTCCTGCCCTCCCACTACGAGTCGGTGCAGGCCGCCAAGGTGCAGGAGCGGGCCTTCCCCCAGCACGAGCAGCCGGCGGCCGTCGCGGTGTTCCAGCGGGCCGACGGGCAGAAGCTGACCGCCGCGGACCGGACCGAGGTGGCCGAGATCGCCTCCCGTCTCCAGGGCCTGGGCATCGACCGCATCAAGCGGGTCGAGACCAGCCCGCAGGCGGTCTCCCCCAACGGGCGGATCGCGCTCGCCAGTGTGGTCGCCACCGTCAAGGACCCCTACGACCCCGGTCTGATGAAGTCGGTCGGGAAGCTGCGCGAGCAGGCCCGGCCGATGCTCGAGGGCACCGGTCTGAAGCTCGGCGTCACCGGCCAGGCGGCCAGCGCGCTGGACTCCAAGGAGGCGTCCGGCGACACCGACTCCATGATCATGTCGGCCACGCTGGTCCTCATCGTCGTCCTGCTGCTGCTCATCTTCCGCAGCCCGCTCATCGCGGTGCTCCCGGTGCTGATCATCGGCCTGGCCTTCATGGTCGCCACCGGGCTGATCTCCACGGCGGCGGAGATCGGCGGCCTCAAGGCCGACAGCTCCATCTCCGCCATCCTGATCGTGGTCCTGTTCGGCGTCGGCACCGACTACATCCTCTTCCTGCTCTTCCGCCACCGCGAGCAGCTGCGCTCCGGACAGGCCCCCAAGCAGGCCATGATCACCGCGGTCTCGCTGGTCGGCGAGACCATCGCCTCCGCGGCCGGCGCGGTCATCGTCGCCTTCCTGGCGCTGCTGCTGTCCACCATGGGCATGCTCCGCACGATGGGCCCCTCGCTCGCGATCTCGGTGGCGGTCGCCCTGCTCGCCGGTCTCACCCTGGTGCCCGCCGTCTTCTCGCTGCTCGGAACCAAGGCGTACTGGCCGTCCAAGTCCTGGCGCGAACAGCCGAAGAACGCCGTCGCGGCCCGGGTCGGCCGGCTCGCCGCGCGCCGCCCCGGCGTCGTCGCGGCCGTCACCGGCGGGCTGCTGGCGGTGCTGGCGGGCGGAGTGCTCGGCTTCCGCGCGGAGTTCGACACCACCAGCTCGCTGCCGCAGCACCTCGAGTCCGTGCGGGCCATGCGGGACATGCAGCGCGGGTTCCCGGCGGGCGAGACCGATCCGACCACCGTCTACCTGGAGAAGTCCGGCGGCCCCGCCCTGACCCCGGGCCGACTGGAGGCCTACGGCGCCGCGCTGGGCAAGGTCGACGGGGTGGGCCAGGTCTCCCCCGCGGTGCTCGCCGGCGACGGCCGGGTCGCCCGGTACAGCGTCGTCCTGGACCACAAGCCCACCGGGGAGAAGGCCATCGGCGTGGTCGCCGGGCCGCTCAGGGACACCGCCCACCGGGCCGCCCCCGAGGGCACGAGGGCGCTGGTCGGCGGCACCACGGCGGTGCTCGGGGACATCGAGAACGCGGTGAACCACGACTACAGGGTGGTCTTCCCGGCCGCCGGCGTCGCCATCATGCTCATCCTCGGTCTGCTGCTGCGCAGCGTGGTCGCGCCGCTGTACCTGATGGTCTCCGTCGCGCTCGGCTTCGGCGCCACGCTCGGCGCCACCGTCTGGCTGTTCCAGGACAGCCAGGGCAAGGACGGGCTGCTGTTCACGCTGCCGGTCATCGTCTACCTCTTCGTGGTGGCGATCGGCACGGACTACAACATCCTGATGGTGGCCCGGCTGCGCGAGGAGATCGAGCAGGGCCGGCCTCCCCGGGAGGCCGCGGCCCGGGCCGTCGCCCGGTGCGTGCCCACCATCGGAGCCGCGTCGGTGATCCTGGCCGGCACCTTCGGCGTCCTGATGCTGGCGGAGAACTCCATGCTCCAGCAGATGGGCTTCGCGGTGGCCTTCGGCATCCTGCTGTCCGCCTTCGTCATGGCGATGCTGCTGGTGCCCGCCCTGACCACCCTGCTCGGCCGGCGCGCCTGGTGGCCCGGGCTGCGCCCGGCCGCCGCGCCGGAGCCGGTGCCCGTCCGGGACGGCGACCCAACGCTCGTGTGACCGATGTGACCTGTCCGAGAGGAGGGCGCCGTCCGGTCCCCGCCACCCCCGAGTCCTGCCGTCGAACCGTGTGACGAGGGGCCCGGCGGCGGGGGCCGGACGGCGCGTGTGCCATGGAACTCACCCTTTTCCTGTTCATCGCCGCCGTCACTCTCGTCCTCACCGTGGCGCTCCTCTCCATCGGCGCCCGGCGCCTGCTCGGCCTCAGGATCGGCAAGGTGCGGGCCGCCCTCACCGGTCTGGTGGCCATGGGGGCCAGCGGCCTGATCGGCGCGGCGATGGGCGACGCCCGCCGTACCCCCCTGGTCTCGGTGCAGATCGGGCTGACCGTGCTGGTCGCGGTGGGCTTCCTCGCCCTCTCCGAGGCGGTGGTGCCCTCCGGTTCGCTGTCCGGGATGGTCCGCTGGCCGCAGGCGGTGCGCCGCCGGGTGGCCCGCACCCGCCGGTACGGCCAGCTGAGCCGGATCGCGATGCGGCACGGGCTGGGCAGCGCGCTGCGCGGCCGGGGCCGCGGCGGTCCCGAGGCGGCGGTGGCGCGCGGCCGGCTGGCGGTCCGGCTGCGCCTGGCCCTGGAGGAGGCCGGCGCCACCTTCGTCAAGCTCGGCCAGGTCCTGTCCACCCGGTACGACCTGCTGCCGGGCGAGTTCGTCACGGAACTCACCAAGCTCCAGCACCAGGTGGCGGCGGAGCCCTGGGACCAGGTGCGGCAGGTGCTCGCCGACGAGCTGGGCCGGGAGGTGGACGCCTGCTTCGCCGCGTTCGACCCGGTGCCGCTGGCGGCGGGGTCCATCGCCCAGGTGCACCGGGCGCGGCTCGCCACCGGCGAGGAGGTGGTGGTCAAGGTGCAGCGACCCGGCGCCCGTGACGTGGTGGACCGGGACCTGGACATCCTGTTCCGGATGAGCCGCAAGGTGGAGGAACACACCTCGTGGGGGCGGGACATGGGGGCCGTGGAGCTCGCGGAGGGCTTCGCGGCCTCGCTCAACGAGGAGCTGGACTTCCGGATCGAGGCGCGCAACATGGCCACGATCCGGGCCGCGGGCAATCGTCCCGGAACGCTCTCCACCGTCCGGATGCCGCTGGTGCACGAGGAGTTGTGCAGCAGGCGGGTGCTGGTGCTGGAGTGGCTGACCGGCACCCCGCTGAACGCCGCGGGCACCGTCATCGACGAACGCGGTCTGGACCGGACCGAGTTGGCCCGGCAGCTCCTGGAGTGCGTGCTCGAACAGATCATGATCGGCGGGGTGTTCCACGCGGACCCGCACCCCGGCAACATCATGCTGCTCGACGACGGCAAGCTCGGTCTGCTCGACTTCGGCTCGGTGGGCCGGATCGACCGGGTGCTGCGGGCCGCGCTCGGCAATCTGCTGCTCGCCATCCACCGCAGCGACCCGGTGGCGCTCTCCGACGCGCTCCTCGAACTGGTGGACCGGCGCGAGGACGTCGACGAGGTGCGCCTGGAGCGGGCGCTGGGCCGGTTCATGGCCCGCCATCTCACCCCCGGCGTACGGCCCGACCGGGAGATGTTCGCCGACCTGTTCCTGCTGGTGGCCCGGCACGGGCTGACGGTGCCTCCGGAGATCGCCGCGACCTTCCGCGCGCTGGCGACCCTGGAGGGGGCCATGGAGCAGCTCGTGCCGGGCTTCGACATCGTCGCCGAGGCGCGTGCCTTCGCCGCGGACCAGCTGGAGCGCAAGCTCAACCCCGGGTCGGTGGGCCGGGTGCTCGCGGAGGAGGCGCTCGCGCTGGCGCCGATGCTGCGCCGGCTGCCGCGCCGGATCGAGCGGATCACCAACTCTCTGGAGCACGGGCGGCTGGGCGTCCAGGTCCGGCTGCTCGCGGACGAACGCGACCGCCGTTTCGTGCGCTCCCTCGTGCACGACGTGCTGCTGGCGTTCCTCGGCGGGATCACCGCCCTGGTCGGCGTGCTGCTGCTCGGCACCCGCAACGGCCCCCGGCTCGGCCCCTCGCTCACGCTCTACCAACTGCTCGGGTACAACGTGCTGGTGGTCAGCTCGGTGCTGGTGATCCGGGTGGTGTTCACCGTCTTCCGGGCCCAGCGACGGCTCCCGGGGCGCTGAGCCGGGGGGAGCTCCCCTGAGGGCTTGCGGGAGTTGTCCCCGGGCTCGCGCACCGGGGGCGACGCCCGGGAATCCCGCGAGCCTCCGTACAAAGCCCCGGCGAGTTTTCGTACGGAGCCCCCCGCGAGTCCGTGCGGAGTCCCCGCGAGCCTCGGTACGCCCCCCGGGCCCTCAGGCTGCCGTGAACGCCACCGGGGCGCTGCTGTAGCCGTAGAGGAAGTTGGAGTACACGCGCTCCGCCGGGCCGCGGGACTCCACGGCGCCGACCATGTCGCGCAGGGCGTCGAGGAGCGCCTTGAGCTCCTCGCGGCCGAGGAACGCGCCGAGGCAGAAGTGCGGGCCGAAGCCGAAGGTGACGTGCTTGTTGGGGGTGCGGCCCAGGTCGTAGCGGCGCGGGTCGGCGAAGACGCTCTCGTCGAAGTTGGCCGAGGTGTTCCACAGCGTGACGACGTCGCCCGCCGGCACGGTGCGGCCGCCGATCTCGACGTCCACCAGGGCGCGGCGGCCGAAGTGCATGGCCGGGGTGGTCCAGCGCAGCACCTCCTCCGTTGCGGTGTCCACGCCGACCTCCCCCGCCTTGAACGCCCGCCACTGGTCGGGGTGCTCGACGAAGCCGAGGACCGCCCCGATGGACGCCATCCGGCTGGACTCGTCGCCGCCGATGATGAGGCTGTAGCAGTTGAGGACGATCTCCTCCTCGGTGAGCGGCCTGCCCTCGATCTCCCCGGTGGCCAGGGCGCTGATGACGTCGTCGCCGGGGTTCCTGCGGCGGCTGCGCGCCAGGTCGGAGAAGTAGAGCAGGATCTCGTTGCGGGCGAGCCAGGCGTCCTCGGGGGTGCCCTCGCTGCTGTCGGCGCTCAGCACCTGCTTGTTCCAGTCGAGCAGCGGCTGCCGGTCCTGCGGGGGCACGGCCATCAGGTCGCAGATGGTGCCCATCGGGATGTGCTCGGCGATCGCCTCCGCGTAGTCGAAGCCGTCGCGCTCCAGTGCCTGCGCGAGCAGGTCCCGGGTGCGGATCCGCACCTGCTCGACCACATGGCGCAGGGCCCGCGGCGAGAACGACTTCAGCATCAGGTTGCGGATGGCGCGGTGGCGGGCCCCGTCGCTGACGGCGAGCATCTTCCCGGCCGCGGAGTCACCGCCCTGCAGCAGGGTGGCGAGCACGTTGCCGCGCTCGGAGGTGAACCGGGCGTTGTCCTTGTAGACGGCCAGCACGTCCTCGTAGCGGGTGAGCGCCCAGAAACCGGGCCGGCCGGGGGTGGCCCGGTGGTGGTGGACGGGCCGTTCGGTTCGGAACCGCCGCCACAGGTCGTGGAGTTCGCCGGGGCTGCCGGTGACGAAGGTCCTGGGGTCGGTGAGGTCCACGGCGTCCAGGTCGCCGTGGGTGGCCCGGACGGTGTCGGTCGTCGTCATGTCCGCTCTCAGTGTCGGTCCCGCGGGGTCCGCGGGTTCACGGGTTCGGTGCGGGCGTGCCGGGCGGCGACTCGGCGCGCCGCCGGATGCCGTGCAGCCACTCGCGGCGGACGAGTCCGCTGGGCAGCCGGATGAGCATCCAGTAGCGGGCGAACCGGCGCCGGGCCGCCTCGTCGGTGCTGAGCACCCGCGTCTCGGTGCTGAGCCGTCCCTCGACGACGCGGAAGTCGAAGGCGACCTTGTAGTGGCCGGGGCGGTCGAATTCGGTGAAGGACCGGGCGGCGGGCGCGGCCAGGCGGGCCGGCCCCTTGGGGTCCTCGGTGGCCACGACCGCTCCCACCACGAGCTGGTGCGCGTCGCGGTGCAGCTCGGTGAAGCCGCCGCTCGTCATGGAGCCCAGGAAGGGCTCGTCGGCCTTGTCGCGCCGGGTGCCGAGGGAGCCGGCCAGCATCAGCGCGTGGAAGAGGGGCACGTCCCGCCAGCGGGTCTCGTCGACCGCCCGCAGCACCCGGGCGCGGGGCGCGCGCACCGCGACCGCGTGCCGCTCGCGGTGGTCCCAGCGCGGCAGCAGCCTGTCCAGGGCCCGCTCGGCCGGGCCGTCCCCGTTCCCGTTTCCGTCCCCGGGGCCGTGCGGGGCGTCCACGCCGTCCCCGTCGTCCACGCCGTCCATGGCGTCCGTGCCGTGCGTGTCGTCCATGTCAGTCGCTCCCGTCGGGGGTCGGCGCGGGCTGCCGGGTGCGCCGCTGGAAGGCCAGGGCCAGCACGGTGAACAGCAGTCCGCCGAGCATCCAGTAGGGCTCGTAGACGAGCACGCTGAAGCGGTCCTCGCCGGTCAGCGGCTTGTCCCGCTGCCCGGCGAGGAAGACCGCCAGGTCGACCATGGCGGGCGCGGCGTGGAAGACCATCAGCAGGGCGCAGCCCCAGGCCCCGGACAGCACCAGACGGCGCGGGAAGTACAGGCCCCAGAGCTGCACCAGGGCGAGGGCGAGGGCCGCCCCGCCGAGGTTCATCGGAATGGCGATCAGGTCGATCACGAACAATGGCGTGTTGTCGACCAGGGACTCGCCCGGCGGCAGCCCGAAGGTCCCGCCCAGGGCCCAGTAGGTGTGGAACGCCGCGAACACGACCATCCACGCGCACGCGGTGAAGGCCGTTCTGCGCTGCCAGGCCGTCGCGGGCGGGATGCGGCGGGCCCGCTCGGTGGCGCGGGCGGGGGTGCGGTGCTCGGCAGCGGGTGTGCTTTCCATGACGTTCCAATCGGGGCTGGACGGTGGTTCCGTCGGATGCCGGTCAGGCGGACAGCTCGGATCCATACCCCATCGGGCAGCCGTAGACGGTTTCCGCCCCACCGGATTCGGCCTCCCGCGCGTCGGCGGAGGTGGCGTGCACGTGGCTGCGGGCCGCGTGCAGTTCCGGGAAGAACCACTTGTCCAGGGTGGTGCGCAGGAACTCCGATCCCGAACTGCCGCCGCTGCCCGGCCGGGTGCCGAGGGTACGGACGACCAGCAGCCAGTGCTGGTAGCGCCACCGGTGGAACAGGGCGTCGTACTCCAGCAGGTCCTCGGCGGTCTCCCGCAGTTCGTCCTCGGGCCGGCCGGGTGCGAAGAGCTGCTCGGGGGCGAGGCCGCGGCGCTGCAGCACCTGGGTGAACACGTCGTTGAGGTTGGCCTCGTGGAAGCGGCTCAGCAGCCGCTTCCGCTCCTCGACGGTGGCGCCGGGCAGGTTCAGGTAACGGCGGTCGCGCAGCCCGGAGATCATCTCCAGCTCGCGGAACTGCACCGACTGGAAGCCGCTGGACTCCCCCAGCACGCCGCGGAACTCGTCGAACCCGGCCGGGGTCATGGTGCTCAGCACGTCGAGGTGGCCGAGCCACAGGGAGGTCATCCGGGTCAGCCGGCGCAGCCCGCGCCGGGCCCGGCCGAACCGTTCCTCGCGCAGCGCGTCGCGCACGCCCTCCAGCTCGTGCAGCGCGCAGTTGAACCAGAGTTCGATGGCCTGGTGGGTGATGATGAAGAGGATCTCGTCATGGGCGTCGGTCCGGGGGCGCTGGAGCGTCAGCAGTCCGGGGACCTCCAGGTACGAGCCGTAGGAGAGCGGTTCGGCGGGCGCGGTCTGCGTCAGGGGTTCGGCGACGGTGTCGGTCATGGGATGGGTCCCCTCGGTGTGCGACGCTCAACGAGCGGCGGCGGTACGGTACTTGCGGATGGCCAGCGGGGCGACGACCGCGAGGATCAGCGCCATCCAGGCCAGGCTGAGCGCGACGGGGTGGTCGCCGGGGAAGGAGTGGCCGGTGGTCGCGGCGGGGTTGCCCCACAGGTCGCGGCAGGCGCCGACCACGCTGCTCAGCGGGTTCCACTCGGCCGCCACGGTCAGCCAGTGCGGCAGCCCGGTGAGCGGGATGAAGGCGTTGGACAGGAACAGCACCGGCATCAGCAGCAGCGACGGCACGGACGAGGCGGTCGCCGGATCGCCGAGCGAGAGCCCGATGAGCGCGCCGAGCCAGGCCATCGTGAATCCGAACAGCAGCAGGATGCCGAACCCGGCGAGGACGCTCGGCGCGTCGGCGTGGGTGCGCCATCCGATGCCGAGGCCGACCGCGGCCATGGCGACGCAGCTGAGCGCGCGCAGCACGGTGTCGCCCAGGGTGCGGCCGATCAGGACGGCCGCACCCGACATGGGCAGGGAGCGGAAGCGGTCGACGAGCCCGTTGCGCAGGTCCTCGACGGCGCCGACGGCGGTGCCGGGGACGGCGCTCATGACGCCCTGGACGAAGATGCCGGCCATGATGAACTCGGCGTAGTCGCCGTGCGGCACCTCGATGACGCTGCCGAACAGCACCCCGAAGAGCAGGACGAAGATCATCGGCAGCAGCACGGCGTTGACCAGCCGGCCCGGTGCCCGCCGCAGGTGCCGCAGATGCCGTTCGAGGCAGATCAGCCCGTCGTTCAGCGCGGCCCCAGGCCCGTCGCCGTGTGCCGCTCGTGTGATGGCGCTCATGCCGCGCTCCACTCCTCGCTGCGGTGTCCGGACCGGTCCGCGGTCTCGTCCGCGGCCCGGTCGCCGGTGGTGTTCTCGGCCCCCGCGCCGGGGGTGTCCCCCGGGGTCTCCTCCGGGGGCCGGCCGGTGCGTCCGGTGAGGCTGAGGAAGACGTCGTCGAGGGAGGGGCGGCGGACGGCGAAGTCCGTCACGGCCACTCCGCCGGCCCGCAGCGCGACCGCCGCCTCGGCGATGTCGTGCAGTCCGCCGTCCAGCGGCACGGACAGCACCCGGCCGTCGTCGCCGGCCAGCGGGGCCGCGCCCACCGCGCGGGTGAGCGCGGCGGCCGCGGCGGGCTGCTGGGCCGGGTCGGCGAGCCCCACCTCCAGGCGCTCGCCGCCGACCCTGCGCTTCAGCTCGTCCGAGGTGCCCTCGGCGATCACCCGGCCGGAGTCGACGACCACGATCCGGTCGGCCAGTTCGTCGGCCTCCTCGAGGTACTGGGTGGTGAGCAGCACGGTCACGCCCGCCGCGACCTGCTCGCGGATCAGCGCCCACAGGTCGAGCCGGCTGGCCGGGTCGAGCCCGGTGGTCGGCTCGTCGAGGAAGAGGACGGAGGGCCGGGCGACCAGGCTGACCGCCAGGTCCAGCCGGCGGCGCATACCGCCGGAGTAGGTGCCCGCGGGCCGGTCGGCCGCGTCGGTCAGGCCGAACCGGTCCAGCAGTTCGGCCGCCCGCTGCCGGGCTCCGGCGCGGGTCAGCCGCTGCAGCATGCCGACCATGCGCAGGTTCTCGGCGCCGGTGAGCTGCTCGTCGACGGCCGCGTACTGGCCGGTGAGGCCGATCGCCCGCTGCACCTGGCGGCGTTCGCGGACCACGTCGTACCCGGCCACCCGTGCGGTGCCCGCGTCGGGTTCGAGCAGGGTCGCCAGGATGCGGACGGTGGTGGTCTTGCCCGCGCCGTTGGGCCCGAGCACCCCGAGCACGGTGCCGGCCGGGACCGCGAGGTCCACGCCGCGCAGGGCCTCGTGGTCGCCGTACCGCTTGCGCAGTCCCTCCGTGTGTATCGCCAGCTCCACAGTTCGCTCCTCACTCACCGCGGACTCGGTCCGCGAGCACTCGGCCGATCTCGGCGATCGGCCCGGGACGGGTCATCTCGTCGTGTGCGCAGGCGACTTCGTGGATCTCCAGCCGCCCGGTCGCATGGGCCTGCCAGGCCTCGGCGCGCGGTGCGTCAGCGTCGCGGCCCTCGGTGGCGAGGAAGTACAGGACGTCGCCGCGGTACACGCCGGGCCGCAACGCGTCGCCGACGGCCTGGTTGTTGGCGGCGACCCGTTCGATCGCCGCCACGTGCCGGGCCCGCAGCCCGGCGAGCCCGGTGTCGCCCTCGCCGAGCAGCCGGGCCACGGCCGCGTGGTCGAGGGGGGCGCTCTCGTCGGCGGGCGCGCGGCCGGTCAGCCCGGCGAGCCCGCGCAGGAAGCCGTCTCCGCCGTGCTCCACGTGCTTGCGCCCGGTCGGGTACGCGTCGAGCAGCGCGAGCAGGGCGACCTCCTCGCCCTCGGCCTGGAGCCGGGTGGCCATCAGGTGGGCCACCAGACCGCCGAAGGACCAGCCGAGGAGGTGGTACGGGCCGTGCGGCTGCACCTTCCTGACGTGGGCCAGGTAGTCGTCGGCCATCTCCTCGGCGTTCCTCGGGAGCCGGTCCGCTCCGGTCAGTCCCCGCGCCTGCAGCGCGTAGACCGGGCGGTCGCGCTCCAGGGCCGGTACGAGCCCGGAGTAGACCCAGCCGACGCCGAGCCCGGGGTGCACGCAGAAGAGCGGCGGCAGATCACCGTCGGCCCGCAGCGGCAGCAGCACCTCCAGGGCGTCGTCGAGGGTGTCGTGGCCGAGCCGCCCGGCGAGCCGGGCGACCGTCGGCGCCTCGAACACGGTGCGCACGGTCAGTTCGCTGCCGAGGGCCTCCCGGATCCGTCCGGCGAGCCGCATGATCAGCAGGGAGTGGCCGCCCAGGTCGAAGAAGTCGTCGTCGACGCCGACCCGGTCCACCCCGAGCACCTCGGCGAACAGCCGGCACAGCAGCTCCTCGCGCTCGGAGCGGGGTGCCCGGTAGGCCTGGGAGGAGGTGAACTCCGGTGCGGGCAGGGCGCGTACGTCGAGCTTGCCGTTGTGCGTCAGCGGCAGCGCGTCGAGGGGCACGAACGCGGCGGGCGCCATGTACTCCGGCAGCGCGCCGGCGACCAGCGTCCGCAGCTCGTCCGCTCCGGGTACGGCGTCCCCGGTGACGTAGGCGACCAGGCGCCGGTCGCCGGGGGTGTCCTCGCGCGGCACCACGGCGGCCCGGGTGACGCCCGGGTGCCCGGTCAGCACGGTCTCGATCTCCCCGGTCTCGATGCGGAAGCCGCGCAGCTTGACCTGCCCGTCGCCGCGGCCGGCGTACACGAGCCGCCCCTCGTCGTCCCAGTACGCCAGGTCACCGGTGCGGTACATGCGCGTCCCGGCCGGTCCGAACGGGTCGGCGACGAAGCGCTCGGCGGTGAGCGCGGCCCGGTCGAGGTAGCCGCGGGCCAGGCTCGCCCCGGCGATGTACAACTCGCCGCGCACCCGGGGCGGGACCGGGCGCAGCCACGCGTCGAGGACGTAGGCGCGGGTGTTGGCGAACGGACGGCCGATGGGCACGGGCCCGGCCGGCAGCGGCTGTCCCGGTGCGATGCGGTACTGCGCGCAGTTGACGGTGGCCTCGGTCGGTCCGTACACGTTGACCACGGTGGTTCCGGGCCGGCGGGCCCGGAATCCGGCGAGCACCTCGCCGGTCAGCGCCTCGCCGCCGAGAAGGAGTTCACCGGTCGGGGTGTGGGCGTCGGGCGCCGTCGCGAGCAGCGGCAGGTGGCTCGGGGTCGCCTTCAGGAACGTGACGGCGGTGCCGGGTGCCGGGGCGTCGTCGAGTGCGCCCAGGCGGACCTGGCCACCGGTGACGAGCGGGGTGTAGAGCGCGGTCACGGTCAGGTCGAAGGTGACCGGGGAGTGCAGCAGCGCGGACCCCGCGGCGCTCGGGTACTCGGCCGCCGTCCAGCTCAGGTAGTCGGTGACCGAGCGGTGCTCGACCACGACGCCCTTGGGGCGGCCGGTCGAGCCGGAGGTGTAGATGACGTAGGCGGGGTGGGCCGGGGAGAGCGGGGCGGCGCGGTCCGCGTCGGTGAGGTCGGCGCCGTCCCGCGCGGCCAGGTCCCGGACGGTCTCCGGGGTGTCGAGCAGCAGCGGGGCGGGACCGGCGGGCAGGCCGGCGGCCACGGCCGTCTCGCTCAGCACCAGCACGGGCGCGGCGTCGGCCAGCACGAACCGGGTGCGCTCGGCCGGGTGGTCCGGGTCGAGCGGCAGGTAGGCGGCGCCCGACTTCAGCACCGCGAGCAGCGCGACCACCAGGCCGGGCGAGCGGGGCAGTGCGATCGCCACCACCCGCTCGGGTCCGGCGCCGTGGGCCACCAGGAGCCGGGCGAGCCGGTTGGCGCGGGTGTTCAGCTCCTCGTAGGAGAGCGTCTCCTCGGCGGCGGCGAGCGCGGTGGCGTGCGGGGTGCGCCGGACCTGCGCCTCGAACAGCGCGGGCAGCGGCGCCCGCGGCGTCTCGCGGGCGCCGCCGTCGCCGTGGGCGAGCAGCCGCGCCCGCTCCGCGGGGGTGAGCACGTCCAGGGTGGCGACGGGCGCGTCGGGCCGGTCGGTGGCCGCGGTGAGCAGCGTGTCCAGCCGCTCGGCGAGGCGCTCGGCGGTGGCCCGGTCGAACAGCTCGGTGTGGAACTGGAGCACGCCGTCGACACCGGCGGGCGTACCGGCGGAGTCGAAGCGTTCGCCGAGGTGGAGGGCCAGGTCGAACTTGGCCACGTCCGACTCGGCGGCGTACGGGGCGGTGGTGACGCCGTCGAGCCGGAAGTCGGCCTCGGCGTTGTTGTGCACCGACAGCAGCACCTGGAAGAGGGGGTGGCGGGCCAGTGACCTGGCCGGGTTCAGCACCTCCACCAGCCGCTCGAACGGCAGGTCCTGGTGGGCGTAGGCGGCGAGGTCGGTTTCCCGGACCCGGGCCACCAGTTCCCGGAAGGTGGGCATGCCGGAGGTGTCGGTGCGCAGCACCAGCGTGTTGACGAAGAAGCCCACGAGGTCGTCGAGGGCGTCGTCGGTGCGCCCGGCGACCGGGGTGCCGACGGGGATGTCGGTGCCCGCGCCCTCCGCGGTGAGGACGGCGGCGAAGCCCGCCTGGAGCACCATGAACATGCTGGCGCGGGTGTCGTGGGCGAGCCGGGCGAGCCGGGCGTGCAGCCGCGCGTCCAGGGTGAAGCGGACTCCGGCGCCGTGGTTGCCGAGCACCGCGGGGCGCGGCCGGTCCAGGGGCAGTTCGAGCTGGTCGGGCAGGCCGGCCAGGGTGTGCTTCCAGTGCGCGATCTGCCGCGCGGCGACGCTGCGGGGGTCCTGCTCGTCGCCGAGCACCCGGCGCTGCCACAGCGCGTAGTCCGCGTACTGCACGGGGAGCGGGGCGAGTTCCGGTGCGCCGCCCACCCGGCGGGCCGCGTAGGCGGCGGCGAAGTCGCCGGCGAGCGGGGCCATCGACCAGCCGTCGGTGGCGATGTGGTGGACCACCAGCAGCAGGACGTGGTCCTCGGGCCCGGTGGTGAACAGGGTGGCCCGCAGGGGTACTTCGGTGGTCAGGTCGAATCCGCGGGCGGCCTCGGCGGCGAGCAGCGGGCCGAGTTCCGCCTCGGTGGCGGTGGCGAAGGTGAAGGCGGTGCGGGTCCGGCCGGCGGGGAGCACCTGCTGGCGGGGCTCGCCGTCGGTGGCGGGGAAGACGGTGCGCAGGGTCTCGTGGCGTTCCGCGACGTCGGCGAGCGCCGCGTCGAGGGCGGCCCGGTCGACGGGGCCGTGCAGCCGCACGGCCAGCGGGATGTTGTACGTGGCGCTCGGGCCCTCCATGCGGTTGAGGAACCACAGCCGGCGCTGGGCGAAGGACAGCGGCACCGCCTCGGGCCGGTCCGCGGCCCGCAGCGGGGGCCGGGCACCGCCGGCCGCGGCGACCCGTTCGGCCAGCTCCGCCGGGGTCGGCGCCTCGAACAGGGCCCGGATCGCGAGTTCCACGCCGAGGTCCGTGCGGACCCGGCTGACCAGGCGGGTGGCGAGCAGGGAGTGGCCGCCGAGGGTGAAGAAGCTGTCGTCGACGCCGACCGTCTCCAGGCCGAGGACCTCGGCGAAGAGGGCGCACAGCACCTCCTCCTCCGCCGTCTCGGGGGCCCGGCCCGTGGTGGTGCCGGCGAGTTCCGGAGCGGGCAGCGCCTTGCGGTCGACCTTGCCGTTGGGGGTCAGCGGGAACTCGTCGAGGACGACGGTGGCGGAGGGCACCATGAACTCGGGCAGCGCCCCCGCGACATGCTCGCGCAGCGCCTCGGCCCGCGCCTGCCGTCCCGGTGCCGGGACCACGTAGGCGACGACCCGCTTGTCGCCGGGCTCGTCCTCGCGGACGACGACGACGGCGTGGCCGACGCTCTCGTGCAGGCCGAGCACGGACTCGATCTCGCCGAGTTCGATGCGGAAGCCGCGGACCTTGACCTGGTGGTCGGCGCGCCCGGCGAACTCCAGCCGGCCGTCGGCGCGCCACCGCCCGAGGTCGCCGGAGCGGTACAGGCGGGAGCCGGGCGGGCCGAAGGGGTCGGCGACGAACCGCTGCGCGGTGAGGCCGGGCCGCTCGTGGTAGCCGCGGGCCAGGCCGGGTCCGGCGATGTACATCTCGCCGACCGCGCCGGGCGGCACCGGGCGCAGCCAGCGGTCCAGCACGTACACGCGGGAGTTGACGAAGGGGCGTCCGATGGGCGGGGTGCCGCCGACGCCGAGCGGGCCGCTCATGGTGGCGCCGACGGTGGTCTCGGTGGGGCCGTAGCCGTTGAGGAGGCGGCGACCGGGGGCCCAGCGGGCGACCAGCTCGGGGGTGCAGGCGTCGCCGGTGGAGACCAGGGTGGCCCCGGCGAGGACGTCGTCGCCGGCCGGGAGCGAGGCGAGCGCGACCGGGGGCAGGGTGGCGTGGGTGACCCGGTGCCTGCGGACCAGTGCGGCGAGCGGGTCGCCGGGCAGCAGGTCGTCGGCGGAGCCGAGGACGAGCGCGGCGCCGGAGAGCAGGCCCATCGCGATGTCCCAGAAGCCCGCGTCGAAGCTCACCGACGCGAACTGGAGCACCCGGCTGCCGGGTCCCGCCTGGACGGCGTCGGCCTGGGTGGCGACCAGGCTGGCCAGGCCGTGGTGCGGGACCACGACGCCCTTGGGGCGGCCGGTCGAGCCCGAGGTGTAGATGACGTACATCGGGTGGGCGGTGGTCAGCGGGGTGAGCCGTTCGGCGTCCGTGACGTCGCTGTCGTCGCGGTCCGCGAGGGCGGTCGTGGTGCCGGGGTCGTCGAGGATCAGCCGGGGCACGTCCGGCGCGGTGCCCGCGAGGGGCCCCGCGGCGGCCGCGGTGGTGATCAGCAGGGTGGGCCGGGCGTCGGCCATCATGAAGGAGAGCCGGTCGACGGGGTACTCGGGGTCGAGCGGCAGATAGCCGGCCCCCGCCTTGAGCACCGCCCACAGCGCGGTGACGAGTTCCACCGAGCGGGGCACGGACACGGCGACGAACTGCTCCGGCCCGACGCCGAGTTCGATGAGTCGGCGGGCCAGCCGGTTGGCGCGGGCGTCCAGTTCGGCGTAGGTGACGGTGGTGTCGCCGAAGAGCAGCGCGGGCGCGTCGGGTGCCTCCGCGACCCGGGCCCGGAACAGCTCGGGGAGGGTCGCGGGGGTGACGGCGCGGGCGCTGTCGTTGAACTCGTGGAGCAGACGGCGGCGTTCCGCCGGGGCGAGGACGTCGAGGCGGCCGACGGGCCGGCCGGGGTCGGCGACGACGGCCGTGAACAGCCGTACCAGCCGGTCGAGTACGGCCCGTGCGGCGGCCTCGTCGAACAGGTCGGGGGCGTAGCACAGCCGCAGATGCAGGTCGTCGCCCATCAGGCCGGCGGCGAGGTTGAGGGGGTAGTGCGCGCCGTCGCGGCCGTCGACGCCGCTGAACCTGACTCCGTCGACCTCCAGTTCCTCGGTGGTCGGGTCGACGGGGTAGTTCTGGTAGACGAGCGTGGTGTCGAACAGCTCCTGGTGGCCGGAGAGCTGCTGCACGTCGGTGAGCCGGACGTGCTGGTGGGCGAGGAGCTCGGCCTGTTCGGCCTGGAGGCGGGTGAGCGCGTCCACGAGCGGTTCCCCGGGGCGGAACCGGACGCGGACCGGGAGGGTGTTGATGAACAGCCCGACCATGGTGTCGACGCCCGGGATCTCCGGCGGCCGGCCCGAGACGATGGCGCCGAAGACGACGTCGTCGCGGCCGGTGAGGGCGGACAGCAGCAGTCCCCAGACGCCCTGGACGACGGTGTTGACGGTGAGCGAGCGGCTGCGGGCGAAGGCCAGCAGGGCGGCCGTGATCTCCGGCGGCACCTCGTGCCGCAGCCAGCCGGGCCGGACCAGTTCCCGGCCCCGGTGCGCCGGGGCGACCAGGGTCGGCTCGTCGATGCCGTCGAGCGCGGCGCGCCACGCCTCGCGGGCGGTGTCGGCGTTCTGGGCGGCGAGCCAGGCGAGGTAGTCCCGGTACGGGGTGACCGGGCGCAGCACGGCGGGGTCGCCCTTGCTCCCGTACAGCTCGAACAGCTCCCGCACCAGGACCGGCACGGACCAGCCGTCCATCAGGATGTGGTGCTTGGTCAGCATCAGCCGGAAGCGGCCGGGGCCGAGCCGGAAGACGGTGAACCGCAGCAGCGGCGGGCGGGTGAGGTCGAAGCCCCGCGCCCGGTCCTCGTCGGCGTGCCGGGCGAGTTCGGCCTCCTGCTTGTCCTCGTCCAGGGCGCTCAGGTCGATCTGCGTCCAGGGCACCTTGACCTGGCTGTGCACCAGCTGCACCGGCTCGGTGGACCGGTCGTGGCGGAAGCCGACCCGCAGGTTCGCGTGCCGCTTCAGCAGGGCCCGCGCGGCCAGGCGCAGGGCGCGGGCGTCCAGGGGCCCTTCGAGGTCGAGGAGGAGCTGGTGGACGTAGAGGTCCGGTCCGTCCTCGTCGTACAGGGCCTGGAACAGCATGCCCTCCTGCAGTGGCGACAGCGGGAGGACGTCCTCGATTGCGGACTTGCTCACTTGGCCATCTCCCATTCGTCCGAGAAGTCGTCCTCGTCGTCCTCGTCGTCCCAGTCGTCCGGGGCGACCGGCCCGGCCCCCGAGGTGAAGGCGTCGAGCTCGTCCTGACTGAGCCGGACCAGGGACAGGTCCGACGGGGTGAGTCCGCCGATTCCGGCGTGCTCGGCGTGGGCCGCGAGAGCCCGCACGGCGCGCGAGAAGCAGGCGGTGAGGTCGCGTACGTCCTGCTCGCGCAGCAGGGTCTGCGGCCAGGACCAGACGAGCAGCAGGCGCGGCCCGTCCGGGTGGTCCTCGGTCATGGCGTTCACGCCGAGGGCGTGGGTCAGCGGGGTCTCCGGGTCGGGCCGGCCGCCGGACAGGTCGGCGCCGCCGACCATCTCCGCGTCGGCGACCGGCGTCCAGGGCGCCGCCTCGCCGCTGCCGGCCGGGGCGGACCGGCCCAGGTAGTTGAAGCTGATCTGGGGGCCTGGCAGGCCGTCGAGCACGTCCCGGGTGCGGTGGTTGAGGTGACGCAGCAGACCGAAGCCGAGTCCGTGGTCGGGCAGGGCGCGCAGCTGCTCCTTGACCCGCTTGAGCGCCTCGCCGACGGCCGGACCGCCGCTCTCCAGCCCGGCCGGGTCGCAGCCGCCCGGGTCCAGCCGCACCGGGTGCAGGCTGGTGAACCAGCCGACGGTGCGGGAGAGGTCCACGCCGTCGACGACGTCCTCGCGGCCGTGGCCCTCCAGGTCGACGAGGACCGCGGTCTCGTCGTCCTCGCCGCGGCGGGCCCGCCAGTCGGCGACCGCCAGGGCCAGCGCGGTCAGCAGGACGTCGTTGACGCCGGCGTGGTACGCGGCCGGCAGCGAGGTCAGCAGCGGGGCGACGTGCTCGGCGGGTTCGGTGGTGGTCAGGAAGCGCATGGTGGCGAACACGTCCTGACCGGGGTCGAGCGGACGGTCGCCGAGCAGCGCGTCCGGCTCCTCCAGGATGGCCTCCCACAGCGGGAGTTCGGCCTCGCGCTCCGGGGTGTGGGCGAGTTCCAGCAGGTGCTGGGCCCAGCGCCGGAACGAGGTGCCGGTCGGCTGGAGCGCGGGTTCCTTCCCCGCGACGAGCGACTCGCAGGCGGCGGCGAGGTCCGGGATCAGGATCTGCCAGGACACGTTGTCGACGACCAGGTGGTGGGCGACGAGCAGCAGCCGTCCCGGCCGCCCGGCCCCGGCGTCGAACCAGACCGCCTGGAGCATCACGCCGGCGTCGGGGTCGATCCGCGCCCAGGCGGCCTCGCTCTCCCGCGAGGTGAGCGCGCGCAGCTCCGCGGCGTCCAGGTCCGCCGCGTCCACCCGCAGCACCCGGTCCGCGGCGTCGACGGTGCCGCGCTCCGGCACCTCGAGCCGCCACTGCCCGGTCTCCCGGATCAGCCGGGTGCGCAGGGCGTCGTGGTGGTCGAGGAGCGTCTGCAGGGCGACGGTGAGCCGGTCCTCGGTGAGGTCCGCCGGGGCCTGGAGCAGCATGGACTGGTTGAACCGGGCGATGGGACCCCCGCGTTGGCGCAGCCAGTGCACGGTCGGGGTGAGCGGCACGTCACCGATCCCGAGGTCCGGGCCCTCGCCGACGACCTGGTCCAGGCTGCCCGCGACGGCGGCGAGCGCGGCCACGGTGCGGTGCTCGAACACCTGCCGGGGGGTGATGACGAGTCCGGCCTGGCGGGCGCGGCTGACGAGCTGGATGGACATGATGCTGTCGCCGCCGAGGTCGAAGAAGCTGTCGTCGACGCCGACCGTGGTCAGGTTCAGCAGGTCGCGGTAGATCCGGCTGAGGGCCTCCTCCCGTTCGGTGCCGGCCTGCCGTCCGCCGGGGGTGGCGGACAGGTCGGGGGCGGGCAGGGCCTTGCGGTCCAGCTTGCCGTTGGGCGTCTGCGGGAAGGCCTCGAGTACGACGACCGCGGCGGGGACCATGTAGTCGGGCAGACACTCCCCCACGTATGCGCGCAACCGTGCCGGGTCGGCGCTGTGGTGCGGGCGGGGGACGACGTAGGCGGCGAGCTGCTTGACGCCCGGCGTGTCCTCGCGGACGACGACGGCCACCTGCCCGACACTCTCGTGGCGGGCCAACACGGCCTCGATCTCCCCGAGTTCGATACGGAACCCGCGGATCTTGACCTGGTCGTCCGCCCGGCCCAGATACTCCAG
>NZ_JBIVBI010000035.1:0-21903 GCF_044746005.1 Streptomyces sp. NPDC086766 | reverse complement strand
CGCACGCTCACGAAGCTCGGCGGGGTAAGGGGACGGACGGGCCATGACTCGATCCTCTCAGGGAATCGAGCCTCCACTAGACCCGGAGCGCTTCATCGTTCCCCCACATCAGCGATCTCCGACGGTTCCGTCGTGCTGCATGGCGACGACGATCAGCCCGTACGAGAGAGCGGAGAACGCCAGCCCCGAAGGCGCGAGCACGGGATGGAGCCGCTCGGGGAGTTTGCGCCAGTAGAGGCGCTGTTGTGGTAGGCGGCGATCTACCAGTTGCCGTCGCGCTTCTCGAGGACCCACGGCGCGTAGATCTTGCGCGTGCCCGGAAACTCCGTCTCGCCGACGAACAAGATGCTCGATTCGCCGACGACGATCGCCCCGTCGTTGCCGAGGAAGCCAATGCTGAGCGGTTGTCGTAGGTCGAACTGCTCATGTCAGACCAGACCAGTCGCAAGGAAGACGAGGCCGCGGTCAAGCCCCGGGCAGGATGGCGGTCGCGTCCTTGGTGTAGCTGGCGACGACGGCGTCGGCGTCGTCTGCCTCCCATGCCTTGTAGGTGGTCAGGACAGCGTGCCGAGGATCGCGGCCGTGTTCACGTCACTGTCCGGTGCGCTGTCCCCGGCCGGTCGTCGTCTTGCTCGCTTGCCATGCCACCGCTTTGCGCACCTGCGTTTGCGTAGTGGGGGAGAAGCCTTGGGCCAGCGTCGGGCCATACCGTTGCGACCACGTGAAGGCGTCCTGCGAGGCGGAGTTCCATGTGGATGGCGGGTTGCAGGCGAGGCCTGGCAGTTCAGTCCGGGACGGTGCCCTTGGCGGTGCAGGTCGCGGTTGGCTTCGTGGGTGTGACGCGAGAACGGTTGATGCCGAGTTCAGGCACCAGATGTTGATCAAACGGGTCCAGAATGTTGTCGAGTTCCGAGAACGGCTCGCCGAGGAGTGGCGTTGTCAGTGGGTTCTGCCAGGGTGTGCTTCGTGGATGAACTGGTGGAGCGTGTCGACTGTCGAGATCGTGTGCTGGGGGTGGTCACCCGTCGGCAGGCCATCCTGGAGGGTTGGCTGCATCGAATCGCCACGACGCTGTGTCGTGATGAGCGTGGCCGGATCCTCGTCCACCGGCGGTCGGAGCAGCTGTCGCGCTTTCCCGGGCTCTATGAGGTCGTGGTCGGTGGAGCCGTGGGGGTCGGCGAATCCTATGAACAGGCTGCCGCGCGGGAGCTGGCCGAAGAGCTGGGTATTCATGGCCTGCCGCGCTTGCTGTTCACGTTCATCAACCGCAGTGGCTTGAGCCCTCACTGGCTCGGCGTGCATGAAGCCGTGGTTCCAGAGGCTTTGGCCCCCGATCCCGATGAGGTCGCCTGGCATGGCTGGCTGACCGAATCGGAGCTTCACTCTGCCCTGTTGGAGTGGCGCTTCACTCCCGACAGCCACGAAGCCTTCAGCCGGTATCTCGCGTTCCGGACCGGCCAGTCCTGACCTTTCTCCGCCTCTTCCGTCGATCGGGCCCCTCAGCCCAAGGACTGTTGTTCGGCTCGACCCGTCAGACAGACCCGTAAGGACTGTCCCGTAAGTGATCTTGCGGGTGCTGCGGACGGGATGACCGGCCGTGGTCGGCTCGGTTATCCGGTGAGGGCGAGGTTGTACAGGCGGGCAATGCCGAGCATGGCGTGGTGGACGCCGTCGCCTTTGAGGCGGCAGTCGCGGAGGATCTTCCAGCCTTTCATCCGGGCGAGGGTGTGCTCGACGTGTGCCCGAACTCGCGTGTGAAGGCGGTTGGGTTCCTCCTTCCAAGCCGGGAGTCGCTTGCCCTTGGTGCGGCGGTGCGGGATGACGAGTCCGGTGCCGCCGCGGTCGGCAATGGTCATGGTGCGGCCGACTGCGCCCTTGGCGCCGGACTCCTCCGAACCAGGGGAGTTGTGCCGGTTGCCGGGCACGGGCCGGCCGACGACCACGACCACGTGGGTGTCGGCGTCGATGACGACCTGGTGGGCGGTGGAGTACCGATAGTTCTTGGACTGCTCGGCGATGCTGCGGTCACGGGTGGGTACCAGGGTGCCGTCCACGATCAGCACTGCGTCCTTCGCGAACCGCTTGCACGGCTTGAGCGCGAGCTTCGGGCCGAGGTGGTCAATGACGCGACTGGCCGCGGACTTCGATATAGCGAATAGTGGCGCCAGTTGCCGCAACGTCAGGTTGGTCCGCCAGTACGCGGCGACCAGCAGCACACGGTCCGCCAGCGGCAGCCTCCACGGCCGCCCGCGACCCGGCGCGTCCGCACCCTCCCTACGCAGCTGGGTCACCAGCTTGCTCAAAATGCGCGGGCTCAGTCCGGTGAACGGGGCTGTCCAGGACGGCTCCGCCCCCGTGATCATGCCAGCCATGCGGAGATCATTTCAGTTGCCGACACCCTTCCCCACGACGATCCTGGGCTACGAGCAACCAAGGGGGACAAGGTGGGACTGATGCTCTTCCCAGGCGACGACGACGTGGCGAGCCCGGACATCTCCTGGTCCTACACCGGCTTCAACATGTTCAGGAAGTGGTTGGCCCAGGCCGAGGGGATCACCCTCACCGAGATGGACGGTTTCGGCGGAGAGCGCCAGTGGCGCAGCGTCTCCACCACGCTGGCGCCACTGCTCAACCATCCAGACGACGACGGCCCCGACCTCGCACGCGCTCAATGCGCGGCCATGTTGCCCCGGCTGGAAGCGATTCTCGACCAACGTCAGCCTGACGACAGCGACCCGGTCCTTCGACGGCGCATCGAAGACGTCAGGGAGTTGATCACGGTCCTGCGGTTCTGCGTGGACAAGGACGTTGAGCTCATCTTCGGCTAGTCTGCTGAACCAGCGAGGGCTCAGCCCGGTGAAGGGGGGGATCCAATCCAGGACGGCTTCGACGCCGTGCTCACACCAGCCACACCGGGATCATCACATCAGCTCCGGTCCGACGCCGGGACGATCGCTGCAGCTACGCTTCCACGGAACAGCCGGTTTTGGGCAAGGGGGATCGTGAAGCGACCGCTGCTGTTTCTCGATGTGGACGGGCCGCTCAACCCCTATGCAGCCAAGCCGGAGAAGCGTCCTGACGGTTACACCACCATCAGGGCGCCCCGCGAGCCCTCAAAGGATCACAGCGGACTCTTGAGTCGGCGGCCTCTGCGAGTCTGGCTCAACCCCACGCACGGGCAAGCCCTTCTTCGGCTCGACTACGAACTGTGTTGGGCCACCACGTGGATGGACGAGGCCAACCGGTGGATCGCCCCGGTGCTCGGCCTCCCCGAACTTCCCTTCGTCGACTTCGGCGATGCCCTCCTCCAAGAGCGCCCCGACGGCGTCCACTGGAAGACCGGTCCTCTCGTGGACTACGCCAACGGCCGTCCCTTTGCCTGGGTGGACGACGAGCAGAGCAGGCTCGACGAGCTATGCGTAGCGGCCCACCACCGGGGACCCGGGCTTCTCCACCACGTCAACCCGCGAGTCGGCTTGCGCGAGGACGACTTCCACAAGCTTGCCGAGTTCGCCCGGTCACTGGACAGTCCCCAAGCCGCCAGCTGAGCACGTCACGTATCCACCAGACCCGTACACGCCACCGTGATCATTACGGGACAGCCTTCAGGGCTTCGACAAGTCCGGGGTACCCGCTCGCCGGATCATCTCCACGACTTGCACCACCTGCTCCGCGTGGACACACAGCCGTATAGGCCCTGCAGACGATTCACACTCGATCACCAGTGCGCCAGGCGGGAGCCACCAATACTCACGGAGCGTCGTATCGCGCGCGGACATAGCGTAGATCTGACGGGAGTTCGCGCGGCCGCGTCCACGACCAGCGGGGCTCCCATCGGAACTCGCTTCCCGCTCGCACCCGGCCAGGGCTGTATCGACGTCCCTGATCCGACCGGTTGGCCCCGACCCGGAAGAAGACTGCTTCCCCCGCCGCGGCCCGAGCAACTGTCCGCCGCGCTCGCCGCGCTGCGATAATCGCGGCGATCATCGGGCCAGCGAAGGACATGACCCCCGTAATCATGCGCGAAGTAAACCAGGGGTCCGACTGATCGCCAACGGGGCAGGCGTGCCTCTGATCTGCCTCGCACCACCCCCCAGCTCTCATCCCGTCCGCCGTCGACCCACACATCGTGGAGTGGGCGTGGTTCATGGCGGACGCGATGGGAGCAGGGGAGAGTGGTGGGGGAGGCCGGGTAGAGCTCAGTTCGCAAGGTCTTGCTTGTCTTCAGGACTCGCCGCAGGCGTCACGTGACGCTGACGGTTTGCCTCATGCTCATCAATCCACTCAGCCGTTGGCTCGAGTCCCAGAGCCACCGTCAACCGGTCCGGGTCGTGGACCGAGATGGAGAGCCAGCCGCTGTCGTGTGGGTGAAAGTACATCTCCAGGCCTCGGCTTCCTTGCGGCCAGCTGGCGTCTTGACCAGCGCTGAGACGCTTCAGTGCTTCCTCCCACTCTTCGAGATGATCAAGCCAGATGTTGGTCTGCAGGCGGGCGTTCACGAAATCCGTAGTTATCAGGCACTCGGCTCGCACCCGGGCACGTCCGGCTTCGTGGCGCTCAACCGTACGCAGGACGAGGGAGACGTCTCGTCCGTCAGACAGGCGTATCAAGTCCACGGGGACCCACTCGTCCACCCGCGCTCCCTCTTCGTCGGTCGTGTGTCCCGAGCCTGCGTGCACGATACGGGCAGAGTCCGACAGGATGACGTGGACATCATGACCGTTCCGACCCTGGCTCCCAGGGCCGAACTGGCGGGGCCGTCTAGGGGTCGGCCGATGCTGACCAACACTGACATGCGTCAGCCAGATCAACGCAGACCAACGGCAATTCCGGGAACGTCGGTGCAGGCCGGGGCGACGAGCGCTGCTCTCTTCCAGAGGAACTGACAGGAGATCCGTCGCGTGGGAGTCGGTGGGCTGGCAGCAGCGGCTGACACCACCACGTGCGAACAGCGCCGACCGACGCCGAGTGGCAGCGGGCGATCAGCCAAGGAGACCAGCCGCTTGCGGACGTCGGCACTCTTCGGTGGACGACCTGATAAGGATGAGGCCGCCAGAGGGAGAAGCGCTGGTGTCATGTCGGCAACTGCCGGCCCCACCGCGTGTGGGTGCCAGGAACGCGAGGGAGACGGAAGAAGAATGCAGGGCGACCGCACGGACATGTTCGTGGCCGAGCTGGGCGTGTCTGCCGAACAGGTGCAGAGGGTTCGGATCCCGCGAGGGGGTGTCCTCCTCGGTTTCCGGTGCGAGCCGGGCGCCTGTCTCGATGTGTGGAGAGACGTTCGTGAGCGATACGGGACCACGGGGCTGTGGCCCTTCATCACCCACACCTCGCCAACCGAATGGGAATGGGCGCACGTACCCGGCGACGCCTACGACGAGGATCGCCACCAGTCGGTCATCACCAGGCTGATGGAGTTGCAAAGGAACGAACTCCTCGGCGAAGCACAGCACTTCAATGCATCCCAGGGTAACTCGGCCTCCGCCCGCGACTTCGAAGACCTGGCCCGGAGAGTGGCGAACTCCACTCCGGCGGCCGCGTCGGCGCCGAGGCGGCCCGCGGAAGCACTGCTCGCCACCTTCTTCGCGGAGCCCTCGGAATGGATCTGCCTCGTCCCCACCGAGGACCCGTTTGCTCTCCCGGAACTCCTGGATACACCTGATACGCCGAACCACACACCGTTTCCCGGCAAGGAAGCCCTGTCCTACAGGGATCACGCGAACGTCCTGCGGGAGTGGCACGACCGGTACGGCGCGGAGATCTGCTACCTGGACACCAGCGCAGTGCTGCTGACGGTCGAGCACCCCCCCGACAGCCCCGTTGGAGAGAGCACGCGCCGCGATCGAGCACTACGCCTACTGCCCCGACTTCGACCAGATCTTCGGCGGACTGCCCGAGGTGGCCTCCTGGCAGGTCCCGAAACGGACCTGGTTCTTCTGGTGGGACTGAGCAGCCACCTGCTTACTGCTCATCAGGCTTGACCGATCGCACATGGGACCGGGGAAGGCGCGGTGTGAGCCGCCCCGTTTGCGTGCCGTCATGTGGGGGCCGTCGACCCCCACGTCGCCCGTGTCCAGCAACCGTGCCGTGCGCAGGTGGGCCAGGATGACCTTGTGCAGACGCGGCCAAACCTGCACCTCGGTCCAGTCCCGCAGCCGTCGCCGCACTGCGGCCGATGCGCTCGGTCGGAACATCGGTCCGGCCCACTCCGTTGCGCACCACGTAGAGCGGCGTGCAGCCGGGCCAGGGCCGCCGCGTGGTCGACGATCCAGTCGCTGGACGCGCGCTGGTGGTCCAGATGCTCCAGGACCAGCACCCGCTCGCTGGGGTCGGTGCCCACCAGGGCGGGCACCACAGGCGCCTCAGCGCGGCCACCTCGCGGGCGTACCGCTCGTGGGCGTCGCGACCTTCGGTGAACTGCTTCACCACCGCCGGTGTCCCGGCCAGCTCCACGCGCGGCGCACCCTCAGGGACAACGCACTGACGGTATCCCGACGCGCGCTTCGATGTGCAGGCGCGGGCCGAGATGCCCCCGGCGTGGGTGGCGGCGGTGCAGGCCGTTCCGGCGAGGCAGCGTGCCGTGCCCATTCTGCGGGAGGTGCTGGAGTTCACCGCGGCCCAGGTCGCCGAGCAGCTGGGGCGCACGGTCGGTCTGCCACTTCTGGGAGAGCCGGGTCCCAGCAGCCGGCGACAGCTCGGCGGAGGAGCCGAGGCTGCTGCAGTGCGGGCACGAAATCGTCGGTGTGCAGGCTGTGCGAGTAGAGCAGCGGCAGCACCTCGGCGGTTTTCGGGGGCTTCCGGGCCCAGGGCGGCAGGATCGCCGAGGAGAACCGCTCACCGGTCGCTGCGACCTACGCTTGGCGTTGACCCGCGGGACCCGCAATTCGACCGATCTCGGGTTCCAGTGTGACGGCGAGCATCCTGCGGCCCTTCCCGGACAATCTCGTCCAGCAGTCACGCCCCGCCGCTGGTGGTGCCTCGGCGTTGACTGCGGTGAGCACGGATGTGCCTCACGGGCCCGAGCTTGCGGAAGCAGCTCCCGCAACAGCGCCCAGGGCACCGCTCACCCTGATATGACGCTCGAAGTTAACTCTGCGGTCACCTTAGGTCCGTCCATGCGACGTCACGACATCGGACAAAGGGAATGTACGTCAGGCATTCACGCGAAAGGTGTCATCCCGTGCCGCATCTGTTGACCTCGCTCCTCACCAAGGTGGCGGTTGCCGTGATCGAGGCGTTCGTCATGCGTCTGCTCGTCCAGTTCTGGAACGCCCGTGCCCGCAGCGGCCGCCCCACGGCCGCCGCTGCCTGAGGCGCTTCCGTTTCGCCCAGAGACTGTGATCGTCAGCGAAGTCCCCGGGCATGTCCAGCGTCCTTCCCCACTGCGGAGCGTGACGCGCGCTGTCCACGCGCCCCAGGTCACCAGCCACTGTCTGCGTTCCGGGACGTGACGTGCGCAAGCGCCTGGCTCCCCGAGCGCAACGAGGCCGGGGGCGGGCGGTCCGTTTCGGGCATCGAAGCCGCCCATGTGGCTGCTTTGTCCCCTCCAGTACACCAAGCCCCATAGATGAAGCCCCGTAGGTGAAACCTTGCAGACCTGCAGGGACTGGCCAGCTTGAATGGGACCAAACCTCTCGTCCGAGGGGTTGCACACTCCGGGGAATCCCCCGTCGCTGGGCCGTGTCACTCAACTGCTGAGGCGAGGTGAGGGTTGTCGGTAAGGCTCGTGGTGGTGGTGCAGGCCCGCACGGCCCGTGGACGCCGACCCCGACCTCGCTCCCATGCGGCGGGAGCTGAGCGTCACGCCGACGGCGGGGTGAGTTTGGCGGCCACGGCGTCCAGGACCCAGTCCAGGCCGGTCGTGAAGGATGTCTCGGCGTCCACGTCCGTGCCGTCGTGCACGGCCTTGGCCAGCGCCGGGAAGCGGCCCGTGGCCAACATTCTCGTCACATGCGGGCCGGAGGCGCGCTGCCAGTCGCGCTTGGTCAGGCCCGTGGCGCGCTCGGCCCGCAGGTTCGCGGTCTCGCGCCTGATCGCGCCGATGAAGTAGGCGCTGACAGTTTCCACGGCGCGCATGACGGTGTCGACATCGGCGAGGCCGTCGAGGGTGGCCAGCGTTGCCTCGGTCACGGCGAGGCCGTGCGGCCCCAGGGCCGGGCGACCGCCGAGCAGGTCGGCGAGCCATTCGTGACGGAGAGCGGCCTGTCTGGTGCGGTGGGCGAGGACGCGCAGCGCCTCCCGCCAGTCACCGGGCTGGTCCTCGGGGAGGATCTCGGCGTGGACCTCGTCCACCATGAGGTCGAACAGCTCCTGCTTGGTGGAGATGTATCTATACAGCCGCATTGGGCCCACGTCCAGGCGGGCGGCGACCTTGCGCAACGACACCGCCTCCAGCCCGCCTTCGTCGGCCAGCGCGATGGCGGCGGCGACAATCTGCTCCCGGTCGAGCGGCACGGGGCGAGGCGGCGGCTCGGTCCGGTCCCACACAGTCATAGTGACACCGTACCGTTGTGATGCAGCGTAATGAACAAATACAGTGTATCGACATGAGACACCGCATCGCAGTGGTGGGGAGCGGCCCCGCCGGCCTTACCTTCGCCCGCGTCCTGCACCGCCATGATCACCCCGTCACCGTCCTCGAACGCGATCCCGCCCCCGACGCCCGTCCCCCGGGCGGCACCCTGGACCTGCACGAAGGGCTGGGCCAGCTCGCATTGGACAAGGCGGGGCTGCTGGCGGAGTTCCAGGCGCTGTCTCGCCCCGAGGGGCAGGCCATGCGCATCCTGGACACGGACGGAACCGTCCTGCGCGACTGGCGACCCCGTCCAGATGAACGGGCCAACCCCGAAATCGACCGCGGGCAACTCCGTGACCTGCTGCTCGGCCCTCTCGACGTCCGGTGGGGGCAGGGCGTGGCGCAGGTGGTACCGGGGGCCCGGGATGGCGTACTGGTCCATTTCACGGACGGGGGACAGGAGACGTTCGACCTCGTGGTCGGCGCGGACGGCGCCTGGTCCCGGGTCCGCCCGGCGGTCTCGTCGGTGACGCCGCACTACACCGGTGTCACCTCGGTCGAGACCGCCCTCGAGGACGTCGACACCCGCCACCCCGCCCTCGCCCGGTTGATCGGCGACGGTTCCGTGGCCGTGTACGGCGCGAACCGGGCTCTCGTCGCCCAGCGCAACACCGGCGGCCACGTCAAGGTGTATGCCCAGTTCCGCGCGGCGCTGGACTGGCCCACGAACCTGGATCTGGCCGACGCCGAGGCCGTGCGATCGAGCCTGCTGATTCTGTTCGACGGCTGGTCCGCTCCCGTTCTCGACCTCCTCCGCCACGGCACCGCGTTCGTCCACCGCCCCCTCTACGTCCTGCCCGTGTCCCACACCTGGACCCACGTCCCCGGAGTGACGCTACTGGGCGACGCCGCCCACCTGATGCCCCCCTTGGGGGCGGGCGCGAACCTCGCCATGGTGGAAGGCGCCGAACTCGCCGAGTCCATCGCCGCCGGCCCTGAAGATCTGGACGAGGCCGTCCGCGCCTTCGAGGAACAGATGTGGGTACGGGCCGGCAGGTGGGCGAAGATCACGACGGACGGTCTGGAACGCCTCGTGAGCCCGAACCCCGCCCATGCCCTCGCCCTCTTCGATCAAGTCCAGTCATCCTGACTGCCAAGCGCGAGAGCACCAGCATTAACTGATCGCACAATGTGACATCGGTGTGTCGGTTCGCTTTGGGCGATCTTCTTCGGCAGGCGCTGCGGGGTGCTGCTGATCTGGGTTCTGATGAACTGTGGGAGCGCACAGCTTCGTTGCTGCCTCAGGGGCCGGCGCGCAGGCATTGTCATCCTGGTGGTCGGCTGCGGTGCCCGACCGTTTCGCGCTTCTTCGTCGGTGACGAGGGCGGACAGCAGAGGCGCGTCGTGGGCGGTCTCGTCGTCCGCCTGGATGAGTAGGACCACTCGGCCATCGCACGCGTCGTGGGTCGAAGTCGGCGAGTCGCTCCAGCCAGTGCTGGTAGGCGGGAAGTGGCTGCTCCGCGCCGTGAAGTGCCGCTTGGCGGGCCAACTGGTCGGATGCGAAGTGGGAGGCGAAGTCGTGAGCCTGGCCGGCGAGGACTACCGTGCCGTCGCCTTGCCGGAGGACCAGCGACTGATGCCCTTGGGTGTGCCCTGGTGTCGGAATGATCCAGACGCCAGGCCAGACCTCGGCCTCACCGTCGAGTTCCTCATAGGACGCAGCGGGGAAATCGATCAGATTGTTGAAGGTGTAGTCGCCGTTGCGGGCAGTGGCCAGCTCGACGTTCTGGACCAGGATGGGCTTGCCGCCCAGGAGAGGGTTCCCGCCGCAGTGGTCGAAGTGACGGTCGCAGTTCGCGACGAGGGAAATGTCGTCAAGAGCGACTCCGGCTGCGGATCGGTCCAGGCCTCTCCGTTGGCCATGACAACCGAATGACGGTGTCGTGCGTCTGACACCCCATGCGTGTAACTCTGATGCGTAAGCCCCGGGCCGGCACGATCGTCGGATCCCTGCTCGCCGTTCTGTTAGCCCTCACCGCCTGCACATCGACGGAGGCGAAGCGGCCCATCGCCCCGCCCAGCCCGAAGGGGCCCGGCGGGAACGGCGGACTACTGGTGGGGGCGCGCTGGAGGGTGAGGTGGATCGGCGTCGGGGGGCAAAAGATCACGGCACCGCCCGACGCCGCCGCGTGGATCGAGTTCGGCTACGGCACGCCTGGCACCGGGTCGCCGTCCTGTCGGCCGCCGGACGACGGCTGATCTGCCCGGATCTGCGGGGTCTCGGCTGGTCGGAGCAGACGCGGCGCGGCTACGACATCGACGGCCTGTCCGAGGACATGCTCGCACTCCTGGACGCACTCGGGCTCGACCGCGTGGGCCTTGTCGGTCATGACTGGCGCGCCCACGTCGGTTTCCGGCTGTGCCTGCGGGTACCGGAGCGGTTCAGCGGCTTCCTGGCGCTCAACATGGCGCACCCGTGGGCTCGGCAGCGGGCCATCCTGCCAAACCTGTGGCGGCAGTGGTACACCGCCTTCGTCGAGTACCCGGTCATTGGCAGGGCCGTGCTGCGCCACTGGCCTGCGTTCAGTCGCTTCCTGCTGCGGCATCAGGTCTCCGACCCGTCGGTCTGGCAAGCCGGCGAGCTCGCGGAGTTCAGCGCCGCGGCCCAGGCCGGCGCGCATGCCGGGCAGGCCATGTTCTGGCAGTACGTGGTCAGAGAGATCCCCGCGCTGCTGCGTGGCACCTCGCGCGGGCAGCGGCTGACCGTCCCGACCCTGCTGCTGGGCGGCGAGCGGGACAACGTGATCCCGCCATCCATGCTGGCCGGAGGCGAGAGCCACGCTGCCGACCTCACCGTACGGATCGTGCCTGGCGTTGGCCACTTCCTGCCTCAGGAGGGTCCCCTAGTGGTCACTGAGGCGATGAACGAGCTGTTCCCGACGAGCAGTTGAATGGCTACGAGCGCAAGGTTGCCCGCTCCGCGACCTTCCGGATGAAGATCTGCCCGTGGCGGGCCCGGAGAGCGTACGCCCACTGAACCGGCCGACCTGGTTGTTTGGTCGGGGCCCGCTCTCATGTCCGCATGCCGTTACTGCCCGGTGTTCCCTGTGGTTCCCCGCTCGATCGGGCACGGATGGGGCACGGCCACGTTTTGGTCCGTAGCTCTCAACGGTGGTCCCCCGCTGATTCCACGACACCGTTGGCGAATGACGCATTAGTGTCCATGGGTTTTACGGGGCATGAGGAAACGCTGTGCCGGTTCAGCACTCGTCGGCAATGGGGGGCCGGCTTGCGCAGTGTGTTGGCCCGGTGGTCCTCGTGTGCGAGGACGGGATTGTCCTGGGCCGACAGGCGTCATGGGCGGTGTGTCAGCGAGGGCGGGAGGTTCGGGCCTTGTTCGAGGACTTTGAGACCAAGCGGGTTCATGTCGGCGAAGCATCGATCTTCGTTCGCTACGGCGGTGAAGGGACGCCGGTGGTGCTGCTGCATGGCCACCCCCGGACATCCGCGACCTGGCATCGCGTCGCTCCGCTCCTCGTCCGCCAAGGTTTCACCGTGGTCTGTCCCGATCTTCGGGGGTACGGCCGGTCCACCGGTCCGGCGCCGACCGCAGACCATGCTGGATACTCCAAGCGGGCCGTCGCTGGTGACGTGGTCGAGGTGATGCGCTCCCTGGGCCACGCTCGGTTCACGCTTGCCGGGCACGACCGCGGAGGCAGTGTCGCGCTACGTCTTGCACTCGATCATCCCGATGTGGTCTCGCGGGTGGCGCTGATCGACTGCCTGCCCCTCACCGAGCACCTCTCCCGCATCACGACCGAGTTCGCCACGCAGTGGTGGCACTGGTTCTTCTTCGCCCAACCGGATATCCCCGAGCGGGTCATCAACGCCGATCCGGACAGCTGGTACCGCGGCGATCCTCAGAGCATGGGGCAGGAGAATTATGAGGAGTGGCGTGCGGCCACGAGAAACCCCGACGTGGTGCGGGCGATGTTGGAGGACTACCGGGCAGGTCTCACCATCGACCGGCGGCACGAGGAGGACGACCGCGTCGCCGGGACACGGATCCAGTGTCCGGCACTGATCCTCTGGTCGCTCCGAGACGATCTTGAGGACCTGTACGGGAACCCGGTGAAGATCTGGCGGGAGTGGGCCCCGGACGTACGCGGCCACGGCATCGACGCCGGGCACCACGTGGCCGAGGAGGCTCCAGAAGCGCTCGCGTCTTCCCTCGCGGGCTTCTTCGCCGGGCGGCCTGAGTGACCTGACTTCGGTCGGAACTGCCGTCAATCTCCGCCGTTGAAGAGAACGAGCTGTTCGGCCCTTGAAGGAGATGTGGCTGGCTCGCGAAAGATCGGCGTAGCGGCTATGGGCTGGAGGCTCAATGACCGAGTCAAGGCGATGGGCGCCGCCCCGTGCCGCACCAAGGGCGCGGACCGGTACGGCGTTCCTGTGCGCCCTGTTCTCACGGTCGCTGAGGTCTTCGCTCTCGCCGACTCCATCGCGCCGCGTTATCGGCTGCTCGTGCTCCTGGCGGCCTTCACCACTCTGCGGTTCGGGGAGCTGGCGGCTCTGCGGCGCCGGGACGTTGATCCGGAGGGGCTGACTGTCACCGTGCGCCGGGCGCAAGCCGAGCTGCAGGACGGCCGGCTCTTCGACAAGGCGCCGAAGTCCGCGGCCGGGGTGCGCTCCGTCTCGTTCGCGGCCGAGCTGCTCGACGAGGTGCAGCACCACCTGGAGCACTTCGCCGCGCCGGGGCGTGACGGTCCACGTTTTCGTCGGGCCGCAGGGCGGGCAGTTGCGGCGGAGCAACTTCCGGGACGACTGGGGCAAGGCCCGTAAGGCTGCGGGCGTCACGGCGGAGCTGCACTTCCACGATCTCCGGCACACGGGCAACACGCTCGCCTCGACGGCCAGGGCCAGTACGCGGGAGCTGATGACGCGGATGGGCCACAGCAGTTCCCGGGCCGCGCTGATCTATCAGCACATGACGAGTGACCGCGATCAGGCCATCGCGGATCGGCTCGGGGCCGTGATCCGGGGCGGTGGGGGAGCGGCCTCCGACTCGTCCGGAGAGGACGCCGAGCGGACGTAGTGGCGCGCGTGTGGCACGGCGTGTGGAACGGCAAAGGGCCAGCCTGGGAGGGAAACCCTCCTGAGCTGGCCCTTCTTTCTGTGCCCCCGGCAGGATTCGAACCTGCGACACCCGCTTTAGGAGAGGGTCTATAGCTTGCCCTATCTGTGATGGCCTTTCCTTGACTTCACTGTTCAGGCTGGTCAGCGCGGTGCGGTCTTCCGTATCTGCCTGATTGTTCCCTGCCTTTACTCGGCCTTCCGTTCCCATGGCGTTCCCATGAGGGGCCCGCGGAGGCCCCTGGGAGGGGGGGTGGGGAAGTCGGTTGAGGCCAGCTGCGGTCGGCGAAACGGTGAGCACCGCAGACCTTTTAGGGGCGACAACGGCCCCGTCCCGTCAGGGGGTAGGGGCCTCTGGCCGTCTGCGCACGCCCTCGGGCCGTTGCGCCCGGGTTAGCGGCTCGGGGTGATCTCCGAAGCCAGTTCGTAAAGGATGTTCGAGCGGATCTCTGGCGCGTCGACGTAGCCGCAGTCGTGGGGCGGGGCACCTACTTCCAGGGCGGGGTGTAGGGGGTGCGCAGCGACTCACAGGAGCGGGCGGCGGCGTCGGCCGTGCAGCTGGACTCGAGCGCGCTCCGTAGGCCGCAGCCGGTGATCGGCGCTCATCTGGACACGCCGGCCGAAGTCGTCGGTCAGGATGATCCGGTGGTCGTCCTAGGCGTTCGAGTCGACGAACAGCTGGGGGCAGCTGCACGACGGGCTTCAGCCCGCTGGTGTCGGTCATGCTGCTCCGCCTCCGTGCACATGGGGTTGCGGTGCTCCAGGGTCCGGACCGGCGGTCGCAGGGGACTGTACGTGAGTTACCCGGCGCAGGTGCGGCGGACGCGGGGCCCTGTCGTGTGTGGGGGCGCGAGAGCGGCTGGTGTGCGCTCGTGCCCCTTGGAGTGCTTGCAGTGCTTCGATTTCGTCAAGACGGGCGGGGAATTGAACGGGGCCCGCGTCCGACTCGTAAGGAGGGGGCAGATTGACCAGGTAGTTCGTGGGCGGTGGTGCGTATGCGTGGGCTGGGGGAGAGAACCTCTCGCCGCATGGCAGCATCGGGTGCCGTGAGTGTGTCCCTGGCGGTGCGGAGCGTGCGCGCGGCGGTGTTCGCCGTGCTGTGCGTGCTGCTTGCTGCCGGAGGGCATGCCCTGGCCACGGGTGCCGCGCCGCCGGTATGGGTGCAGGCTGCCGCGTTCGTGCCGGTCTTCGCGGCTGGCTGCCTGCTGGGCGGCCGGGAACGATCACTGGCCGGCATCGGCACCGGAACTCTGGGCGCCCAGGGCGGGCTGCACCTCGTCTTCCACGCCGCGCAGCCACACCACGTCGCGATGGCCATGCACGGCATGCGGATGACGACCCATGCGCATGCGCTGACGCCGCACGCCAGCGCCGCCCATGTCGGGGCGGCCCTGGTGCTGACGTGGTGGCTGCGGCGCGGTGAGGCGGCCCTATGGTCGCTGCTGTGGTGGGCGACCGCGTTCGTGCCGGGGCTTGCCGCCTGGTGGCAGGGGAGCGGCAAGGCGCGGGGTGTACCGGACGCGCCGGGGCTCGTACGTCGCGCTGCCGGTGAGCCGTGGTCGCTGAGACAGGTACGGCTGAGGTATGCCGTTCACCGGCGAGGGCCCCCGATGGGGATGTCGTACGCGATCTGACCCTCGGCATACCTCTTCTTCCGTACGGAGATCCATCAGCTCATGTCCAGGACCCGCACCACCTTGCGCCGCGTCGGCGCCGTCGCTGCCCTCACCGCCGCCGGACTTCTCGCCGCCGCCGGCGTCGCTTCCGCGCACGTCACCGTGCACCCCGACAGCTACGCCAAGGGTGCCACGGACGGCGTCCTCACCTTCCGCGTCCCCAATGAGGAGGACAGTGTCGGCACTACGAAGGTGCAGGTCTTCCTGCCCACTGACCACCCCGTCCTCGGCGTGCTCGTCTCCCCCCAGGACGGCTGGACAGTCAAGGTCACCAACACGAAGCTGAAGAAGCCGGTCAAGACCGATGACGGCACCATCACCGACGCCGTCTCCGAGATCACCTGGTCCGGCGGGAAGATCGAGTCCGGCCAGTACGAGGACTTCAACGTCGCCTTCGGTCAGCTGCCCGACGACACCGACCAGCTGACCTTCAAGACCCTCCAGACTTACTCCGACGGGAAGACCGTCCGCTGGATCGAGGAGCCCCAGGGCGGCGAGGAGCCGGAGAACCCGGCACCTGTGCTCAAGCTCACCGCCAAGGGCGCGGAGGGAGGCAGCGGCGCCTCGACCGCCTCGTCGGCGGGCCCGAAGACCTCCGACAGCTCCAAGTCGACCTCGTCGGCCAGTGACTCGACCGCCCGCAGCCTCGGTGTCGCCGGACTGGTCGTCGGCGTGCTGGGGCTGGCCGCCGCAGTGTTCGCCGTTGTGCGCGGCCGCTCGACCGGGTCCCAGGCTGAGTAAAGCGCCCGTGCCCTGCCGGCGGAAACCCGTCGGCGGGGCACCCGCCTGTCGGCGTGACGCGCGAGCTGGCGAAACCCGGCTGGCGGGCCGATCACGGGACGTGGAGTGCGTCGGCGTGCCCGATCCGCTGATGGGCGAGCGACTGGCGGCCTGCGTGGCCGCCGGCTCGGCGGGCGCCTACCGTCTGAGCCTGGCCACCCGCACCGTCGACCTGCCCAGAGCCGCGCTGCACGCCTGGCTTAGCGGTATACCCGAGCGCGTCATCGCGGCCGACGGGCGCCTGCCCCGGGCCGTCGTGCACGGATGGATCGCTGCCAGGTTCTCGGCAGGGCACCCCGACGACAGCTGACCGTAGTGGGCAATGCCGACTCTCCTTCGACGGTGTCTCGGTCTCTGTTCCGTAGTGCGCAGGTCAACGGCCGGTCATGGGTTGGGAAGGCAGGCCGGGGCGAGCGTACTCTTGGCGCGGAATTAGCAGACACCTCGTTCGGTGAGGCGTCTTCACGGACACAGGCCACCACTGATCCCACTCGTCGAGAGATGCTCCGGATCAGGACAGGTCTCCCCGGCTCAAGGGGTGACTCCAGGTGGCTTTCCCGGCCTTCGGGGACACGCCGTGGAGTGCCAATCTGACGAGTTGGGGTGCGCCGGGCCGTCGGCTCCGGCTGCCCTTGCCGCAGGACCGCGCCACCCTCTGCGCGGCCGTGACCGGGAGGAGGCGACATGGACAGTAGTCCGGGCCATAGTTGGCCCCCCTTCGCGTTGTCCGTGCCGTCCTTCCGTGGCCCGGAGCAGCCTTCTCTTCCCTGATTTCGGCCCAGCTCACCGGCCGGCAAGGCCGTGTGCCGGCGCGCGTTCGGCGTGTCTTGTGCCGCCGGCCCGGGGAGGAAGCGTGCTGCCGTGGGCCGCCCGTAACCCCGCCATGCCGGGGCAAGGGGGTCTTCACCTTGGCTGCCCACACTCTGCTCATGTCCACCTCGGCCCGTCTGCGTGACCGCCGGGTCACTCTGGAACGCCGTGCCACCGCGTCCAAGGCGGTCCGCACCTCGCTGGTCTCCCTCGCCGGGCTGATCGGCGGCCCGGCCACCAATCAGTCGGGAGAGGAGGTCGGCCGCGTCGTCGACGTCGTCGCCCGGCTCTATGGGGCGGACTCGTATCCGCCGGTCACCGGCCTGATCCTGCGCATCGGCCGACGCCGTACCTTCCTGCCTGCGGACACCGTCGGCAAGGTGCACGCCGGGCACGTACGGCTGCGCACGGCCAGGGTCGACCTGCGCGACTTCGTCCGCCGGCCCGGCGAGGTCCTGCTGGCCAAGGACGTACTCGACCATCAGCTGGTCGACGTGGACGGGGTCCAGGTCACCCGGGCCGCCGACCTGTATCTGGCGCCCTTGGTGGATCAGGTGGTTCTGGTCGGGGTGGACGTCTCCCTGCCCACCCTGCTGCGCCGCCTCGGCCCGCGCCGCTGGCAGGCCCGGCCGACCCCGGAGCGGGTGCTGGACTGGCAGTCGGTGGCTCCGTTCGCCGAGCAGGCCACCGAAGGCCCGCCGGAGGTGCGGCTGCGCGCCTCGCGGGCCGCGCTGCACCGGCTGCGCCCCGCAGACCTGGCCGACATCCTCGAAGACCTCGGCCGCGCCGAACGCCAGCAGCTGCTGCGCTGGCTGGAGCCGGAGCAGGCCGCCGACGCGCTGGAGGAGATGGAGCCGGCCGAGCTGGAGAACCTGCTGCGCGAGGCCCAGCCGGAGCACGCCGCCCGTCTGGTTGACGAGATGGAGCCCGACGAGGCCACCGACGCCCTGCGGGACCTCACTCGTGAGGAGCGAGAGGCCCTGCTGGCACGGATGCCGACGGGCGAGGCGGCGGAACTGCGCCGGCTGCTGGCCCACCGGGAGGGCACCGCGGGCGGTGCCATGACCACGCTGCTGATCACCGCCCACCGGGACGAGACCGTCGCCGAGGTACGGGGGCGGCTGGCCCAACAGGCCGAGCACCGCACCGAGATCGACGCGGTCGCCGTCGTGGACGGCGCGGACCGGCTTCTGTGCGACCTCGCGCTGTTCGACTTGGCGGTGGCCGAGGACGCGACGCCGTTGGCCGACCTGGTGGCCTGGCGGGCGCAGTTCGGTTCGCCGGACACCGTCCGGGCCGACACGTCCCTGGCGGACGCCGCCGACCAGCTCGTCGCCGCGCGCGCCTCCTCGCTCCTGGTGGTCGACGACAGCGACCGTCCGATCGGCCGGATCCTGGCCGACGACCTGCTCGATGCGATGCTGCCCGAACGCGGGCGGATGCACTTCCGGAGGATCCTGCAGTGACCCGCGACCTCGACACCGCCACTGCGGCCCCGGAGGCCCCCGCGCCCGCGCGCCACACCGGCTGGCGGCGCATCACCATGATCGCGGCGATCGCCGGCCCCGGCCTGGTCGCCGCGAACGCCGGCAACGATGCCGCTGGCATCGCGACCTACGCCTCGGCGGGCTCCCAGTTCATCTACGGCACCCTGTTCTTCATGGTGCTGGTCACCGTCGCCCTGGTGATGGTGCAGGAGATGGCCGTCCGCCTCGGCGCCCACACCGGCAAGGGCCTCGGCGCCCTGATCCGCGAGCAGTTCAGTCTGCGCCTCACTGCCCTCGCCGTCTTCTGCCTCCTGCTGGCCAATACCGGCCTGGTGGTGAGCGAGTTCGCAGGCATCGGCGCGGCCTTCGAGTTGCTGGGCGTCCCCAAGTGGGCGGTCATCCCCCCGGCCGCGATCCTCCTGTGGGCCCTGGTGCTGTTCGGCTCCTACCACTGGGCCGAACGCATCTTCCTCATCATGTCCCTGGCGTTCTTCGCCTACCCGATCGCGATGATCCTCGGCCACCCCGACTGGGGCGCGGTCGGCCACCACCTGGCCGTTCCGCACATCGAGCCGAGCAAGAGCTTCATCCTGCTCGCGGTCGCGCTGATCGGTACGACCGTCAGCCCCTACATGCAGTTCTACGCCGCCGCGGGGGTCGTCGACCGGGGCGCCAAGCCCGCCGACTACCCCCTCATCCGCGCCGACGCCATCATCGGCGCCGTCTTCGCCTGCGTCATCAGCCTCACCATCATCATCGCCACGGCCTCGGCCATCGGCGGCAGCGGCCCGCTGGACTCCGCCGCCCAGGCGGCCGAGGCCCTCAAACCGGTCGCGGGCCAGGACGCCGAACTCCTCTTCGCGCTCGGCCTGATCGGCGCCTCCGCCCTGGCCGGCGCCGTCGTGCCCCTCTCCGCCAGCTACGCCATAGGAGAGGCAGCGGGCGTGGAACGCTCCGTCTCCCGCAGCTTCCGCGACGCCCCGCTGTTCCTGGGCCTGTTCACCGCCCAGATCATCCTGGGCGCCGCGGTGGCGATGACCCCGGTCGACGTCATCCAGCTGCTGATCGGCACCCAGGTCCTCCAGGGCCTGATCAGCCCGATCGTCCTGGTCTACCTGCTGGTCCTGACCAACCGCCGCTCCGTCCTCGGCCAGGCCGCCAACGGCCCGCGCTACCGCATCCCCGCCACCGCCGTGGTCATCGGCGTCGCCGCCATGTCCACCATCCTGCTCGTCCAGACGGTCCTCGGCTGGTTCGGTCTCGCCTGATCCCGTGAATTTCACCCCGGCGTGCGGCGCCTCCACGCCCGGCTCGCAGCCGCCGGGGACTAGCGTCCCGCTGGGGACCCGAGCCGGCTCTTCTGCACGGAGCCGAAGGAGGACGATCTGCATGGCTGGTCACGTGGTGACCGAAATATCGGCCAGTCAGCTCCCTGAACTGACCACCGGGCGTCTGCTGTCCTCGTGGCAGTTGGACGTCCCCGCGCTGCTCTTGGTCGTCGCCCTGGGCGCCCTCTACGGCTGCGGCGTTGTGCGGGTCCGCCGCCGGGGCGCGCCCTGGCCGCCCGCCCGTGTCGCAGCCTATGCGCTGCTCGGCCTGGGCGGACTGGTCGTGGCCACGATGTCCGCCCTGGCCGTCTACGACCGCGTGCTGTTCTGGCCGGCCGCAGTGCAGAACATCCTCCTCGACCTCCTCGCACCTCTGGGCCTGGCGCTCGGTGACCCGCTGCGGTTGGCGGTGGAGGCGCTGCCGGAGGGCGCGGCCGGGCGGGTTCGCCGGGCCATGGCCGGCCGCCTGGTGCGGCTGCTGACGTTTCCCTTGGTCAGTACGGCCCTGGTGCTGGCCACCGAGCTGACGGTGTACTTCACGCCGTACTTCGAAACAGCCCTGCGGGTCGGCTGGCTGCACGAGCTCATGTATCTGCACCTGTTGGCGGCCGGCTGCCTGTTCGTCGTACCAGTGCTGACCGACGAAGAGGCGCTGCCGGCCTGGTGCACACACCCGGTGCGCGCAGGCCTGGTGTTCCTGGACGGCATCGTCGACGCGGTCCCCGGCGTTGTCGTCATGACGCACGGCACGCTGATCGCGGGTGCCTGGTACCTGCACCACGCGCCGACCTGGTCCCCGGACGTCCAGCACGACCAGCAGCTCGGCGGCGGCGCGATGTTCAGCATCGCCGAACTCGTGGCACTGCCCTTCCTGCTGGCGATCCTGTTCCAGTGGGCGCGCGCTGAGCGGGCTCAGACCGCGGCGCTGGAACGCCGCCTGGACGCCGAACTCGCCGTCGTCGTCCCCGCGCCCACGGCGGACCACCCCCCGGTACCGGCTCTGGAGCGGGTACGTCCCTGGTGGGAGACGGAACAGAACGACGTGGCCGTCAGGATCCGACGTCAGCAAGGGGACGACTGATCTGCACCCAGGCTCGTCCGGCCGTAGAGACCAGGGCTTTCCGTCAAATAGTTAAGGAATTTTCGAAGTGCGACTGATATGCAGTTCGATGTTCCCAGGATGTTCCCGTTCCGCACCCGAAGGCCTTCCAGGGTGGTTCCCTGGAAGCCCTTGGGGTGCGCTGGCCAGTGGCGTTGGAGTCCTGGTCGCACCCGTGGCCGGTGCCCGCTGTTCCTCGTGGTTCCCCGCACGATCTGGCACGCGACTGGCACGGCTCTTTCGTCTGAGCTACCTGCAAGCGGGTAGGTCCCGACCGATATTCGCTGCAGGGGCCTGCGTCCCTGTCCGTAGGATCCTGCCTCGATGAAGAGACGCGTGCAGTTCACCGAGGAGGTTGTGCGGTTCCGTGACTACATGCCGACCGCCGACTTGCGGGGCTGGGCCTCCGGCAGCTGAGTCCTACCGCTGCGCAGCATGGCGTAGCCGGCACATCCGAGGCCTCCGGCGAAGGCGACGGGCCAGTCCAGGAGGCCCACGGTAGCCAGGGCCGCAAGCCCGAGGCAGAGGGGAGTCCCGCCCTTGGCGGCCAGCACTTGGCGAGCCACGCTGACGGGCGCCATCGCAATGTGTGCCAAGCGGCGCGCCTGGTGTTGCATGGATATGCCCGAGGTCGTCTGCGAGCCGGTTGTGGCGCCGATGGCAGTCGGTGCCGCCTTGGTGGTGGTCATGAACTCTCCTCACCGCTGCATTGGTGTACACGAAAGAGGCTAAATGTCACCCATCGCCACAGGTCGGATATCTAGGCCGCAGGAGTGAGGTCTTTGAGGTCGGTGGAATCTCAATGGTTGAGTCAAGCCGACAGGGCGCCGCTCATCGATTGAGGGCGGCGCCCCGCCTGGGACAGGTTCGAGCCTCATCCTTATCAGGTCGATCACCGGGGGTCGGCGACGTCGGCCAACCGGTCCTTCCCCTCGGCAGATCGTCCATTGAGGTCCGATGTCGACCGCTGCTGTTCGCGCTCGTTGATGAAGCTCCTATAGACCGTCAAGTGGTCTGTGTGAGCGGTTTTGGTGTGTGGTGGGGGCGGGTGAGCTGCTTGTAGACCTCGCGGGCG
>NZ_JBIVBI010000034.1:0-23246 GCF_044746005.1 Streptomyces sp. NPDC086766 | reverse complement strand
CGCTGAAACAGCTCCCACAACTCGTCTGGAACCACGCGCTCGACCATCACCACACAGTGCAGACTACCCAGTACGCCAAATGAGACGACGTCTTACTGTGAGCGACCACCCTGTCAGTCGTCGCGGAGACGGGCATGCAAGTGCATGTCGTGCCAGCCGTCGGCGTGTAGGCCCTCCCGGCGCTTGGTGCCCTCGTATGCGAAGCCAGCTCGAGCGGCGACCTGACAGGACGGGGCGTTGGCCGTCGAGTGCGTCAGCTCGATGCGGTGCAGGCCGATCTCGGTAAAGAACCATTGGCTAACGGCGTCCAGGGCCCGCGGCGCTATCCGCCGGCCGCGGGCCCTCGGGAGCACCCAGTACGCCGCCTTACCCATCCCCCTGGCCAGATAAAGCCGGTGGAACGCCACCCGCCCGAGCGGTTCACCGTGCTCGACGATCGCCCAGTCTGCGCCGATCTCTGCCATCCACCGCTCGGATCGTGCAGCAATCCAGGCTGACGCGTCGGCATCGGTCATGGACCGGACGTGCCAGCGTCGGATGGCTTCGTCCTCGTATGCCTCCACCAGTTGATGCGCGTCATCGACCTGCCATGGGCGCAGGGTCAGTTCGCCGATGGTCAGCCGCGGCTGCTGGTACGAGGCCAAGCGTCCTGATGGAACAACCGGTGGCAGTAAGGCCATGAGCTGAATCATTCCCACGCATCTCACGGAACACGCACGACCTCCCCACGCCGCTGGCCACTTGGCGCTAGAGGCCGGGATCCTTCACACCTCGACACGGGACTACACAGGCTGTGACGCGCGTTTTCCCAGGTCAGCGAATTCCGTCGGTTGCCCGGTGGGGGGAGCAGCACCCACAAGAAGGGACACCACTGATGGGCCTGGGGCCATCCCCGCGGGTGCGGGGAGCAGGGCGCCCACGAAGGTCCTGCACCGTCTGTCGAGGGACCATCCCCGCGGGCGCGGGGAGCAGGCCTCCGCCGGGGGAATCCTGCTCTATGCCGGGGGATCATCCCCGCGGGTGCGGGGAGCAGGTCCTTGGGTACGCGCTTTGCGCGCACGGGGAGGGACCATCCCCGCGGGTGCGGGGAGCAGGCCTCATACTCCCCGGGCCCGTAGTCCTCAGGGGGACCATCCCCGCGGGTGCGGGAGCAGACCAATCTCCACGCCGTGTGCATCGCCTGCCAGGGACGGCGGCCTTACCTTTCCCGGCCCGAACAGGCAGTAAGCGGGGTGGCCGGGGCAGTGTGTCGAGCGGTGCCGACCAACGGCGCGTCTAGCGTGATGGGTTAATGGCTTGCGACTTGAACTGCCATACCGCGTGCTCCAGTCCGCCGGGTTCATGTCCGAGGGCGGCGGCGGTCTCCTCGTACACGGCTTGCAACTCCTCGTACGGAAGGCCCGTGACACCGGCATCCGCAGCGAAGGCCCTCAGATGTACGTCCACGGCCACTTGCGATCGACCGACGAGGTTGCCGATGTAGTCGACGCTCTTGGGTCCCACCCCCTTGACCGCACGGAGGGCGGCGCGATGGTCCTGGTGGTCGAGCCATGCGTGGAGGTCGTCGCGGGTATCGACGTCTTCGGCAACGAGCAGATCGGTGATGGCGTGGGCTGTCGCGACCCTTCTGGGGCTTTTGAAGTTCATGGCTATGGCGAGGTCTTCCGTGACGAGCCGTGCCTGGAAGCCGCGGACCGTTGCGGCGTCTGGCCATGCGGATTGGAGCTGAAGAAGCCGCGGCCGGATGGTCGACTTGTACTTGCGGCGCGCATGGAAGCTGGCGTCGCAGATGACGGCGCCCATGTGCGTCCAGCCACGAGGCAGGTGGAACGGGCCGTCGCCGATGACATTCCGCACGTGAGCAGCGAGCCGCTGAACGGGGCTAAGACGCCATTTCAGTTGGTGTGATCTTGCGGCAGTCTGGGGCGATGACTGCTGGGCTTGTCGAACGGATGGCGCCGGAAGATCTGTGGGAGCTGTTCCAGCGGGTGGTCCCGCCGGCACCGGAACGCCCGCAGGGCGGAGGAGCTCGTCGGAGAGGGAACCGTGAGGTGCTGGCCGCGATCATCTTCGTGGCCACCTCGGGGTGCACCTGGAACCAGCTGCCACCGGGTTTCGGACTGTCGGGAGTGACCGCCTTCCGCCGGTTCACAGAATGGACCGAGGCCAGGGTGTGGGCCAAGCTTCACCGCCTGGTCCTGGACGAACTCGGTTCCCGCGGCGAGCTGGACTGGTCGCGCTGCGCGATCGACTCCGTCAGCGTCCGGGCCCTCAAAGGGGGCAGCTGACGGGACCGAATCCGACCGACCGTGGCAAAGCCGGATCGAAAATCCACCTCATCGTTGACCGCCGCGGCCTGCCCCTGTCGATCGGCATCTCCGCCGCGAACCTCCACGACAGCCAGGCCCTCGTCCCGCTGGTCCGCGGCATCCCACCCATCCGCTCACGCCGCGGCCCCCGACGCCGACGGCCCGGAAAGCTGCACGGAGACAAGGGCTACGACTATCAGCACCTACGACGGTGGCTGTCCTCCCGCGGCATTCGGCACCGCATCGCCCGCAAGGGCATCGAGTCCTCCCAACGGCTGGGCCGGCACCGCTGGGTCGTGGAACGAACCGTGTCCTGGTTGTCCGGCTGTCGACGCCTCCACCGCCGCTACGAGCGGAAGCCGGAACACTTCCTCGCCTTCACTGCCATCGCCGCGACACTCATATGTCACCGCAAGCTCACCAACTGAAATAACGTCTAAGGGTGGCCATGGACCAATGATGGTGCTCCGGTCGGACAATCGGGTTAGGAGCGTGGAAAGTGTCGAGCGTTTGGGCGGAGCAAGCGGCGCTGCTGGTGGGGAGTTCCGACCGCCGCCGCAGGGGGCATGCCGCTCCACGCGATGTCAGCATAGGGACCAACGGTCACGCTACTGGGACAGGGACCATCCCCGCGGGTGCGGGGAGCAGCCCCCCAGGCTGCGCCCCCTGGTGGGTGTGTTGGGACCATCCCCGCGGGTGCGGGGAGCAGTCCAGCACCCGGCCGCCCTTCTCCGCATTGCAGGGACCATCCCCGCGGGTGCGGGGAGCAGGGAGCTGCCGTGGCACGCGGAGTGCTTCCTGCGGGACCATCCCCGCGGGTGCGGGGAGCAGGCCGCGAGCCGGGACGAACGGCTTCGTGGTGCGGGGACCATCCCCGCGGGTGCGGGGAGCAGGCATGGCGGACCGGCATCAAGGGCGCCACCTCGGGACCATCCCCGCGGGTGCGGGGAGCAGTCCGGCACCGGTTCGTAGATCGTCGCCCACGTGGGACCATCCCCGCGGGTGCGGGGAGCAGACCGGCACGCGGAGCAGGAACCGGAAGTTGCCGGGACCATCCCCGCGGGTGCGGGGAGCAGATGACCTTGAGGAAGTCCCGCAGCCGGGCCGGGGGACCATCCCCGCGGGTGCGGGGAGCAGGACGTCACCCAATTGGTTGCCTTAGGCGACTAGGGACCATCCCCGCGGGTGCGGGGAGCAGTACACCGGACTCGGCCCGGACGGCCGCCCCGCGGGACCATCCCCGCGGGTGCGGGGAGCAGAACCAGCGGCCCCGCGTCCACCCCCTGCGCTGGGGACCATCCCCGCGGGTGCGGGGAGCAGCTGACCCGGGTCAACCTGCCGCTGCTGGCGTCGGGACCATCCCCGCGGGTGCGGGGAGCAGGGCTGTGGCGTGCCGAGCAACAGCGCGGACGAGGGACCATCCCCGCGGGTGCGGGGAGCAGCTTCCAGCAGGAGCAGCGGGCTATGTCGCGGTGTTCGCGGCGGGGGACCATCCCCGCGGGTGCGGGGAGCAGGACTGGCGCCCCAAGCCCCCGGAACTCTCCCCGGGACCATCCCCGCGGGTGCGGGGAGCAGACTGCGTGGCCTGCAGGTTTATGGCGCAGGTGCCGTGGTTTTCATGAGTTTCAAGGAGTCCGGCAAAAGTTCCATTTCGGGCCCGGGTCCTGACTGTCGGTCGGAGAGTCAACTTTAGGTCGTGTCTGTGTCGGCGTGTGCGGCGTGGTCTGGGCTGGCAAGTAGACCCTCCCCGCTTTCTCCATATTGGCTTCATGGTTCATCTACCTCCTGTATGTATCTGGCATGACAGGCGAGGGGGACGACCTGGTGGGGCTTCGCGCCCGGTTGGGCGGGCCGGCGTTGAGTGTGTGGGCCAAGCACGAGCGTGATGCGGACGGGTGGCTGCCGTTGTGGCGGCATATGGAGGACAGTGCCGCCGTGGCCGGGCGGTTGTGGGACGAGTGGCTGCCGCTGTCCGTGCGCAGGTTGATCGCCGGTGCGCTGCCTGATGGACAGATGGATGCGCGTCGGCTGGTGGTGTGGCTGGCCGGTGTGCACGACATCGGGAAGGCGACGCCAGCGTTCGCTTGCCAGGTGGAGCAGCTGGCGCAGGTCATGCGTGGCCACGGACTGGAGATGCGGTCGCGGCAGGCGATGGGCGCGGACCGGCGGCTTGCACCGCATGGGCTGGCCGGGCAGGTGCTGCTGGGGGAGTGGCTTCAGGAACGGAACGGCTGGACGCTCAAGCAGACGGGGCAGTTCACGGTGGTGGTGGGTGGGCATCACGGGGTACCGCCCGAGCACGGCCAGATCCAGGCACTCGATGGTCACCTTGATCTGCTGCGCACCCACGGCAGCCGGGCGGTGTGGAAACAGGTGCAGGAGGAGTTCCTCGACGCCTGCGCGGACGAGTTCGGTGTCCGGGAGTGCTTGGGTGCCTGGCGGGCGGTGAAGCTTTCACAGCCGGTGCAGGTGCTGCTTTCTGCGCTGGTCATCGTCTCGGACTGGATTGCCAGCAATCCCGACTTGTTTCCCTACTTTCCTGAGGATGTTCCCCGCACGGGTGGTGAGCGCGTCGCGGCTGCCTGGCGTGGACTGGGTCTGCCCGGCCCGTGGCAAGCGGACGAGCCGGTCGGGGATGTGCCCGAGTTGTTCGTGTCCCGGTTCGACCTTCCGCCGGGGGCGCAGGTCCGGCCGGTGCAGGAGGCGGCTGTCGAACTGGCCTGGGGGATGGACGAGCCGGGGCTGATGGTGATCGAGGCGCCGATGGGGGAGGGGAAGACCGAGGCTGCGCTCGCCGCCGCGGAGATCCTCGCCGCGCGATCGGGGGCGGGCGGGGTGTTCTTCGCGTTGCCGACGATGGCCACCGGCAATGCGATGTTCCCCCGTCTGCTGCGCTGGCTCGACCGCCTGCCCGCCCCCGGAGGCACCCGCTATTCGGTGCTGCTCGCCCACTCCAAGGCTGCTCTCAACGACGACTTCGCCGACCTGATGGGCACGAGCCGGCGGATCGCCGCGGTCGACGTGGACGGATCCCAGGAGTGTGAGTGGCGGCCGTCGAGCCGTAACCGGAGCGCTGCCGCCGAACTCGTCGCTCACGCGTGGCTGCGGGGGCGGAAGAAAGCCATGCTGTCGTCCTTCGTTGCGGGCACCGTCGATCAGCTGCTGTTCGCCGGCTTGAAAAGCCGGCACCTGGCGTTGCGTCATCTCGCGATCGCCGGGAAGGTCGTCGTCATCGACGAGGCACACGCCTACGACACCTACATGAGCGTCTATCTCGACCGGGTGCTGTCGTGGCTGGGCGCCTACCGGGTGCCGGTGGTGGTGCTGTCTGCGACGCTGCCGGCCGGCCGGCGAAGAGAGCTGGCCCAGGCGTACGCGGGGAAGGCCACCGGGGAGGCCGCGGCCTCGTTCGAGACGCTTGCCCAGGCCGGTGACTATCCGCTGTTGACGGCGGTCGCGCCCGGTGGCGCGCCCCTCATGCGGTGCCCTTCGGCCTCGACTCGCGGTACGGACGTCGAACTGGAGCGGCTGGAGGACGACGTGGACGTTCTCGCCGACCGGCTGGAGAAGGAACTCGCTTCAGGCGGCTGCGTCCTCGTCGTACGCAACACGGTGCGCCGTGTCCTTGAAGCAGCGGCCGCGCTGCGCAAGCGGTTCGGGGACGCGAACGTCACCGTCGCCCACTCGTGTTTCATCGACATCGACCGTGCCGCCAAGGACGCAGGCCTCCTCAAACGCTTCGGGCCTCCCGGCAAGGACGTCGACCGGCCCGAGAAGGCGCACATCGTCGTCGCCAGCCAGGTCGCCGAGCAGTCCCTCGACGTCGACTTCGACCTGCTGGTCACCGACCTCGCCCCGGTCGACCTCCTGCTGCAGCGCATGGGACGCCTGCACCGGCACCTGCGCGGCGGCAAGGAACAAACCGACCGGCCCAAGCGGCTACGCCAGGCACGCTGCCTGGTCACCGGCGTCGACTGGAGCGCCCCCGTGCCCGCGCCGGTGCGTGGCTCGCTGGCTGTGTACGGGGCGTATCCGCTGCTGCGTGCCGCTGCCGCCCTGCTACCGCACCTCGACGGTGGCCGCGAGCATCCCGTGAGGCTGCCGGCGGACATCAGTCCTCTGGTTCAGCACGCCTACGCCGACGGGTTGGACAGCCCGGTCTGCTGGTCGGAGGCGCTCGAGGCCGCCCGCGCTCGCCACGAGGAGCATCGCGCGGACCAGGCCGAGCGGGCCGCGACGTTCCGGCTGGATGCCGCCGCCCGTCCCGGCCGGCCGCTGTTCGGCTGGGTCGCAGCGGGTGTCGGTGACGCGGACGACACCCGCCAGGGCCAAGCGCAGGTACGCGACAGCCGCGAGAGCCTGGAAGTCATCGTCGTTCAACGGCGGGCCGACGCGACGCTGGCCACGGTGCCGTGGCTGGCACCCGACCGCAAGGGCCGCCCCCGCGCAGGACTGCCACTGCCCACGGACCAAACACCGACCGCGTTCGCGGCCCGCACCGCGGCAAGCTGCGGGCTGCGGCTGCCGATCCAGTTCAGCTACGCCGACGTCATGGACCAGGCGATCGCCGAACTCGAAGAACTGTATGTGCCCGCCTGGCAGACCAAGGACAGCCCCTGGCTCGCCGGCCAGCTCATCCTTGCTCTCGACGAGGACTGTCAGACCCACCTGGCAGGCTTCTGCCTCCGTTACAGCCCTAGCGACGGCCTTGAGGTGACCCATGCCTGACAACGAATTAAGCGGCCGCGGTGTGCTGTCGTTCGATCTGACCGACCGGCCGTGGATCCCCGTGCTCAGACGGGATGGCAGCCAGGGCGAGTTGTCGCTGCGGGAGGTGTTCGAGCAGGCGCATGATCTGCGGCGCATCGTCGGTGACCTGCCCACGCAGGAGTTCGCCCTGGTCCGTCTGCTGCTCGCGGTCGCGCACGATGCCCTCGATGGGCCGCAGGACACCGACGCGTGGGCGGAGTTGTGGGCGGACGAGAGCTGCTTCGCGCCGGTCGGGGCGTATCTCGGGGAGCACCGGGGACGGTTCGACCTGCTGGATCCCGAGGTGCCGTTCTTCCAGACGGCGGGCCTGCGCACGGCGAAGGATGAGGTGTTCTCCCTCAACCGGATCGTGGCCGACGTCCCCAACGGAGAGCCGTTCTTCACCGCTCGCATGCCCACCGTCGAGCGGCTCACGTTCGCCGAGGCAGCCCGCTGGATTGTCCACGCGCACGCCTACGACACCTCCGGCATCAAGACCGGTGTGGAGGGCGACAAGCGCGCCAAGGGAGGCAGGGTCTACCCGCTCGGCGTCGGCTGGGCCGGGAACCTCGGTGGCGTGTTCGTCGAAGGCTCCACCCTGCGCGAGACGCTGCTTTTGAACCTGGTGGCCGCCGACACCTCCAACCTTCAGATCGACGAGGCGGACGCGCCGGCATGGCGCAGGGATCCGTGCGGCCCGGGCGGCGCGGAGCGCGCCCCGACCGGGGTGCGCGACCTGTACACCTGGCAGACGCGGCGCCTGCGGCTCCACTTCGACGACAGCGGCGTGCACGGCGTCGTCCTCGGCTACGGCGACCCGCTCACCGCCCGCGACCGTCAGCACCGGGAGCCGATGACCGCCTGGCGGCGCAGTATCACGCAGGAGAAGAAACTGGGCCGGTCACCCGTCTACCTGCCGCGCGAGCATGCTCCCGAGCGTTCCGCCTGGCGCGGGATCGCCTCACTGGTCGCCGCCCAGCCGGCCCCCGCGGCCGGATCGGAGCCGCCTGCCGTGCTACGACCGGGAATCTTGGAATGGGTGGCCCGCTTGGTGACGGAGGGAGAGCTGGAGAGTGGCTTCCTCGTCCGGGCCCGGATCATCGGCGCCCGCTACGGAACCCAGCAGTCGGTGATCGACGAGATCGTCGACGACCACGTGGCCATGGCCGTGGTCCTGCTCCACCAGCAGGACCGGCGCTACGCCGAGCAGGCTGTTGCGGCCGTCAGCGATGCCGACCTCGCGGTCAACGCGCTCGGTGACCTCGCCACCAACCTGGCCCGCGCGGCCGGCACCGAGACCGAGGGGCCCCGCTCCAGCGCCCGCGATCTCGCCTACGGTCTCCTCGAGGCCCCGTACCGCACCTGGCTGGCACACCTTGCCGACACCGACGACCCGTACGTGCAGCGCACCGACTGGCAGCAGCAGGTGTACGGGATGGTCGGCCGGCTCGGCGAGAGGCTGATGGCTGCGGCCGGGGACGCGGCCTGGCAGGGCCGGATCGTCCAGCTCAAGCACGGCACGGAGTGGCTCAACTCCGCGCTCGCCGGCAAGTGGTTCCGCGCCGCTTTGCACCGAGGGCTGGGGCGCCCTGACTCCTTTGACCTGCCGCCGGATGCGGACGCAAGCCCGGCGCCCGAGACCACCGTGAAGGCACCCGCATGACCACCGTCACCGCAACCGTCTCCCCGCGCGACCGGGTCGCCCGACTCGCCGCCGCCCACATCGCCGCCCTCCAACGGGGCTACCTCGCCGACCAGTCCCAGGCGGTCGCGGCGCTCGCCCGGCTCAGGCGCGGCGCCGGCCGCCAGGCCGGACAGCTGCCCGACCTGTGGACCCTGATCGACACCGGCCCCCTGCACGAAACACCGGACGGGGCCCGGCCGCTGAGCGAGAGCGAACTGATCCGGGCCGAGGACGCCCTGCACGTCGCACTCACCCTCTACGCGCTGCACCAGCAGTCCCGCCGCACCGGCATGCACCAGCCCGACCGGCGTGACCACCGCCGGGGCCTGGGCGCCGCTGTGCGCCGCATGATGAAACCCGGCGAGATCGACGAACCCGTGCACAAGCGCCTGGTCCGGGCAGGCACCGCCCCCGACCTGGCCACCCTCGCCCAGCGGCTGCGCGACCTCGTCGTCCTGCTGCGCCGCGAGGACATCGAACTCGACTACGGCCTGCTCGCCGGCCAGCTCTACACCTTCCAGTGGCCCGGCGGCGCGGACACCGTCCGCAGGGAGTGGGGCCGCTCCTTCCATGCCTGGCACCCCAAGCCCGCCGACACCGAGCCGCACTCCGGCACCGGCCCCGCGGCCGGCACCGATACCCGCACCCCGGACTTCGACAAGGACGCCTCGTGAACCGCATCTTCCTCGACGTGCACGCCCTGCAGACCGTCCCGCCCAGCAACCTCAACCGCGACGACACCGGCGCGCCGAAGACTGCGGTGTACGGGGGAGTGCCGCGCGCCCGCGTCTCCAGCCAGGCCTGGAAGCGGGCCACCCGCACCTACTTCAAGGACGAGCACCTGCTGGACGCGAGCGAGCTCGGCGTACGGACCAAGAAGATCGTGGAGGCGGTCGCCGACCGCATCACCAACCTCGACGCCTCGCTCGACGGGGAGACGGCACTGCAGCTCGCCGACGAGATTGTGAAGGCGGCCGGATTCAAGACGGAAATCCCTAAGCGCAAGGCGGCTGCGGCCAAGGACGGTGAGCCGGAACCGGCACCGCAGTCCAAGTACCTGGTGTTCCTCAGCTCCCGCCAACTTGACGGCTTGGCCCGCCTCGCAGTCGAAGGCGCCGCCGACATCACCGCCTTTCTGAAGGGCAAGGAGAACAAGGGCCGGGCGAAGCAGATCGCGGACACCCTGCACTCCGTCGACATCGCCCTGTTCGGCCGCATGGTCGCCGACGACGCCGACATCAACGTCGACGCTGCCGTCCAGGTCGCCCACGCCCTCAGCGTCCACCGCGTGGACAACGAGTCCGACTACTACACCGCCGTCGACGACGAGAACACCGACGCAGAGACCGGCGCCGGCATGATCGGCACCGTCGACTTCAACTCCGCCACCCTCTACCGCTACGCCGCCCTCGGCGTGCACCAGCTCGCCGCCAACCTCGGCCAGGGCCTGCGCGACGACGAGCCCCGCACCGATCCGGTCCGCCGGGCCGTGGAGGCCTTCGTCCACGGCTTCGTCGCGTCCCTGCCCACCGGGAAGATCAACACTTTCGGGCATCACACGCTGCCCGACGCCGTGATCGTCAAGCTGCGCACCACCCGGCCTGTCAGCTTCGTCGCCGCCTTCGAGGACCCGGTGCGCGGTGAGACGGGCGGCTACGTCCGTGAGGCGTCCGAGCGCCTGGCCGAGTACATCCCCGACATCGAGCGCGCCTACGGCGACGACGACTCCACCCTCACCTGGGTCCTGCGCGTCGGCCCCAACACGCTCAAACTGGCCGGGATCGGCACCGAGTCGGAGAACCTTGGCGAACTCGTCGCCGCCGTCGGGAGCGCTGTCGCCGAGCGCCTGGAGAAGCCCGCATGAGCGTGCTGACCCTCCGGCTCGCGGGCCCCCTGCAGTCCTGGGGGGCTTCCGCCCGCTTCACCCGGCGCACCACCGAGTCCGCCCCCACCAAGAGCGGCGTGATCGGCATGCTCGCTGCCGCGGCCGGCATCGAACGCGGCGACGACACCCGCCTGCAGCCGCTGGCCGCGCTGCGGTTCGGCGTCCGCATCGACCAGCCCGGCACCCGGGTACGGGACTTCCAGACCGCCCACCACGCCGTCACCGGCAAATCCATGCCGCTGTCCGAACGCTTCTACCTCGCCGACGCCGTCTTCGTCGCCGCACTCGAAGGCGACCACCCGCTCCTCGCCGACCTGCACGCAGCACTACGGGCCCCGGTCTACGCGCCGTTCCTCGGCCGCCGCTCCTGCCCGCCCTCCCTCCCCATCGAGCTCCACCTCCACGAGCACGGAAACCTGCAGGACGCGCTGCGCGAGGAACCGTGGCAGGCCTCACCCTGGTACCGCACGCAGTACCGCGGCCACAACGAGGTCGAACTGACCGTGCTGCGCGAGGCGGACGAGCACGAGCAGAACATTGCGGACACCCTGCGCGACCAGCCACTCAGCTTCGCCGCCGAACACCGGCGCCACACCCTGCGCACCCAGGTCAGCTCCCGCGTGCGCATCCCCAATCCGTCCGCCCGGCACCTGCCCCGGCATGACCCCTTCGACGTCCTGGACGAAGAGAGCGCCTGATGTTCCTCACCCGTTTCCGCGTGAACACCGCGCGCCCCCAGGCCCGCCGCCTGCTGTCCTCGCCGCAGGCCATGCACGCGGCCGTCATGTCGTCCTTCCCGGCGCTGCTGCCCACCGACACCCCTCCACCCGACGGGCCGCGCGTGCTGTGGCGCCTGGACCACACCGCGCGGGCCGAGGTCGTCCTCTACATTGTCAGCCCCCACCAGCCCGACCTGACCCACCTCGTCGAGCAGGCCGGATGGCCCGCAGCAGCAGCCAGTAACCCCACCTCCCCAGGCTGGGAAAGCCGCCCCTACGGCCCCTTCCTCGACCGGCTCGCCACCGGGGGCTGGTGGGCGTTCCGGCTGACCGCCAACCCCGTCCACTCCATCCGCCGCAAGGACGACGAGCCGACCAAACGCACCGCGCACCTCACCGCCGTCCACCAGATGGGCTGGCTCCTGGACCGCCAGGAACGCTGCGGCTTCCGCATCACAGAAAAACCGGACGACAGGCGCCTCCTGCCGCACGGCACCACCCACACCCGGCAACCCCACCACGGCGACCGCTACCACCTCACCGTCCACGACAAGCGGGCCCTCACCTTCGACAAGTCCCGCAACCCCAACGCCCCGGCCGGCCGGCGCAACACGCCGGTCAGCCTGGTCACCGTCACCTTCGACGGCCTGCTCGAGATCACCGACCCCGACCTGATGCGCCGCACCCTGACCCAAGGCATCGGCAAGGCCAAGGCCTACGGATGCGGCCTGCTCACCCTCGCACCCGCCGCCCGCTAGACCATGACCACGATCTCCCGCCGCCCCGCATCCAGCCCACGCCAGCTCACCCGCACCAGCCAGCGGCTGTCCTTCATCTACCTCGAGCGCTGCACCGTGCACCGCGACGCCAACGCCATCACCGCCGAGGACGCCGACGGCACGCCCCACATCCCGTCGGCAACCATCGGCACCCTCCTCCTCGGACCCGGCACCCGCATCACCCACCAGGCCATGAGCGTCCTCGGCGAAACCGGCGCCACCGTCTGCTGGGTGGGCGAACAAGGCGTGCGCTACTACGCCGGCGGCCGCGCCCTGACCCGCTCCTCCGCCCTGGCCGAAGCGCAAGCCGTGCAATGGGCCAACACGCGCAGCCGGCTCGCCGTCGCCCGCGCCATGTACCGCCTGCGCTTCCCCGACGAAGACCCCGCCGCCCTCACCCGCCAGGAACTCCTCGGCCGCGAAGGCCGGCGCGTCAAGGACTGCTACCGCGCCCAGTCAGCCCGCACCGGCGTCCCCTGGCGCGGCCGCCGCTACACCCCCGGCGACTTCACCAGCGGCGACCCGGTCAACCAGGCCATCACCGCCGCCGCCCAGTGCATGTACGGCATCGCCCACGCCGTCGTGACCTCTCTCGGCTGCAGCCCGGCCCTCGGATTCATCCACTCCGGCCACGAACTGTCCTTCGTCCTCGACATCGCCGACCTGTACAAGACCGAGATCGGCATCCCCGTCGCCTTCGACGTCGCCGCACAGGACGAAGAAGACACCGGCCCGCGCACCCGCCGGGCGCTACGCGACCGCATCAACGAAACCTCCCTGCTCGACCGCTGCGTGAACGACATCAAACGGCTCCTACTGCCCCACGCACCCCCAGCCACGACCGAAGACGAAGACCACGACGTCGTCAGGCTCCACACCGACCGTGGCCACGAAGTCGCCGCAGGCCGCAACTACGCAGGAGGAACCGAAGACCAGCACGACGAGTACGAGGGATCCGACGAGGAGATGACCTGGTGACCGTCATCGTCCTCACCAACTGCCCTGCCGGGCTGCGGGGCTTCCTCACCCGCTGGCTGCTCGAAATCTCCGCCGGCGTCTTCATCGGCAATCCGTCCGCACGCATCCGCGACCTTCTGTGGGACGAGGTACGCCAGTACGCCGACCAGGGCCGCGCCCTCCTCGCCCACACCACCGACAACGAGCAGGGCTTCACCTTCCGCACCCACGACCACGCCTGGCACCCGGTCGACCACGAGGGTCTGACCCTGATCCGCCGCCCGAGCCCCCAGAGCGCAGCCGGGCCGCCCCAGCCGAAGAAAGGCTGGAGCAACGCGTCCAAACGGCGCAAGTACGGAAGCCGCTGAAGTCGGTATGGGTGAATTGCCGGAATCCGTGAAAGTAAGTCATTACCGCCTGCTGCCGTGACAAAGCCGCAGGTCGTGAAGTGTGCTCCCCGCGCCCGCGGGGATGGTCCCTCCCCCGCGGCACACACGCCTGGGACGGCGTAGTGCTCCCCGCGCCCGCGGGGATGGTCCCGAAGGCCGCCTGCCGGTGGGCCGGGCAGCGGTGTGCTCCCCGCGCCCGCGGGGATGGTCCCTCGATCTCTGCCATTGGGCGTGGTTTCCTTGTGTGCTCCCCGCGCCCGCGGGGATGGTCCCTATCTGATGGGTTGGGCCGACCGGATCACCCCGTGCTCCCCGCGCCCGCGGGGATGGTCCGACGGCCTCGCGGGGTGGTTCACGCCGGCCGACGTGCTCCCCGCGCCCGCGGGGATGGTCCCTGGGCCGCCCTGGTCGGCGGCGGGTACCCGGCGTGCTCCCCGCGCCCGCGGGGATGGTCCCCGCGCGTGCTGCGCGGCCTGCCACTCCTGCATGTGCTCCCCGCGCCCGCGGGGATGGTCCCACACACGTCATGAGGGCCAGGTAGGCCATGTGGTGCTCCCCGCGCCCGCGGGGATGGTCCCGACGTCTTGTCGATCGTCCTCTTCCACCACTCGTGCTCCCCGCGCCCGCGGGGATGGTCCCGATAGTTGCTGCCCGCACAAGAGGACCCCGCAGTGCTCCCCGCGCCCGCGGGGATGGTCCCCGCGGCCGCCGCTCGCGCATCAGCTGCAGCGTGTGCTCCCCGCGCCCGCGGGGATGGTCCCACCTCCGACAACGTGCACCCCACCGACTCCGGGTGCTCCCCGCGCCCGCGGGGATGGTCCCGTCGCAGCGCGCTGGCTGATGGGCGAGGCCGTCGTGCTCCCCGCGCCCGCGGGGATGGTCCCGCGGGACGCACGGCGATCACGGTGAGGACCGTGTGCTCCCCGCGCCCGCGGGGATGGTCCCCGGCACGGTCTGCTGTACTGCGTCGTCCAGGCGTGCTCCCCGCGCCCGCGGGGATGGTCCCTAGGTAACTAAGAAGGAAGAGGGGATAGAAAGGTGCTCCCCGCGCCCGCGGGGATGGTCCCCAAATGCCGGTCCCGGCACGGCGTATCCACTCGTGCTCCCCGCGCCCGCGGGGATGGTCCCGGCGGGCCGCCCGTCATCGCTGGCGTCACCAGGTGCTCCCCGCGCCCGCGGGGATGGTCCCTCCCGAAGGGGGCCCCCGTGCGGGAAGTCGGGGTGCTCCCCGCGCCCGCGGGGATGGTCCCCCGGAGTCGATCGGCTCGAACTCGACATGAGCGTGCTCCCCGCGCCCGCGGGGATGGTCCCACGACCGTGACGAGTGCCAGATAGGCCATGTGGTGCTCCCCGCGCCCGCGGGGATGGTCCCCAGATCATCCTCGCGGTGGGCCGCAAGGGGTCGTGCTCCCCGCGCCCGCGGGGATGGTCCCGCGGGACACGTTGGGAAGGCCGGGGGACAGATGTGCTCCCCGCGCCCGCGGGGATGGTCCCAGCGCCTCGAAGCTGTTCTGGTAGCCGACCGCGTGCTCCCCGCGCCCGCGGGGATGGTCCCTGCACCAGCTCGATCTGCCGCTGCTCCGGCGAGTGCTCCCCGCGCCCGCGGGGATGGTCCCCAGTTGACCACGGCGTGATAGGCGGCCTTGGCGTGCTCCCCGCGCCCGCGGGGATGGTCCCCTGCAATGGGACCTCGACGACGCCGGCGAGGCGTGCTCCCCGCGCCCGCGGGGATGGTCCCGTGACGTCGGAACGGTCGGACACCTCGACCTGGGGCTCCCCGCGCCTGCGGGAGGGTCCAGGTCCGCCGGAATTCATGGGTGACGCCTCGACACGCGACCCGGCGACTGCTGCTGGGCCTGATGGTCGGTTGATGGGCGGCCCCTTGACCAGGGCGCGGGTAGGGGGCCGCCCAGGCCCTGCCGTCCTGTCGCGCAGCAGGGCATTACGACGTTAGAGCGCGGTTCCCCTCATGGTCGTGCTCGGTGAGGCGTCCGGGTGAGTCGCTCCGCCACTCGTGCCACGCCCCGACGCTACGACCAGGACATACAGGACACAGGTGGCGCGGCTTCGACGGAGTCCAGTTGCGCGTCGCGCAGGGCGGGCAGCGCATTGATCTGGTGTGGCTGGTCCTGTGTTGGGAGCCTGCCCGCTTCGCTGTGTGCCTGCGTGTCTAGCGCGGAGTGCGGTTGTTACGCACTTTCGGGTGAGGGCCCGGCCGTGGTTGGGGTGGCGCGGCTTGGCGGGCAGGGTCTGCAAGTCAGTGGGGGCAAGGGCCGTTGCCTGAAGGGTCCGTCAATTTAGTGCATTCGCCGCGTAGATGGGCGTTGCAGGCGAGAGTCACAGAAATGTGGATGACGTGTAACGCGGTTCACGTCTTCTCCGCGTGCCTGGCCCGCGGTGGACAAGGTGTGGGTGCGCGGTCGGCCGGCCGCGCATTCACACATCGCACACCCCGCCTGTGGCTCTCGGTGGCCTGTCTGCCGGGGTGTGCCCGCACCATGCAGGGGGATTCCCGTGACCGTATCTGTAACCGCCCGTCGTCTGACCGCTGCTGCGCTGACCTGCGCGGCGATCACCGCAGCGATCGCCGTGCCCGCTTCCGCCGCTGAGCACCGTGCGCCGCGGTCGGCTGTGGAGATCAGCCGGGTGCAGTACGACTCCCCGGGCCGTGACGATCGCTCCAACCGTTCCCTGAACGCGGAGTGGGTGGAGGTCACCAACACCACCCGCCGGGCGGTGAACCTTAACGGCTGGATGCTGTCCGACCGTGACGGCCACACCTACACCTTCCACCACTACCGCCTGGACGGACGTTCCACCGTGCGGGTGCACACCGGCATCGGCCGCGACGCCCGCCACGACGTCTACCAGGACCGCCGCGCTTACGTGTGGAACAACGACTCCGACACCGCCACCCTGCGCAACCACCACAGCCGGTACGTCGACTCGCTCTCCTGGGGCGCCCGCCGGCACCACTGACCCACCAGCCGCTGAGGCTCGACCCACGGCACCAGCGGCTCTCGAAAGCCGGCGACGCGCCACCCTCTCACTCGGATGGCGCGCCGTTCGGCGTGCGCGGCCCGACCGTCGCCGCCGCGTTCGCCACCCTGCTCCTGCCCACTGCCGCCCCCAGCGCCGCGGCCGCCGCGCAGCCCACGGCGCGGGAGCCGGGAGAGACCCTCAATCTGGTCCCTGCCTCCTTGGACGTGTGCCAGCACGCGGCGTACACCGAAGGCCGACGGCTAAGTGGACGGTGAGCGGCTCCTCCTAGCTGGCGCCGGGCGATCCGAGAGAGCGGCCCCGGGCCCTGGCCTGGTGAGGTAATGGCCCCCTCCCGCCCCATCCGCGCTCCACAATCACCGTGGATAGGCCGCCGGTCACCAGCGCGGTGAGACTGTCGATGAACCGGTCCTGGCGGCGCAGCTCGTCCTTCGTCTCGCGCTGGGGGAGAAGCCTCCGTTTCTTGGCGGACGTGCGGTCGCCGCGCGGGCCGTTAGCGGGCTCGCCCTCGGTCAGCGCTTGATGCGGCCACGGAAAGCGAGCAGACCGAGACCCAACAGCGCCGGCTCGGCGAGCCGGGACCCCATCTCGATGACGGTTCCTGCAGTGGTCAGGTCCTGCCCCGACGACCGGAAGATCACCGAGGTGACCACCACCCCCAGCGACTTCTGCAGCCGCGCGGCGGTCAGCCGGTCGGCGAACGGGCCGTCCGGGCTCTCCGGATCCGGGGTGGTGGTGACCATGTGGAACCGCTGCCCGGTCACCACGCCGGTGGAGGCCGGTTCGGGGTCGTGCACCGGCAGCCCCCACAGCATCATCAGCAGCACGGTGCCGGTCATCGCGGCCAGCAGCCAGCCGATGGCCCGCGAGGCGCGCAGCCCGTACCCGGACAGTGCCCAGTACGCGGTCAGGAGCCATCGCTCGCCAGGCGGTCGTTCGCCATCGTGGCGGCGCATCTCCATCTCGCCGTAGTAGAAATCGGCAGCGTCGGGCTCGTTCCCGCTGTCCTCGAAGGACTTGCGCAGCTTCCGGTAGACCGGGCCGATCTCGGTGGGACCGGGCACGTGGGGCTCGCGGGTGGCGCGGGCGTCGACGTACGCCCGGCCGCCTTCCGTGTGCACGGGACCGGTGGGGGCGAGGCGCTCGGCATCGGTGCTCTCGCCGGTCTGCGCCGATGTCTCCCGCGGTTCCTCCTCCAGGGGATCGGGGGCAGTGACCGACCACGGGCTGGTATCCGCAGACGAGGCCATCCAGCCGGTCGCGTCATTGTCCTCGCGCCAGTAGTGCTCCTCGGCCAGTGTCATCTGGCGCGGTGTCCAGCGGACGGGGACCCACCTGCGCCAGTGGATCCCTTCCGGTGCCGGGGCGAAGCGGCAGCCCTCCAGGCGCAACTGGTCCAGGTGGAAGGCGCCGATGAAGCGGCAGCCGGACAGGTCGACGTCCGACAGCATCAGGTGCGTCGCGTCCACCCCGGCCAGCGAGACCAGGCGCACCCCGGCGTCGCTCCCGGCCAATGCGGACTCGTCGACGAAGCTGTCAGGGCCGGCGAACGGCGAAGGCTGGGCACTGACACCGACCGGGTACTCGAGGGCCGCGCCGGTGAAGTCGACGGCGGCGTGACGCAGCCGCAGCGTGGCGGTGGCGGCCCAGCGCACCCGGCGGAAGTTGATGCGGCGGGCCGCCGCCTCCATGAACAGCGGCGCGTTGATCCGGGCGAACGAGAGGTCGAGCACCCCGTCGCACGCCAGCGGGCCCAGCGTGGTGATCTCCTCGAATACCGCCTCGTCGAACGCGGCGCCGCCGTGGAAGTTCACCTGGTCGAAGGTGGTGATACCTCCGAACACCGCACGGGAGAAGAAGACCGGTCCCGTGAAGGAGGCGGAGAATGTGGTACGACCGGAGAATCGGGTGCCCCGGAATTCCGTGACGCCGCCGAATCCGCCCTCGAACGTCACCTCGCCGTCGAAGACAGCCCCGTTGAAAACGACCTCCCCTGGAATGTGAAGGGCGAGCACGGCGCCACGGGGGAATTGAGCCTTGGTGAAGTCCGCCTTGACCAAGGAGACGCTGTCGATATACGGCGCGAAGAGCTGGGCAGACTTGAAGGAGGCGCTTTCGAACTCCGCCCCGGAGAAGCTGGTGTCGTAGAGTTCCGCTTTGTCGAACACCGCCCGGCCGGTGCAATGGGTGTCTTTGAGGCTGAGTCGGCCGATTGCTCCGCGGAAGTTGGCCCCGCCCTTGAAATGGGCGTGCCGGAAGGTCGCCATACAGTGGTCGGAAGAGTCCGCGCCGCTGAACTTCGCGTCGCTGAACACGGCTTCGCCTTCGAACACGGCCCCTCGGAAGACGGCGTCGTCAGCGAAGACCGCCGCGCCGAAGTTGGCCGTCTCGTCGAAGACTGCGTGGTTGAAGTCGGCGTTGCCCAGGTGCGGACGGCCGTCGCCGGGATCGCGCAGCACGTCCAGGAGACGGCCCAGGAGGTCGGCGGTGAAGTGCGTGCCCTGGTGCTCGATGGTTGAGCCGGGACCGATCCCGTTCAGGTACGCGTCCAACGCGTCGTCATCCAGGTGGGCCAGACAGCGCCCGGCTGGTTCGAGCGCGCGGCCTTCACAGTCGGACGGTCCGCCGGCGGCCGCGCAGTGCACCGCGTTGGAACTGAACAAGAGCTCATCGATCCACGGCGGGGCACTGTCGTGCAGGTCTCTTGGTGAGAAGGGCCGGCGGCCGGGTACCGGCGCGCCGGACGAATCCTCAGGGCCGAGGAACGGGTTGGTGGATGGTGCAGTCACACGCGGACGGTAACTGCGTTGCGCGGCGGATGATCACTCGGGTCCGGAGCGCGTGGCGCCGGTTGTCAGCTCAGCTGAGCCAGGACACCGGCCAAGGCGCTTTAGGCGTCGCGGACGCCCTCGCTCTTTTGGAGAGAAGAGCAACTGGGTGAGCACGCCGCGCTCCTGCACACCGCTGAAGACGACCCGAGCTGCGGGAGCTGCTCGGGTGGATCAGCGACCACTACGAGCAGCCGGAATGTCTCGCAGCCCCGGTGGACCAGGACGGGTCCACCGGCGCGGACTGAGTCAGCCGCCGCCGCGCCCCCGCCTCTTCCGTCCAGCGCCGACGGCCTGTGCGCCGGGCGCCTCACCTTCGCCCCCTCGGCGATCAGCCGCTGACGAAACCTGGGTTGAGGCAGACGACAGACCCCCTGCAGGGACCCAAGCGCACGCGCCGGCTTCCGACCGCAGGCTGGCTCTTGCCCGCGATCGGAACAGTATGCAGCCCACGCATCATCGGCCGGCGGAGTTCCCCACCCCCTCCACGCCCAACTCACTGTCGTCGTCCCCGTCTTCACAGCACTCAGCCGGTACACCGATGACCGGCACACCCGGTCCACCCTGATCCGTCGCGCCACTCCTGCCCCGGCACGCGTAATCGGCGACTTCCGACGAAGCTGCGTCACACATGCCTGCACCGACGTTCAGCACCTGCCAAACGTCGCCCCGGTTCTTCGGCCCGGCATCGTCTTGCTCGTTGCCCTCCTGCACCCACACGGATCGGCGGATTACCGAGCTGATCTCATCAGCGGTCAGCACGAAAGCCGCATGAAGCGAGAACAGAGCCTGCGGCAATCTTTCAAGAGCAGCCAACCGTGTTGGTCCATTGAGGACGTCCCAGAGAGAGCTGACCAGGTACTCCTCAGGCTTGATGGCGCGCTCCGCCAACGAAGCTCTCCAGTACTTCCGGAAGAGGCGTTCCCTGGCCTTGTTGCCTGTGCTGTTCGGTACACCGCCCTGCCGCCGCGCCCTGCTGCGGATCTGAGCGGCCTCCCTCTGCGCGTGCTCAAGGATCAGCTGGAGGGCCTGCCGCTGTTCCTTGGCCAGTATGTCGCGGGCACCACGCCGCGCCCGTTCAGCGGTCTCCGCGATCTCCGACCGGACACTCTCGGCCTCCTGCCGGGCCGCGGCCAGCAACTTTGCGGCCTTCCTGCGGTCCTTCTCGGTGTCCAGCACCATCTCCGCGCAGGCAGCCGCCGTCTTTTCAGCCTGCGTCCGCGCCTCGGCCAGGATGGCATCGGCATCGCGCCGGGCCTGCGCAAGGATCTGCCCCGCCTGTGCCCGGGCAGCCGCTGTCATCCTGGCGGACAGACCTTCCATGGCCGAGGCCCACGTCTGGTCACCCTTGGACCGCTGGTTGCCGTCGGCCGCGCGCACGGCAGCAGGCGACGGGATCGTCCCGCAGGACGCGGCGTCTGTAGCCGCGTGATCGCCGCTGAAGGCTGTCAGATCCGCGAATTCGTCGAGCGTCTGCCGCGCGCCGATCTCATCAAGAACCTGCGCGGCGCCGGGGATGTGGTGGCTGGCGGCCACCCGAAGCCACCGCCGTGCCGCCTCGTAGTCCCTGCGGTCGAGGTACTCCTGGCCCAGGGCGTAAGCCTCGTGCCCGAGCACCACTTCATCGGCCTGCGTCTGCAGCCGGGCCCGCTCGTCCGGGCTGTGGCTCTTCAAGCGCTTCATGACCGCGGCGAAGCCCTCCGCCTTCTCGGCGGCACTCAGCGTCGGCTCCGGCCGCATACCGTCCTCGTGCTCCTGGGCGGTCATCCGCTCACCTCCTTCGCCATCCCGGCGCTCTTGTAGGCGTCCATTCCTGGCGCCTGCCGCAGGGCCTCCCGCGCCTTCTTCAAGATCTTCTTCATGTTGTCGACGCCCGTGCCGAGCGCCTCGGCACACTCGGCGACCGACAGGTTGGCCACGTGCTTCAGCAGCAGGGCCTGCCGCTGCTGCTCGGTCAATGTGGCCAGCGCCTTGCCCAGGTCATGGCGCCGCTCCACGGCCGCGAATTCATCGTCGTCCGTCCCTCCGATGAGGTCCTCGAGATCACTCGGCTCGACCGTCAGCATCCGCCCCCGACGGCGCAGGTAGTCGTACAGACGCCATCTGGCGAGCTGATACAGCACCCCCACTGGCCGAGCGTGGTCCAAATGCTTCTGCCACCACGCGAAGAACTGAACGAAAATGTGTTCGGTCAACTCCCGGGCGCCGTCGTCCCAACTCGTCCTGCGTGCCACGAAGCCGAACAGCTTGTCGATATGCGCGTTGTAGAACTCGGCGAGTTCCGCCTCACCGAGCACCACAGGAGCGGCCCCAACCGCCCCGGGAGTCCTGACCACGCTACGGTCGGGCCCCACCACGCCTGGCTGATCCTGCAGGGTCACCGGCGTCGCCTCGCCGCGACCGTACGCCCGCGCACCGACGCCGCACCCCCGACGGGCGCCTCACGGCCGGCCGCACTACCCCAAGTAGTGCCCGTCAGTGACCAGGTGCCGGCCGCACTGCCGTGGTGCACCTGCACCTCACGGCCCCCCTCGGCGACCCCGCTCACCATCTCGGCCAGCAGTTCCTGCTCACGTTCCCGGCGGCGCTCCTGGGCCAGCTGCACCCGCCTCCACTCGCGCGCCCCGATGGCGACCACCGCGATCACAACCGCGCCCACCCCCTCAGGTACCAGCATCCACTGCACCCTTTCCACCGCCCCGTTCCTCGTCGAACTCGCCTGCCACCCTCTACATCGCGCGAGCAGACCAGAACGGGTACCGAATCCTTCAAGATTTTTTAGCCGGACTGTTCACCAGGCTCATCGCCCCCTCATCCGCCCGCCGCCTGCCCGGCGTTCTTCAGCTCGCGCAGGGTGCACAGCCGCCTCTCGCCGAAGCAGGCCGCTCCGGTGCCGTCGCCGGGGATGCGGAAGACGTCTGGGTTTTCCGCGAGTTGTTCCATCAGCACCTCATACAGGTACTCCAAGAGCGGCTCGAGGCAGACCGCCAGGCCCACGACGAGCTGCCCGGGGAGGGGCTGACGGCGATGACGTGGTCTAGGACCGGGAACATGCCAAGGCCGCCGATCCGCTGCCGCAGCGCGGCCAATCTGGCAGGAGTGGCGGCATCGACAGGACTGGACCGACAGCACCAGCCCGGACTATGCCGCCTACAACCTCAGCGATCGGCTTCAGCTCTCCGACGGGGACACCGCCCACACCAGCGCGGAGACCGCCGAGGTCCGGAGACCTACGCTGGACCTCGTGCCCAGCACGGGATTCCGTACCGACCATCAGTTGAGCAGCGGAGCCGAGAACCCGGGCGAGGCGGCCACGGTCAGGGCAATCCCGTCAGCGTCACGTCGGCAACCACCTCACTCGAAACCAGCCAACACGGCCTCACAGCACTTCCCATGACACTCAGTCAAGCCGCAAGTCGGCATACGGACGAACACCTTGCCGCATCTGCTCCAGACGAAGATCCCTCTCCCGCATCACCGAGCTGCGGCGTCTATCCGAGGGGCACAACAGCTAACTGTGCTCGGTGTCTTACGCCACCCGTGAGCCGATCGTGATGCGTGCGTCAGATCTTCATTCCGGTCTCGCGCGGTCGGACAGGGGAGGCGTGGCTTCTCGAAAACCCAAATAGTTTTTTTGCTTCCTAACACGGGCACCTGAGACCGAGTCACTCCACCTCCGGCGCCCCTGTTGTGTAGCCAGCCAAAAGGTGCCTCGCGGAGCGGGGCACCTTCCGAACGTGGTTGACCACGAGACCAGTTGAAGGACACTGGCTAGGTGAGGCGCGAAGGGGAGCAGATCGCGGAGCGATCGGATTCCCTTCGCGCCGACCCATCGTGCTCCACGGAGTGGAGCAACCTGGCCACGGAGTGGCCGGCAAGCCTGCGGAGCAGGCTGCTTTTCCCGCCGCGTAGCGGCGGCGCGTCGTGTCTGCGGAGCAGACCGCGCG
>NZ_JBIVBI010000033.1:0-27149 GCF_044746005.1 Streptomyces sp. NPDC086766 | reverse complement strand
CGTGTGTTCACGGCCCCTTTTTGATGCGCGGCCACTCGTGCGCGATCCAGCGGGCGATCTCCGACTCGTCCCGCTCGACCGCCCGCCGCTCGGGCTGTTGCAGGCTCCATCCGAGCCGGCCGGTCAGCAGCCGCCACACCGACGCCCTCGACAACACCACCCCCGTTGCCCGGGTGACGACCACGCCGACTCGTTCCAGGGTCCACAGGTCGGCCTCGAAACCATGAGCCTGGGCACCTTGCTCCAACGCGGCCCGGACCATCTCGACCTGGGTGTCGTCCAGCTTGGGTGGGCGTCCGGTGGCTGCCCGTCTCCGCAGGCCCGAAGCACCGTCTTGCTCCCACACCCGCCGCCAACGCCGCACACTCTCGGCACACACCCCCACCGCCCTCGCGATCTCCGCATTCGAGACGCCGCCCTCGAACAACTCGACTGCCCGAACACGACGCGCCTCCGCCAACTGAGGCCGCGACAAAGGAGGAAGGGAGGAGCCGGCAACCGAAGCGGACGGTTGATATGCCACCCCGACAGCCTCCCACCCACAGGGCCACCACACCCACCGAACTTACGAAAAGATCAGTAAGGCGGGTGTCGCTTCCCCACCCGGCCCGGCTCGAACGGGCCGGTCCCCTCCACAACGGGCCAGCCGGTGCTGCGGGTGGCTGCGGTGAATACGCGGGCAAGTCTCAGACTGGAGGCACGATGACATCGGGCTACCCCAGCAGCATCCGGCCGCGCCTTCGGCCTGAAACCCACAACGGCGATACCGACGGAGCACCCCGCGGCCTGAGAGACGCTCGAAAAGTTCATACCCGTCTGGGCCGTGTGAGCTACGGTCCTCTCGTGACGAGCTCGTATCAAAACTTGGACGGGTTAGACCCCGCCGGGCGAAGGGTCTCAGGCCGGTGCCCACACTGCGAACATCAGACAACGATGTTCGTTCCTGATCACAACCCTCTCGACATCTCCCCCTCGGCCAGCGAGAACAACCGGACCGCCCAGTTCCGGCTGACCCTTCGCTGCGATTGGTGCAACAAGGAAAGTCTGTACCTGCGACTCGTGAAGATCACCGCAACGCCGGCACCGGGCGGCGGCAGGCCAGAGTACGAAACGCTCGCTGTGAAGCAGCTCTGGCCCGAGCGCACTCCGAGGGAACTTGCGCCAGAAGCTCCCGCTGTGGTCCGAGAAGTCTTCGGGGAGGGAGCACTCGCTGAGGCAGCCGGCGCATATCGCCTCGCGGGCATCGGCTACCGGGCAACCGTGGAGCAAATCGTCAAGGACAAGGGCGCCTCCGGCTCCAATCTCAAGCAGCGAATCCTCGCTCTCTCCGAAATGGGCGTGTCACAAGACATCGTGGATGCCTTCCACGAAGCTCGATTCGTGGGGAATGATGCGGCGCACGATGCCTTGGCCTACTCGGCGGAAGAGATTGCGGACATAGCGGAACTCATCAATGAGGCTGTGCTCGTTCTCTACGTGCAACCGGCGCAGCGAGCCAGGATGGCCGCGCAACGCGCGGCACGACGCTCCGCCGCGAAGCAGACAAATCCGTTACTACGCGAATCCCACCAGGAGGTCGCAGCCTCCGCCGCAACACGTGTGGTGGGAGCCACGACTCTCAGCTTCACTCAAGATGACTCCGGTAGGTCCTGACGATCCATGATCTGCTTCGTCAGGTTCTCCAGATTCCCGGAGATACCAGTAGTACAGGGATACTTTTGCCTGCCCGTCGGCCACTTGCGCTGCCGGGATGCCGGGATGCCGGCGTTTGAACGGTTGGTCAGGCAGGTGCGCCACAGGTCATACACCCGCTATCCGAGCGGCGATGTGAAGCCCGCCGTAGAGAGCACTTCCGCGCGGGTCGCCCTCCGCGCCCGGCGGATGAAGCCCCTAACCGGCTATCTCCCGTCAGGGACCATCGACGGACAGGCGCCGACTTCCTAGAACGATCCACATCTACGATCAGCCACTTGCCTGTTCCGTCGAGTGCCTCCGAAAGCCATGCACGCAGGTTCGAATCACGCTTGGGGCGCTTCGCAGCAGCTCAGAGGAGCTTGGTGCCTCACGTAAACGGCGAGCACGAAGGCCGGACGCGTTCCTTCTACGTCCTGGCCTACGGTCGCCGCTATTCACATCATCGAGGTCGGCTGGTGCTCAGGGCGAGAGGAGTTCAGTGACTTCCTCGCTCAAGAACGGGCTGGGAACGCCGTGCCAAGTGATGGTGAGGGCGTCGCGTGCTCGGGTAGCGGCGACGAAAAGCATTGAACGGGCCTTGCGCAGCTCTCGCCGGTAGCGCGCAGGGTCTTCGGTGCGGTACCGGTCGATAGCCTCCATCCTTGGCACAAGGCGGTCGCTGGCGCCGACGATGACGAGGCGCTGGTATTCCAGTCCCTTGAAGCGGGGCATGGTGCCGACGTGGATGGCGCCATCGCCGCGGGGGCCGTCCGAGGTCAGCTGGGCGTAGCCGAGGCCGGCTTTGGTGGCGAGGTGGTAAATGACCTGGCTGACCTTGTCGCGGTCGGGGACTGCTACCCCGATGAGGCCGCGCATGTGGCGCTCGGTGCCGTCGTCCTGGGCGGCGAGTTCGTCACACCAGGTGCGCAAGGTGGCAGCGAGGCCGTCGAGTTCGTCCTCCCAGGTGGTGTATTCGTGCAGTTCGGGGACTGGGCCGTGGAGGACGGAGCGGTAGCCGGCGAGGGTGTCGGTGCCCTCGTCGAGATCGTCGTAGGTCTCGCCGGACATCACCGACAGGGCCTGGGCGAGGATTTCCTTGGTAGTGCGGTAGCTCAGGGAAAGGCGGGCGGAGCGGCCTCGCACGTTGATGCCGAGGGAGCCGAGGGAGACGTGATTGTCGTAGACGCGCTGGTGGGTGTCGCCGGCGATGAACATGTCATTGTCGCCGGGGGCGACCATCGCCCTGAGCATTTTCCAGTGTGCGGCGCGCAGATCTTGTGCCTCGTCCACGACGACGTGGCGGTAGCGGTGTTTGAGGTCGTGCGGTGATGCCTCGGCGTCGCGGTGGATGAGGTCGCGGCCGCCGACCTGTTCTTTGTATGCCTGGCGGGTTTGGATGCGGGCAGCACGTTCCATCTCATAGCGCGCGGCGCGTTCGGCGGCTTGGCCCCAGGTCTCGACGCCTTTGTCGTCGAGGCTGGCGGTGAAGCGGTCGAGGATGTTCCAGATGGCGGCGCGTTCGGGGCGGGTGAGCGGGTGCCCGCGGCCGACTCGACGGGTTTGGAAGTAGGCGGCGCGGGTGGTTACGGACTGGCCGAGAATGACCTGTTCCCACTCCTCGAGGAGAAACTCCGGCTCCCAGGAACCCTGCTGGCCGCATGCTTTCAGGACAGCGCGCAGCTCGTTCAGAGCCGTGCGGTCGTCGATGCGGCGCTTGTTGCGGCCGCTGAGCGCGTTCTCCGTGATGACCTTGTAGGCGAGTTCGTCGATGTGGGTGATATCGACGCGGGCCAGGAGAGCGGGATCGCCGACGAGGTCGCTGAGACGGGCGTGCAGGTCGGCAGCGAGGTTTTTCGTGAAGGTGGTCAGCAGGATGGGCTTGTCCCTGCCGGGCTTGAGCTGCTGCAGGAGGTGGTGGATGCGGTGCAGGGCGACAATGGTCTTCCCCGTGCCGGGACCGCCGGAGACCCGGGCAGGGCCGTTGTAGTCGCGGTTCACCAGACGCGCCTGGGTGGGGTGCAGGAATACCTTCCAGGCTTGGAAGTCCCCGGCTTCCAAAACCTTCTGCAGGGCGTCGTCGACGGTACTGACGGTGGTGCGAGCGAGGGCGGCGCCGAAGTCGGCGAGGTCGATGTGCTCCGGTGAGGCGACCGCGGCGGTGATCTCGGCGCGTACCTCTTCGGGGCTCATCCCTGCGGCCAGGCCATACAGGATGTCCTGGGAAAGCAAGGGTGCTCCGGCGACCAGACGGTCGAGATCGGCGGTGTCCGTGAGGGTGAGCGCGACGTCGATCAGCGGTTCAGCAACACCAAGTTCCCGCAGCAGCTGAGGGGAATGTGCCGCCAGCAGCGGAGGTGCCGCGACTACCGACCCGCCGTTCCCGGGGGAAGCCAGCCCGGGCAGTGCGGGAGGTTCGGTTTCCTCTGTACGGGCGGTGCCCGGTTCGGCGGGGACGAGTTGGATGCCGGCACGACGCAGGGCGCTTTCGCCGACGACCGAGAGGTCGACGAACTCGATCTCTCCGGAGACCCGGTTGATGGCGACGGAGAGCTGTTCATAGACGTCCCGGCGGTGCCGAACCGCGATGATCAGCCAGTTCTCGTCACCGTGCTCGTCGGTCCCAGTGCGGGTGAGCAAGGCACGGTAGGAGTCGTCGATCCTTGCGGAGAAGATGTGCGAGTCGCCCCTGAGGGCCTTGAGATGCAAGCCGTTGCTGTGCGGGTTCTCCCGGAAGCGGTGGGAGAAGTCGTAGAACTTGGCCTTCACCGAGCGATCGAGCTTGTAGAGCTCGTGTTCGGCCTTCTGGTAAAGGCTGAGGCGGACGGTCATCTGAGGGCGTCTTCCCGATGGTGGAGGGATCTACTTGAGGCTGCTTCAGCTGCCAGCGGGGGCGTCGGGGAGCAGGGCGAGCAGTTCGTCGAGGTGGGCGAGCCAGCCAGTGGCGCTGCGGATGGTCCAGCCAGCCTCTTGGTAGGCGCTGTTACGGCGATCGCTTTCCGGGCCAGGGCCCGCATGAGGTGCGCAGGAGACGACGGCGACCTTGGTGCTGTCCTGGTCCCAGGCGAAGTCGGCTTGCCAGCCACCGTCACCGAGCTCGTAGCCGAAGATGGGTGCTTTCTTGCCGCGGGCGGCGACTACGCGGGCGACATCGATCAGGTCGGCCTCGCTGTCCCGGTCGAGCAGAGGGATGATCTCTTCCTCCCAGGCGGGGTCGCGCAGCGCCACGGGCTGGTGAGTTTCCTCAGCGGAATCGGCGGCGAGCTCGACATCGGACGAGTCGCTGGGCTCGGGTGCTGGACCGCTGGCGGATTTCGGGCTGGGTGGGACGGACTGATCGGACGCTTTCGCAGTGCTGGAGGCGTCGAGGGCGCTGGGATATTGCCGGCTGAGCAATTCGAGAATGTCCTTGTCGCCCCGTGTGCGCAGGTGGGTAAGGACATCGTCCATCGTCGTGGCGTCGTCGAGACCGATACGCCGACCCAGAACGGGCGGCATGTCCTTTTCGAGGATCTGACCGGACAAGGCCATGAGCCGCAAGGCTCGCTGGGTGTCTGTGAGGTCGCGTTCGTCCTTCTCGGCCAGGCGCAGGGCTTTGAGGTGGCCGTCCTTGGCCGCCAGGAACACGTGGTCTCCCTCTCCTGCTTCGATGTGTTCGAGCAGGGTGCGCAGGGATCCGCAGGCAGGCTGGTTGCGCCAGACCAGCTGAGTGGTGCCGACTTCATGGGAGAGTTCCAGTCGGCCGCCGGGGACGAGGCCGAGGTGAGCGGCGAAGCCAGTGGGGATGGTGAAGCCGGAGCCGCGCAGGTGTTCGCCGTTGACGTCGAGCCGGTACCACCAGGCGCCCTGGCCGGTCTGGAAGCAGCGCCGGGTCTGCGCGACGTCACGTCGAGGCTGGTAGCCGGCGCCTGCGGGATCGTCGGAGACAGTCAGCCGGACCCAGCCTCGTTGGAAGCGGTCGTATTCCGGGGCTGCGAGGTAAGCGCGGACCGACTTTTCTGACACGTCGAACTGCGAGCAGAGCGAGGTGACGATGTCCTCGGTCTGGGCCTCGCCACCGGCGCTCTCGAGCTCCCGGTTGATCATTTCCCGGATACCGAGGTAAGGGGTGCCGCCCCATCGGCGCAGGCCATAAAGGTCGCGGTCGCGTCGCAGGAAACGGTCGTCGGTCTGGATCTGATTGCGCAAGCTGGCCAGGGCCGTGTTGTCGTCCAAGCGGCTGAGGAGGTCTTCCATCGACAGGGGGTGCCCCACCAGGGCCAGGACAGCTTCGGCCCGGTCGCTGATCGAGCGGCCCCAGGGCAGCAGGTGCCCGTCGATGATGCGGAAGCCCTTGATTGCCTGCAGCCAGGCATCAGCGTCGGCGTCTCGGATGCCGTGCTGGGCCAGCAGCTCCACAACCTCGGACCAGGCGGGCACAGATGTGGCGCAGCGTGCTGCGAGCCGGCTGCGTGTTTGTTCCAGGCGCTGGTCGAGATCGCCTTGCACCAGCCAACCGCTCGTCCAGGTGCGGTCAGGCAGTAGTGAGGCGATGACCTGCCACAGCGGTAGACCGAGAGCGGCGACGGGCTGTTCGTGCGCGGGGTGCAGGGAGCGAAGGCTCCTTTCGGTGGCCACCGGCCCGAGGTGGTCTTGGACGGCGAGGAGGTGGCTGAGGAAGGGCTGGCCGTCATCGGAGCGCAGCCACTGCTGGAGGTTCTTCTCCAGCTCGACCTGTATCTGCCGCGCGCGTTCGCGGCTGACTCCAAACTGGTCGCCGAGGCTCTCCAGCAACGTACGGTTCTGGCCGAAGGTGCGTCCGGCTGCGATGGCCACCTGTCGTTCGCCCCAGGTGCCGACCAGGGAAGCGAGTGTGTCGAGCGGTTGTGCTGCGAGGGCGGGCACCGCGGTGACGACGGGGGCGGATGTCCCGGGCGTCACAACGGCCGTCTGGTCTGCAGGGCTGGTGGCGGGGGTGTCGCTGTCGTGCCCGAGGTGCCGGGCCCATGCGCACAGCGTCTCTGCGGCAGTGCGGATGGCGGGAGGCGCATCGAGGGGGAGCAGACGCGCCAGCAGGGCCGTGAACGCGGCGACGTCCGTGTCGCGTTCGGCTCCGGTGTCCGGTGCCGCGGTGGCGGGTTTCGTCAGGTCGCGTCCGCCGGTGAAGAAGGGGCGGAGCAGGGGCAAGACGAGCTGTGGGAGAGTCTCCTCCCTGGCGGCGTGGGCAATGGTGACGGTCAGGTCAGTCTGCTGGCCTTCCGGGCAAAAGCACAGCTGGGGTAGTGCCGTGGCGAGCATCAGGTGCGGCCAGTGGGCCGAGAGCGCATGTGCAGCTCGCTGGGCGACCTCGGGTGCACTGGTGGTCGCGATGACGTCTCTCAGCGGTACGTCGTTCCACCAGGAGTCGGGCAGGCGGGCATCGTTCAGTACGAGCCCCAGCTGGTGCGGGTCGCCGAAGCGGAGAGCCGGCAGCAGGTCGGCAAGGACGTGGTGCCATGGCGGCTTGGGTTCGATCAGGCCAGTCACGTGAGGTTCCGCATCTCATACGTTCGATGGTGTTGGCATCGCGGGGGCCAACCGCCGGGGCGCGCTGCCTCGCGCCATGGGTGGCACGGTGCGAGGCCCGCAGCCTTGCTCAGACATGGACGGTGCGCCCTACTACCACTCCAGGGCGTCCAGCATGTCCTTGACGGGGTCATCGGTGGTGTCTGACGTCGGGGTGAGCGCATCGAGCACGAGCGAGCTCACGATGGCGACGAGGTCCCTGCTACCCCGGGTGTTGATCTCTGCCTGGAGGCAGTGCAGTCCGCCGTTGGCGTACTCCTCGAAGATCCTCAGCCGCTCGGCGAGCCGGTCGTCAGCGAGGATTTTTGCGTCCTCGGGCACTTCGGCTGCTGCGATCAGGTCGATGAGCACGTCGCCGTATTCACGGTTTTCCACCAGCGCGTACCGAATCATCTCCCCGGACTTCTCGAACGAGACGCGGCGTTCCTTTCGGCGGCCGAGCGAGGCGGCGAACAGCAGTGCCTCGTAGTTGGCGCGGAAGGGGCCGTCCTTGCCGGTGAGGAGAGACAGCAGCTGTTCGTGTTCGGCCGGACGGCGAAAGCGGATCTCGACGGCCATCAGACGGTCACCTCTTCCAGGACGGTGTGATTGAAGTCGCCGTGGGAGACGTAGGGGTAGGCACGGCCGTGGATGGCGATGGTGTCCTCGTCGGCGCCGGTGTTGGTGATGTAGGAGCGCAGCACGTACATCCGGGATGCCGCCGCTCCGAGGTGGTCCAGCACCATGCCACGGGACTGCGACTTCGACAGCAGGGTGACGATCTGCGAGGTGAGCTTAGGGAGGGATTCGGCGATGTCGTTCTGGTAGGCGACGTCGAGGTTTCCGAACGGGGCGTCCATGACGACCGGATACACTCCCCCGCCTCCTAGAACGGCGTCGGGTGTCCTCTGCTTGCGGTCGTGGGTCTCCTTGGCCAGTTCAGAGACGGCCCCTACGAATGACAGGCCCAGGATCTGGTTCTCGCCGGTACTGCGGGCGGCGGCGACACCGGCCGAGTGGTTGACCAGTTCCAACGCGAAGGCAGGGGTGAGGTTGGGAGTGAAGGGCTTTATGCAGATCCGCCCGAAGACGCTCTTGACCTTCTGGTCGAGCTGCTGGCGGACCTCCTCGGTCTTGACCGCCAGGATCCGTTCGAAGGCGGTGAGGACCTCGTCGACCAGGGCCACCTGCCGCTGGATCCGCTTGGACTCCTCGTCCTGCACCCGCGCGGAGTGGAACTGGCGCTTGACCTTCTCGATCTGCTCGTCCAGCTCAGTCAGCTGGGACTGCGCCTCCCGGTGCTGCTGCAGGGCGTCCAGACGCTTGCGGTCGAACTCCTTACGCCGCTCCTCCAGGCGCTGGACGTCCATCACATCGACACCCTCCAGCTCGCGGGCGATATCGCTCTCTTCGGCGTCGATCTGCCGGATCGAGGACTCGATCTCCTCGATGTCGGAGACGCACTCCCGCAGCTTCGCCAGCAGGTCCGCTCGTGCCAAGGTCAGGTCGGCTGCCTTGCCGCGTAGATACATCCAGCGGGTCTCGACATCGGCGAGCCCGGCGTTGTAGCGGCGTTCCTCCAGGGCCATCCGCGCCTGGGACCCCTCGGGCAGGTCGCGCCCGCACATGCACAGGCCGTCTTCGAGGAGGCCGTCGATGTAGTCGCGCTGGATACCCGCGGGCAGCTCCCGACGTTTGCGCATCCCTTCGGCGAGATCCAGGACCTGGTTGTCGATGCCGCCGGTGAAGGCAAGGAAGCTGCTCCGGGCCAGCAGGTCGCGCTTTTTCTCCTGGCGTTCGGCCCGCTTGGCCACCAGCTCGTCCAGGCGCACCTTCAGCTTGGCGCGCTGACGCTGCAGCGGCGCAGCCTTGCCGTTCGCGAGGAGCGCCTGATTGGCCGCCTCGACTTCACGCTCGTAACCACCGGCGGTCTCAGAGAGCTGCAGCAGCTGTTTGTGGACGTCGAGCTTGTGCTGCTCCAGCCGTTCCTGCTCGGCCATCAACGCCTGCAGGCGCCCGTCGCCCTTGCTGCCGATCTGTCGGCTGAGCTTGCGTGACGCGCTCGGCAGGTGGGTTGCGATGGCCCGCTCGATCTCCTCCAGCCCCATAAGGGTCTTGATCGCCTGCTTGACCTCATCCGTGCGGTCGCCGGTGAACATGCGCTCCATGCGCTCACCGTTGAAGAAGAAGAACTGCCGCAACCCTTCGGGAAGGATCTTTTGTATGCGGTCCTGGCCGTTGGTGACGGTGGTGCTGACGCCGTGCTCGGATTCGGTGACGATGAGCTTCGCCGTCAGCGCGACCTGTTCTTCGGTGTTCTTCGTCGCCGTGACGGTACGCAGCACGGTGAACAGCAGTCCATCGTGCTCGAATTCGACCTTTACCGAGGCGCTGACCACACCGCCGAAGGGGGTCTGCGTCCACGCGTGGTCGTTGATCACACGTTCCTGATGCTCGACATCGTCGGAGAAGGCGCCGTAGAGCGCCCACGTGAACGCGTTCAGGAGGGTGGTCTTCCCTGCGCCGTTCATGCCGAAGATGAGGATGGCCGGCTTGTCTGGAGTGACCTCGAGATCAAGCTGCTGGGTTCCATAGAAGACGCGGAAGTTGTCCAACGTGAGCTTGAGCAGTTTCACTTGGCCAGCTCCTTGGTGGCGCGGACGATCTCGTCCGTGAGCAGGGTCGGGTTCTTCACATGCAGGTGCTCACGCTCGAGCTGCCACACTTTCGCCACGAGCTTCCTGGCTTCCGGCGACAGGTCGTCCATGATGTCTTTCAAGCTTTCCGTCGTCCCCATGGTCTTTCTCCACACGTCGGGCTGTCTGTCGGTCGTACACGTGCTGTCAGGTGTCCATGAGCCCGTAGCGCAGGCGCAGCGGACGCAGGATGTCGAGGGTGTGTGCCTCGTTGTCGGCAAGCCGGGCGAACTCCGTCACCCGTGCCAGCTCGCGAGCCACCATGCGTCGCTCGGTCTCGTGCTGCAGATCGCTGGCAGCGCTAGGGGGGACGACGATGAAATCGACGATGTCCGCGCGTTCCTTTCCCGGTGCCTTGCGCAGGACGCGACCGCGGCGCTGAATGAACTGGCGCGGGTTAGAGGAGCTGGCCAGGAGGTAGGCGGTGCGGGCAGCCGGCACGTCCACTCCCTCGTCGAGACACTTCATCGACAGCAGGACCTGCAGTTGCGTGCCAGTGGCGAACTGGCGCAGCAGATGCTGGCGTTCAGGGCGTTTGGTTTCGGCCGTGTACGGGGCCGCGGGCATGCGCAGTTGCCTACCGACCATGGCCAGAGCCTGCTGTAGCTGAGTCGGCTCGTCCGGGTCACCGCCCTCGCAGGCCAGGGGGTGGCGGCCCTCGGCGCAGTACAGCAGCTGGTACCACTCGTTGCGCCGCGCGGTGATCTCGCGCAGCAGGGCGGGCAGCTTGGCACGGGCGTGTCCCAGAATGTTGGAACGTCGCCGCAGCAGCTGACCCAGCGGGCTGTCGTCGTCAGCGTCGTTAGAGAAGCCCTGAGCTGCGATGATCTTGGCGATTTTCTCGGTCACCTCGGCGTAGAGGTAGGCCTCCTCGTCGTCCAATTCGACCAAAACAGGCGTGTAGTTGTAGTGACACAGGGCCCCTGCGCGGATGGCGTCGCCGATGCCCATCTCGAAGACGATGTCTCCGAAATATTCCGTCAATGCCGCGGTGCCCTGGTCGTCGAACCAGCGCTCCGGTGTCGCCGACAAGCCCAGTCGGTACGCCGCGGATTCGGGAAGCTTCTCCCGCAGCCGTTGGGCGCCGAGGTTGTGACATTCATCGGCGATGACGAGGAGGCGGCCACGGTGGCGGGTCAGGATCGACTGCAGCGGGCCCGCTGCGAAAGTGGCGTTGGTAGTGACCAGGACTCCGCCCTGGGCACTGCCCAAAGCCAGGGCATCCAGGAGTGAAGAGGCTTTGCCATACCAGCTGCTGGTGGATTCGTAGGCGCGGATGGGCTGCACACCGAACCAGGCGATGTCTTTGCACCATTGATCGACCAGGTGCTGGTACGGGGCGATTACTAGGGTCAGCAGTCCCTGGTCGCGCTTTTGCAGCATGCGCGTCAGCTGGGCTGCAGCCGACAGCGCGGTCAGGGTCTTGCCCGTGCCGGTGGCCATGCGCAGGATGCCCCGGCCACCCTGAGCGAACCAGCGTTCGACGGCTTGTTTCTGGTAGTCCCGCACGGTCAGCTCAGCCGGGATCGCCAGCCGTCCGGAAGCCTCCGGGCGAGGCAAGGTGATCAGAGCGCCGTCCAGCAGTGGCAGTTCCAACTTGCCTGCCGGGGACTGGACGCAGCGTTGGATCACCGTGTGAGCAGCGGCGGAAAAGTCGATCACCCGTAGCAACGGAGTCCGGTCGTCCCAGAGGTCTTCGAAGTCCTGGCTGATGCGTACGGCTCGGCTCCGGTCGCCCGGTTCCCAGGTGCGAAAGACCTCAATGGATTCGAAATTGCCGACCAGCCCCGGCATGGTCTCGTTCGCACTGCCTTTGAACGCGACCAGGTCGTGACCGTCGCGGAAGATGCCGATCTTCTCGTGGTACATGCCGACCCGGTCGTGGGAGCTGATGTAGGCGAGCTTGATGTCAAGGCGTCCATCAGCGATGAGCAGGCCGAGCTTGTCCAGCCCGCTGGCCGCCCGCGGGTCTTGGGCTGCCTGTTCCAGGTCCCGCGCGGCTGCCTGCTCCAGCACGGCCCGCAATTCGTATCCGGCGTGGATCTGCTCCACGTCATCGGCGTTGAGTTGGGGGGAGGCGATGATGCGCATCATCCCGCCGCGAGCGGCGAAATCGTCCAGCCCCTGGCCGAGAACGGCCAGCACCGAGGCGCTGAAGTATCCGACCGCGCGGTCGTAGGAGGCTGCCGCGTCAAGGGCGGGAACGTAGAAGTCGCGGACGATGTCGCAGCGGTCGCTGCGGTAGTCGGCGTGCAGATCCGCCGCGCACAGCCTGTCGGGGTGCCGGCTCATCACAACCCCATGAGATTGATCAGGTCGTCGGAGGACGGCCCATCGTCGCTGGGAGCGACGCCGCCGGCCAGGGACGCCTCGCTGCTGTGTTCGCGGCGAACATCGCTGAGCCGGCGGACTACGCCGTTGCGTGCGGTGAAGGGACGCGACGAGGCGGACACGCGGACGCTGGCGGCGGCGATAGTGAACTCCCGGGTCAAGATGGTGACCAGTTCGTCGGTGGGGATCGACCCGCCGGCCCGGTCGACTTCCTGCGCGATCAGCTCCTTGATGCTGGTATAGGGGCGCAGCCCCCATTGCGCGAGGGCCCAGGAGTTCACGTCGCTGCGCACGAACCTGTCGTCTTTGGACAACTGGGCTTTGAGCGAGCGGACGTTCACGCCCGGGCCCATGTGATCCACCAGCAGCGGCCAGTCCAGCGGATGTCCGAGTTCCTCAAGCACAGCCAGAGCACGGTCGGTGAGTGGTGCGCGCCGCGCAGCCTCGGGTGCGACGGGCTCGTCGCCGGGCAGCTCGGCAAGATCCTCGGAGATTTCGGGGTCGGGAGCGTCGGCGGGCAGCTGCCAGCCGTCGGGCGCCGCGACCGCGGCGAGGGCGCGTGTCACCAGCGTCCGCAGTGGTTCGGGCAGTTCTTCACTGTCCCGCAGTAGGTCGGCGATCTGCTCACCCGGGCGCTGCGCGCAGGCATACACGCGAAGCTGCTCGAAGACTTCCTCCAACCGCGGCGCACGCTCCGGCGACGATCCCGGATGGGCGTCTGCGCGCGTCGAGGAGACGGGTGAGGGCGCGGCTGCAGCAGCAGCTGCATCGTCGAGGAGGGCGGCGGGACGCGGTGGCGCCAGTTCGTAGTCGCCATCCGTCGCTGCCGCACCGACGGGTCGCCGTTCGCGAGGGAGTTCGATCTGCTGGCCGCCGACGACGCATAGCCCGCAGTACTGAAGCCACTGCTCTGTGGCTTCGAGAGGACGCCCGGTGTCCTTGAGCAGCCGCGCGGCCGCGGGCAGCGACAGCACCTCCCCCGGGAGCAGGTCGAGGGCGCTGCGGGTCAATTTGCGGGCGTGCGCCAGCGAACCGCTGAACAGCCAGTCCCCGTCGCTGCTCCCCGACCAGTGCAAGGCGAGTAGGAGCTCAAGCACCTTCACCTCGCTGCCCGGCAGCCGGTCAGCAAGCCAGGGATGGCGGTCCATCAGGTCTGTCCGAGTGACGGGAGTCCGGGTTGCGGACTCAAACAGCTGCAAGGCGCAGGCGAGGTTGTGAGACGTTAGTGCCGCGTTCTGCAGCTGCTGGGGCAGCTCCTCCAGCAGCCGTGTCATCCATGACCGCATCGTGCGGTAGCGGACGGCCAGTTCATCGACCGGCACCGGGGCCCGTGCGCACAGGTGCTGGGTGATCAGGTCCTGCTGGCGAGCATCGAGAGAGACGAACCACCCCTGGACCACATGGTCGGGACTCTCGGGCTCGGCGTGCGCAGGCGAGGCGGGTGTGTGCGGGGGTTCGTCCTGGGACGGCTCCGGCTGCGGAAACAGGGCAGCAGCACGCACGAGAACCGCAAGGATGTCGCGCTTTGTATCGGTATGCAACCTTGCAAAGCGGGCGATGTTCGACGGCGTCAGATGAGCTACGTCGGCCAGTGTCCTGCCACCTGCGGCCTGAAGGACGTCCAGCGCCGTCGTCTCCAGTTCCAGCTCTGCCGTCGGCATCTGCTGAGGAAGTGACGGAAGCAGCAGGTGCAACGGTTGTGTGTCCAGCTCGGGTTCGTCGCCCCAGCCCAGAAAGGAAGCGAGCAGGTCGAAAACGTCGTCCATGTACGGGCGGCGTGCGCTTGTCTCCTCCGGTGTCTCGTGCAGCCACCATTGCGCCGGCCCTCCCATCCGCTGGAGTGCGAGCAACTGCTCGGGCCCCAGCTGATCCAGCCATGGCAGCACGATGTGCCACGTCGGCTTGAGCAACGAGAGCGAAGCTGACATCTTTTCCCACCCTGTTCGTGCCGGTGCACCCCGCTGCGGCGCCCGGCGGCAAGGACGCCCCTTTTGCCCTAGCCGCCGGGCACTGCTCACTTACTCAGCAGATCGTTCACACTGGTCACCGGCTCGTCTTCGGTCTCGTCGGCGCCGGCTGCACCGTCTTCACTCTCCCCCGGCGCGTCCTGCGGCTCCTGCGCGGGCACCCCGTGCTGGTCGATCTGCGCCAGCCAGTTCTGGTACGGCTCGTCAGAGCCGTAGAACCACTCCTTTAGAGCGCGTCCTAGCGCAGCACGGGCGGCCTTCTCCGCCTCTCCCCGCAGCTTCGTCTCAGCGACGCCGGGCCGGCTGGCCTTGAGAGCCTTCAGCTGCTGGTCCTGGCACAGGCTCAGGTACAGACCCCGCGAGGCGCTGAGCTTGTCGTCGAATCCGGCCCGATCGGTGAACCAATCGCAGATGTGCGTCCACGCCTGAGGGGTGTCCAGTATCTGCAACCAGAAGTAACGGAAATAGACCGCCTGCGGGGTGTCCATGTTGGCGATCTGGTTGAGGGGGTGAGCGACCCCGTTCTTGTTGAAGACGAGCCTGCGGTCCTTGGCCTTGCCCGCCTCCAGAGCGAAGTAGGCGTTCCAAGCCTTCACCAACGCCTCCGCGAACTGCGGCAGGTCCTTGACATCGGCACCGCCGGACTGGGCCTTGCGCAGCTCCCACAGCGAGCCCAGGGCCATCATCATGCCCAGCTGGCAGGCGTGGGTGTTGAACACGGCGTAGGCAGCTTTCGACTGCTTGAGCGCGGCACTGCGGCCGGAGTCCAAATACGCCTGGGCCCGGTAGGTTTCGAAGATCTCCTCCCGGCCCTTCAGGGCTTCCCAGGCTCGTATCACATCGGACTTGGTCGTCTTCCGGCCGGCGGTCTTCTCCTCCAGGTAGTGCTCGTAGCTGTCACGCAGCGTCCAGAACACACCCACCCCGCTGAACAGAGCGTCGTGGGCGAGGGTCAGGCCAGTGTCGTCTATGTGCCAGTCCTCCTTCAGCTGCGTCAGCGCCGTGGCGTGAGCCGCGTAGGGAGCGGTGCGCGAGAGCAGGGTGAGGATCGCCCGACCCCAAGTGGCGGCGAACTGGTCACTAATGGCGTCCATCCATCCCAAGGGGAACGCCGTGTTGCCGATCTTGTCCCGCTGGTAGGTGACGCCGCCTTCCTCAAGCTGATCGGGCAGGAGGCGGTCGAGGTCCAGCTGTTCCTGCATGAAAGCGTCCAGCTCCGTCTGGCTGAGCCGGCCGCCGATCTTCTGTGCAACGTTCCGCAGGTACTTGGGAGGGCCGAAGACGCACCGGTCGACGGCGAACTTCAGCAGGTGAATATTGGTCAGCACCGACCACCGGGCCGGCCTGGTGGAGTTCACCTCGGGATTGTCGTACTCCACCGCGTAGATGGGCAGCAGCGAGTCGCTCTTGTCATTACGCAGCTCGCTGAGCACACGGCGAGTGAGCACATTGCTCAATTCGGCGTCCGACAGCAGGATGATCCGGGACTCCGACGGCGGACGCGCTTCCTTGTTGACGTCCACGAACAGCTTGCGCGCAGCCTCATGGGGCCGGGCGTCCTCGCCGGTCTGATCGGGAAACCAGCACACGGTCACAGGCACTTCGATGCGGCTGAGGTCGACATCGCCGAAGTCCTCGAGCGCCTGGAGAACCTGGTTTTCGTAGAAAGAACGAAAGCGGGCACCGCCGGAGTTCTGCCAGCTCTTGGTCATCGTGCGCTCGATGGCCAAGAGAGCCATGGCGCGGTGCTGGCCATCGAGGACGACCAGCTGCGCCTCAGTCTTGTTCCACCACAGCTTGCCCACGCTGGCCGGGTGCAGACGGTCGTTGTCTCCGACCAGGCGCTGGACCTGGAACGCGGTACCCGCCTGCTCCTGCTGCCACTGGGCTCCGTCGTCGGGAACCACAGTGGGCTGGCCCAGCGGTTCGAAGTGTGAGGGGCGCTTGCCGCGGAAGGGCAGCAGCACCGCGACGATGGGCGGCAGAAACGCAGGCCCGGTCGGCTTGAGATCCAGCAGGTAGGGGATCAACTTGACCGCCACGCGGTGATCGTCCAGGTCACGCTGCAGCAGCTGGTTGAAGTCCAGATCGCCGGCTTCCATGACCTCACGTACGGGAGCCAGGCTCTTGGTGAGCTGGCGCTCGGGATCGTCGGTCTCCTCGCCGAGCCGCGCCTTGGTCATGATGTAGTCCACCCGGCCGGCCGGTGTGGTGAACGTGCCCCACGTTCCCTGCACGTAGTCGCGGAACGTGAGCTTGGTTCCTGAGCCGAACATCGTTTCCCTATTGCCTTCCGAGAATCGGCGCGTACAGCCGGTGGAGCAGCCACTCTGCTGATTGTGCAGTGTGGCGCAGATGCTTGAGCGTCACAGCGTCGTCTTCTTGATCGCCCAGATCGATCACCCAGGCTTCGAGCTGACGCATGGTCATGTTGCGAGCAGCTGCTCGCGCGCCGAACGTCTTTCCCTTCGCGCGAACCTCCGCGGCGTCCTCGGGGTGGTCACGCAGCCAGTCGTACGCCTTGGTGAAGTCACGGCGGTGGGTGCGCAGACGCTCGCGCAGGTTCTCCGCCACGCCGATGTACAGCGGTGAGGAGAACACCGGGGCGGCCATCTCGAGGATGGTGGCCAGCACCCGCCGCCGGTCCTGGCTGTCCAGCGAGTCCATGAGGATCGCTAGTCGCTTGTCTTCTTCCGCGGGGGAAGCGTCGGTTTCCTCGTCGGGTTGGCGCAGCGGCGTATCGAGTTCGAGGTCGCCCTCCCATGCGGCGCCGTAGGAACCGCGTCCACGCAAGGAGATGGGCAGCGGCTCGTAGTAGCCCGCGTACTTTCTGAGCAACCGCAGGAAGCCGTCAATGGCTTGATCGCCTTGCGGGCTTGGCTGCATCTTCCAGTCATGCGGACTCGCCCTGAAGCTCACATACCAGGCATATAGACCGGGCGCCTCAGGCGCTTCATCGACGTCCAGCATGGAGTAGCGGCTATGCGAGAGAGTATTCAAGGCCAATGCCCCTCATCCACCCATGCGGGGGGAACCATTCAGCCCGACCGTGCCCGCTTGGGCAAGACCGCTCGCGCGGTGCGATCGGGTCGCGCGCAGGCTGGCCCGACTCGCCTGCACATGGCTGCCGCATCGCAGCTGAGCGCCACTAGGATTCTTGGCGTCTACGTGCACTGATGGTCGACCCTCTCCCCCGATTACGACAGTGCCCCCGTAGGTTGCACCTTCAGCCGTTTGTGAAAAATTAGCGTAGGCGATCACACTGACATGCACGGCTCCCGGAAGGTTGCCCTTGGATACCAGTCTGTGATCCAACCCGGCGCCCCCTAGGGAGCCCGGACTGCACCCACTGCCGCGTGGGCCGCGTCAGCGCCCCTCCGCCTCAGCCATGGCTCGCCACCTGCAGGAACGACAGCCACCAACCGCCACACACTCAGAGATTCTCGCCATCCAGCGCGGACCGCGACGGACTCTCCATCGCATCCCCATGCGGCTCGCACACCTGCCGCCCACTCCGGCAGGGACCGCAACGCCTCACCCACCCCCAGAAGTGCTTGACCGTTGCACCTTTCACAATAAGATCACATGAAGGTCGCGCGCACCAGGCGCAGTACGAGGAGAGGCGCACCTGGATTGGCGCTGCGTGGGCCGTAGGGGGGTAAATCGATATATCGGGACGAGTGGCCAAGACTTCCAGGCGCAAGCGCCTGCCCACCGTCCGGAACGCCGGGTGAAGGCGTCGAGATGGGCCTTCAGGCAGGCAGCGCTACAGCGCGAGCACTCTGCCGGCTGCGAAGCCCAGATACGCAGATCCCCCAGGACGGTCTGCCTGGGGGATCAATGAGAGGGGCGTCAGGCAGGTACGACGGCGCCGACTAGGCCTTCGATCGTGGCCATCTGCTTGTCAGCGCCGAGATAGCCGATGCCACGGTGCAGGTGCACGGTCAGGATGCGCTGGATGTTGTCGTCGGTAGGTTCTTCGCCTATGGCGACGCAGCGCTGTTTGAGCAGGGCCAGGTAGAGGTCGCCGTGCTGTCCGGCGAAGGTCTTCCAGCTCATCTCGACGTTGGAGTCGGTGACGATGTCCTTCACCAGCGGGGTGGAGGGGTCCTTCAGCGACAGCAGCAGCGCCCAGCGGCACAACACGTTCCACTGGGTGATGCCCGTGGTGCGCTTGAGGTAGATCAGCCGGTCCTTGGCAGGCTGGGACAGGCGGACGTTGTCAACCGGCATGCTGGGCTCCTGCACTCCACCAATAGCCTTCGACGACGGCGGTGGTGAACTCAGTGTCGTCGTGGACGAGCGTGTAAGTGTGGGCGACGGACTTCTTCAAACGCCCGAGCAGGTACTCGTCGATCTCCTCGTCGGTGGACAGCAGGAGGACTTGGTCGCTGGCGTTGGGGAAGTAGCGGTCGACGAGGTGCTCGCGGTGACGGCTGTCGAGGCGGCCCAGAGGGGTATCGATGACGCTGGGCAGCCGGTTGCCGGCAACCCGCATCAGGCCCCACAGCAGAGAGACGGCCAGGAGCTGGCGCTCTCCGGCACTCAGGCGCGCTGGGTCGATGGCTTCGCCCTGAGCGTCTGCAAGGGTGAGGGTGAACTTGTCGGTGTCGATACGCAGGTCATGCACGAGAGATTGCTTGCGCATGAGGACCTTGAAGCTTTGCAGGACAGCCACTTCGAGTCGGCTGATGTGCCGTTCAAGGAGCGCGGAACCGAAACGTTCGAGAGTGTCGCGGGCCTTTTCGGAGTATCTGATGATCCGCTCGACTTCTTCCGCCTTGACCTTAGTGCGGACGAACTCCTTGTGGGCACGCTCCAGCAGGGTGGTGACGTGCTCGCGACGCCGCTTGAGGTCCTCCAGCTTGGCCGCGGCGCGATCGCAGGCGGCCTCGCGACGGGCGACCTCCACGATCTGCTCATCTCGGGCCACTTGTAGGGCCTCGACCTTGTCCTGGGCGGGAACGCCGGCGAGCTGCCGGTCCAGCTGGTCCAGTTGCTCGGCGAGTTCGGCGGCGCTGTGCAGCAGCTGCGCGGAGCGCTTGGTGTCCCGCTGGAGCAGTTCGTCGAGGACGGTGAGCTGGGCCAGTGCATCGTGCGGCAGGCGCAGATCCACCGGCAGCTCCGTCTTGGCGGCGCGGTCGGCGCGGTCGTCCTTCAGGCTCTTGATGACCTCGGCGCGGACGGTGTCCGGCATCAGCTCCAGCAGCCATCGGTCCCGCTCCTCCAGGACCTCAAGGACCTGAGCCGCGTGTTGCGCTTCCTGCTCGCTCTTGGCTTGCTGGCGCACGTCGTCCAAGAGCGGCTTGACCATCAGCAGCGGCAGGGGCCCGGCAGCGAGCTGCGTGAGCTCCGAACGCACCTGGGCCAGATGTGCAAGGGCCTGCTCCCTGTCGTTCTCCAGCTCGACGCGCCGGGTGAACAGCTCGCCGCCCTCGTCAGCGAACGCCTTCTCCAAGCTCTCCAGCTTGCGCTGCGCCTTGCCGAGCTCACTGCGGGACTGGGCGAGGTCCTGGTGGGCGATGTCGTACTGGGACAGCACCGCCTCCCGTTCGGTTTCCTGGGTGCGAATGTTATCCAGGAGGTGCTGCTCTTCGTCGGAGAGCTTCTGGCGCCGCTGCAGGGCCAGAAGATCGTTGCGCAGCTGCTGGACGGTGCTGACACCCAGCAGGGAATGCACGGCGGACTCGATGACGGAGGCTGCCCGTTCAGGGTTGGCCAGCGATTCGATCTTCTCGCCGTCGAAAAAGGCGAGGGAGGCGATCTCCAGGGGCAGCAAGGATTCGACGTGGTCGGCCCAGCCTTCGCTGAGCAGTCGGTTGTACTTCTCCTCCGGCACTGCATTGCGCTGCGTTTTTACACGCTCGCCGTAGGTCTCGTCGACGTAGACGTTGAGGAACTCTTTGAGGGTTTTACCGCCGATGTGCCAGCTGCGCACGACCCGGTAGTAGTGCTCGTGCCCACCGGCCATGACGGTGAACTCAAGGGTGATGGCAGACCCGCGGCTGGGATCGGCCTTGCGGTTGATGCTCTCCCGCAGGTACGTGTCGTACGCCTTGGTGCCGCGGCCGCTGCAGCGGGCACGGTTGCCGTAGAGCGCCAGCTGGATGGCGTCGAGGAGAGTCGTCTTGCCGCACCCGTTCAGCCCGCCGATCAAGACGATCGGCTTGTTCTTCTTGGGGGTGAGGTCGAGAGACTGCTTTCCGCGGTAGGCCCCGAATTCTTCGAGGGTGATCTTACGCAGGAGCATCGAGTTCGTTTTCGTCGTCGAAGGTCAGATTCTCGGCGATGTCGTCGCGCCACTTCTTCTTGCGTGTCGCGAATTCCACGGCGTCTTCGCGGTCTTCGTAATAGCCCTTCTGCACGGCCTGCTCAAGGGCCTGGAAGAGGCCGGAGCGGCGGGCCATGGTGCGGTACTTCCGCTCGACGGCAAGGAGTTCGCGGACCATGTTGTAGTGCAGGTCGTCGCCGTCGCACACCTGCTTCAGGACGTCCATCTCGTCGGAGCCCATGACGAGCTGCTCGTCGAGCGGGCCTCCCGGGAAGGGATCGCCGGTGGCCTCCTGGTAGATCCGCGGCAGGCTGTCTTCGACCTCGTGCTTGTCGAACACCCAGATTCGACGGATCTCGTGGAGTTCCTCGAGCGTGACCAGTTCGATGTTCTTCACGTGCGCGGGAGCGTGGGCGCGAATCCAGGTCTGGGCCCTTAGCAGTTCCTCCAGCCACTCCTCACGGTAGGACTGCAGGTAGGGACCGTGGATGGCGCCCTCGTTGAACAGCATTACCTTGCCGTTCATCCGGCGGAAGTCACGAGCCGGCTTGTCCGGGCGCGGGAAGGGGGCCTTGCGGCCGGGCGGGAGGTCCGGGTCACCCTCCGCATAGTGACCGAAGGGTGCATCGAGCTTGTTGCGCAGCTCCAGCAGGGGGAGCATCCACTCCTTTTCCTCGTCGTTCTGGATCATGGCGGACATGGACTTGTCCTCTTCGACGAGGGTGCAGGTCCAGCAGCCGAAGCGGCTGGAGCCGCAGGAGGGGGTGCTGGAATCAACCACGAGCGGGCACTCACCGTCGCCGGAAGCGCCCTGGTACATGGTGAGCAGGTCCTGATTGTTGTAGCCCCAGGGGTTGGGCTTCTGCATCAAGAACTCCCACACGTCGTCGTTGGTCCAGTCCTCAACGGGGCTGTAGACGAGAGAGTTCGGCAGGTTGGCGTTGGGTGAGAGGCGGTCGCGGACGCGTCGCTTCTCGTGCTTCTCCATGGCCCGGGCGCGGGCTTGGCTTTCCGCCTTGCGAATGCCCAAGACCATGATCGCCTCGCCATGGGCGGCGACCACGCTGCGGATGAAGGCGTTCGAAGGCTTGATCTTCAGGCGTTCGGTGCACCAGCGGAACTTCGGCCGCGGGGCGGGATAGCCCCGGCCGATCAGGTTCACCCAGAAGGTGTTTTTGATCTCCGGGGTGAGGCGGTGCGGCTCGATCGGCAGGTCCTGCGCCTGTGCCGCGTCCTGCATGGTGCCCAGCGAGGCAGACACCCAGGCGGCGACTACCGGATTCTCCACGAGGGTGTCGGTGCTGATGACATGCACGGTCTTGGTGCGCTGCTCGGCGGGCAGGTCGGTGAGGGCCATCCACACCAGCTGCAGGACGGCGGTGGAGTCCTTGCCTCCGCTGTAACCGATAACCCAGGGAACCTGGTCGGCGGTGTACAGCTCTCGGATCTCCGCCGTCAGTTCGGTGACGACCTCATCCAGAGAGCGTCCATCGAACGGCTTGCGGCGTACGGGGGTGAGCCCAAGATTGAGGGGGATGGTAGTCATGCCTCGCCTCGCAGGTATGCGTCTTCTACACGCTGCTCTTCCGGGCTCAGCTCCAGGCCCAGGTACTTACGCAGGTAATTAACGGTCAATGTCATATTTTGGTGGCTTTTGGAGACGCGGCCGCCAACGATGGCGCGCCCCTCCCAATCGGTGTTGGCGCGGGACCAATCCACGTCCTTCAGCGGAGCCAGCCGCTTCTTCCATGCGGTCGCCTTGGTGGACTCCCGCAGCAGCGAGTTGCCAATGCGGCCGAGCGCATGCAAGGCGATGCCGTGGCTGTGAATGAAGTCTCGGCGCATCTCCTGGGCGGAGAGCTGCTTATTGCGTACCAGCGCCCACTCCGGCAGTGCCGCATCCATGGCCTCCCAGAAGGACTGCACCAGCTTGGTCGCCTCGTCCTGCTTCAGGTCGAGGCCTTGAAGCAGGGACTGGTTGCCGTAGTAGAGGGCGCTGAGAGTGAACAGCTTGCGGGAGCGGGCGGAGAGGGTGCTCTTCTCCATCTCCACGAAGCCCCGGAAGATAGCCGAACGCTCGGTGAGAGCGCGGGTGATCTGAGCGTTGACATCCCGGTGGTCATACAGGACGCCGATGGAGCGTGCCGGGCGGACGGCGTGCCGGTTGAGGTCGGCGAACATCTGCTGCGACCGGGAGAGTCCGGCGTCGTGGAAGAAGACGACGGCGATGGTCTCGTCCCCGAGGTCGGGGTTCTCCTTCAGTGCGAGCTCGATGGCAGCCCGGCGATGCTGCCCGTCGTTGATGAGAAAGCGTGCGTCCATGGGGATGCGCAGCTGCCCCGCGCGGTGCGCGGATCCCTCTGCACCCTGACTCTCGAACACCATGTCCCCGTCCACGGAAGCGGTCAGGGCGCTGAAGACGTAGTCATCGGGGTTGTCCAAAATGTAGCGAGCGAGTGCCGGCAGGCGTCCCTTGTTGAGCACACGCTGGGCTCTCAGCTCAGCCGAGAGATCATCTTCATCAAAGAGGAAGATCTTCGGGATGAGCCGCAAGGGGCACATCGATGCATAGAACTCCCGACCCGCCTGCACTCCACGGATCGCAGGGAAGGTGTATTCAAAGCCCGTTGACGCCCGCGAGGCAGCCCGCCCCGCAGCCTTGCTCGCCGCTTCAGTCTGCACCCGTGCACTCTAACGTGTCTGTACGTCTCCTGAGAAACGTACGCCACTATCGCCTCGACGTACCCAGGCGCGCGGAGTGACGTACCGTTCCCCGGATGACGCGCCTGGAGCCCCGGCTACCTAAAACGAAGCACCGCAGATGCGGTGTCGATGTCGTGAAGCGTGAGCTTCGCGCACCGCGGTCCAGCGTGTACGTTAATCACTTGACGTACGACGTGTAGTGGAAGCGTGCAAAGAGGCGGGTGAGCGCCGTGGTGGCGTATCTGGACGTGGCGGCGACGACGCGGGTGGACCCCAGGGTCGCTGATGTCGTCCTGCACTGGATGACCGAAGACTTCGGCAACGCCGGCAGCCGCACTCACGAGTACGGCGCCCGTGCCAAGAAGGCGGTCCAGCAAGCCCGTTCCTTCCTTGCGAGCACCGTCGACGCCAAGACCGAGGAAGTAATCTTCACCAGCGGGGCCACGGAGTCCAACAACATCGCCCTGCTCGGCCTCTCCCCGTTCGGCGAGCGCACCGGCCGGAAACACATCATCACGTCCGCCATCGAGCACAAGGCCGTCCTCGAGCCCCTGTTGCACCTCGCGGAGAACCGCGGCTTCACTGTGGACCTTCTTGAACCGGGCCCCTCCGGCCGTATCACCGTCGAACAGGTGATGGAGCACCTGCGCCCCGACACCCTCGCCGTATCTCTGATGCACGTCAACAACGAGACCGGGGTCATCCAGCCCGTCGCCGAGCTGGCCGAACGCCTGCGAGCCACGCCGACCTACTTGCACGTGGACGCCGCCCAGGGATACGGCAAGATCGCCGGCGACCTGTCCGCGCCAATCGACCTGATCAGCATCAGCGGCCACAAGATCGGCGCGCCGAAGGGGGTCGGAGCACTCATCACACGACGTCGCGGCTGGGACAAGGTGCCGCTGGAGCCGATCATGTTCGGCGGCGGCCAGGAGAGGAAGCTGCGCCCCGGAACCCTCCCCGTCCCTTTGATCATGGGCCTCTACGAGGCCGCGAAGATCTTCCACGAGAGCCGGGATAACTGGGAGCGCGACGCGCGAGCGATGCGCGAGCAGATCTTGGAAGCACTCGGAAAGACACGCTTCCGCCTCAACGGAGATCAGACACACACCGTGCCGCACATCCTCAACGTGTCCTTCGACCAGCTCAACGCTGAAGCACTGATCGTCCGGCTCAAGGACCAGGTTGCCATTGCAACAGGGTCGGCGTGTACCAGCGCCTCTTACACCCCTAGCCACGTGCTCCAGGCGATGGGCCTTCCCGAGGATGTAGCCGCCAACGGGCTGAGGTTTTCCTGGTTCCCTCCGCAGGCGAGGGACTTCGACCCGCTTCCCATTGCCGAGACCATCGCCCGCATGCAGCCTCAGGAAGGCTGACCAGCCCTATGCCTCGGTGCGACGCACCAGGCGGTGCCCGCGCAGCTGCCGGCCGCACCTGACGAGCTCGGCCTCCCAGCCGTTTTCGGTCCCGATCAGGTGCGGCCGTTCATACAATCCCGCTCGCATCTCAGACTCGGTCAACCGGCGGTATCGCGGCACGTCCGGATCCTCCGGTGCCAGAAACTCGTGCTTGCGGTGCAGCAAGGGGCGGTTGGCCGAGCTCTCATAGGAGAGATGGGATACCTGAAGCGTCTGCAGGTCCACCATGTAGGAGGACCGGATCCGCGGATGCGGGTCCTTGTCAAAGTCCGGGTAGTCCAGCCAAGACACCGCTCGCCCTTGGTACTTGAGCTTGGCCACGGTCCACTGCTCCGGGCGACCGGCAGCGATCGATGCGCAGTGCTCGTACAAGCGCAATACCGTCGGGATCCGCTCCAGCGTGCGGCGATGCACGTACAGCGCTGTCGGTGTCACCTTGCCTGCGACGGAGGCGTTCATGGCATTACGCACATAGCCGTCGTCGCGGAGCTTGAACAGCAGTCGGTCAGCCCGCTGGCACGCCTCCTTGTAGGAGCTGAAGAACGTGCGTACGTCCTGCTGCAGCCCCACTGGCAGACTGCCAAACGGTCCACGGCCATTGAAGAGCTCCACCGCCAGATAGAGCAACGTGTTCAGCGTCGATCGCTTAGCCCCTGCAGTAGCCCGCTCAGGATCAGCACCATCCCGCACCAGGCGCTTGACCTCGCCGGGTCGCAGGTGAGCCAATAGCTCCGCAACAGTCCGCGGCATCTCCTCAATGCGCGGCGGACGTCCCTTACGCTCGAAGAAGTCCACCACCGCACTCACCGCTGAGGCAGTGTCCTCGGAAGCGAGCCACTCGGCATCTGGGATCACACGCTGGGCCAGATAGCTCAGACGGGCGCCCTCGTCCCGGAACGCGTAGACGACCCCTGGCGCAGCCGCCACCACCCGTGCGCCGGTCACCTGCTCCACGTACTCCCGCAGCTCACTTGGGGCATACAGGTGCTGGAACGTCTGTCGGCTCGTGAGCAGGCCGTCACCGAACGCCTGGCCGTGGACCTTTGACTTCTCCCATGTCAGCCGGGCTGAGACAACCAGCAGCGTCGAGGTCAGCTCCCACGCCTGCTGCAAGGTCCGCCGACGCTCCGCCGGATCCTCGATCACGTTGAGCACGTAGGTCAGCAACACCACGTCGTTTGCGGCCAGTTGCGTGTCGGAGCGGTAATACGGATCCCACCCAGCCACCTGGCAGTCCAGTTGCTCCAAAGCTCTGACATCGTCGCCACGGCCGCAGCCGTAATCGAGGATCGTCCGCTCAGGTACCAACTGGCGGTCCGCCAGCGCCTGACGCGCCGGCACCGACAACGCCATCCGCCCGATCGCCGTCCGACGACGCTCACTACCCCAGATTTGCTGCATAACAGACACCTGCGTCCAGGTAACGACATCATCAAGGAGGGTAGAAGACGCCCGCCCGGCACGCTCATGCAACGACGAACATGACCCCCAAGTGTCAGCAAGGCACCGTCACGCGGCGCATCCGTTGGCCGTGTGCTCCCAGATAATGATGTCTGCCGCTCGAAGAAGGCTGAGGGGCCTCCCGTCAGGCGTGCGGATGGGGACGATGAGGTCTTGGATCCAATCTCGGTGATGGCGTAGGTCTGCTTGCAGGAGCGGCCACAAGCGCCGAGGGGTGTCCTTGTAGGCTCCGGGAACTGGCTTTTGGCCAAGGTAGAACTGGTAGATGCTGCTGTCGAAAATCGGCACGAGGTTAGGCCGCTTGCGGTGGAGGATCTTGGTGACGGCAACGGCCTTGAAGTCGGGCAGCCCCGTACCGCCGGCTTCACCTGTAGCCACTAGTGCTCGATCGACCAGAGACCAAGGTCCCGTCAACGGATCCAGCGTCACGTCCAAGAAGTCCGCTGTCGCACACGCCTCATCCGACAGCACCGCTTCCATGGCCTGCAGGACTTCAGCCCCCGGGCCGTCAGGGTGGAACAACGGCACTACCTGCTTGTAGCCAATTCGAACGCTCAGCAGGGCCGGGGCCAGACAGTCCAACGGGCTCAATCGTTTCGGATCGCCCTGCCAGTCATACGTACGGAAGGCTCGAGGCCCCCGGGGATCTGTGTAGGTCTGCAGATGCCTCTCCGCACAACCACGCAGTGTTCCGATGGTCCTCACGTAGTCCCCCGCAGCCTCAACGGTTCGCACGGCAACGCCGCCGCTTTGATCAGAGCAGCCCTCGTGCGCATGCTACGAGCTGTGGACTATCTGTGGACCCATACTCGTCGAACAGTCGCGTATAGGGCTGCGGCCTGCGACGATGCTCGGAGGCAATCCCCCTATGGAGCCAATCCGTATGGCCGCAGCGTAGGAGCGCGGCCGCAGCCCTGCCCCATGTGTCCGGCTGTCCGATCGAACCTCCGACCTGGGTGATGAGCCGGATACCCCCAGCCCGACAGCTTCATAAGCGCCCACCGATGCCCGCCTGTCGGTGTGAGGTCTCAGGACTTCCTTGACGGTTTGTCGTCAGGAGATCCTTGACGGTCCTTCTGGGTTCCCATGCCTTTGACGTAGAGCCTGG
>NZ_JBIVBI010000032.1:0-27952 GCF_044746005.1 Streptomyces sp. NPDC086766 | reverse complement strand
CTACGAACGCAAGGCCGAACACTTCCTGGCCTTCACCGCCATCGCCTGCAGCCTCATCTGTTACCGCAGGCTCACCAAATGAGACGACGTCTAAGCGCCCACAGCACGTCGAGGCGCCGCCGGGCGAGTGCAAGCACGGCCTGCTTGTGTGTCTTCCCTTCATCAGTTTTGCGTTGGTTGAAGGCCTGTGAGGCGGGGCAGCAGCGGGCGGCGACTTGAGCGGACAGGTAGAAGACACGCAGGAGTCGGCGATGGTAGTGGGCGGCGCATGTTCGCTGATCTTCCCGGAGTCCTTCGGGACCGGGGCCGGGCCGGCAACGCCGGCCAGCCAGGCTCCCTACGCTGCCGAAAGAGGCGATGTCACCATCGGTGCAGGCAACCAACTCGGCGCCGAGCAGGGTGCCGTTGCCGGGCATACTGATGATCGACTCGGCGTGCCGGTGCTCGCGGAACCGGGCCTCGATATGCGCACGATCTCCTGGTCCAGTTTCCGTGACCGCTCGGGCCAGCGTGCATGCCATGGCCGCGGCCGTCTTCTCGCCGGGGACCTGTGTGTGTTGCAGGTTCCCGGCTTCGATCGCTCCGGCCGCGACGGCGCCGCACGGCCCCCGCCCAGTTCCCTGGCGACGGTGGCGACCATCACGACCGTCGCGGCGCAGGCGAGAGTGGCCACGACGCGCAGCCCGGCGGGTGTGTCGCCGAAGACGGCCGTGGAGAGGCGGGCAGCGAGCGGGGTCAACGGAGGCTGGTCGACGTAACCCCAGGCGGGGTGGTGGCCGGCGACGAGGAAGTACAACTCGTCGCGGTGGAAGCCGTAGCGGTCCGACAACGCGGTCAGGATGGCGGCGAGCACCACCGCGACGCCCAGGACCGGGGCGGCGGCGAAGCGCGCCACCTCCGCGCGGACGTGTGTACCGGCCATTTCCCACCCCCGCGATCCCCCCGACGAAGGTAGCGGGGCGGCGCCCCGGGGGCCATGGGACTGTCGCAGGTCATCACAAGACATCCGGGCATGGGGAGCTGTTGCCAGCGCATTGCAACTCCTCACTCGGCGGCGCGGCGAGTTCGGGGAGAAGCTCCGCAAGTCCACATAAAGGCAGTGACGCGATAAGCAACGTTCTTCTCAGCGGTACCCCGTGCCGACGGGCAGGCTCAGGCCGCGGCATTCCCGTGAGGGCCGGACACGAAGGCCAGGATGTGAGGAACTGCCTCACGCAGACTGACGAAGTGGCGATGCACGCCCTCCACCGCCGCAGCGGCGTTCACCCCCCACACCGTCATCCCGGCGCCCAGCCCGGACCGCACTCCGGACGGGGCATCCTCGATCACCAGGCAGTCTCCCGGCTCGGCTCCGAGCTGCTCGGCGCCCAGCAGATACGGGACGGGAGAGGGCTTGCCCTCCTCGACGGCGGCCGCGTCCACGATCACGCCCGTCACCGGCAAGCCCGTCCGCAGGAAACGGCCGCGCACCCGGTGCTCGTAGTTCGAGGTCACCAGCGCCCAGGACTTCGGTGGCAGGTTGTGCAGCAGCTCCGACGCGCCGTCGAAGGCCGCATAGACGCCGGATCGGACGTCTTCGTCCTCCAGCTCATGCAGCGTGGCCAGGCACTCACGCGGGTCTCGGTCCGCAGCGACCTGGGCGAACGTCTCCATCGGCCGCGTCCGCAGAGCCACCTGGTAGACCTCGTGCGCATCCAGCCCGTACCGCTCCGCCCAAATTCCCCAGACCTTGCGCTGGTTGGTCACCGCGTCGATCAACGTGCCGTCGACGTCGAACAGGACATACCTCATGCGGCCCGGCCGCGCAGGTTCACTGGACACCCATCGATCATGCCGGGTTGCGTACAGGCGATCGCGGGACAGCCCTAGAGGTCCTGAAGCTAATCCCTGCACTCGCAGCGTCGCAGCCTGTTCTACGCGCACGAGGGCGCGCTTCGGCGCCGCTCCTAGGTCTTCGGCACGATCGACGTCGATATATCGACACCGAACTCGCCGTACGCGGCGGCCGGGTTGACCGCAGCTCGACCCGGCTACCGCCCGCTGCGGCCCCGATGCCCGGACCAGGCGGGAGACGCTCGCTGATCAGCTCCGTCCGAAGGGACCAATCCTCTCAGCAACGGCGAGCAGACCGGCCGTGCCGGGGAAGCCTCCCACACCGGTTGAGGATCGGCGCTCATGCCCGGCGTGAACCCCTACGAGGGCCCATGGCCTCCGTTGTCCTCGAACAGTTCTCGGGTGCGGCGCAGCAGTGCCTGCCGCACGTCGTCCGGGGACAGCACTTGCAGCGGGGTGCCCAGGCTGAGCAGGTATTTGGCGAGACCGTCCGCGTCAGGGCCGCCGATCTCGACGATGGTGTCGCCGGGGCCGTCCGACCGGTGGGTGCCGACCGTGGGGGGGACCAGGCGCAGCGCCCGGTCCAGGGGCAGCGGGAGGCGGACCGTCACGTAGAGCGGGTACGCGCTGCCGGCGATGCCTCGCGAGACAAGGAGGGCCGGGTCGGGCGGGTCGACGAGTTCCACCACCTGCCCCGTTGGCTGCGCTTGCGTCACCCGGTCGGCCCGGAACGTCCGCCACCCGTCCCGCGCCACATCCCGGGCGACGAAGTACCAGCGGCGCCCGGTGTGCACGAGGCGGTACGGGTCGACATCCCGGACGGTGGCCTTTCCTTCCCGGTCCCGGTACGACAGGCGAGTGCGCTCACTTCGGCGGCACACGGTGGCCAGTTCCAGCAGCATGTCCGGCGCGATCTGCCGCTCGTCGTGCCTCGATGTGTGCACGAACGCGGCATCCAACTCGCCCAGCCGGTCCGCGATCCGCGGAGGCAGGCCCTGGCGCAGTTTCAGCAGCGCGGACAGCGCGGCCTGGTCGCCGCCGAGGACGCCGCTGAGCGCGGCCTCGCGTAGGGCGACGGCCACGGCGAGTGCCTCCTCGTCGTCGAGGACCAGCGGCGGCACCCGGGTGCCGCCGCCCAGACGGTAGCCACCCCACGGCCCGGGCTCGGATTCCACGCCGTAGCCGAGTTCTCGCAGCCTGGCGATGTCCCGGCGGACGGTGCGCTCGGTGACCTCCATCCGCCCGGCCAGCTCGCGGCAGGTCCACGACGGCCGCGCGGACAGCAGCGAGACCAGGCGTAGCAGGCGGGCGGAGGTGCTGATCACAGCCCGAAGTCTCTCCCATGACCAGGACAGAATCCGTCCTGGTCCCGGCGTAGCGTCTTTTCCATGAGCACCGGAAACGTATCCATGCCCGCGATCCGCTATGCGGCCGTCACGTTCGACTGTCCGGATCCCGCCGAACTGGCCCGCTTCTACGGCGATGTTCTCAGCCTGCCCGTCGTCTACTCCAGCGACGACTTCATCCTGCTCGGCAAGGAGGGGTCGGCCGGACTGGGGTTCAACCGGCTGGCCGACTACCGGCGCCCTACCTGGCCGGACCCCTCTCAGGAGAAGCAGGCCCACATCGATCTGGGCGTCGACGACCTGGACTCTGCGCAGGATCTCCTGCTGGCTCTGGGCGCTGTCGAGCCTCCGACCCAACCCCAGCCCGATCGGTGGAGGGTCCTACTGGACCCCGCCGGCCATCCGTTCTGCATCTCCACCTTGGTCTGAACATGATCGGCCGATTGATGACCATGACCGCGCACCCGGGCAGGGGTGGCGAACTCGCCACCGTCCTGCTGACAGTCGCGGAACGACTTCGCGGCTTCCCAGGCTGCGAGATCTACCTCATCAGCCAGGACGGAGCAGACCCGGACACGGTCCACGTCACCGAGGTCTGGCGGGACCACGCCAGCGCACAGGCCGCCCTGGCTACTCCGCCTCCCGCCGACGGCCCCGCCCCCTCCGACGTCCTCGCCCTGCTGTCGGCCCCGCCGCACCGCACGGACCTCACCGTCCTGGGCGGGGTGGGCCTCCCGACCGAGGGCCGACCCTGACGAATGAGCCACCGGCCACAGAAAAGTGGGCCTCGGCCCAGCCTATTCCCTGCTCGAAACCGTCTGAGGGCAAAGCGGAGAGATGGCTGAAGAGTTGGAAATCATCCTGTTCGAATCTGCCGAGGCGTTCGAGCGCTGGCTGGACGAGCATCACTCCTCCTCGTCTGGCATCTGGCTGAAACTCAGGAAGAAGGCTCCGGGCGTCGTGGCTCTGGACTAAGCACAGGCTCTTGACGTTGCACTTTGTTACGGTTGGATCGACGGGCAGAAGGGCAGGTTCGACGACTCCTACTGGCTGCAGCGGCTCACGCCGCGCAAGCCGAAGAGCAAGTGGTCGAAGATGAACCGTGATAAGGCCGAAGCCCTGCTCGCGCCCGTCCGGCCTTGCCGAAGTCGAGCGTGCCAAGGCGGACGGTCGCTGGGACGCCGCGTATGCCGGGCGGAAGAGCGCCTCGGTGCCGGACGATCTGACTGAGGCGCTCGCTGCGAACCCCGCCGCTGCGGAGTTCTTCGCGACACTGGACGGCCAGAACCGATACGCGATCCTGTACCGCGTCCAGGACGCCAAGAAGCCCGAGACCCTGGTGCGACGGGATCGAGAAGTATGTGGCAATGCTGGCTGAGCAGAAGAAGCTCTACCCCTGAGGCCCGCCGACCGGAGTCTGCACCTGGGCCTTGCCGGTGAACGGACTGCCCTTGTTGGGACGGCCCGTTGTCGGATTCATCGCCGCGGGTAAGCGGGAGCGGCTGCCTCGGCAGCGATGGATCACCAGCCTGAGAGCCTTCTTGCTCGGGGTCCGTTTCCGCTCATCCCCTGAGCCGATCTTTGTGCATGTTCCGGACAGGATGTTGAGATGACGCACGACGTGAGAGCCATCGCGCAGCGCATGTATGACGCATTCAACTCCCGTGACCTCGCCGAGGCGGAGACGATCTTCTCCGGCGACTTCGTGAGCCACGCACTGGGAACCGTTGGTGTCGACAGCGTCGTGGAGGCGTGGAGCAGACTCCACGCCGCGTTCCCCGACATCCAGGTCACCGTCGAGGACATGCTCGTGGACACAGACAGGGCTGCAGTCCGCTCGACCCTGCATGGGATCCCTGCGGATGCTGAGGTACGGCCTTCCCCCTCGATGATGGAGATCTTCCGGGTGCAGGACGGCCGCATCGCCGAGTTGTGGGGCATGTCCACGCTCAACCGCTCAGCGGATGGCAGCGCGCCCTCAGGGTGACCACGTGTGGGGTGCACTCGCCAGGAGTACCACCGATGGCCAGGCGCCGACGCGTCGAGCACCGCACGTGGACACGAGGTCGCTGGGACGAGAGACGGAGTGCTGATGTCGCCCGTCTCACCAGCATCGTCACCGCGATCAACGAATGGCTCTGATGGACGGCCGGAGATCAGGCCGAAGACGGCTGGCCGTTGATTATGCAGGCAATTGCCTGCATAATCGGAGTGTGAGCCTCGAAGCGAGAGCGATGGACTCGGTCTTCAAAGCGCTGGCCGACCCCACCCGACGACTTCTGCTCGACCGTCTGCGCGAGCACAACGGCCAGACGCTGAGTGAGCTGTGCGAGCGCCTGGACATGGCGCGCCAGTCAGCGACCCAGCATCTCGACCTCCTCGAGCGGGCCAACCTCGTGACCGTCGTACGGCGCGGACGGGAACGACTTCACTACCTCAACCCGGCACCCATCCACGAGATCGAGGAGCGCTGGATCTCGGGGTTCGACAAGCCCCGCTTGCAAGCGATCAGTGCCATCAAGAACCAGGCAGAGGAGTACGCCATGACCAGCGAACCCACGTCCGTGCCGACCTACGTCTATGTCACCTACATCCGCGCAGGCGCGGAGCAGGTGTGGCAGGCCCTGACGGACGCAGACCTGACGGCGCGCTACTGGGGCCACGCCAACGTCTCGGACTGGCAGCAGGGCTCGACCTGGGAGCACCGGCGCACGGACGGATCAGGCGCCGTCGACGTCGTCGGACGAGTCATCAAGGCCGAGCCGCCGACACGCCTGGTCATCACCTTCGACGACGCCCCTGACGCTGAATCGCCGAGAGAGCCGTCGGTTGTCACCTTTCTCGTCGAACCGCACCACGACATCGTCCGACTCACCGTGACCCACGAGAATCTCGCCAACCCGGAGATGTTCAGCGGGGTTTCGCACGGGTGGCCGGCCGTGCTGGCGAACCTCAAGTCGCTGCTGGAGACCGGCGAGGTCCTCCCGCAGGCGCCATGGGAGATGTACCCCGCACACGACTGAGCCGGAGCCCACACAGGCCGTCCCCCATTCACTCTGCGCACGACCGCAGAAGGAGGAAGACATGATGGACACCACCCCGCTTCGGGACGCCTACCGCGCGCTGCTGGACGCTGCCGCCACCGTGGCCGACTCCGGCGACACGATCCCCATCCGGCCGGCCGGCGAGTGGAACGCAGACCAGATCCTCGCGCACGTCGCCCTTGTCACCGCCGCTACCATCACCGCCGTCTCCTCCGCCGCTACGGGAGCAACCGCGACGTACGACAATCGCATAGCGCAGGACACCTGGACCCTCGAACGCGTCATCGCGCTCGCCGGGAGCAATGCGGTGCTCCGGGACCGTATCCGCATCCAGGCAGACGCCCTGTGCGCACTCGGCGGACCGATGCTGAGCGAGGCTGAACTCGACACCTTGGTGCCCGTCCTGCTCCTGTCCCGCGGCAAAGCCCTGGTCGACCGGCCCGTGCCGCTGAGGGACCTTGTCGCCGGCCTCGCAGAAGTGGAGCTGCCCGGCCACACGGAACAGCTCCTGGCTCTACTGCCGGAAGACGCCCGAGCCGAAGCCACAAACTGATCTTACTGATCGTTTCAGAATGGGGGCGTGGGCGGCGGAGACAGATGAGACTCCACTCCGGTTCGAGCACGACCGGCGACGCCAGGGCCCTGGCGTAGGGCGGCGGCGACCAGCCCTTCGAGGGCCTCGCGCGGTACGTCGCCGCCGCTCACCAGCCGGTCGAAGACCAGTCCGTCGATGCAGGTCAGCAGGATGTGAGTGCGATTCTCGACGTCCGTCCCGCCGTGCGCGGTGAGGAACAGCCGGACGGCCTCGCGGCCGGCGTTCTCGCGAGGTACGAGAATCTCGCGTAGCTCAGGATCGCGCACGCTCTCGACGGCGCAGGCGTAGCGGGCGAGTGAGCGGCGGCGGCCCTCGCCGATGAGTCGCTTACGGGTGAGCAGTGCCATGGCGTTCACCAGTTCCTCGACGGTGCGCAGGGGCGGAAGCTCTTCGGCCATGGATTGCAGTTCCGTCTGGTCGAGTTGGACCAGGCGGGTGACGAGTCCGGTGAGCAGCGCGGCTCGGGTGCGGAAGTAGGCCGACGTGGTGCCGAGCGGCATGGTCGCTTTGCGGTCGACTGCGCGGTGGGTCAGGCCTCGGATCCCTTCGTCGGCGAGTACGTCGAGAGCTGCGTCCGCGAGGAGGGTACGTCGATCCGGAGCCATTGCTCCTTTCTACACCTGTAGAGCCTTAGGTACGGTGACCTTCTACAGATGTAGAAGGGTGGGGGCTTCAGCATGGGTGACACGGCAGTGGTGGTCGGTGGGGGCATCGGCGGGCTGGCCGCCGCAATCGGCCTGCGCCGTATCGGGTGGAAAGTGACGGTCGTCGAGCGAGCCTCCATGCTTGAGGACGCGGGAGCTGGTATCTCACTGGCCGCCAACGGCCTGCGGGCACTGGAACAACTCGGCGTCGGCGAGGCGGTACGGAAAGCCTCGCGGGGCCAGTACAGCGGTGGCACCCTCACGCCACAGGGCGGTTGGCTGGCCCGGTTGGACGGCGCGGCGCTCGAGAAGGCGGTGGGCACGCCGATCATGGGCATCCCCCGCGCCACCTTGCACAGATTGCTTCGCGCCCCCCTGCCGGCCGAGGCACTACTGATCGGCTGTGAGGCGGGCTCGGTCGAGCAGATCGGCCCCGGCGCGGTTCGCGTCGGCTGCGGCGACGCAGTCCTGGACGCCGACCTGGTAGTGGCGGCCGACGGCATCGGCAGCAAAGTGCGCAGCGAACTCTTTCCAACCCACCCCGGCCCGGTCTACAGCGGCTCGACGGTGCTGCGCGCCATCACCGAGCACGCGGTCGACCTACGCACGGACTTTGAGCTGACCTGGGGACACGGGGCCGAGTTCGGGCACATCGCCTTCCACGACGGGCGAGCCGAATGGCACGCCGTCCTCAACCTCCCCGCCGGAACGCGGGTCGCCGACCCACTGGCCGAACTGACGCGACGATTCCACACCTGGCACGACCCGATCCCCGCTCTGCTCGACGCGACCCGGCCCGGCGCCGTGCTGCACCACGACGTCAACGAACTCCGCACCCCGCTCCCCGCGTACACCGTCGGCCGGATTGCGCTGCTCGGCGACGCAGCACACGCGATGACCCCCAACCTCGGACAGGGCGCCTGCCAGGCGCTGGAGGACGCGGTGACCCTGGCTGCCGCACTCGCCAAAGAGCCCACCGTGGAAGCCGCGCTCGCCCGCTACGACGCCGAGCGCCGACCGCGAAGCCAGGCGGTCGCGCGGGCCGCCCGGCAGGCCGGAAGGATGGGCCAGCAGCTCTCCCACCCTCTGGCCGTCGCCCTGCGGAACCAGGCGATGCGGTGGACGCCCTCCCGCGCCGCAACGCACATGATCCTCCGGCACCACGCCTGGGTCCCGCCACAGCTGAACTGATCCGACTCGCGCCGTTAGCAGGCGGCGGGAAGGCCGGCAAGGACGCCTGCCGGGTCGTGCAACAGCCGGGCGCCGTCGGTGACCACCCGATGCGTCCCCGAATCGACAGGGTCGGTCCCGCAGGTAGTGGGACGGTTCCTGGAGGGCCCTGCCTCTTCCCCCGCTGCCTGGTACCGGCTGTACCTGGTAGGGCGCCTGCGAGCAGGGGACAGTAGTGGCCATGAACGAACGCGCAGCTCTGGTCACCGGTGCCAACAAGGGCATCGGTAGGCATATCGCCCGACTGCTGGCCGCTGAGGGCGTCACCGTGTACGTGGGCGCCCGCGACGCCGGTCGCGGGCAGCGGGCCGTCGAGGAGATCGGCGCCGAGGCCCGCCTGCTGGTCCTCGACGTGACGGATTCCGACAGCATCGCACAGGCCGCGGCTCAGGTGGATCGCCTGGACGTACTGGTCAACAACGCCGGCATCTCACCTTCACTCGCCCCGCCGGCCGACACAGACGTCGAGGAGTTCCGGCGCACGTACGAGACCAACGTGTTCGGGGTGGTGGCCGTGACCAATGCCTTCCTGCCCGCCCTGCGCCGGTCCCCGCACCCGCGCATCGTCAACGTCTCCAGCGGCACGGCATCGCTGAACTGGAGCACGAACCCCAACCCCCAGTTCACCCCTGGCAGCGGTGGAGCCGCCGCCTACCGGTCGTCCAAGGCCGCCCTCAACGCCCTCACGGTGTTCTACGCCCAGACGCTGGCCGAGGACGGTTTCAAGGTCAACGCGCTCGCCCCCGGACTGCGGGCCACCGACCTCAACCCCCGGGCCGCCGCTGCCGGCGCTGACCCGGCCGAGGCCGCCCAGGGCGCCCTCCGCCTGGCTCTGCTGCCGGAGGACGGCCCCACGGGTGGCTTCTTCTCCTGGGACGGAACGCCTGTGCCCTGGTGAGCGCGCCGGTATCCGGAAGCGCTCGGCGGGGTTTTCCTGCACCTACCTCGCGGGTGATCAAGACCTGCCCTTCGCTCTCCACTCTCCACACTTACTTCAAGGACCAACCAAGCCAGGCGAGGAGCGGCCTCGGCCGTTTTCATGAATCGTCGTCAGCGGCAGGGGATCGGCGACGAAACTGCCCTACCTTCATCGGCGCCGGCGAACGCCTCTTCCCCGCCGGCGGCCTGCACACGGAGTTCGAGTGCCTGGCGGCGGAACAGGCCGGCGGCGCCGTCTTCACCCCGCCACCGCAGAGCCGCCCGATGACTGATGCCTCCGTGCATGTTCGGGGCGTGGTGTACCTCAGGAGGGCCCGGACGCTGATCAGCCCGGCTGGCTGCTGTCCTTGTACGCGCCCCAGCCGTGCCAGCGCTCGATCTCGATCCAGGCGCTGACCCGCGCCCGGTCTCGTTGCGGGTAGGGCTTGCCGGTGTACTGCTGGCTGAGCCGGTCGATACCGGCGAGGTCTGAGTCGTTTCGCATCTCGGCGACCCGGCCGATGAGGCTGATGTGGTTGTACCAGTTGGCTTCGTCCAGCACCGTGAGGGTGACCCGTGGATCGTTGCGCAGATGGTCCAGGCGCTTGCGGCCCTCGTCCATGTTGACCAGGACGCGACCGTCGTCCTCCCACAGGTACCAGGTGGCGGTGGAGACGGGCTGGCCATCCGGCCGGAGCGTGGTGATGACCGCCGGATTGGCCTTTTTGATCATGACGATCGCATCGGGGGTAAGCGGAGGCTTCGACATCGTGCTTCTCCTCTAGCCGTATGGTTGGAGGCCCGTCTGCTGTGACCTCGTACACGCTGTCACATTTCACGCGAGAGGAGCTGTCGCACGACGCTCGCCGACCAGATGGTGCTCGTGTGGGCGAACGGCGCCCTCCCGCCAGGGAGTCGCTGGCCCCCGGCCCGGTCGCTGTCGACCTACATACCGCCTTGCACAGGACGGGGCCGCAGCCGCTCGTGCGGCATGGTGATGGGCGCGGGCCACGCCCAGCGTCTCCCAGGTCCGCCGCGACAGGTTCGCCCGGGGGCCCCGCCACGCTGGCGGAACTCGCCGGCCCTGCCCCCCGGCCACGTCGGCCTGCCGCATCAGGCGGTTTCAGCTGGAGGGCATCGGCCCTTGGGGATGGTCGGTGTTCGCCTACGAGGCTGGTCGGCTTCCTGCTGCTGATGCTGATTGGCGAGTAACGCATGAAGATCGCCGTGATCGGGCTCGGTGTACTGGGTGTCAGCGTCGCCCGCTCACTGGCCCTGATGGGCGCCCAGGTGATCGTCTTCGAACGTGCCGGAGCGATGGACGGCACCTCCGGTACGTCATTCGCGTGGATCAACTCACACAGCAAGAACCCCCGTTCCTACCACGACCTGAACGTCGCCGGGAGGGCCGAGCGCTCTGGCACGGCACCCCGGAACCGCAGCAGGCCCTCGAACTCGTGCCCGACCTGCGCCTGCCGGCACACATCGGGGACATCGCCTACTACCCACCGAAGGTCACGTCTTGCCCGCCCTGCTGGTGTCCCGGCTGTGGGGAGAAGCCCGGGATCACGGCGTCGAACTGCGCTCTCCCGCAACGGTGACGGGCCTGTCCGAGGTAGCCGACGGTGTATGGATCGAACTGTCCGACACCATCGCCGAGGCCGACGCCGTAGTGATGGCCGCCGGGCCGCTGGACCGAGGCACTGAGCGCGTCGGCCGGCCACCGAATGCCGATGGCCGGCCCCGACGCCGCGGGCACCGCCACGGTCGGACGGCTCGGCTGCACCCACTCGCTCCCCACGTGGCTGGACCGCGTGCTGACCACACCGCGGCCCAACGTCCGCCCGGACGGCGCGGGCCGCCAGGAATCGCCCGGTTTCCGTGTGAACCGCTCTGACCACGACCGACTACCCACCGTTACAGCGGCCGATGAGGCGTTGCGGGCCTCGGTCGCGCTGGCCGGCGAGCGGCCCGCCAGAGAGATGAGATCGAATGCGCAGGCTTGCACCCGGACCGTGCATGTCAGGAGTTGCGGGGGGCTACCAGGCCGGATTCGTAGGCGAGGACGACGAGTTGCGCGCGGTCGCGGGCGTGGAGCTTGCCCATGGCCCGGTTGATGTGGGTTTTCGCGGTCAGCGGGCTGATCACCAAGCGGTCGGCGATCTCGTCGTTGGACAGGCCGTGCGCGACAAGTGCGACCGCCTCGCGTTCGCGGTTGGTCAGCTCTCCCAGTCCGGTGCCGGTGTGAGCGTGGAGCGGCTGGGTGACGTACCGGTGGATCAGCTTGCGGGTGATGGACGGTGCGAGCAGGGCGTCGCCGCGGGCGGCGACGCGTACGGCGTGCAGGAGGTCTTCGGGGACGATGTCCTTGACGAGGAATCCGGCGGCGCCGGCGCGCAAGGCGTTGAAGACGAATTCGTCCATGCCGTAGTTGGTCAAAATGACGACGTGCACCCGAGTCAGGGCCGGGTCGGCGGCGATGCGCCGGGTGGCCTCGATGCCGTCGATGATGGGCATCTGGATGTCGATGAGCACGATGTCGGGCAGGTGCTCCCTGGCCAGCGCCAGGCCCTCCTGTCCGTCGGCGGCCTCGGCCACCACCTCGATGTCGTCTTCTAGGTCAAGGAGCGCGCGGAATCCGCTGCGAATGAGCGGCTGGTCGTCGACCAGCAGGACGCGGATCATGACATCTGCTCCACGGGGAGTTCGGCCTGGACGGTGAAGCCGCGCTCGCTGCGCGGTTCGGCGCGCAGCCGGCCACCGAGAGCGGTGACACGTTCGCGCATCCCGAGCAGCCCGAGGCCGGGCGTCGGCGCGGTGTGCGGCGTGGCCTTGCCGTCGTCGTCGATGCGTATCGCGAGGGTGTCGGGCCGGTAGTCGATCCGGACCGACGCCGTGGCGGCCTCGGCGTGGCGGGCAATGTTGGTCAGCGCCTCCTGAACGATCCGGTAGGCGGTCCGGCCCACCACGGCCGGCACATCGTGCCGCTGTCCTTCGATGGTCAGAGTCGCCTTCAGGCCGGTGTTGCCGGCCCGCTCCACGAGCTCCGGGATGTGGTCGAGCCCGCGGGGCGGGGTGGCGTCGTCGTTGCGCAGAGCTTGCAGGGTCGTGCGCAGTTCGCGAGTCGCCTCACGTCCGGCTTCCTGGATCGCCAGTAGGGTCTCTGGCACCTGCTCGCCGCGCCGTCGGGCCAGGTGGACGGCGACTTCGGACTGCACCTTGATGATCGAGATCTGGTGAGTGAGCGAATCATGCAGTTCCCGTGCTATGTGCAGCCGTTCTTCATCGGCGCGGCGCAGCGCGGTCTCCTCCCGGGTGCGCTCGGCTTCGTCCGCCCGCCGCTCGGCCTGCCGCACAGCCTCCCCCGCGGCAAAGGCCGCGATCAGCCAAGCCACCTCCAGGGTGCCGCGGGCCTGCGCGAACGCCTCGCCCACGGGCCCGTCGTGGAAGGCCAGGGCCGTGAGGTGCAGAGCGACCAGCATGGTTATGGACGTCGCCACCGTGATGGCGCGGTGCCCGGCCCGCACCGCGGCGTATACCGCGACCAGGTACGAGACGGCGAGCACGTCGAAACCGGCCGCCAAATACCCCACCGCGCACAGGCCGGTGACGGCCAGGACAACAAGCGGAGCCCGGCGGCGCGCGGCCAGCGCCAGGCCACCGGCCGCCAGCAGCACGTAGCCGAGCAGATCGGGCCCCGTGCCGGGGTGCTCCCCGGACCGCCCGGTGCCCAGCAGCAGCGCCGCCACCCCGGCAGCGACCGCCCAGTCAGTGACACTGGCCAGGACACGGATCCGTCCTTTGTCCATGTGCGCACGTTAGCCGGATGTCTCTGAGGGCGAATCCTGCTCGTGGATGAGCGGACGCCTACCGCACACGCGGTACCTGCGCGGCGCCTGCAGCATCGGCGGTATTCAAAGTGTCCGCGTCTGCCGGACGACCGGCGATGGGTCTGTCGGACATGCTCAGGCCAACCAGTCGCAGGAGGATGAGGAGGACCTCATGTCCGTCGGATTTACGCTTGCCGCACCGGCGGCCGCGCACGCCTTGGCCCAGTCGGGGGAGGTCGGTGCATACACGCTGACCGCCGCGCGATTCTGGGCCACCTCGGCCGCGCTGCTGGCGCTGGTCGGCGTGGTCATCGGTGGGCTGGCGCTGGCCCGTTCCGGCCGTCGTATCGGCAACGGTGGGGAAAACGGGGCTGTCGTGGCCCTGGTATCGGGGCTGATCGCGGTGGTCGGCGGCGCGGTCAATCTGGCCGTCGCCGACGGTGGTCCCGGCACCGGCAACGGAGTAGTCGGTGGCGCCGTGGCCCTGGTGCTGGGGCTGATCGCCATGGCCCTCGGTGGGCTGGCTCGGGCCCGCTCGCGCCGCACTGCCGCAAACCGGTGTGGGGCGTCCGGGGCGTAGCGGACCACGACGGGCGGCCCCCACGTGGAAGTTGCTGTCGGACGACGCTGAAGCGTCGCCTTGAGGTACGGAACGGCGAGGAAGGTGCCCACTCCGTCACCGTGAATGAGGCGTTGCCCGCCCGCTACCTGGCCAACTTCGAGGAACCGGGTGAGCAGGTCAAGCAGGTCGTCATGCGGTCCTCGACCTGAGGACCCGGCGTCGTGCGGAAGGGAGGGGCGCCCACCCCAGCGGATGCCCATCTCGCTCCGAAGGCGGGCGCGTTCGCAGGTGGGCTGGCGAGTTGCGTGCTGCCCGGAGGTCAAGTGGACGACACCTGATAGTTGAACGCGTTCAAGAATGATGGGAGCATCCTGGTGGGGGCGGGAGGGTGGGAAGGGGCGACAAGTCGGTGCGTCAGGTAGGCAGACCGAAGGGGAGGCCCCCCGTCAGCGGGCCCTTCGCGGCGTCCTTGTGGTGGGCGGCGCTGGTCATTGTCAGCCCGTGGATCCCTCGCGCGCTGGACGTGACAGACCTGTCGGGCGTTAGCGTCGTGCTGAGTATGCTGGCTTTCGGCTCTGTCCCGTCTCTCTTGTTGGGGATTCGTCTCGGGCGTGCACGCGCCTGCGAGGTGCTGGGAGTGTGCGCCGCCCTGGGGCCGTGGCTCTGGATTCTCGACTTCGAGGTCTTCGGTGACCCGAGTGTTCACTCGCCCTACTGGGAAGAGATCGTCGTCCCAGGGATTTTCGCCGCTTGCCTCGTAGTGGCCCCTCTTGCGGGAGGGGCGTTTGCGGGTTGGTGTTGCAGGCAATTCCGACCGATCGGATGAGAGACTCCGGGACCGCACCGTACACCTCCACGCCGCCCCACCCGGAAGTGACGAAACCTCTATCGGCTTCCGAGCGCACGCGCCACGGAAAGAGCGGGGTTGAACCGAACGTGGGCGCTGCGCCGCTATCGAACGGATATGCGGTGAAGTGCCGTCGTGTCCAGACGCTATCCGGCCCGATGTCAGGCTACATTTGCCGGGTATAGCGAATTGGGCGTATGCGGAGCTATTGCCGTGCATCTATCCGGATTAGCCGGTCGCAGGGGTATTCCGAGGGAGCGGGTAAGGGAGTCAGTGCCGTGTCGATCTCTCGTCGCGATGCCCTCAAACTGAGTGGCGTGTCCCTGTTCGCCGGCGGTGCTGCCGGTGTGGTCGCCGCCTGCGGCTCCCAGCTGCCCTCCGGTGAGACCGCTTTCTCAGGAAAGGCGGATTACACGGTGCGGATCGCGACCGGGCGGGTCGAGCTTGCGCCGGACGCGATCGTGTCCACCACGACATACAACGGACAGTTCCCCGGCCCCCTGCTTCGGTTCACCGAAGGACGCCCAGTCGTGGTCGACGTCCACAACGACACCGGCATCCCTGAACTGCTCCACTGGCATGGCCAGCGAATTCCCGCCCATGTGGACGGGGTTGCAGAGGAGGGCACCCCGTACATCCCCGCCCACGGGACGCGGCGCTTGTCGTTCACGCCCGGACCGGCCGGTTTCCGCTTCTACCACACCCATGTGGCAGCACATGGTGACCTGACCCGGAGCACGTACACCGGTCAAGCGGGTCCGGTCTACATCGAGCCGAAAGCCAACCCCGGGGCCTACGACCAGGAGGTCTTCCTGACGCTGAAGGAGTTCGAGCCCTCCCTCAGCCACGGCGGGGACATGGCCCAGAACTTCCTGCCCGCCTCCGAGATGCCGGACCTGAAGCGCAGGGGCGAGAAGGCAATGGCCGACTCACTGGCCCGCGGTATGCCGCACGGCTACGAGGTCAGCTACCGCGTCTTCAGCATCAACGGGCGCAAACTGGGCCACGGACAGCCGATCAAGGTCAAGACCGGGCAGCGTGTGCTGTTCCACGTCCTCAACGCCAGCGCCACCGAGATCCGCAGCTTGGCCCTCCCCGGCCACACCTTCAAAGTGGTCGCCCTCGACGGCAACCCGGTACCCCGCCCCGCCGACGTCCCGGTGCTGTGGATCGGTACCGCCGAACGCGTCTCCGCTCTGGTGGATATGAACCATCCCGGGGTGTGGATCCTGGGGGACCGGGCCGACGACGACCGGAAGAACGGCATGGGCATCGTGGTGGAGTACGCCGGCCGCACCGGGTCCCCGCAGTGGAGCGAACCACCCGAGCACACCTGGGACTACCGCACCTTCGCCCGCGCCGGTGCCATCGTCCGGCAGCCCGACCGTACCTTCGACCTGCTGGTGGAGAAGCGCAACGCCGCCGACAAGGGGTTCAACGTCTGGACTCTCAACGGGGTGCCCTTCTCCATGGAGAGCGACAAGCCGGTGCTGGATGTCGAACTCGGCAAGCGGTACCGGATGCGGTTCCGCAACGCCACCGACGACATCCACCCCCTCCACCTGCACCGCCACACCTTCGAAGTCACCCACATCGCCGGCACCCCGATTCACGGCCTGAACAAGGACGTCGTCATGCTCGGCGGCTACCAGGCCCTAGACTTCGACTTCACCGCCGACCAGCCGGGACTGTCCCTGCTCCACTGCCACCAGCAGCTTCACATGGACTACGGATTCATGATCCTTCTGCGCTGCTCCTGAACAATCCCGTCGACGCAGGGAAGCCGGCGTCGGGCGAACGGAACTGCTTGCCGGATACCGGCGTCCTGCACCGCGGGCAGCCAATGGCTCGGGACGCAAGGTCGCGGACCGGATCTGTGTCGGATCATCCAGTCGTGTGCCACCCAGGCCATCCTGACCTCGTCCGGTTGATCGGCGACGGTTCCGTGGCTGTGTACGGTGGGAACCGAGCCCTCGTCGCCCAGCGCAACAGCGGCGGCCCCGTCAAGGTGTACGCCCAGGTCCGCGCGCCGCTGGACCGGCACGAACCAGGACCTGGCCGACGACGGGGCCATGCGATCGAGCCTGCTGGCCCTGTTCGTCTTCCTCCACCGCGAAGGCTGCATCCCCACCGCCCGCGAGACCATCCGTGTCGACGGCGACACCATCAAGATCGGCGCCTGGCTCACCAAAACCCGCACCAAGCACCGCTCCGGCCGGCTCCCCGCTGAGCAAGCACACCTGATCGCCACCTTTTTCGACGGGGACTGGACGGACGAGGGCGCCGCTCCTGCGGCTGTCGCCCCTCAAGCGCGGTAACGGCTGTTACCATGCTGGTATGGCCAAGACACAACTGGGCGCACGCGTGGATGAGGACGTCGCGGAACTCGCCAAGAAGCGCGCCGCCGACCTGGGACTGAGCATCGGGGACTACCTCGCCAGGCTGGTGCAGGACGATGCCAGCGGCCTGCGCGCCCGAGCAGTGGAAGCGGCCGCCCGCTTCCTGGCCGAACACCAGGCGGTCTTCGACGAGGCCGAACAAGCCCAGCACACGCCCCGGGGAGCGCGCGCGGCCTGATGGATCTGAACATCGACATTCCCTGGATCCTGCAGGTCGCCGAGGCCGCCGGGGCGAACGATCCGGCCCCCGACGACTACGGCGTCCCGGTCTCGGCGGTCGCCCGCCACCGGGCCGAGCTGTTCGAGCAGCCCGTCTACGACGGCCCCTACGCCAAGGCCGCCGCCCTGGTCCACACACTGGGCCGGTGCCGCTGGCTGGAGCGCTCCAACCTGGCCGTCGCCGCCGCGTCCGGCGTCATGTACCTCGAGGCAGCCGGAATCACGGTCAAACCCGCCCGCGAGGACGCCATTGCCCTCAAGGACCTGCTCCTGGACCCGGCCTGCACCGCCGGGAAGATCGCCGCCCTGCTGCGGGCCTGGCCCACCACTACCTGAAACGACTCGTGGCCGGCCCCGCATACTGGGCCGGGCCTCGCTGTGGCAGGACACCAATCACCGGGGGAAGCGCAGATGCATGTGGGCTCGGTGCTCGGCGGCATGGGCCGGGTGGCGGCTGGGGTGGGCCGGGTCCTGTGGGAGGCGATGACCGCGCCGACCACGGGCACGGAGGATGACGCCCGGGACGAGATCGGCAGGCTCGCGGAGAAGATCGAGGACGAGGTCCCGGAGGAGCTGCGGGACCGGGCGTGGGGTCTGGTCCTGAAGGCGCTGTACGAGGTCCCCCGCGAGATCGAGCAGTTGGTGGAGGAACACCTGGAGTCGGACGACGAATAGGCCGAAGAGCCGCCGGTCTAGCAGTGAAGCTGGGCCGTCTTGAAGTGGCGGGTCAGGGTGCTGGTGTGCCCCCGTTTCGAGGTGCTCGTGCTGGTCGCGGGCGGCAGTCTGGGGTGTAGATCGTCTGGCAGGGCGGTTCGGCCGATGAGTTCACCGTCCTCGAACGGTCTGTCCATCGCCACGACCGTTCACGACAGGAGTGCCATGTCCACCATCCAGCCAGTGATCATCACTGCCGACCTGGACGTCCTGCTCGGCTTCTATACGAGATTGTTCGGCGCCGAGGAGATCTTCCGGGTGCCGGCGGAAGGCCCGGCGTTCTATCTCGGTTTGCGTATCGGTGACACCGACCTCGGGGTGGTGGCCAAGACGGACCTGGGGACCGGGGCGGCACCGCGGATCCTGCTCAGTATCGGTGTCGACGACGTCGACGAGACGCTCGGCCGGGTGGAGGCGCTGGGCGGCTCGGTCCGCAGCGGCCCCAACGACATGCCGTGGGGACAGCGCGTCGCCCACATCCAGGACCCCGACGGCAACCCGGTGAACCTCACCCAGCCGATCCCGGCTCAGTGACGCTGTTCCGGGTGTCTGTGCTGGTCGGGGACTGCCTGCGGTACTCGACAGGACCGTCCACGGACGACAGGAAAGCTGGGAGGACTCACCGGCAGGCTGACCGCAGCCGTACGACACCCTCGGTCAGCAGTTCCACAAGTGAGCGTGATGCGTCCGTGTCGGGGCTGGGGGAGTGGGTCGGGTGGCCGCTGACGAGCGCGCCCGCCCGACTCCCGAGCATCCAGGTCGTCCAGATCAGCGGCCTGGGCGTCACCGTGTCTGCCTGCGCAACCGTGGTATCCGCTGCACGATCCGGCACAGCGCGACCAGATCACCAGCGGCAGTAAATCATCGGTCGGTTATCAGCAGCGTGTTCCCGTCCGGATCGTGGAGGGTGAAGAAGAGGCAGATCTCGGGTGCGCCTTCGATCGCGCTGGTCTCGCAGCCGAGCTTGTGCAGGTCCGACCGCGTCCGGCTGAGGTCGGCCACAGCGAAGTTGCATGTCGCCCAGGCCAGCCCCGGCTTGGCCTGAATGCCGCTGGCTGGTCCCAGCAACGTCAGCGACATTGAGCCGGGACTCCCGCCCGCGTGGAGGACGGCACTCCGCTCGTCGACCGAGTGGACGCGAAGGCCAAGACTGCGGCTGTACCAGCGGGCGGAGACCGCCGGGTCGGCGACGGGAATGAATGCGGTGGTGATCTGTACCGAGTCCATGTCTGCACCGTATTCCCGCCCACCGACAACGGCCCCTGATCTGTCTAGTGAGGCAGGCTTGGACGATGCCGTGGGCGCGGGCTGCGGTCAGGTCGTGGGTGCGGCCCGGCGTCGCACGGGAGAACCAGAGGGGTGGGGTGTGTCGTCGGGACGGGCGATGACCTGCACGTTCATACCGTGCTTGCGGTGCTTCATGGAGTAGTACGGCTCATCCGCGCGGATCCGGTCGATGGGGATCAGAGTGCCGTCAACGATGATGTGGTCGCCTTCCGAGGCCGGTGAGGGCTTCGTGGAGGCCGGGCGCCCAGGAGCCCAGAACGTCGAGGGTCTCATCGACGTATCGCCAGGCGGTGGCCTGGGATATCCCGAACCCGGCTCCGAGCTGCGAGAACGTCTCGTTCTTGCGCAGGTGAACCAGCGTGAGAAGCGCCTGCTTGAAGCAACCGAGCTTGCGCCAGCGGACGTTGCGGGCCCGGCGGTGCCCATATGGCAGGAGACGGAACCAACAGGGCCCCTTCGGTCGCCAGCGTGTTGAGTGGAATCACCACGCTGGCGACCAGGGGCCCTGCCTCGTCACCACATCTGCTGACCAGCCCATTTCACCCTCCAGCACAGGATGAAAGAGGCTCACTGAGCCTCTTTCATCCTGAATAGTCACAGGTCAGCAGCGTGTGGACGGCCTGGATGATGGTGCCGATGCGGCGGGTGGAGCATCTGGCTCGCCGGAGTAGCCGCCAGGACTTCAACTGGGCGAAGGCCCGTTCTCCCGGAGCTCTCAGCCGGGTGTGGTCCCGGTTGAACTGCTGGTAGTGCTTGGGCTGTTCGTGGTGGTTGTACTACGTTCGGAAGGTGGTGCCGGCGCCCTGGTAGGCGCGGTCGGCGAGGACGAGGATCTGTCTGGTGAGGCAGGCTTGGACGATGCCGTGGGCGCGGGCTGCGGTCAGGTCGTGGGTGCGGCCCGGGGTCGCACGGGAGAACCAGAGGGGTGTGCCGTCGGGACGGGCGATGACCTGCACGTTCATGCCGTGCTTGCGGTGTTTCATGGAGTAGTACGGCTCATCCGCGCGGATCCGGTCGATGGGGATCAGAGTGCCGTCAACGATGATGTGGTCGCCTTCACCGAGGCCGGTGAGGGCTTCGTGGAGGCCGGGCGCCCAGGAGCTCAGAACGTCGAGGGTCTCATCGACGTATCGCCAGGCGGTGGCCTGGGATATGCCGAACCCGGCTCCGAGCTGCGAGAACGTCTCGTTCTTGCGCAGGTGAACCAGCGTGAGAAGCGCCTGCTTGAAGCAACCGAGCTTGCGCCAGCGGACGTTGCGGGCCCGGCGGTGCTCATACAGCAACCAGGAAACGTGCTCGACCAGCTCATACGGGACATCGAGCATGGCAGGAGACGGAACCAACAGGGCCCCTTCAGTCGCCAGCGTGTTGAGTGGAATCACCACGCCAACGACCAGGGGCCCTGCCTCGTCACCACACCTGCTAACCAGCCCATTTCACCCTCCAGCACAGGATGAAAGAGGCTCACTGAGCTTCTTCAGCGTTGCCGCTCCGGAGTGAGGACTGCTTGGGCGATTGACGTCATGCGGTGTGGACTGCATCGAGATCCGCGGAAGATCCGCCAGGACTTCAGGCGGGCGACGCCGCGTTCGACCGGTGCCCGTACCGCGGCCAGGGCACAGTTGACGGTCTTCTGGGTGGGGGTGAGTTCCCGCCGGGGCTTACGTTTGATGCCCGTGGTCAGCCAGGGGCCGCCGCCCTTGCGGGCGGCGGCCCCACTCTGCTCAACCGGTCAAAGTGCCCTGGTGGAAGTACATCCGCCAGCCCGTCTCCGTCAGACGCCACAAAGAGCTCCGCCATGCCCGACGGCCCTGGTTGTCGGCGAAGTAGGTCAGGTGAACGACGCCCGGAGCAAGTACGACGCCGGACATTTCGCTGACGTTGACCGGAGACTCCGGGGACACCGAGCCGCCGCTCGTCACCGTGAGGATCGACTCCACGTCCCACCGGCGTCCGGAAGCCCCGATCTCGGTGAACTCCGGGTCGAGAAGCTCCAGGACACGGGCCGGGGAAGCACGCACCTCGGGATCGAGAAGCTCCATCTCACCGTCGATGGCCGCCTGCACGGCCCGCGCACTCTCATCCGTCATGCAGGAACCCTACGGACGCTGCCTGCCAAGGCACAGCGAATTGATCACCCGACGCAGCGATGGCACGGCGATGCCGTCAAAACTCGCGAACACCTCTCGACGGAGTGATCACCAACTGCCTCCGGAACTCATGCACAAGTGCCGCCAAACGTGAACGGAGCCATACAGCAGGTGCGCTCTGCATGGATCAGGTATGGGTGGTGCTCATCGGTTCCGTAGCAGCCGGCATCGTCGCCCTCGGCGAAGTCTGTATCGGGTTTGTCGGCGGCTGGTTTCAGAGCGCAAACTACCGCCGCTTCATGGGCTGGGACATGCCCTGGTACTCCGTACCCGCCGAGTCACGCGAACCGCTCCTCGCCGGCCGCCACTTCGGAATGAAGGCGAGCTACCTGCGCGACGGGGACCGCGTCTACGAGACGTACTGGACCACAGGCCGCGGCGTCGAACCCATGGCGCCCTCCTACGGCATCCTCGACATGACCGTCCACGGACGGCAGGAAACCTGGGAGGACTCCCCGCCAGGCTGGCCGCAGCCGTACGAAACCCTCGGTCAGCAGTTCCGCAAGGACGGACGGCCGACCCCGCAATGGGCACGGATCACCGCAGGCCACGACGACGACCTCCACAGCGGACAGCCCATCACGGACGGCTCAGGCTGCTGCTCCTGAACGTGAACCCGATGGCGGCCTCGGCATCATGGTCGAGGCCCGGTATTCCTGCGGACCCGCCAAACCCGGTTACGGTGTGCGTGCTTCAACCGGCCACGTCCCAGCAAGCCTAAAGAGGCCCCGTCTGCGCCAGAAGCGCAGATGGAGGCCCTTTCGATGTGACGCACTGACGGTTCTCCGTGTCGCCGACATCTCCGGGCTTTGGCAGGCGCAGAACTCGGTGACATGGGCCTCTCTTCCGTTCCGCCTCCGCCGCCCTTTTCAGGGTTGGGTCGCGGGTGGTGTCCAGGCTGCTTCGGCTGCCTGTGCCGTGGGGTGAGCGGGGAAGACTTGGTCCAGCCCGACGATGCTGAAGACGCGGATCAGGTGGCCGGGGACTGCAGCCAGCGCAATGCCTGCCTGGACGGCGAGAGCGTGGTTGCGAGCGGCGAGCAGGGCGGTGAGGCCGCTTGAGTCGCAGAAGGTGATGCCGGCCAGGTCGATGACCAGTTGCTGGCCTGCCTGCAGGATCAGTGCGGGCAGCAGTTCGCGTACCTGGGAGCAACTGTCGTAGTCGAGTTCTCCGGTCAGTTCCATGACCGGCCCGGCGGCAGTGGTTCGGGTGTGCACGGTGAGCTGAGTCACGGCTGCTCTTCACTGGTGGGTCGGGGCACGTTGATGGCGAGGACGGCGGTGTCGTCGTCGACGCCGGTACCGAAGGTGTCGAGCAGGGCACGGATCGCGGCGATGGCGTTGGAGGCGGTGGTGGGCGCCAGGGCCTGGGCGAAGCCGAGGAGGGCTTCGTCTCCGTAGCGGCCGTCGTCGCTGTTAGAAGCCGTGTGGGCTTCGGTAAGGCCGTCGGTGTGAAGCAGTAGGGTGTCGCCGGCCTCGAGGCGGATGGTGGTGGTGGCGATGTGGGCCTCGGGCAGGACGCCGAGGAGCTGTCCGCCGGGGGTGGGAAGGAAGCCGGCGCTTCCGTCAGCCCGCAGGAGCAGCGCCGGGGGATGGCCGCCGCTGGCCAGGGTGATACGGAAGCCGCCTTGATCGGCGTCGGGGGTGAGCAGTCCGAAGATAACGGTGCAAAACCGCGGATCGTGCCCGTTGTATTCGTGATGGAGGACGGTGTTGAGGTTCCTCAGGACGGCGGCCGGGTCCGGGTCGTAGACGGCGGCGGCACGCAGGGTGTAACGGGCCAGTGAGGTGATAGCCGCGGCGGCGGCGCCCTTGCCGCATACGTCGCCCAGGAACAGTCCCCACGTCCCGGCGGCGAGAGGGAAGAGGTCGTAGAAGTCGCCGCCGACTTTGTCGGTGGAGGCAATGTGGTAGTACGCGGCCACGTCCAGTCCAGGCACATTCACCAGGGTCGGGGGCAGCAGTGTTCGCTGCAGGGTGGCGTTCAGGCGCTTGAGTTCTTCGCGTTCGCGTTCTGCTTGCTTTTGGGTGCGCAGCAGTTCGGTCTCGTAGGCGCGGCGGTCGTGGGCGTCGAAGACGGAGGTGCGGATCAGCAGCGGCTGCCCGTCGTTGCCGGTCTTGACCGTAGAGGTCACCAGCACAGGCAGACGGCTGGCATCGGCCGCTTTGAGTTCCAGGGCGATCCCGCCGATCTTGCCCTGCATGCGCAGCAGCGGGCCGAAGTGGGTCTCGTGGTAGAGCCGGCCCCCTGCGGTCAGCAGGTCGGAGAAGGTCTTGCGGCCTACCAGGTCGTCGCGTGTGTAACCGAGCCAGTCCAGAAGTGTCGTGTTGACCTTTGCGATCGTGCCGTCAAGCAGGGTGGAGAGGTAGCCGCACGGCGCGTGCTCGTACAGATCCTCGGCGCTGTCCTCCAACTGCGCGCAGAACGCCGTGTGATCGTCACCGGGTTGTTCCTCGGGTAGCGGGTGCTCGCCGTTCTCGCCACCGCCCGACGTACACATCATCGCGCGGTCTTGACGAAGTCGGTGATCGCGGCAGCTGTTTCCTCTGGCGCGGCGAGCTGGGGGCAGTGTCCGGTCGCGTTCAGGGTGACCAGCCGGCTGCCGGGAATCCGTGACTGCACGAACGCTCCGACTTCGGGGGGTGCTATCGCATCGCGGGAACACTGCGCGACCAAGGTGGGCACGCCCACCTTGGCGAGATCTTCGCGGTTGTCGGACAGGAACGTCACCCGTGCGAAGACGCGGGCGATGGCCGGATCGGTGCGGCAGAAGCTATTGGTCAGCTCGTCACCCAGCTCCGGACGCTCGGGATTGCCCATGATCATCGGGGCCATGGCGCCCGACCATCCCAGATAATTCGCATCCAGTGATTCCAGGAGATCATCGATGTCCTCGGCGCTGAACCCGCCGCGATAGCCGACGGCCGGATCGTCGACGAAACACGGCGACGGAGCGAGCAGCACCAGACCGGCGAACGCCTCCGGCTCCTGTGCCGCGGCCAGAACGCCCATCATCGCGCTCACCGAGTGCCCTACAAACGTCACCGGGCCGAGCGCCAGCTCACGGCATATCTCCAGCACGTCCTCGCTATAGCCGTCCAGCGTGGAATAGCGCTCCCTGCTCCACGCCGACAGATCGGAGCGCCCCGCTCCCACGTGGTCGAACAGCACCACCGTGAAGTCGCGTGCCAGGAGCGGCACCACCAGCCGCCACAGGTTCTGGTCGCACCCAAACCCATGCGCAAGCATGACGACCGGCCCCCCGGAACGGCCGGACACCGTCACATGATTCTTGCGCCGCACAGTCATGCCCTCCATCCTCGCAGACCGCGTCCTTAACAGCCGCAACCGTGTCCGGCCGCACACTCTGCGTCGCCGCGAGCGCAACCGCCTCGCGCCTGACCGACACTCAAGGCCCGCGGCGATGGGGACGGACTGGCAGGCGCGCCGAAGACCGTCGTGCACGGGGGAGTCTCGCGCGCCCGCGCCTCCAGCCGTGGCCTGGAAGCGGGCCATGTCGACGTTCTCGTGCAGGCGGTGGTTCTCCCGCCGCAGCGCGGCCAGGGGCAGCCGACAAATGCCGAGCATCAACTACTGAGCCAAAGCGTGATAAGTGTCACCAAGGCAGGTGTGTTGTCACCAGAGGCGCTGGTCCGAGGGGCGCCGTCGGGGAGGCTCACCGGCGCCGTCGCCCCCTGCGGTGCCGCCGTGAATCGTGGCGACCAGCGGAGCGCCGAAGCCCTACTCGGGGGAAGTCGGTTTCGTTGGCTGCCCCCTGCTCGTGCTGGCTCTGTCGCGCCGACAGCGATCGTTCTGCACGCCCTACATCGGGCGGGCGTGCTTGTGGTGGCAGTGTGATCGCACCAGAATTTCGGTGGTACGAAATGGCATATCGAGGCGGGGGAGGCATGAGGCGTGGAGGATCAGCTCCTCGGGGGCCGTTACCGGCTGGTGCGGCACCTCGGCGAGGGCGGTGTGGGGCAGTGCTGGGAGGTGCGGGACGAAACCTTGGACCGGAGTGTCGCGTTCAAGATCATTTCTGGCGCCCCCGCTCCGGTCATGGCGGGGTCGACCAGGACCGATGCGGGGCACCCGGATCGCTTCCAGGACCGTCTCGAACTGCGGCGAAGCGTAAGCGTCAAGAAATGTCGATGCACGGTCAGCTGGTTGTCAGCTGCCACCTGATTTCTCCGTCGCGCCACTGGTTGGTGGGAGTGAGCCCGGCTGCGGTGGCGACGGCGGCGGATGCCTTGTGGTCCGGGTGGATGTGGGCGGTGACCGTGAGCACGGCGTGTTCCCGGAGCCAGGCGACGAGGCCTTGGGCTGCCTCGGTGGCGATGCCGCGCCGCTGCCATGGAGTTCCCACCACCCAGGCGATCTCCGCGGCGGCTTTGTGACCGTCGGCTGTGATCGTCGCCTGGAGCGTGCCCGTCAGGCAGGCCGCGTCGCGGAGCTGGATCACCCAGTTGCACCAGGCCTGTGAGGGGTCGGGCGAGCCGTCGGCCCAGCGTTCGTAGCGGGCGCGCAGGGTCTGGGCGCTCTCCGGAGCGCCTCCGATGAAGGCGTGCAGGTCGGGATCGGACAGCACCGTGGCCATCTCGTCGGCGTGGCCGACCTGCAAGGGAAGTAGAGACAGTCGGTCGGTGCGGATGGTTTCCGGCTTGAGAGTGGTCACTTTGCCTCCGGATGGGAACGTTCGACCAGCGTGCCTTGTTCGCAGCGGGCACCGGCCTGGACGAGGGCGACGAGTTAGGGTCCGTTCACCGCGCCACTAGTCTTATGCGGACTCGAGCGCCGCCATTGAGCCGGACGGCCACGGGATCGGACGGTCGCGCGGCGGCCTGGCCACCAAGTCGCACCTGGGGGTCGAGCAGGGGCAGAAACCCATGACCATCGTGGTCACCGCCGGGCAGCGGAGGTCCACCTCGCTGTCGAGCAGGGACAGAAGCTGTTGTCCGTGCTGATCACGGCCGGTCAGCGAGGTGATTCTCCGCAGTTCGAGTCGGTCCGGGGGGCGATTCGGGTGCCCCGGCTCGGTGCTGGGCGGCCCCGCAGGGGACCGGACCGTGTGCGGGCCGACAAAGCGTACGACTCCCGCAGCAATCGAGCCTACCTGCGAAGACGCAGGATCAATGCGACCATCCCGGTCCCTGCCGACGGGGTCCGCAACCGCCAGAAACTCGGCTCCCGAGGCGGTCGGCCGCCGAAGTTCGACAAGGCCGACTACCGCGAGCGCCATGCCGTCGAGTGCGGGATCAATCGCCTCAAGCGCCACCGGGCCGTGGCCACGAGGTACGACAAGCTCGCCGTCCGCTACGAGGCGACCGTGCTGGTCGCAGTCCTCAACGAAGGGCTGTGACCAGCACTTCCCAGTCAGAACCTAGGAGCGGATGTGCGTGCGGGCTTGCTCGATCCACCCCAACACGGACTTGGCACCGCAGCTCTCGGCGACCGACTGCGCCTCGTCAAGGTGGTGGAACGCCGCCGCCGGGTCGCCGGTTTCGGCCGCGAGGTAGGCCAGTGCTACCAGGCCGGCTGCTTCCCCGGGCCCGAATCCGATCTCACGGCGCAGTGTCACCGATTCGGTCAACCGCTCGCGGGCCTGATCGAAGCGGCCTGCATCCTTGTCGGTGAAGCCGAGATGCCGAATCGCATAGGACATCGTCATCCGGTCGTCGACGGATTTCGCCAGCGCGTACGACCGCTCGAAGTACGGCCTGCCAGCGACGCCGTCGCCCTTGACCACCTGGTGCCAGCAGCCGACCCAGAACAACGCGTCCGCCTCTCCCGACGCATCCCCCAGACGCTCGTACAACTCGGCCCCGCGCTCAAACAGCACCAGTTCCTGGGTGTTCTCTTCGCGGTCGTTCAGGAAGCGGACGTGCAGCACCTTGCCCCGCGCCATGGCAAGCGGCGCCTCGACCGAGTCCAGCACCTCATCCGACTGGTCCAGCGCGGACGTGTCCCCGCCGAACATCGCCGCTTCGAACAGCTCTCCCGCACGTTCGATCCAGTCCTGCCCTTGCATACCCCTACCCCTCCCCTTCGGACGATGACAGCGCCGAGGCCATCTCCGCACTCCCGGCGGAACGCGGGAATTGTGGGACGGCGGCTCTTGAACACCCCCAGTCGCCCGCAAGCTGGGAGTGCCAGCAGGCCGACTCCGGCCCGTCAGCACCTACAAGAAAGCCTGGCCTGGGTACTCGAACCAGTCGCCTACGGCTTTCGCAACAGACCCTAAAGGGTGTTGCAGAAGGCCATGAACTGGGCATCTCCGTTGTATGGCTGGGGTGTTGAGGGCCGAGCGGGTGTGGGTGGAGACGTTCACGGGCCT
>NZ_JBIVBI010000031.1:6247-29571 GCF_044746005.1 Streptomyces sp. NPDC086766 | reverse complement strand
CGACTCTATCAGATCTTTCCGACCCGATTTCCTCGGTGCTTTCCAGGTTCCCGCTTCCGCGTTTCCCTTTCCGGCGGTTCCGACTCTATCAGATCTCTTCTCGACCTGATCCCCAGTCAGCGGGGCTTGTCTTCCCGGCCGTTGGGCCGTTCCGACGTCTCAAACCTTAGCGGATCCGCTCGGCGATTCCCAATCGGGTCCTGAGCGGATCCGGTCAAGATCGACGAGTCCCATTCGAATTGAATTCGGGCACGCCGAAAACAATCCCGTTAGGAGATCGTACTGATGGTTTGTGTGCCGCATGTGCGGCGAGAGGTGCCGCCAGAGAACCGTTACGGCTCGGTGGCAACCCGAAGAACGTTACGGATCCGACAGGGGGCTGTCAAGTCCCTGCTGTCAAGATCTTTTAATCCAGATCGCTGAGCCGCCCGCCGGCGTCCGGCTGGGCGTGCTCCACCCTGCGAAGAAGCCTCGTCAGGGCCTCGCCGAGGATCGTGCGCTCCTCCGGAGCGAGGTCCTGGAGGAGATCCTCTTCGAAGACCGATGCCAGACGCATGGCCTCCAGCCACTTCTCCCGGCCGTCGGGGGTCAGCTCCACGATGACGCGGACCCGGTTGGTCTCGTCGCGCTCCCGGGTGACCAGACCCTCGCCGACCATGCGGTCGATGCGGTGGGTCATGGCGGCCGGCGTGAGGCCCAGGCGCTTGGCCAGGTCGCTCGGCCCCATGCGGTAGGGAGCGCCGGAGAGGACGAGGGCCTTGAGGACCTCCCACTCTGCGTTGCTGATGCCGAGTGCGGCGGTCTGGCGGCCGTAGGCGACGTTCATCCGGCGGTTCAGCCGGGACAGCGCGGAGACGATCTTCTCGACCTGGGGGTCGAGGTCCTGGAACTCGCGCTGATAGGCGGCGATCTGCTCTTCGAGTGTCGGTTCGCCGAGGCTGCCGGAGGTGTCGCCCATGTCCGCAGTATGGCACGGGCCTGCTTGGCGTTGAAGTCCTTCCAGGTGTACTGTTTAGCTTCGAACTTTAGCTTCGAAGTCTTCAGAACTAACTACTGAAGGCCTCCAACTACTCAAGCGACTACTCGAGAGAGGTGAACGTGACCAGGGCGATGGGCGCAGCGATGCGCCGGATCCACGTGGGCAACGCACTCAGCGCGTTCGGGCTCGGCTTCACCGTCCCCTACCTGTACGTCTATGTGGCGCAGGTGCGGGAGCTGGGAGCCACGACGGCAGGGCTGGTCCTCGCCGTCTTCGCCGTGGCCGCGCTGCTCGTGCTGCCGTTCGCCGGACGGGCGATCGTGCGGCGCGGCCCGCTGCCGGTCCTGCTCGCCGCCCTGGTCACCGCCGCGCTCGGCGCACTGAGCCTGGGGCTGGCGGGCAGTGGGGCGACCGTGCTGCCGTCGGCGGTGGCGCTGGGGGCCGGGCAGGCCGTGATGCAGCCGGCGCTGGCGACGATGATCGTGGACTGCTCGTCGGCGGAGACGCGGTCGCGGGCGTTCGCGACGCAGTTCTTCCTTCAGAACCTCGGGCTCGGGGTGGGCGGTCTCATCGGCGGGCATCTCGTGGACACCTCCCGCGTCTCCTCGTTCACTCTGCTGTTCTCGCTCGAGGCGGCGGTGTTCCTGCTGCTGGTCGTCGTGATGGCCACGGTGCGGACGCCGCATGCGCCGCGTATCGAGGGGGCGCCGGCCGCGTCGGCGAAGGGCGGCTGGAGGCAGTTGCTCGGCAACCGCGCCATGGTGCAGCTGTGCGTGCTGGGCTTCGTGCTGTTCTTCGCCTGCTACGGCCAGTTCGAGTCGGGGCTGAGCGCGTACGGCGTGGAGGCCGCCGGGATCTCGACGTCCGCGCTGGGTACGGCGCTGGCCGCGAACACGCTGATGATCGTGGTCGCGCAGTTCGCGGTGCTGCGGTTCGTCGAGCGGCGCCGCCGGTCGCGGGTGATCGCGGCGGTGGGTCTGGTGTGGGCGGTGGCCTGGGCCGCGGCGGCGTACGCGGGGCTGGGCCACGGCAGCCGGACGATGGCGACGGCCGCCTTCGTGTCGACGTACGCGCTGTTCGGGCTGGGCGAGGCCATGCTCTCGCCGACGGTGGCGCCGCTGGTCGCCGATCTGGCGCCGACCGGGATGGCGGGGCAGTACAACTCCGCTTTCGCGCTGGTGAAGCAGCTCGCGCTGGCGATCGGGCCGGCGGTGGGCGGGCCGATGGGGGCCTCGCTGCACGCGCCGTACGTGGTGACGTTCCTGCTGTTCTCGCTCGGGATCTCGGTGCTCGCACTGCGCCTCGGACGGCGGCTCCCCGCCGTACAGGATCATCCGTGGGGTGCGCGGAGCCGGGTGGTGGCCCGGGGTGGGGCGGCTGCCGAGCCGGTGACCGCGGAGGCGTGACCCTTCGGGGAGCGGGGCGGCCGTCACCTTCGGGTGGCGGCCGCCCTGTCGTGTGCCGTGGGCCGGGCCGTGTCAGCGGACCGCCGTGGTGAGGGTCGCGGTGAAGGGCAGGGTGGCCGTGCCGTCGGGGGCGGCGTGGCCGGCGAGCCGGTCGGCGAGGGCGCGGCCCGCCTCGGCCAGGACCTCCTCGCCCCGGGTGTCGAGGATCTCCTGGCCCCAGGGGGTGACGGAGAGCTGGCCGCGGGCGTACTCGGCCAGCGGGGGCAGAGTGATGCCGAAGGTGGTCTCGCGGGCGGTGGCGTCGTGGAAGCCGGCGGTCCGCAGGGCGGCGGTGAAACGGTCGGCGGTGCAGGCGAGGGCCGCGGCGTAGCTCTCGGCGATGTCCGGGCCGCCGTACTGCTCGATGACCGCGTACTGCGCCTCGAAGTAGGGGGAGAGCCCGCGGTCCGCCCAGACGGTGGCCGCGAAACGGCCGCCCGGGCGGGTGACGCGGGCGGTCTCCGCCAGGGCCGCGTCGAGGTCGGGGAAGAACTGGGCGCCCTGCTGGCAGACCACCGCGTCGAAGGCGGCGTCCGCGTAGGGGAGCCGGTCGGCGGGGGCGGCGGTGAACTCGATGTCGGGGTACATGCGCGGATGACGGGCCTCGGCGACCTTGAGCATGCCCTCGTTGACGTCGGCGCCGAAGACCCGGCCGGACGGGCCGACCCGGGCGGCGGCCGCGCGGGCGGCGAAGCCGGTGCCGCAGGCGAGGTCGAGGACCACGGCGCCGGGGTAGAGGTCGACGGCGTCCAGGAGTGCGGTGACGAAGGGCGCCATGATCGGCGCGACGTACTGCTCGTAGCGCTCGGGGGCGCTGCCCTTGAGTTGGAATCCGGGTGCGTCTGCCATGGTGAGCTACTAGCACCGTTGGACGGCCGCGCCTAGACGCCGCGCTGCCCGCCCACCCGTGCGACCTTCTCGTGTGCGCCTCCCGCCGCCCCCGCACCGCCGCGTCCGGGGCGGTGGCCGGAACGGCCGGAGGTCATCCGGCCGGGCGCGGCAGCGCGAACTCGCACCAGACCGCCTTTCCGCCGCCCGGCGTCCTGCGCGAGCCCCAGTTCGAGGCGATGGTGGCGACGATCGCGATGCCCCTGCCCGACTCGTCGCCCGGTTCCGCGCGGCGTCGCCTCGGCAGGTGGTCGTCGCCGTCGGTGACCTCGACGATCAGGCGCCGGTCGGTGCGCCGCAGGCGCAGCCGCATCGGCGGGGTGCCGTGCTGGAGGGAGTTGGCGACGAGTTCGCTCGCCGCGAGGACGCCGAGGTCGTGCAGTTCCACGGGGAAGCGCCAGCTGGTCAGGACGCCGGAGGCGAAGGCACGCGCGCGGGGGGCCGCCTCCACTCCGCCCAGCAGTTCCAGCGCGGCGTTGCGGAACAGCTCTCTCTCCGCGCCCGTGCGGGCGGGGTGCTGGAGGACGAGGACCGCCACGTCGTCGTCGTGGTCCGCCTGGACGCCCGCCGAGCGGACCAGGCGGTCGCAGACCACCTGCGGGGTGCCGGTGGCGCCGGCGAGGGCGCGCTCCAGCGCCGCGATGCCCTCGTCGAGGTCCTCGTCGCGGCGCTCGACCAGGCCGTCGGTGTAGAGGACCGCCGTGGAGCCGGGCCCGAGCGGGACCGAGCCGGAGGCGTGCACCCAGCCGCCGGTGCCGAGGGGCGGGCCGGTGGGTTCGTCGGCGCGCAGGACCGTGCCGTTCTCGTCGCGGACCAGGATGGGCAGGTGCCCGGCGGAGGCGTACACCAGCCGGCCCTCGTTCGGGTCGTGGACGGCGTACACGCAGGTGGCGATCTGGTTGGCGTCGATCTCCGCGGCGAGGCCGTCGAGGAGCTGGAGCACCTCGTGCGGGGGCAGGTCGAGGCGGGCGTAGGCGCGGACCGCGGTGCGGAGCTGGCCCATCACCGCGGCGGCCCGGACGCCCCTGCCCATCACGTCGCCGATGACCAGCGCGGTGCGGCCGCCGCCGAGCGTGATGACGTCGTACCAGTCGCCGCCGACCGCGGCCTCCGTGCCGCCGGGCTGGTAGGTGGCGGCGATCCGCAGGTCGTCCGGCTGCTCCAGGACCTGCGGGAGGAGCGAGCGCTGGAGGGTGACCGCGGTCTCGCGCTGGCGGCGCTCGCTGGCGCGCAGGCGTTCGGCGGCCTCGGCGTGGTCGGTGACGTCGGTGGCGAAGACCAGCACGCCGAGGCCGCCGCGGCCGTCGGCGCCCGCGGCGTTACGGCCGTCCGCCCCACCGCGGAGCTCCGGGCCCGGGCCGCCGCGGCCGTGGGCCTTCGCGCCGGTACGGCCGTCGGCCGTCACGCCGGTGCCGCCCTCCGGGCTCGCGTGGGCGGGGGCCGTCTCCGCGCCGGGGGCGCCGCCGTCCGGCGTGACCGGGGAGGCGGGGGCGCGGGTCTCGGCCGGGGAGCCGTCTCGGCCCTCCGGAGCCGGGACGGGGCCGGTCTCGGTGACCGGGGTGCAGGTGAAGGTGTACGAGCGGCCGTCCGGTGCGCGGCGGGACTTCAGGGTGCGGGGTCTGCCGCTGCGCAGCACCTGGTCGAGCAGCGGGAGCAGGCCCAGTTCGCGCAGCTCGGGCAGGGCGTCGCGGGCGGGTTCGCCGAGCGGCCGTCCGCCGAAGGCCGCCGCGTAGGCGTCGTTGACGTACGCGATGCGGTGGTCGGGGCCGTGGACGAGGGCGACGAGGGCGGGCACGCGGTCGAGGACCTCGCGCGCGGGGAGTTCGTCGACGGCGGGCGCGCACACCCCGCCCGTCCGCTGTGCGGCGCGGGCGGAGGGCACGGAGCCGTCCCCCCGCCGGTCCGGGGAGGCCGCGAGATCGGTCCGCGCTGCGGCGCGGCGCTGCGTTCCGGGGAGCCGGGCGCTCCAGCGCGTGAAGTTCACGAATCCTTGCCTCGTGTCGTCGTCTCAGGTCGGCTCCGGCCGGGCCGGGGTGTCGGGGCCGTGCGGCGGTGGCCGCGGTTCTCGCTGTCCCGGGTGCGGCACAGGGAAAGCGTCGGGGTGTTCGAGGACGGGCGGCCGACCGCGCGCGGTCGTGGGACCGCCACGGTCGTGGATCAGTCTGGCAGTGTGGCCGACCGCACCGACATCCGTCAGACGCCGGGGCGTCCGCAGGAGTTCCTCGGTCCGGTCAGGACGACCCCTTCGGGTTGATGTGGGGGTCGAGAGGATGCTTTCCCCCGGCCGCCAGTTCGAACTCCGCGCGGGGATGTTCCAGTGAACCGAGCGAGACGATCTCCCTCTTGAAGAGGCCCGCCAGCGTCCACTCGGCCAGCACACGGGCCTTGCGGTTGAAGGTGGGCACCCTGCTGAGGTGGTAGGCGCGGTGCATGAACCACGCAGGGTACCCCTTCATTTTGCGCCCGTAGACCTGCGCGACGCCCTTGTGCAGCCCCAGCGAGGCGACCGAGCCGGCGTACGAGTGCGCGTACTTCTCCAGGGGCTCGCCGCGCAGGGTGTGCGCGATGTTGTCGGCGAGGAGCTTGGCCTGACGCACCGCGTGCTGGGCGTTGGGGGCGGTCGTCCTGCCGGGGTCCTTCGCGGTGACGTCGGGGACGGCGGCGGCGTCGCCCGCGGCCCAGGCGTGTTCGACCCCGTCGATCCGCAACTCGGCGGTGCACTTCAGCCGGCCGCGCCCGTTGCGTGGGAGGTCGGTGGCGGCGAGCAGCGGGTGCGGTTTGACGCCGGCGGTCCACACGACCGTACGGGTGGGGAAGCGCTGCCCGTCGCTGAGCACGGCGACGCGGTCGGCGCACGACTCCAGGCGGGTCTCCAGGAGGACCTGGATGTTGCGGCGGCGCAGTTCGGAGACCGTGTAGCGGCCCATCTCCTCACCGACCTCGGGCAGGATGCGGTCCGAGGCCTCGACGAGGATCCACTTCATGTCCCCGGGCTTGACGTTGTGGTAGTAGCGCGCGGCGTAGCGGGCCATGTCCTCCAGTTCGCCGAGCGCCTCCACTCCGGCGTAGCCGCCGCCGACGAAGACGAAGGTGAGGGCGGCGTCGCGGACCGCGGGGTCGCGGGTGGAGGAGGCGATGTCCATCTGTTCGAGGACGTGGTTGCGCAGGCCGATGGCCTCCTCGACGGTCTTGAAGCCGATGCCGTAGTCGACGAGGCCGGGGATGGGCAGGGTGCGCGAGACGGAGCCGGGGGCGAGGACGAGTTCGTCGTACGTCAGCTTCTCGGCCGCCGCGCCCTCCTCGGTGGCGAGCGTGGTGAGCGTCGCGGTGCGGTGAGCGTGGTCGATGGACGTCACCTCGCCGACGACGAGGTGGCACTGGCCGAGCACGCGGCGCAGCGGTACGACGACATGGCGCGGGGAGATCGCGCCGGCGGCCGCTTCGGGCAGGAACGGCTGATAGGTCATGTACGGGTCGGGCGTCACGACCGTGATGTCGACCTCGCCCCGCCTGAGCTCGTGTTTCATCCGCTGCTGCAGGCGCAGGGCCGTGTACATCCCGACGTAGCCGCCGCCGACAACGAGAATGCGCGCACGTTCCTTCACCACCCCATGACGCACCCGGCGCTCTCGTTTGTCCACAGCCCCGGCGAATTGTGTGACCGGGAGGCCAGGTCGGCCAGGGTTGGCCGAATCACCGGAGTGCGAGGAAGGCGCGCAGGTCAGCGGGGGTGAGGCGGGGTGCGGAAGGGGGCGCAATCCGGACGTATGCGGCCCGTACTCCGATCGAGGGGCGCTCTGTGCGGAACCTCCCCCTTCTGAATTGACCCCCTCTCAACTATGTTCGTGTGTCGACGGGGTGTAGGGCATGTGACCGGACGAGTCCGCGAGGTCCCACCGGGGATCTCTTGGGCGGGCCCGCTCGGGCGTCGTGCCCGTTCCGCGCATCCCGGATTTCAGTGGCGGGGAGAGTCTCCGGGGGGAGACGTCATTACCGGGGGATCACTTATGCACATTCAGGACTCTCACTGGTCTACCGCGTCGGCCGTCGCGCCCGTCGGCGGGGCGATGAGCACGGCGATGAGCACGGCGGGCGGCGGACGCGGGGGCGGGTCGCGGACGACGCCGCTGCGCGTCGACGCACAGCGCAATCTGGAGCACGTGCTGCGGGCGGCGCGCGAGGTCTTCGGCGAGCTGGGGTACGGCGCGCCCATGGAGGACGTGGCGCGGCGCGCGCGGGTCGGCGTCGGCACGGTGTACCGGCGCTTCCCGAGCAAGGACGTGCTGGTGCGGCGGATAGCCGAGGAGGAGACCTCCCGGCTGACCGAGCAGGCGCGGGCCGCGCTCGGCCAGGAGGACGAACCGTGGTCGGCGCTCGCGCGCTTCCTGCGCACGTCGGTGGCCTCCGGCGCGGGGCGGCTGCTGCCGCCGCAGGTGCTGCGGGTGGGCGTCGCGGACGACGCCGCGGGACCGGCGGCCGAGGCACGGGTGCCGCAGCAGCGCACGCAGCCGGCCTCGGGGGAACTGCGCCTCGTGCCGGACGAGACCGCGGCGCTCCCCTCGGGCGACGACGCGGGGGCGGCGGCGCTGCTGGAGGTCGTGGGCCGGCTGGTGGAGCGGGCTCGCGCGGCGGGGGAGCTGCGGCCGGACGTGTCGGTGTCGGACGTCCTGCTGGTCATCGCGACGGCGGCCCCCTCGCTGCCGGACGCCGCGCAGCAGGCGGCCGCCTCGGCGCGGCTCCTGGACATCCTGCTGGAGGGACTGCGGTCGCGGCCGGCGTGAGCCGAGGAGGGCGCCTGCGACGAGGAGGGCGCCTGCGACACAGGCCGGGTGACGCCGCGGCGGGGTGAAGTGCCGCCCCGCCGTCGCGCCGCTCTGCCTGGGACCGGCAGAGGGCGTTCCCCGTCCGGGTGAAATTCGGTACGACGCTCCGCCGGTTCCCCTCGGACGAGTGGCCGATCCGTACGAGCCCGTCCCGGCCGGAACCCCTGTGGCGCCCTGACCCGGTGACCGGCAGGACTGGGCCGGCAGCGGGGGCTTTCCGCGAGGGGCGCTGAGGGACACGACGAGTCACGCGGCGACGGCGGGCAGCGGACGCGGAGCGGCTCCGCCCGCCACAGGTGCCGCCCCAGGGCGGCCCGTCCGGAGGCCCGCGCGGCGCCTTCCCGGCCGGGGACGGCGTGGCGCGCCGGGCCGGTGTCCCGGGCCCCTCCGGTATCCCGGGCCCGTCCGGTGTCCCGGCTCAGGCCGATGTCCCGGCTCAACGCGAGCGGTGGGACGACGGGGTGCCGTCCCCTCCGGTGGAACTCCCGCCGTCGGACGCCGACCTGATCGGGCGGATGCGTGCGGGTGACGACACCGCGTACGAGGAGCTGTACCGGCGCCGAGCGGACGCCGTGCGCCGGTGGTACCGCACGACGCCTTCGACACCGCGGCGGTGGCGGACTGGGCCGACTCGGCCTTCACCTGCACGCCCACCGGTCGACAGCCACCGCGGCCGGCACGTCCACGGGCCCCCGTCACGCCCCGGAGGCCAGCGCCCCACGCTGCGGGGCGATCCCCGCCGGCACCGCCCGAGCCCGCGCGGGCGTCCCCGTCCAGCACGTCCCCCGCCGCGCCAGCAGCCGCCGCAGCCACATCTCCAGCGACACGAGGTCCGCCAGCCCGTCCAGCGGCATCGGCTCCCCCGCCGCCGCTCCCCGCAGCGCCCTGCGCACCACCCGCGCCTCCACCAGCCCCGCCTCCGCCAGCAGCGGCGTGGCGAACAGATCGACGAGGGAGTCGGTGGCCACCCGCAGCCCCGCGCGCGCCGCCACCGCCGCCGAGGCGTGCGAGGGCGCGCCCCAGCCGGGCGGCAGCTCTGCCACCCCGGCGCCCTCCAGGACCGTACGCAGGATCGCCGCCCGTGCCCCCGGCTGTACCCGGAGCGCCTCCGGCAGGGTCCGGCACGCGCGGACGACCTGGTTGTCGAGGAACGGCGTGTGCAGCCGCTGGGAGCGGATCTCCGCGGCCTGCTCCAGGATCCGCAGGTCCGCCGCGTGGCGCGCCAGCGCCGCCCGTGCCCGGTAGTCGCCCGGCCGCTGCCCGGGCCCCACTCCGGAGCGGCTGGTCGCCCCCTGGAGACGAACCGATACTTCAGCCAGGGCCTCCCCGGTCAGCCAGCGCGCGGCGGGCCCCGGTCTGCCCCAGGTGAGCGCGGCCAGCGACGCCCCCACCGCGCCCCCGGGCTCGTCGAAGCGGCGGTGCAGCAGCCGGTCGGCGAGCACCTCCAGGCCCGTCCGGTACGGCGTCCGCGCCAGCCGCCGGGCCGCGCCGTACACGCGCGCGGGGACCAGCACCGAACCGTCGGCCTTGGTGAGCGCGGCGACCGGGCGGACCAGATGCCGCCGCTTGCGGTCCATCAGCAGGTCGGCCAGCCGCGCCGGATGCGCGTCCAGGACCTGGCGGGCGCCGTACCCGGTGAAGTGGTCGGCGCTGCCCGAGGCCAGCCGGGCCCGGTGGCGTGCCGCCGTCACCAGCGACGGCCCGGGCTCGTCCGTCAGCGGCCCCTCCAGGTCGGCGTACGGGAGCACGTCCTCGCCGCCGGTGACCACCACGTGGTGCAGCCGCGGGTTGGCCGCGAGCTCCCCGGCCCGCTCCAGCTCGGCCTCGCGCCCGCCGACGGCGAGGTCGTTGAAGGTGACGGCGAGCAGCCGCTCACCGGCGCCGGTGCCGTGGCCCAGGAGCGTGCCGGGCATCCCCGGCAGCCCGGCCGCCAGCAGCGCGAGCGTCCCGGAGGCCGGGCCCCCGGACAGGTCCGCCCCGATCCCCGGCACCGGCATCCCGCGGGCCGCGCGCCGCTCGGCGGGGCCCATGCCGGGCACCGGGCCGGGGTCGACGTCGGGGACGTGCCGGGGTGCGGACAGCCGGGCGCGCACGGCCTCGACCAGCGCGTCCCGCACGGCGTCGACCGCGCGGTCGGGGTCGGCCGCGGGTGCCGCCACGGCGAGCGAGGCGACCGGTTCGTACCCGGCGACCTCGCGGGCGCCGGTGCGCAGGATCAGCGCGTGTCCCGGCGGGATGCGGCGCACACCGGCGTACGGCGTGGAGTCGTGCACCGCGGCCGGCACGTCGGGGGCGGCGAGCAGCGCGGCGAGGTGCCCGAAGTCGAGGTTGGCCTCGGTGAGGTCGGCCAGCGGCAGCGCTGCGGTCGCGTAGGCGGTGCCGCCGGCCCAGGGGGTGTGGAACACCGGGCGGGCGCCGGCGAGGTCGCCGCAGACGGTGACGCGCCGGCCCACCTGGACGACGGCCGTGTAGCTGCCCGGCCAGGCGGTCAGATGCCGCAGGGCGCCGCCGCGCGCGGCGAGCAGCCCGACCCGCAGTTGCTCGTCGGAGGCTCCGCAGGTGCCGAGCACCGCGATCCTCGTCTGGGCGTCGGCCCGCACCAGGCGTACCTCGTCCGGGCGCCAGTCGCCGACCGCCCAGAGCGGATCGGGGTCGCCCCACAGGAGTTGGGAGCCCACCGGATGCACGGTCTCGCCGTCGAATCCGGTGGCGCCCGCGGCGCCGATCGCGGGGGTCCCCGCGGCGGTGCTGCTCCATCCCACCAACCACCGCATCGACGCCTCCACAGGCTGTGGACAACCAGTGCACCGCACGAACAGGGACACCATGCTGCCACGAAGGACGCGCGCCGGAGGGGAGGCGGAGCCGCCTTCGCCCTACCGTACGCGCCCCCGCGCGCCTGCCCGGCGCCCACCCGACGGTTGCCCAACGCCTTTACGGGGCAGGGTTACTGCGACGCGAATGCGCCCCCTGATGCGCTCCCCGCGACGCCCTTCGCGCCGTCAAGTTCCGTGGTGAGGGCCGTATTGGGCATCGAGAAGCGGGGATTATTTTCAGCCAAATCGGCGCGGGAGGGGCGGACTTGCACACGCTCCGTACACGCTCTGCGCACCGGACCCACAACAGACAGTCCGGGAGGCGGAGTTCGCCTCCCGGACCGTTCCGCCGCCCGCGGGGATGGAGGCGGCGGTGTCCCCCAGCCCACTGGATCCAGTACAGCGGGCCGACCCACGCAGCTCATGGAACCGCTCCCCCCGATGGCCGGAGAAGAGCGCACGGACGGGCGCACGGCCACACACCGGGAGCACGCCGCAACTCAGCGTGCAGGGGCCGCACTTCCGTGCGGGCCACAATCCCGCCAACCGGAACAATGCCCCTTAACGCTTGGGATGCGGCGAACTACGCTGGGTTTACGAATGCCGCGTGGTTATGCCAGCGCGGCAGCCGTCTGTGTCGAGGGGTGACGCATGTCCAGGGAGCAACGCGGGCCGAACGAAAAGCTCGGCGCCGTTCTCGCCCTCGCGGGAATCAGCAACGCGGGACTCGCGCGACGCGTCAACGACCTCGGCGCGCAACGCGGTCTGACGCTTCGCTACGACAAGACCTCGGTGGCGCGCTGGGTGTCGAAGGGAATGGTGCCGCAGGGCGCGGCGCCGCACCTCATCGCGGCCGCCATCGGGCAGAAGCTCGGCCGCCCGGTGCCGCTCCACGAGATCGGTCTGGCGGACGCGGACCCCGCGCCGGAGGTGGGCCTGTCCTTCCCCAGGGACGTCGGCCAGGCGGTGCGGTCGGCGACGGAGCTGTACCGCCTCGACCTCGCCGGCCGCCGGGCCGGTACCGGCGGCATCTGGCAGTCGCTGGCCGGGTCGTTCGCGGTGAGCGCATACGCAACGCCCGCCTCACGGTGGCTGATAACCCCGGCCGACAGCTCGGTGGCGCGCGAGGCCAACTCGGCGGAGGGCTCGGGCGCACCGCTCAAAGTCGGCCACAGCGACGTGCAGAAACTGCGGGAGGCCGCCGAGGACGCCAGGCGCTGGGACTCCAAGTACGGAGGCGGCGACTGGCGTTCTTCGATGGTGCCGGAGTGCCTGCGGGTCGAGGCGGCGCCGCTGCTGCTGGGCTCGTACTCCGACGAGGTCGGCCGGGCGCTGTTCGGCGCCTCGGCCGAACTGACCCGGCTGGCGGGCTGGATGGCCTTCGACACCGGCCAGCAGGAGGCCGCCCAGCGCTACTACATCCAGGCGCTGCGCCTGGCCCGCGCCGCCGCCGACGTCCCCCTCGGGGGGTACGTGCTGGCGTCCATGTCCCTCCAGGCCACCTACCGGGGCTTCGGCGACGAGGGCGTCGACCTCGCGCAGGCCGCCCTGGAGCGCAACCGCGGCCTGGCCACCGCCCGCACCATGAGCTTCTTCCGCCTCGTCGAGGCCCGCGCCCACGCGCGCGCGGGCGACGCCCAGGCGGCCGGCGCGGCCCTGAAGGCCGCCGAGGGCTGGCTGGAGCGGTCCCGAGAGGGCGACCACGACCCGTCCTGGCTCGGCTTCTACGGCTACGACCGCTTCGCCGCCGACGCCGCCGAGTGCTACCGCGACCTGAAGGCACCCCGCCAGGTCCGCCGCTTCACCGAGCAGGCCCTGTCGAAGCCGACGGAGGAGTTCGTGCGCTCGCACGGGCTGCGGCTGGTGGTCTCCGCGGTCGCCGAGCTGGAGTCGGGCAACCTGGACGCGGCCTGTGAGCAGGGCGTACGGGCGGTTGAGGTCGCCGGGCGCATCTCGTCCGCGCGCACCACGGAGTACGTCAAGGACCTGCTGCACCGCCTGGAGCCGTACGGCGACGAACCGCGCGTGGTCGAGCTGCGGGAGCGCGCCCGGCCGCTGCTGGTGGCTCCGGCCTGAGCCGGCCCGGGCGCGGCGAGCCGAAGGACCCCGGGTTTGAGGGCATTGTCAGTGGCGCAGTGCACTATCGAAGCCGGGAGGTGGAGCAGGTGCGGCCGGACATCGCTCACGACTGTGACGTGCTGGTGATCGGGGGCGGGATCGTCGGCCTGTCGACGGCGTACGCGATCACGCGCGCCGCGCCGGGCACCCGGGTGACGGTCCTGGAGAAGGAGCCGGGCCCGGCCCGCCACCAGACGGGGCGCAACAGCGGGGTCATCCACTCCGGGATCTACTACCGGCCGGGCTCTCTGAAGGCGCGGTACGCGGTGCGGGGCGCCGCCGAGATGGTCAAGTTCTGCGCGGAGTACGGCATCGCCCACGCCGTCACCGGCAAGCTGATCGTCGCGACCGGGCGGGAGGAGCTGCCCCGCCTGCACGCCCTCGTCCAGCGCGGCCGGGAGAACGGCATTCCGGTGCGGGAACTGGGCGCCGCGCAGATCGCGGAGTACGAGCCGGAGGTGCGCGGCCTGGCCGCGATCCACGTCGGGACGACGGGGATCTGCGACTTCACGGGCGTCGCCCGGCAGCTGGCGCGGGCGTCCGGCGCGGAGATCCGGTACGGGGCGCGGGTCGTCCAGGTGGACCGGCGGCCGGAGCGGGGCGTGGCCGTGCGCACGGCGCGCGGCGACGTGGTGCGCGGACGGGTGCTGGTCAACTGCGCCGGGCTGTACTGCGACGAGGTGGCCCGGCTGACCGGGGACGAGCCGGACGTGCGGATCGTGCCCTTCCGGGGGGAGTACTACGAGCTGGCGCGGCCGGAGCTGGTGCGGGGGCTGGTGTACCCGGTGCCGGACCCGGCGTTCCCGTTCCTCGGCGTGCATCTGACCAGGGGCATCGCGGGCGACGTGCACATCGGGCCGAACGCCGTGCCGGCGCTGGCCCGGGAGGGATACGGATGGGGGACCGTACGGCCCCGGGAACTGGCGGGGACGCTGACCTGGCCGGGGTCCTGGCGCATCGCCCGGCGGCACTGGCGCTACGGCGCCGGGGAGCTGCGGCGGTCGGTGTCGCGGAAGGCGTTCGCCGAGGCGGTGCGCAGACTGCTCCCGGCGGTCGGCGAGGAGGACCTGGTGCCGACCGCGGCGGGAGTGCGGGCGCAGGCGGTGCTCCGGGACGGGACGCTGGTGGACGACTTCCTGATCCGGGAGGGTGCGCGGGCCGTGCACGTGCTCAACGCGCCGAGCCCCGCGGCCACGGCGTCGCTGCCGATCGGACGGGAGGTGGCGCGCCGGGCCCTGGCCGTGCTGGCGGCGGCGTGAGACGCCGCGGGGCTCGTGCGCCCAGGGCCGGGGGCCGGGCCGCCGGTGGCGTGCGCACCGTAAAATCGAGGCACTGTGTCGAACTCCCTGAACACCCCCGAAGCCCACCGGCCCGCCTCCGAGGGGCAGCCGCAGCACGCCCCCGGTGTGTCCGTCCGGCACACCCGGGCCAAGGGGGAGCCGCGCTTTCCCGACGGCCCGAAGGCCGATCCGGCCGGTTCGCACTTCGAGCGGCGGATCCGCAGCTTCCAGCCGCGGCGGAGCCGGGTCACCGCGGGGCAGGCGGACGCGCTCCAGCGGCTGTGGCCCTCCTGGGGGCTGGACATCGACGGGCAGCGGGTGATCGACCTCGCCGAGCTGTTCGGCAACACGAACCCGGTCGTGCTGGAGATCGGCTTCGGCATGGGAGAGGCGACCGCGCTGATGGCGGCCGCGGACCCGGACACCAACATCCTCGCCGTCGACGTGCACACGCCGGGTCAGGGCAACCTGCTCAACCTGGCCGACCAGAACGGACTGTCCAACGTCCGGGTGGGCAACGGCGACGCGATCATCCTGCTGCGGGAGATGCTCCGCCCCGACGCCCTCGACGGGCTGCGCGTGTACTTCCCCGACCCCTGGCCCAAGAAGCGGCACCACAAGCGGCGGCTGATCCAGCCGGAGTTCCTGACCCTGGCCGCCACCCGGCTGGGGCCCGGGGCGATCGTGCACTGCGCGACCGACTGGGAGCCGTACGCGGAGCAGATGCTCGAGGTGCTGACCGCGCACCCGGCCTTCGAGAACACCCAGGCCGAGGGCGGCTTCGCGCCGCGCCCCGGCTTCCGTCCGCTGACCCGTTTCGAGGGCCAGGGACTGGACAAGGGTCATGTGGTGAACGATCTTCTCTTCCGCCGCGTACCGCACTGAGACCGGCCTCCGCAGCACGTGCCGGAACAGCCTTCCGCCGAGCCTCCCGACCGCGCCTGACACGATGTGCCAGACCCCGTCGCGGGCGGCGTCCTCCCTCGTTAGGGTCAATGCCGTGGCCACCTGTCCCCCGTACCCGCCCCATCCCAGCGGACCCGTTCCCGGACCGGCCGGCGGCCGGCCGCGTCATGCGCACTGGTGGCAGAAGCGATGGGTGCGATACGGCGCGCCGGCCATGCTGCTCGCGCTGTCCGGGCTCGTCATCCTCGCGCTCGTACGCCAGCAGACCGGCACCGAGGGGTTCCTGGTCGGGCTGGGGCTCGCCGTCCTGCCCGTGCCGCTGCTCATAGCCGCCTTCCGCTGGCTGGACCGCGTCGAGCCCGGCCCGTGGCGGAACCTGCTGTTCGCCTTCGCCTGGGGCGCGTGCGCGGCCGCGCTGGTGGCCATCGTCGCGAACAGCTTCGCCACCCAGTGGATAGAGACGGCGACCGCCGACCCGACCCGGGCGGACACCCTCGGCGCGACGGTGATAGCGCCGATCGTGGAGGAGTCCGCGAAGGGCTCCGCCGTGCTGCTGCTCTTCCTCTTCCGCAGACGGGACTTCACCGGAATCGTCGACGGCGTCGTCCTGGCCGGGGTCACCGCCACCGGCTTCGCGTTCACCGAGAACATCCTCTACCTCGGCACCGCCTTCGGCACCGACCAGCTCACCGGCGGCCGGGGCATCGCCTCCGTCACCGCGGCGACCTTCTTCGTGCGGATCATCATGTCGCCGTTCGCGCACCCGCTGTTCACCGTGTGCACCGGCATCGGGTTCGGCGCCGCCGCCGCGCTCGCCGGGGACCGCCGGCGCGTACGGCGCATCCTGCTGCCGGTGAGCGGACTGCTGCTCGCGATGAGCATGCACGCGCTGTGGAACGGCTCCTCCACGTTCGGCACGTACGGCTTCCTCGCCGTCTACGCGGCCTTCATGGTGCCCGCGTTCGGGCTGCTGACCTGGATGGTCATCTGGACCCGGCAGCGGGAGCTGCGCACCGTGCGCGAGGAGCTGCCGGCGTACGCCGCCGCCGGGTGGCTGACCCCCGCCGAGCCGTTCGCGCTCGGCTCGATGCGGGCGCGCAGGCTGGCCCGGGAGCACGCTCGGCACCACCTCGGCAAGCCGGCCGGGCGGGCGGTCGCCCAGTACGAGGCGTACGCGACCTCGCTGGCGTTCCTGCGGCACCGGGGGCGCCGGGGCCGGGCCGGGGCCGACTTCGTCGTCCGGGAGCGGGAGCTGCTCGGCGAGCTGTGGGCGCGCCGCGAGGTGGCCCAGCCGGCGCTGGACCACGCGGCGCGCAGAACCGCCCCGCCGGTCCCGGTCGTCGCCCCGCCCTGGCCGGTGTACGGCGTCTACGGCCGGCCCGCGACCCCTGTCCCCCACGGTCCGGCGACGCCCTACCCCGCGTACAACCCGTACCGGACCTGACCGGTCCTTGGACGGGCCGGGCCGGCCGGGTACGGCGGGGTCGGTCACGGCGGGGTCGGTCGGGTACGGCGGGGTCGGTCGGGCAAGGGGACCGTCAGGCCGACGCCGAGGTCAGCGCCCGGGCCGTCGGCCCGACGCCGAGGTCAGCGTCCGGGCCGTCAGGCCGACGCCTCCGTCAGCCTGGCGAGGTCCTCCTCGGTCAGGGTCAGGTCCGCCACCTTCAGCAGGGCCGGGAGCTGCTCCGGGGTCCGGGCGGAGGCGATGGGCGCGATCACCGTGGGCTGGGCGGCGAGCCAGGCGAGGGCGACCGTGGCGACGGAGGCTTCGTGGGCCCGGGCGACCTCGTCGAGGGCGGCGAGGACACTGCGGCCGCGCTCGGTGAGCAGGTGCTTGGCCGCGCCCTCCGCCCGCGCGCTGTCCACCTCGGCGCCGGGCCGGTACTTGCCGGTGAGGAAACCGGAGGCGAGCGCGAAGTAGGGGACGGCGGCGAGACCGGCCCGCTCGGCGAGGTCCCGCAGCTCACCCTCGTAGGTGTCGCGCGAGACCAGGTTGTAGTGCGGCTGGAGCGCCACGTACCGGGCCAGGCCCTCCCGGTCGGAGAAGTCGAGGGAGTCCCGCAGGCGCTCGGCGGAGATGTTGGAGGCGGCGATGTGGCGCACCTTGCCCGCCTTCACCAGCTCGTCGAGCGCGCCGACGATCTCCTCGACCGGCACGTCCGGCTTGTCGAAGTGGGTGTAGTACAGGTCGATGTGGTCGGTGCCCAGGCGGCGCAGCGAGGCCTCGGCCGCGGCCTTGATGTTGGCGGCGGTCAGGCCCTGGTAGTCGGGGTGCTGGCTGACCTTGGTGGCGATGACGACGTCGGCGCGGTTGCCGCGTGCCCTCAGCCAGTCGCCGATGATCGTCTCGGACTCGCCGCCCCGGTTGCCCTCGGCCCACGCCGAGTAGGAGTCGGCGGTGTCGACGAAGTTGCCGCCGGCGGCCGTGTACGCGTCGAGGACGGCGAAGGACGCCTCCTCGTCCGCGGTCCAGCCGAAGACGTTGCCGCCGAGGGCGAGCGGGAAGACCTCGAGGTCGGACGAGCCCAGCTTGCGAAGAGAAGTCATGGAAGACATCAACAACCGCGCCGGAGCCGCCCATTCCGATCAGGGCGGCTCCGTGGGGAAAAGGTTGCGGGAACCCGGTGGGTCAGGGGGTGAGACCCTTGTCGCGCAGCCACGTCATCGGGTCGATGGCGGTGGCCTGGCCGTTGGGGTGGACCTCCAGGTGCAGGTGCGGCCCGGTGACGTTGCCGGTGGCGCCCACGCGGCCGATGACGTCGCCCGTGCTCACCTTCTGGCCGACGCTGACGCTGATCGAGGACTGGTGGCAGAACCACAGCTCGGTGCCGTCGTCGAGGGTGAGGACGGTGCGGTAGCCGTAGGCGCCGGCCCAGCCCGCCTCGGTGATGGTGCCGCTGTGGATCGCCTTGATCAGGGTTCCGGTGGGAGCGGCGAAGTCGAGGCCGGTGTGGTAGCCGGAGGACCACATGGAACCGGGCTGACCGAAGGTGCCGGTGAGCGTGTACGAGGAGGTCGGCAGCGTGTACTGCTTGGCCAGCTCGGCCAGGCGCTCGGCCTCGGCCTTCCGCTTGGCCTCCTCCTCCGCCTTCTTCTTCGCGGCGGCGGCCTTCGCCTCGGCCTCCTGCTGCGCCTTGGCGGCGGCCTCCTGGGCCTGCTTCGCGGCCGCGGCCTCGGCGGCCTCCTGGGCCTTGGTCTCGACCTGGGCCTGCTGCTGCTCGGCCTGCGCCATGATGCGGTTGCGCAGCGCCTCGCCCGCGTCGGAGGCGCTCTCGGTGGTCTCGGCGGTGCTCGTGCCGAGGGTGCTGAGCGCGGTCGCGGAGCCCTCGGGGGCCGCGGGGGCGTCGTCGAAGAGGGAGCCCACGGAGGGCAGGTCGGGCATGGAGATGGACACCGGCGGCTTGCCGGTGTGGGCGCTGGCCATGCCACCCGCGCCGACGGCGGCTATGACGCCGACACCGAGGACGGTGGAACTGCGGGCGAGCCCGCCGCCGCGCTGCTTGGCGACGCGGTGCCGGCCCCGCACCGGACGGACGGACTCCTCGGTGGGATTCCACTCCTCCCAGGGGCCCTCGTCGGTGCGGTAACTGCCGTAGCCGAAGGTCTCGGTGCGCTCACCGGGAACGAACGGGGCTTCGGGGGCGGGGCGGTTGGACGCCACTCGGGCGTGCTCCTTTCCTTCCGTCTCGCCTACCGGGTTAGCTGACGGGTTCGGAGCGGGAAGGTCTCCTACGCGCGTAAACCAGACGTGCGAGCACGGTGGTTGACGCCCGATTCACCCCAAGTTGGTGGTTCCCCGGTTCCCTTGCGGGATTCGGCGCGCGCGCACGGAGCCGTCGCTTGTGACGGCTGGGACGACCGCGCTGCGTTATCGGACGTTAATAGACGCGAGCCTCTGATTCCAAGTCGTTCGGCTTGATCATTAAACCTTTTTGGCCAGACGTTCGGGCCATGCGCGACGAAAATCGGGCGAGTTGACCCACCCTCCGCGGCACCGGTTTTTCTGATGGTATGTCACTTGTTATGCGCTCCGGCACGGATCGCTCACTCGGCGTGACGGCGACCGGAGCGGCGCCCGCATCACGGAGGAAACGGTGGGACGGGAAAACACTCAGGGCCGGGATCCTTGATCGGATTCCGGCCCTGAGCCTTCAGTAGCGGGGACAGGATTTGAACCTGCGACCTCTGGGTTATGAGCCCAGCGAGCTACCGAGCTGCTCCACCCCGCGTCGGTGAAACCAACTGTACCCCATCCTCGGGGCCGAATGCACACGCATGGAATCCGGCCGACCGCCCGCGCCCCTCCCGGGCCGGCGGCGCGGGCCCGCTCAGCCGGTCAGGTGCCGGTTCGGAGCCTTGGCCCGTTCCTCCAGCTCAGGGACGAGTACGGTCCGCGCGCCCCCGGCCGCGAGGATCCCGGACCCGTCGGCGCCCTCGACGAACGTGTCCGGTTCACGCCAGGCGGTGACCACCCGCCGTACGCCCGCGTCGAGGATCAGCCGGGCGCAGGGGCGGGGGCGGGAGGCACGCCGGGCGCACGGCTCCAGGCTGCTGTAGACGGTGGCGCCGGCCAGCCGGGGGTCCGCCGGGTCCACCTTGGCCAGCGCCGCCTCCTCCGCGTGGACGACGGGGTCGTCGCCCTCCCGCGAACGGCCCCTGGCGAGTTCGGTGCCGTCGGCGGCCACCACCACCGCGCCCACGCTGAACGCGGTCCGCGAGGGCGGGCAGAGCGCCGCCAGGTCGCACGCCAGCCGGAGCCAGTGCCGGTCCGCGGGCGAGGCGAGGGTCCCGGTGCCGGGAGCCGTCGGCTCGTAGCGCATGAGGACGACGTCCTCGATGGCCCGCGTCTCCACGAGCCGCAGCCGTCCGCCCTGGTAGACGCCCGGCCCGAACAGCCGCGGCGCCCGCGGGTCGCCCACGAGGAGCGGGGCGAGCACGAGCTGGAGCTCGTCCGCGAGGCTCTGCTGGAGCAGCTGGGTGTGCACGGTCCCGCCGCCTTCGACCATCAGCCGCCGCACCCCGCGCACGTCGTGCAGGTGCTCGAGCAGCCGCCGCCAGTCGAGTGCGGCGCCCAGCGATACGACGTCGGCGGCGAGGCCGGCCCCGCGCAGCCGCTCGGCGCCCCGGTCGGTCGTGTAGACGGCCTTCTCGCCGCCCGTGTGCCAGAACCGCGCGGCCGGGTCCAGCTCGCCGGCCGCGCTGACCGTCACCTTCAGCGGGTACTCCGGCTTGCCGGCGGCGACCCGTGCGGCCCGCCGCTCGGGCGAGTTGACCAGCAGCCGCGGATTGTCGGCGCGGATGGTGCCCGCGCCGACGAGGATCGCGTCGACGGAGGCCCGCACCTCGTCCACCCGGTCGAAGTCGGCGGGGCTGGAGAGCAGCAGGCGCTCGGGGCCGGTGTCGTCCAGGTAGCCGTCGAGGGAGACGGCGGCGGACAGCAGGACGTACGGACGGGGCATCGGCGCGCGCTCTCTCTGCGGGAACGGAACTGCGTGAGCCGCCGGGGAAGTTGCCGCGGAAACGCCTGAGGCCCCGCCACGGAGTCCTCCGGGGCGGGGCCTCTCTCGTAGGCCCTGTGGGACTCGAACCCACAACCAATGGATTAAAAGTCCACTGCTCTGCCAATTGAGCTAAGGGCCCAGGCGATGTTGCCTACCCGAGCATAGCCGGAGCAGGCCGCCTGTCCGATCGGGTATCGGGGGTGCCGGGCCGGAAGTGTGCCGTCAGGGTGTCCGGATGGCCGGTCGGGAGAGTGCCGTGCGGGTGTCGGGGGCCGGTCCGGCGTGTGCCGTGCGGGTGTCGGGGGCCGGTCCGGCGTGTGCCGTGCGGGCGGCGGGCGGGTGGGCTCGGCTCAGGGGTCGGCCGGTTCGGGGGCGCCGGTGCGTGCGGCCTCGCGGGCGAGGGTGCGCTCGTGGGTGGGGTTGAGGAACCAGTGGCGCGCGGAGGCGAGCCACCAGGTCGCGGCGAAGCCGAGGACCACCAGGACGGCGACCGGCGCGTAGTTGAACGTCTCCCAGGTCACCGGGGAGACCTGCGGCAGCATGAACAGGACGGTGATCACGCCGACCCAGGTCACCGACACCACCCCGATCACCTGCGACCAGCGGCCCAGGTGCCAGGGCCCGCGCTCGAAGGCCGCGCCCTTGCGCACCCGCAGCAGGGTCGGCACGACGTAGGCGATGTAGAGGCCGATCACCGCGATCGAGGTGACCGCCGCGTAGGCCGTGACGTTGATCAGGTACGGCAGGCCGAGGACCAGCGCGCCGAGCGCCGCCAGCCAGACCGCCGCGACCGGGGTGCGGGTGCGCGGGCTGACGGTGTGCCACACGTGGGAGAAGGGCAGCGCGCCGTCACGGGAGAAGGCGTAGATCATGCGGCTGTTGGCCGTCACCGACGCCATGCCGCAGAACAGCTGCGCCCCGATCACCACGAGCAGCAGCAGCTTGCCCGCGGTCGCGCCGAGGGCGTCCAGCAGGATCTGGGCGGGCGGCGCGCCGGTCGGCGACGCGAGCTCCTTGTCGTAGGACTGGATGGCGAAGGTGAAGCCGAGCAGCAGGACGAACCCGGCCACCCAGGAGGTCCAGATGGAGCGGACGATGCCCTTCGGGCCGGCGGTGGACGCGTCGTGCGTCTCCTCGGTCATGTGGGCGGAGGCGTCGTAGCCGGTGAAGGTGTACTGGGCCATCAGCAGGCCCAGCAGGACGACGTAGACGCCGCTGCCCCAGCCCGTGTTGTTGACGAACTCGGTGAAGACGAAGGACGCCGACCGGTGCCGGTCCGGCACGAGGGCCAGCGCGCCGACGATCACCGCGACGCCCAGCACGTGCCACCACACGCTGACGCTGTTGAGGAGGCCGACGATCCGTACGCCGAAGGTGTTGAGCAGGCCGTGCAGCAGCAGGATCGCCGCGAAGAGCAGGACCGTGCGGCCGGGTGTGACGTGGAAGCCGAACTGGAGGTTGAGGTAGGCGCCGAGGAAGGAGGCGGCGCCGAAGTCGATGCCCGCTGTCACCGCCACCTGGCCCAGCACGTTGAACCAGCCCGTGAACCAGGCCCAGGCCGCGGCCGTCCTCGGCGGCGCCAGCCGGTGGGCCCAGAAGTACAGGCCCGCGGAGGTCGGGTAGGCCGAGCAGATCTCCGCCATCGACAACCCGACGAACAGGGTCATCAAGCCGACCGCCACCCAGCCCCAGGTGATCACGGCGGGGCCGCCGGTGTTCATCCCGAAGAGGTAGAGCGTCAGACAGCCGGACAGGACCGAGATGATCGTGAAGGAGACCGCGTAGTTGGCGAACGCCGACATCCGGCGCGCGAGGACCTGCGTGTAGCCGAGCTGGGCCAGCCGCTCTTCGTCCGACGGCCCGCTCGCCCTGGTGTCATCTGTCATGCACCCAGCGATTCCCTGACCGAGGGCGTGACATGCGACACACGAAAGGTGCTGTGGCCAAAAGTCATGGCGAAGGGCCCGTACGACATCGTCGTACGGGCCCTTCGGTGACTCAGGCGTCGCGCCGCTCAGGCGGTGTGCCTGTCAGCCGGTGTGCCTGTCAGCCGTTGCGCTTCCAGCGCGGCTTGTCCTCGCGGCGGCCGAAGGAACCGGTGCCGCGGTGGTCGTCACGACGGCCGTACGGGCGGTCGTGGCCGGAGGAGCGGAAGCCGGGGCGGTCGCCCTGGCGGTCGCGGTTGAACGGACGGTCGCTGCCGCGGTGCCCGCCGCGCTCGTCGCGGCGCGCGGGACGGTCGTCCCGGCGGAAGCCGCCACGGTCGTCACGGCGCTCGAAGGAGCGGGGCGCACGGTCGCGGTCCCGGTCGAAGGAGCGGCCACCCCGGTCGTCCCGGCGGAAACCGCCACGGTCGCCGCGGTCACCCCGGTCGTCCCGGCGGTCGTCGCGACGGAAACCGCCGCGGTCGTCACGGCGCTCGAAGCCACGGTCGCGGTCGCGGTCACGGTCGAAGGAGCGGCCGCCGCGGTCGTCCCGGCGGAAACCGCCACGGTCGCCGCGGTCACCCCGGTCGTCCCGGCGGTCGTCGCGACGGAAACCGCCGCGGTCGTCACGGCGCTCGACGGA
>NZ_JBIVBI010000031.1:0-6154 GCF_044746005.1 Streptomyces sp. NPDC086766 | reverse complement strand
CGAAGGAACGGCCGCCGCGGTCGCCGCCACGGTCGCGGTCCCGGTCGAAGGAACGGTCGCCGCGGTCACGGTCGTAGGAACGACCGCCCCGCTCGTCCCGCCGCTCGCGGCGCTCGTACGACGACGCGCCCGCCGGGCGCTCCTCACGCTCGGTCCGCTCGGCGCGGTCGACGTCCTGGGCCGCCGGCTGCTCCGGCACCACCACCTCGGCCGCCTGCTCGGCCGCCGCCTGGGCCTCGGCCACCGCGGTCTCGGGGTCCTCGCCCCGCTCGCGGGCGACCCGGGCGACCAGCCGGTCGGCCTCCTCGCGCAGCTCGGTGGCGCGCCGCTGCGCCCGCTCCAGCTGCTTGGTGAGGTGGGTGACCTCGCGCTCGGCCTGCTGGGCGGCGTTGCCCGCCGACTCGGCCTGCACCTCGGTCATCGACCGGGCGCCGGTGATCTCGGCGACCTCCGGGTCGAAGGCCGCGCCGCCCTGGATGATGTGGCGCGAGGCGTCGACGCCCGCGTCCTCCATCAGCCGGAAGATCTGGCGCCGCTGGTGCGGCAGGGAGAGGGAGACCACGGTGCCGGTGCGGCCCGCGCGGGCGGTGCGGCCGGCCCGGTGCAGGTAGTCCTTGTGGTCACCGGCCGGGTCGACGTTGAGCACCAGGTCGATGCCGTCGACGTGGATGCCGCGGGCCGCGACGTCGGTGGCGACCAGGACGTTGACGTAGCCGTCCTTGAAGTCGGCCAGCGTCCGGGTGCGGGCGCCCTGCGTCATGCCGCCGTGCAGCGCGTCGGCCTTCGCGCCGGCGTCGCGCAGCTGCTCGGCGACGCGGTCGGCGCCGAGCTGGGTGCGCACGAAGATGATGGTGCGGCCCTTGCGGGAGGCGATGGCCGCGGTGACCGGCGCCTTGTCCTTGGGCTTCACGATCAGGATGTGGTGCGACATGGTCGTCACCGCGCCCTGCGCCGCGTCGACCTCGTGGCTGACCGGGTCGCTGAGGTAGCGGTCGACGAGCGTCTGGATCTCGTTCTCCATGGTCGCGGAGAACAGCATCCGCTGGCCGCCCGCCGGGACCTGGTCGAGCAGCTCGGTGACCTCGGGCAGGAAGCCCAGGTCGGACATCTGGTCGGCCTCGTCGAGGACGGCGATCCGCACGTCCTCCAGCGAGCAGGCGCCGCGGTTGATGATGTCGCGCAGACGGCCCGGGGTGGCGACGAGGATGTCGACGCCCTTCTCCAGCGCGTAGATCTGGTTGCCCATGGAGGTGCCGCCGCAGACGACCTTCATCTTCAGGCCGAGGACGTCGCCGTAGGGCTGGAGCGCGTCGGCGACCTGCATCGCCAGCTCGCGCGTCGGGGTGAGGATCACGGCCCGGGGCCGCTTCCGCTCGGTGCGGCCGCCGGCCAGCGTGGCCAGGGTGGGCAGACCGAAGGAGAGGGTCTTGCCGGAGCCGGTGCGGCCGCGGCCGAGGATGTCCTTGCCGACCAGGGCGTCCGGGATGGTCGCGGCCTGGATCGGGAAGGGGGTGGTCACGCCGTTCTGCGCGAGCTTGCGGACGACGCCCTCGGGCAGGCCGAGGTCGGCGAAGGTGACCTGCTCGGCCTCCTGCTGCGCCTCGGTGTGCTCGGCGTTGTCGGCGTCCTCGGTGTTCTCGGGCACGACGACGTGATCAGTACTGACAATGGACATGCGAATGCGAAACCTTCCGGAGTCTCGTCGGCACGCGCCCGTCAACTCCGTGATTCGCATGATGACCGCCTCGATGCGGTCCGCCACGGCAAGGGAGAGTACGCGCCACACGGCGCGCTCTGCGTGGGCGCCGGGCAAATGGGATCAAACGATCTACCACCATACGCACTCCCCACCCCGGAAGGCAAACCGGCCCCGTACCGGCAGGTCAGCGCCGCACCTACACCGGTACCCCGACCTTCGACACCGGCTCCCACCGGGCCAGTTGCGCCCCGGTGTTGTCGTGCGCCGAGGACGAGGGCTCGGCGGACGTCGGAGCCGGTGTCCCCGGGGAGGAGGCCGGCGGGGGCGGCGAGGGCTCCGGCGCGGTGGACGTCCCCGTGGGGGCGGGCTGCCCCTGCGTCGGCGCGGGCTGTCCCGCGGGCGGCGGCTGACCGGGCTGCCCCGGTGCCCCCGGTTTCCCGGATGCCGGGGACGCGCTCGCCGCGGCGGAGGGCGAGGTCGAGGCGGACGGCGTCGGGCCGGCCTTCTTCTTGCCCCCGTGCCCGTGCTTGCCCTCACCCGGCCCGGCGTGGCCCGCGCCGCCCCCGGCGCCGGCCGTGCCCCCGTCCGGCGCCTCACCGGCCCGCTGACCGGCGGAGTGCGACGGTTTGGCTCCGCCGTCGGTGTCGTCGCCCACGCTCACGCAGCCGGCGGTGAGGGCGACGGCGGCCACCGCGACGGCGAGACGGACGGGTACGTACAAGCGGCGCACGGGAAGCCACCTCCGGGGCAGACGCAGGAGTCAACCTCTCCAACTCCCGCCACCCGCAAGAGGACACGCGGGCGACCCCGCCGAGCCTCCGCCGCACCCGAGAACCCCCGTCAGCCGTACCCGAGAGCGTGCAGCCGCGCGTCGTCGATCCCGAAGTGGTGGGCGATCTCGTGGACCACGGTCACCTCGGTCTCCGCCACGACGTCCTCCCGGGTCTCGCACACCCGCAGCGTCGGCCCGCGGTAGACCGTGATCCGGTCCGGCAGCACGCCGGCGTACCACTCGCCGCGGTCGGTCAGCGGAGTCCCCTCGTACAGCCCGAGCAGCTCGGGCTCCTCGGCGGGTGGTTCGTCCTCGACGAACACCGCCACGTTGTCCATCAGCCGCGTCAGCTCCGGCGGGATCCGGTCGAGGGCCTCGGCGACCAGTTCCTCGAACTCCTCGCGCGTCATCTCCAGCACAGGGCCATTGTCCGGTACGACCGCCCCGGACGACCGGCGGGAACCGTCCGCGCATATCCCGTCGCGCAGTTGGGCATACGCGACCAATGGCCCGCGCCCCCCTCGCAGACCTGAACCGCACGCACCGTCGCCACGGCATACGAAAGAGAGCAGCCCGCGTCCTCGCCCGGCGCCGCGACCACTCGCGCCGCCGGGCTCCCGCCGTCGAACTGGCCCCCGAGCCCAACCGCTGGCTCCGCGCCCTGGGCCTGGTCGCCGTGGTGCTCCTCGGTACCTGGCTGGGGCTGCTGGTCGTCGGCAACGTACGGGTGCCGGTGGGGCCCATGAACACGACGATGACGCTGCGCCCGTCCCTGAGCGGCGGCACGAAGATCAACATCTCCCCGCTGGGGGCGCTGGAACTCGACAGCCATGTCGCCCCCGTCCGCCTGGACGTCAACGTCGACCAGCTCGACCCGGCCCGCTCCCAGGCCCTGGTCGACCACCCCGAACGTCTCTCCGGCCTGCAGGACGAGGTCGTCCACGACGTCGAGGACGGCACCCTCGACCTGGCCGTACGGTCCTGTGTGGCCGTGCTCTCCGGCGCGACGGCGCTCGGACTGGTGGTCTACCGCCGCCCCCGCCGCGCCCTGGCGGCCGGCGGCCTGGCGCTCGCCCTGCTCGGGGCGTGCGGGGCGACGGCGTACGCGACCTGGAACCCGAAGTCGGTCCTGGAGCCGAAGTTCTCGGGCCTGCTGTCCTCGGCGCCCTCGGTCGTCGGCAACGCCCGCAGCATCGTCACCGAGTTCGACGTCTACCAGAAGGAGTTGGCGCGCCTGGTGACGAACGTGACGAAGCTCTACGACGTCACGTCCACGCTCCCCGCCTACGCTCCGGACCCGACGACCATCCGGGTGCTGCACGTCTCGGACATCCACCTCAACCCGGCGAGCTGGAAGATCATCGCCTCGCTGGTGGAGCAGTACAAGGTGAACGTGATCGTCGACTCCGGCGACACGATGGACCACGGCACCTCGGCGGAGAACGGCTTCCTGGACCCGATCGAGGACCTGGGAGCCCCCTACGTCTGGGTCCGCGGCAACCACGACTCCACGACCACCCAGCGGTACCTGGAGCACCTGCGCAATGTGCACGTCCTGGACGGCGGCCGCGCCGAGACGGTCGCCGGGCTGCGCTTCGCCGGCATCGGCGACCCCCAGTTCACCCCCGACCGCTCCGCCGTGCCCGGCGGCGACGCGGCCGAGCGGATGGCGGGCGCCCGACTGGCGTCGGCACTGCGTGACCAGCGGGCCGGGGGCACCCCGGTCGACATCGCCGTCGCCCACGAGCCGGCGGCGGCCCGGGAGACGGACGGCACGGTCCCGATGGCCCTGGCCGGGCATCTGCACCACGAGGACACGGAGATCATGAAGTTCGGCACCCGTCTGCGCCTGGAGGGCTCGACGGGGGGCAGCGGTCTGCGCGCGGTGGAGGGGAAGTACCCCGACCCGATCCAGGCGTCGGTCCTCTACTTCGACCGGGACAGCCGCCGCCTCCAGGCCTGGGACGAGATCCGGCTGGGCGGCCTGGGCCAGACCACGGCCGAGGTCAGCCGCCACCTGCCGAAGGAGAACCGGCCGGGGGCCGCACCCGGCCGGAAGGGCACCGCGCCGGCCCCGTCAGCACCCTCCTCCTCCGGCCCGTAAACCGTTTTGGCGATCCTCCCCGCCATCCCATATGCTTCTCACGTCCCCGACGCGCTGAGAAGCGCCCAGGCGGGCCGATAGCCCTCATCGTCTAGCGGCCTAGGACGCCGCCCTTTCAAGGCGGTAGCACGGGTTCGAATCCCGTTGGGGGCACGCAGTACGGTGTGCGACACTTACGTTCGTTGGTTCGCACGCAACAGCTTGGTCCTGTGGAGCAGTTTGGAGTGCTCGCCACCCTGTCAAGGTGGAGGCCGCGGGTTCAAATCCCGTCAGGACCGCTGAGGTTTCACGTGAAACCTCGTGGCTGGGTAGCTCAGTTGGTACGAGCGTCCGCCTGAAAAGCGGAAGGTCGCCGGTTCGACCCCGGCCCCAGCCACAATCGCCCTGACCAGGGCAGAAACCCCCGTCGAGATCATCGGCGGGGGTTTCGCGTGGGCGCAATGACGGCAGTACGACGGCAGTGGCCTCACTCACGCAGGTCACAGGGGCCGCCACGGTGAGCCGCCGCACCTGAGAGGCTCGGGTCATCACTTCCAGAAGAACTGATTTCGACCCACGTGCTCGCCCCTCCAGCTAGCAGGTGCCCTGGCTTCAGCGGAAGCGGTCGAAGGTGCCCCTTGCGGTCCCGTCGAAATCGTCATCGCCGCGCCAGCGGACCAGTACCCCCAGCGATCTGTTCAGGAGTCGCATCGGAGTACTCGTGCCACCGGGACCAGTAGCCGTGCGGATAGCCAAGCAGCATGTTCAGCACGTTGTTCACCGCGTCATCCTGCTGATCAGGCTCGGCGTAGGACGGCCAGGTACCCGCGATCGCGGCTATCTCGTCCCGGGTGAAACCCATGAGGGAGTGGAACAACTCCCAGTCGGGGAAGAACGGCCCATGCACGGCTGCGTCCAGGCACTCTTTGATGATGTGCAGATCCTCGGCAGACATTCGCTCAACTGCGCGCACGCCCGAATGGTCTCATCCCGCTCTTCCAAGAAGGCTCCGGGGCGACGAGGCCAGCCGGCTGTTGCTATACAGCAGCGAAGTACAGCAACCACCGTGATCGCCCGGGACCGCCACCGACCCCTGACGGCCGTCCGACCAGCCCGGCGGACCTCAGCAACCGCCCCGCGCATAGTTCGCATCGAGGGGTACGTCACGACACCCCCGCTCGGGCCGTCCATGGGCCGTGCGGGGGTGCTCAACGACAACCAACGCTGACAAACGTCGACGGCTCCGTCGCTGGTCAGAAGCTTGACCAGCGACGGAGCCGCAGATCGCAGGCGCGTGATTTCAGAACTTCGGCTACTGCTCTGACTCGACAGTGCTTGACTCGCCCATTGAAACCCCGGAGCCCTCGGTGTCTACAGGCTTCGGATCGACGGGTTCGAAGAGACATCGGGTAGCTCAAGTTACGCTCAGAACCAAGATCTCTTTCTTGAAGTGCGCATGATCAGACCGTAGCGTTCTGGGCATCCGGCCGCCTGACCAGCGGCCACTAAGACGTCGTCTCATTTGGCGTACTGGGTAGTCTGCACTGTGTGGTGATGGTCGAGCGCGTGGTTCCAGACGAGTTGTGGGAGCTGTTTCAGC
>NZ_JBIVBI010000030.1:0-33415 GCF_044746005.1 Streptomyces sp. NPDC086766 | reverse complement strand
CGGTCAGGCCCCCACCCTCCGGATACCTCACCCCACCGGCATACCGCAGGGATCATGAACCGTCACCACCCGACGACAACCCGAAAACCTCAGTAACAGCCGGCCGGTGGCCGCGGGAGGCGGTTCCTGCTCCCACAGCGACAACACCACGCCCGCTCGGGTGTTCTGAGCCAACGTTGGGATGGCCACCGCTCCGTCCGCCGAGCGGGATCGGATCGCCGATCCGTACCCCGGACGCCTCCAGTGCGGCGGTGCCCGAGGGCACGTAGAACGGGCTGCCCCTCGGCGTCGCCCCGGGCGGCGGCCCGGACCACACCGCCACGGCGACCAGCACCGAGGGGGTACCGGGAAGCAGCACGCACGGGTAGGCGGGCGCCGCCCGGTCGAACTGGTATGCCTGCTCGGCCGGACCGGTCGTGGTCGCGTCCACGATCCAGAACCGGTCACCGCCACCCGGTGCCACAGCCCACACCGAGCTGCCGAGCATGAAGGTTCCATGCCCGGCATGGCTATACGAACAAGACACCCAATGGTGTCCAAGACGTTGCATATCTGGACCCGGTGGCACTCGGTCTCCGCCCGGTCCGGGGAAACCTGCTGTGCACCACACCCGGTCAGACGAGCACGGACCTGGGGCGCATTCCTGGTGTGTTCAAACGGGTTCCGCAGCTGAGCCTCGGTAACGACGGCGCCCGCCACCAGGCCGAGGACGGCTAGGCCCCGGCTCATCCATCGCCCGGCCGGGACACCGGCCTCCTCGCTGTCTCCATCCAGCCCTGATCGCGGGCCCGCCGCCCCGGCCTACCGGCCACGGCGGGGCCGGTAGGCACGCAGCTCGGCCAGGCTGCCGCCGGCCGTCTGGACCGGGTTCCTGGTCCCAGTACAGGCCCGGCCCGGCAAGCCGGATCGGCGCGCCGATCCGCACCCCGGAAGCCTCCACCGCGACGCTGCCCGAAGGCACGTGGAACGGGCTGCCCCACCCCGTGGGGCGTCGCCGGGGCCGAGGCCGCGGTGGTCGGCGAGACCCGAACTTCGCAGGTCACTGATTCGGACGATCTGGCCGTCACCCCACAGCAGAGAGTGCGGAGGGCATCTCCTGCGGGCTCCTGGCCGAGGTTCAGATGGCCACCGCCACCACCCCCACCACCGCGAACGCGACACCGGCCAGCAGCACAGAGCCCGCCAGCAGGATGAGTACCGCACCGAACACGAGCCATCCCGTCGTGCGGCGACCGACCGTGGCGGCATTGGGGTTCACGGGGTCGTACGTGATCTCGACCCGCTCGGCACCTCCGTCCGAGCTCTTGCACTCACGCCGTACGCCGTGACGGTCGACGTACGCGTAGTAGTACTGCTTGCCGCCCTCGTGCCAGTGGGTCCCCTGTAGCTCTCCCTCGACGGTGATCCCCCGGGTACGCAGCACCCACGGTTCCCGGAACACCTGCCACCCGGCCCGCACGCCTTCCACCCCGCCGGCGATCAGGAGGGGGCCACCGCCCAAAAGACCCCCGGAACCACCCCCGTGGCGCCCGTCACCAGTAGCCCCTTCACGAGCAGCAGGGCGAGCACCAGCACGTATCCGCCGCCGAGGCCCCACCAGAGCAGACGGGCCCGGTTCGGTGCCGCCCGCTCCAGCGGCTTCTCGGTCACCAGCTCCGCCCCGTTGGGCCGCAGTTCGTCGGCGTCCCGTACGGGCAGTGCACGGCGGACGGCGTGCGCGAATTCGTGCACGGCGGGGGCACTGCGGCACCGAAGGTGGTAGGCCACGGGCTTGTTGCCCGTCAGTACGATGGTCAGCCGCCGGCCCTTTGCGCCGTGAACGTCGACTCGTTCTATCGCCGTCAGCGGTATCTGGCGCCGCACGCCGTCCGTCTTCAGCAGCACCACCCCGTCTCGCAGTCGGGCGGAGGCATGGCGTCTGCCGTGCAGCACCACCGAGGGCGTCTCTGTCGAGGTCATGCGGGCACATTAGGCGAGCTTGGGAGCCGAGGGGACGGTTGGGCCGTGTGACGAAGCGGGATGTGTGGCCCGGGCTTGCGCAGGTCGCCGCTTCAGGTCCGTGGCCGGCGGGGTCGGGTGATTTCGATGCCGATAAGTTGGCGATGCGTCCGTGCAGCCCGCGTTCGTCGAGCAGGGTGCGGGGCTTGTCGGAGTCGTAGCTGGCGTCCAGGTGGACGGTGATGTCGTCGGGTAACGGCCCGAGGCCGTCCAGGCGGTCGAGGGTGGGGGCGAGCAGCGGGGAGTCGTGGCGGTTGGCGCCGGCCAGGACACGCCCCAGGGGGACGCCGTGTCCGTCCGTCATGCCTGAGCGTTTCAGGCCCTGTTTGCCCGGTCGACCGGGGAACGCCCGGCCACCTCGCCGTCTCCGGGAGCCTTGGTGATGGAGCCGTCCACGGCGATCTGGTCGAGGACGAGGCCGACGATCCGGTCGTAGGAGTCGAGCGCGATCTGCTGGAGCTGGGCGAAGAGGCGCAGTCGTATCCACTCGTCGCGGCGGGTGCGGATCGTGGTGGCCGAGCAGGTCGTGTCGGCGATTGCCTCGTAAGAACAGGCGAAGCGCAGCAGCTGCAGCATCTTGTCGAAGACGATCCGGTCGCTGATGCGCCGACGGTGGCAGCCGAGGTCAGGGTGGTACTCCGGCCGCTCGGGCAGCAGGGCCGTGAACTGGTCCCCGAGTGGTTCGGTCAGCCATGATGGCAGCGCGGGCACAGGTCTCTCCCGTGATCACAGAGCGTCGCAACTCCATGATCGCCACGACATGCGCCTGTCTCGCTGCCGGGGTACCAGCATCGCGCCTATCTGCGCTCGCTCTAAGACGATCAGCCTCCCCGCCCTGGCCGTAACGTGCGGATCTGCGTCTACATCAAGGGCCGTCCGCCCCGGGCACCCCGTCCTCGCCGGCCGCTCCGCCCGGTGAGGCTCCCGCCCCGACCCCGGTCACCGGCTGACCTTGCGGTCACTGGCTGATTGGACGGTGGGCCCGCGCGCACCTCGCCGCGCCGGCCTTCGCCTGTCAGCCCGTCCGGCGCCGGAAGGCCGTGCGGCGCCGGAAGGCCGTGCGGTAGTCACGCGGGCGTCGTCCGGTGTGCCGGGCGAAGAGGGCTGCGAAGGTGCCGGAGTCCCGGTAGCCGACCGTGACGGCGATGGCGGCGACGGTGCCGTCCGTGGTCTCCAGGAGGTGGCGGGCGCGGCGGACGCGGGTGGTCTGCAGGTACTCCAGCGGGCTCTGTCCGGTCTCCTGCGCGAAGCGGCGCAGCAGCGTCCGGGCGCTGACGTTGAAGGCCTGCGACAGTGCGGCGAGGTCGTACCGGGCGGCGAGGTTCTGGTCGAGCCACCGCATGACCCTGCGAGAGAACTCGTTCCCCGGCTGCGGGAGAAGCCCGGCGTCGACGTAGGGGGCCTGGGACGATCGTGCGTCGTCGATGAGCGCCACCCGCGCGGTCTTTCGCGCCACGCCGGCACCGCTATGGCCGCGGATCAGCTCCAGCGCGAAGTCGTACATGGCGCTGAAGGCGGCGGTCGTCGTCACTCCCGTGTCGGTGACGACCATCAGTTCGGGCCGGACGTCGGCGTCCGGGCAGCGCCGTGCCAGTTCGTCCGCGAAGAGCCACGCCGTCGTCGCCCGCCGCCGCTCAAGCAGGCCCGCCTCGGCCAGCAGGAATGCCCCGACGCAGATCGCGACGACGGCCTCGCCCGCGGCGGCATGGGAGCGGATCGCCGCGATCTCGGGGGCCAGCGACGCCAGTTTCACGCCCACATCAAGGCCGGGCGCCAGTTCGAAGCCGGGCACGACCAGGACATCGACGTCGCGCAGCGGAGAAACGGCCAGCACAGCGCCACCGGATGCGGCGACGCGACGGCGGGGCGAGACGACCGACACCTCGTAGCCGTCGCGGTCCGGGCCGGCGATGTGCGCGGCCATCGTCAGGAGATCGGGGACGCCGAACACCTCGGACGCGAAGCACCCCGGATAGGCCAGCACCCCGACCCGCAACGCGCTCATATCCGCCTCCTCGTCCGTGGCGAGATTACCTTTATAAATGGCGATCCGGCCTCTCCCAGTCCAAGGGAGCGGCAGTCCAGGCTTGCCCCCATGAACGCAGCCAACGGACGTCTTGACGACGCGATCACGGACTTCTCCCGCCGGCGGGTGGACGTTGACGGGGTGGTGAAGACGGTGTACGTCTCGGGGGCCGGACCTGGTGTCGTACTGATGCCGGAGATGCCCGGCATCAGCCCGGACGTTCTCCGGCTGGCGCGGTGGGTGAGGGACGCGGGGTTCACCGTGTACGTCCCCTCGCTGTTCGGCCTCGATGGGGCCTACCCCACGGCCGAGGACGGGGAGAAAGTCGTCCGCCGCGCGTGCGTCAGCGCCGAGTTCCGTGCGTTCGCCGGGGAGGGCACCAGCCCCGTCACCGCGTGGCTGCGCGGCCTCGCGCGGCAGGCGCACGGCGAGTGCGGCGGACCGGGAGTCGGCGCGATCGGTCTGTGCTTCACCGGCAACTTCGCCCTGACCATGACGCTGGAGCCGTCCGTCATCGCGCCGGTGGTCAACCACCCGTCGCTGCCCCTGGACGACCCCGCGGGGCTTGAGCTCAGCGACGAGGACGCCCGCGCCGTCCAGGATCGCGTCGAGCGCGACGGGCTCACAGTCCTTGCCTACCGATTCGATAACGACCGCTGGTGCACCGGCCAGCGCTTTGCCGCCTACCGGGCGCTGCTCGGCGACGCCTTCGACGGCCGCGTCCTACCGGGCGGCGCCGCCAACACCGACCCGCCCCCGTTCTTCCGTGACGTCGTCGGACCCCCCCACAGCGTCACCACCGCCCACCTCGTCGACAAGGACGGCCACCCCACACTGAAGGCAAGGGACGAGATCCTCGCCCACCTGACCGCCCGCCTGCACCCCTAGCTCGCCGCACGCTTGATCCGGCGGCGCTCTGGAGCAGACGGTCCTTGGTGCCCCAGGCGATGGTGACCGGGACGTCCGCGCACGAGCCGGAAGCGGGTGATACGGCCGGCGCGAAGGAAGTAACTCAACGGTCACTAGCCACCGTAGAGCAGGGCCATCTCCTTGATGACCGGGAGCAGCTGCGCGACCGAGGCTGGGACCGGCTGGCGGTCGTAGGCGCCGACATCGCCGAGTGGGAGAACTCGACGGACGCCGTGGACAGGAATCTGGAGACGCCCCGCCAGGAGCGCCTGCATCTGGTCACGGCGGCGATCGGCTGGGGCCGCAGTGACAGCGAGATCGCCACCCGTGCCAGGGTGCCCCGTCGGGCGGTGTACGAACTCCGCGGCACCGTGGCCGCAGCCCGCAGAGGTAGAGCGTGTCTGGGACTGCCGTTAATAGCCCCGGACACTGGATCATCGTCCCGTCTGAAGTCCGCCTCGTGTGGGGCTTGGGCCGTTGACTGGATCGTTCCCCCGAGCCGGGAACAACGCGGCAGTTGCCGAAGACTCGTCGCAGCGTGCCGTCCTCAAATACTCGGCAGGGGTGCGGTTCAGTCGCTTCCCGGCTCGTACGGCTCGGGCACATAGTCGTCGAACGACGGCTCGTCGGGCGCATCAAGCTGGGCGTACAGTCGCGCTCGCGTCGTCGGCCATCGGCACTCTCCCGTAGGCGGTCAGTTCGGGGGCACCCCGAGGAATCGCAGCACGGCGAGGACGCGCCGGTGGTCGGCGTCGGCGGCGGGCAGGTCGAGTTTGGCGAAGATGTTGTTGATGTGCTTGGCGACCGCGCTTTCGCTGACCACCAGTGCCTCGGCGATCCCCGCGTTGGAGCGTCCCTCGGCCATCAGCGCGAGCACCTCTCGTTCCCGCGGTGTCAGCCGCTCCAACGGGTCGCTGTGGCGGCGCAGCAGCAACTGGGCGATGACCTCGGGATCCAGCGCTGTGCCGCCGTCCGCGACCCGCCGTACCGCGGCGATGAACTCCTCCACGTCGGCGACACGTTGCTTGAGCAGGTAGCCGACCCCGTTGGTGTGGGCGGTCAGCAGATCGGCCGCGTACCGCTCCTCCACGTACTGCGAGAGCAGAACCACCGCCGTCCGGGGCCACTGGCGGCGGATCACCAGCGCGGCACGCACTCCCTCGTCGGTGAAGCCCGGTGGCATCCGGACGTCGACCAGGGCGAGTTCGGGCCGGTGCTGCTCGACCGCGGTCAACAGGGCGTCCGCGTCACCCACGTCGGCTGCGATCTCGAAGCCGGCCATCTCGAGCACTTTGACGAGCCCCACGCGCAGCAGCACCGAGTCCTCGGCGATCACAGCTCGCACGGCAGCTCCGCGGTGATGGTGGTCGGGCCCCCGGCGGGGCTGCTGATGCGGAAGGATCCATCGACGGAGCCGACGCGTTTGGCCAGTCCGCCGAGCCCGCTGCCGGCTGAGGCGTCGGCGCCACCGATCCCGTCGTCGGTGACGTTCACGCGCAGCACCTTCCCGATCCGTTCGACGGTCACCCCCGCGCGGGTGGCACGGGCGTGCTTGGTCACGTTGGTCAGCGCCTCGGAGACCACGAAATAGGCGACCGACTCCACGACGGGCGCTGCTCGCTCTCCGATGCCGACGCGCAGACGTACCGGCAACGGTACCCGGGCGGCCAGGCCGGACAACGCAGCGTCCAGCCCTCGGTCTTCGAGAACCGCGGGGTGCAACCCCCGTACAAGGTCGTTGAGTTCGGCGATGGCCTCCTTCGCCTCCCGGTGCGCCGCGTCGATCACCGTACGGGCATCGTCCGGCAGGTCGGTGAGAGTGGCCTTGGCCAGTCCGAGATTGACCGCAAGGGAGACCAGGCGCTGCTGGGTGCCGTCGTGGAGATCGCGTTCGATGCGGCGGCGCTCGGCGTCGAGGGCTTCGATCAGGTCGGTGCGGCTCTCGACCAGGTGCTCGACACGCTGCCGAAGCCGCTCGTTCCGGCTCGGCCCCAGCAGCGTCGGCGCAAGCCGGGCCTCGGTCCGGGCCGTCGCCCCGGCCAGCCAGGGGGCGCTGCACAGCAGCACGACGCCGCCGACGGTGTAGACGCCGCCGACGGTGTAGAAAAACGCCCGGTCCACCGGCAGCGCCCAGAGCCACCCGAAGACGGTGGCACCCGCCACCGCCACGGCCCACGCCGCGAGCACCAGCAGTTCCAGAGCAGCCAGCAACGGCCCGAGCAGGAGGTGGTATCCGACCTGCCGCCAGGTCTGGGCCGAGGACAGCCACCGCAGGGCACGCCTCGGCCACCATCGTTCCGGCGTCGGCGTCAGCCGGGGGACGTCCACACCGAGCAACGCTCGATAACGGTGTCGTTGAACAACGGTGAGCGCCGGAACGCCGACGAGGAACAGCGCGAACGGTATCGGGACCACAGCCCACGCGTTCGCCTTCACGACGATCGTCACGCCCCAGACCCACAGCGGAGTCAGGGCAAGGTGCAGCGGAATCCCGGCTGCCACGAAGCTGGTGTCCCGTCGCGCTCGAAGTAATGCGCGTCGCAGCGTCCGGGAACTCCTCATGACTCGACGGTAGAACGCCTGGTGACGCACATGCCATGCACCGTGCATCCGGATCGATGGTGAAGCCAGTACCAGCCCCAAGTCGGACCTTCGCGTTACCGACGCGCGCACCCGCCGCAGGAAAGCTTGTCCATGTACGGCACACAAGCCCGCATCCGGGAGGAGACGCAGCCCCATGGCCTACGTCGATCCGGCAGCTTGCGGCGCTGCGGACGCGCTGCCCGCCGCCATCGCGGACGTGCTCTTCTTGTCGCGCACCGCTGTGCTGCGAGAGCAAGGCACCATCGACAGGAGGCGGTGGCCCGGCACGGCGTTGATCGGGTGCGGCCTCGCGCTGCTGCCCTGGCTGCTGGTGCTGGCGGCCGCGCTGCCCACCGCACCCAGCGTCCCGCACTGGTCGGCCGCGTGGGTGGGGCTGGATGCGCTGGAGGCCCTGGGCCTCACCGCCACCGGAGCACTGCTGCTGCGCCGGGATCCTCGGCACCCGCTCACCGCGGCGGCAACCGCCGCGCTGCTGATCGTCGACGCCTGGTTCGACATCGTCACCTCTGCCCCCGGAGCCGAACTCGCCGCAGCGATCGCGATGGCCGCCGTCGCGGAACTACCGATGGCGGCCTTGTGCGTCGTGCTGGCCACCGCTTCCTGCCGCCCCGGCTTCCCCGGCCACGATCGTCCGCCCCACCATCGCCGACCCGATGTCACTGCGGGTGCTGCCGCCACGCCCCCGCCCACACCTCTGGAGGAGACCACGATGACCGAGCAACCCCCGGCACCGGCAAAACGCCCCCAGCCCGCCGAGCGCCCGGAAGGCGGGGGCGAGAACGCCATCGTGGACCTGTTCGTCGAACGGCTCGGGGACCGGATCGACGACCGCGTCGCCGCGTCGTTCGACGAGGTGTGCGCCGAGCGGCTGGCGGAGCCCGGCCCTCTTCAGCGAGCTGTGGTCCGCGACCGAAGGGCGGAGCTCAGGGTCCTGTTGCTCTCACTGATCCTCGGCACCGTCGCAACAACCTTCACTCCCGGCGGGACCACCGCGCTGCTCATCTCCTGGGCCGGACTGGTGGTCCTCAACCTCGCCTACCTCTTCCGCCCACGCTGACACCCGACTCGGTCCGTCCCCGGAGGCTCACACCAGCCGACGCGCCGTCGCCCACCCGGGCGGTGAGGGGCAGGACCTCCCGTCCGCGCTGGGTGAGGCGGTCGAGGTCCTCGTCGCCCGGCGGGGCGCCGCCGGCGTCTTCATCGCCGTCTTCGGCGCGCTGCTCCCGTCCCGCAAGGCGGCACGGCTGCCGATTGCCGAGGTAGTGCACAACGAGTGACGCACGCTCTGCCGGGCCGAGCGAGGTTCTGCAGTGCGGCGAAGTCGGCGTGGGCCGCTTCGACGGCTTCGGGGTATGCCTGGGCCTTCTCGTGCTCGGCGAGTGCCCGGTCGATGCTGGCCAGGGAGGGGTTCTGGCCCTTTGCGCTTGCCGGTGCGGATGATCAGGTCGGGCCGGATCTGCTCGACGGACTCGCCGTTCGCCCGGCCGCTGGAGGCGGTGATGCTGGGCGTCCGGCCTGCAGTTGTTCGGGGTTCGTTGACAACGGTGGTGTTGGTGGTGGTGTCTGGGCTGGCGTGGGTTTGTACTGGTCAGGGGACTGCTGCGTGTTCGGGGCTCGACGGTGGGGCGGGTCTATGCCTCTGCTGGCTGGTGCGATCTGCCACCGGTCCAGTACAGGGCGGTGTCGATGGTTATCACGCCGGGACATCGGGCGGACTGCACCCAGTTCGAACCGGTCACGGAGAAGATCCGCGTGCCCCGCAAGGGACGCGGTCGTCCACGTCGCACCCCCTGCAGCGTGAGCGCGGACAGGGCATACAGCAACCGCAAGATCCGCGCCTACCTACGCAGTCGCGGCATCCGGCACGTGATCCCGGAGAAGAAGGCCCACAAGGCAGCCCGCCTGCGCCGGGGTTCACGCGGCGGGCGGCCTTGTGATTTCGATGCGGCGCGGTACAAGAAGCGCAACACGGTGGAGCGGGCGATCAATAAGACGTCATCTCATTTGGTGAGCCTGCGGTAGCAGATGAGGGTGCAGGCGATGCTGGTGAAGGCGAGGAAGTGCTCGGCTTTGCGCTCGTAGCGGCGGTGCAGTCGTCGGCATCCGGCAAGCCAGGACATCGTGCGTTCCACGCTCCATCGGTGCCGGCCCAGGCGGGTCGTGGACTCGATGCCCTTGCGGGCAATGCGATGTGTGATGCCCCGCTCGCGTAACCATCGCCGCAGGTGGTCGTAGCCGTATCCCTTGTCGGCGTGGAGCTTTCCCGGCCTGCGTCGTCGACGTCCGCGCCGCGAGCGGATTGGCGGTATGCCCTTCACCAGCGGGATCAGCGCCTGGCTGTCGTGCAGGTTCGCTCCCGAGATTCCGACGGACAGGGGCAGACCGGTCCGCTCGGTGATCAAGTAGATCTTCGAGCCGTACTTGCCCCGGTCGACAGGATTCGGGCCTGTCAGGTCCCCTTTTTCAGGGCCCTCATGTTCACCGAGTCGATCGCGCAGCGGGACCAGTCCAGCTCACCGCGGGCGCCGAGTTCGTCGAGGACCAGACGGTGCAGCTTGGCCCAGACCCTGGCCTTGGTCCACTCGGCGAAGCGCCGGTGAGCCGTTGCTCCCGACGGCCCGAACGATGCGGACGGCAGCTGCTGCCACGTGCAGCCCGAGGTGGCCACGAACACGATCGCAGCCAGCACCTCCCGGTCACCGTGTCGACGCCGGCCGCCACCCTGAGGCCGGGTAGGCGCTTCCGGCACCACCCGCTGGAACAGCTCCCACAACTCGTCCGGCACCAGCCGTTCCACGATTCCCACGCCAGCAGGCTACCCAACACGCCAAATGAGATGACGTCTAAACCCGCCCTACGCTATGCGGACGGCCTGCGAGACTGGCCCGTCGGATCAGCCAGGTGCCAGAGCAGGAAGCGCACCATGCCATCGAACACGTCTGTCACCTCCGCCGCACACCGCCGCGTGGAGTGGAAGGCCCTCGACCGCGCCCTGGCCCCGTACTCCACCGACTCACTCATTGTGCTGCTGCAGGCCGCGCTCACCTCGCCCGACTGCCAGCGCCTCCAGGACCACCTGCTGCTGATGTTCACCCGCGTACTGCGCACTCCGCGTCGCATCGGCACGCCCGCCGGCGCTGAAGACCTGCCCGGCCTGGTGAAGGCCGTTGCGGATGCAGCTCCGGGACGCGGAGTCCTCACGGGCCGCCACCCCAGCAACCTGCGTGCCGGTGTACGCCATCACCTCGCGGATGAGGGGTTCCTGGTTCATCCCGGGCAGCTCGCCCACCCTCTGTTCGTTCTGCGCAGCCTGCAGCTCACAGGCCTTGCCACCGACGAACGCCTCTGCGCGGCAGTCGGATTCGGGATCGCCGACGTCCTGGAGTTGGCCTTGCGCCTCACCGACCTGGCTCTGGCCGCGCTCACATCCGCCTGGCCCGACCCTCTCAGCGGGGACATCGAGGAGCAGGTCGCCTGCCGCCTCGCCTCCGCCGAGGTCGACGCGGCCACCGTGATTGCGACCGCCGACCCTGTCGCCCTCCTTCCCGTCTGCCGGCACCCGGAGCGTGCCGGACGTGCCCTTGAATGGCTGACCCACCCGATCAAGGCCCGGCCAGAGCTGTCCACCGTGCAGCTCGCCTCGGTCACCCCAGAGCACCCGTCCGCCGGGGCCACCCCCTACACGGGCAACCAGGCCGGCCACATCAGGGGTGTGCCGCCGGATTCGCACACGCTGTCGGGGTGGCCAGGTGAGACGTACCAGACCGCCAGCACCGGCCAGAGCAGTACCACAACGGCGAGCACCGTCAGCGCGAGGGGCTTCTGCAGGCCCCGGCTACCGGTGAGCTTGCGCATGAGGGCCCACAGCAGTGTCGAGGCGAACGCCATGCCGGTCGACACGGCCACCAGCAGCACCAACTGGTAAGGGTTGTTGGCGCCGATGTCGCAGTTCACCCAGGTACTGAAAAGCAGCAGCGCGGTCACGTACCCGGTCACCAGGAAGAGGGCGATGCCGAGGAGCCAGGCACCTGCGCTGTAGCGCACGGCCTTCTTCTCGGGGACGCCCAGCACTTCATCCGTTCTCAAGTGCGGCCTTCCACCGGAAGAGGTGCCGTGGAGGCAGCCGGAACAGAGCCGGCCGCCTCCACGGCGAGTGATGCATCGGGCTCAGGAAGCCCAACGGTGCTGGTTACACCCAGCCCCCTGAAGCTCCCCGAACATGTTGACCAGTTCGGAGTGGAACTGCTCCTGGGTGAGGGCGGCGCCGTACTTGTGCCACAGTTTGATGCCGAACGCCACCGTTGTCTTGTCACCCTCGTCAGACCTTCCGATCCGGGCACGACGTCACCTTCGGTGAGGCGTCAGCTTCGCCGACGGCCTTCGTCCATGGCCTTATCGACAGAAATGGTCGAAACCAAGCAATGACGGCCCGCCGGTGCCACCGGCGGGCCGTCACCAGAGTTCGAGGCTAGTCGACCACGGAGGCCGAGCCGCAACCCTCGGGTCAGTTACGAGGCGCAGTCCATGTCGACATACACTCGCACCTTTTCATGTCTCATCTTCTGGACAGCGACCCTGATGGAATTGTCGCATCCACGTATCCTGTTCACGTAGACGCCGCCGTCGATCGAAATTCCTTGCGGAATCTTCTGCCAGTCACTCTCCAGTCCCGATGAGCTGATCTTCTCGAACTGAAGGTTCGCATGGCCGGATTCCGCGAGAAACTTATCCAGGCCCGTTCTGGAGGTATCGAACTGCATTTCTCCGTCGGAACCTGACCAGTCCTCCTGATCACAGAAGCGCAGATTCTCGACTCCCTCCGGGATCACGAGGCCGTAAGTCCGCTCGACCTCCTTCAGGCTCCGCCCGTCGGTGCAGCCCTTGTACATCCCCGAGTCGACCCGTCCTGCGGACCGTGCGCCCACTTCCCCACGACTGGTACCGCAGCCCGAACTCGACAAGACGAGAAGCCCTGGCAGGAGAAACCCCAGCGCCAGTCGGTGCCTATGTCGCCGATTCTTCATTCCGCCTCCTTCCGCTGCAGTTAGAAGCCGTGGAGTGAACTGGTACCGAACATGTCGTACTCCTGCGCGTACCCATGTTCATGAAGGTCCAGGAACTGCCCCAGGTCAAGCTTCACGCCCGTATGTGGCACCGGCGCCACCTTACCTCTATCAAAGTTCCAGTTCTTGAAGAGGTCCACCTGATAGGTGGTGGAGACTTGGCCGTCAGTGCTCACCGATACCGAGGCATTGATCCGGTATTTCACGTGGCCGATGGCGTTCTTGGCGTCGAGCCCCTTGAAGTTGGCCGGCAGCCACCCGCTGTCTGCGGAGAACTTGCATACTTCGTTTCCTCCGCAACGCTTGGCTGCTTCCGCCTCCCAAAGACCGAGTTGATACTTGGTGTCGCCTCGCAGTCCCTTGTCATTCAGCAGATTGTCCACAGTGGCACTGTCGAGGGTGTAGTCGTCCCCGCTGGCCCCACGGTAGTGGCTCCACAAGGCGCAGGACAGCTTAAGCCCGGCTGCACAAGCGCCCTTCGTGAGGTCGTCGTACAACGCGATGGTGTGTGACATAGAAGGACTGAAGTAGTCCCACAAGCTCCACTTGGAGCCGAAGCTGGCAGCCTTGTGCGGCGTGTCCGCTTTGTCGCTGCCGGGCTTGCTGAGTGCCGGCAGCGCTGCCTCCTCGTGCTTGATCATCGGGGTTTCGCGGTAGACACCACCGCACATCCCGGTGACGTCGCAGCTGGTGTGGCCGTCGATTTCGATGAAGCTGGTTGGGTTGCCGCCGCCGAAGGCGTACCGGTTGCTGGTGTACGGGTCCGCTCCGAGGTCCATGTCGGCGAGGGCGCCGTTGTACATGTCCCGGGTGGTGAAGCGGTTCAATCCCGGGTCGTAGTCGCGGAAGCCCATGTCGTAGGTGCCGGACTGGGCGTCCCACCGCTTGGCGTTGAAGCGGTAAGGGTTGTAGGCCTCCTTGGTCGGGTCAGCCGCGTCGGGCTTGTCGATGCCGGTGAACTCGGACTTGTCGTCGGTGCCGTACGCGGTGTAGCCGTAGGTCGCCTTCGTGTCGCCGTTCTTGTCCGTCAGCGTCTCGACGTCGGTATGGCCGTTGTAGCCGTAGTAACCGTCCTCCGTCGTGCCGTCGCTGTTGTACTTGACCTGCGACAGGCGCTCGCCCCACGGACTGTACTGATAGGACTTGGTCAGCGTGCCGGCGACCTTCTCGTCCAAGACCTCGGAGGACAGGCCCAGGTACTCGAAGTCCGTGGTCTTGCCGTCCGCAGTCTTGGACGCCGTGCGGTCCAGCGGGTCGAAGGTGTAGGTGGTCGACTTCATCGCGCCCGTCGAGTCCGTCTTCTGGGACTCGATGACGTGGTCGAAGCCGTCGTACACGCTCCGCTCGATGACCTGGCCGCCCGAGGTGACGGTTTCCATCCGTCCGAACGGGTCGTAGTTGTAGCTCGCCGTGCTGCCGGAGACCGTCGCGGTGAGCAGTCGGTTGCGGTCGTAGTTGTAGGTGGTCGTGGTGCCCTGGACCGTCTGGCTGATGACGTTGGCGTTGTCGTCGTGGACGTACGTCTCCGTCCCGGCGCCGTTGCCGGTCTTCACTGACTGATTGAGCCGGTCGGCCGGGTCGTAGGTGTAGTCCGTGGTGGAGGCGAGGTACGCCGAGTGGTCGTCGGCGTTCATCTTCTTCGCGACGTCCTGCGACTTGTTGCCGTTGGGGTCGTAGGCGTAGGTGTGCGAGTCGACGAGGGTGCCGTTGGGCTTCTTCTCCGCGCTCGACTTGAGCACGGCGTCCAGGTAGTAGGTGTAGTCGACCGTGTTGCCGTTGGCCTTGGTCTCCTGGAGTTTCTGGCCGCGGTCGGTGTACGTGTACGACGTCACCTTCGGTGAGGCGTCCGTGGCGGATTTGCCGATCGAGACCGTTTTCACCAGGTCACGAAGGTCGTATGTGTACTTGGAGAACTGGTCCGGGTGCGTGATCGTGTCCGACAGGCCGTTCGCGTCGTACGTGTACGACGTGGCCTTTTTCTCCACTCCGGCCAGCGACTCGCTCAACTTCTGGACCTGGTTGAGGCCCGTGTAGGTGATCGCGTACGAGTCGATCTTCGCCGTGGACGAGGTGTCGTCGATCTGGGTCAGGTTGCCGTTGAGGTCGTAGGAGTAGGCGAAGTCGTCCTTCTCCGTGTCCGCCGGGTCGCCGCTGGTGTCACGGACGAGCTTCACCGCGTCCGCCACGACCGTGCCGCCGCTGTTCTGGAACAGCTGCAGGTTCGCCGCGTTGCCCTGTTTGAAGGCGAAGGAGCCGAGTGAGACCCAGGTGCCCTGGTTGGCGGTGGCGTTCTGGTCGATCGTCTTGTCGGCCGTTCCGCCGTCGTACGTCACCGTGTACTTGGCCGTCGTCGCGGCGCCCGTCACCCTGGGGAACTTTACGTACGCTGCGTACGTGCCGTCCTTGGGGATGTTGAGCGTCCACGTGTAGGCGTCCGTGCCGGTGCCGGCCGCGTGCGTCTCGTGGTTGTAGCCCTGCTGACCGGTGATGTCTCCCTTGGTCCAGGTGCCGGTCTTCCAGGTGTTCTGGGTGTCGGAGTTGTCCACCAGGACGACCGACTTGCCCGCCGGGACGCCGTCGTCCGCGCGGGACTTCAGCGAGCCGTCGGGGTAGTACGACCACGTCATCGTGCGGTCCGAGGAGCCGCCCGCCGAGGTCAGGGTCCGCTTGGTCTGCTTACCCAACTCGTTGTAGTCGTAGGTCGTGGCGATGTCCCACGGGTCCGTGGACGACTTCACCCAGCCGTTGTCGAAGTAGCTGTAGGTGGTGTCGTTGCGGACCGTCTCGCCGTCCGACGGCGGCAGGGACGTCTTGGCGACCCGGCCCACCTTGTCGTACGTCGTCTCCGTGTAGACGTTCGGGTCGTTGTAGCGAGAATCGGCCGGGTCGTAGGGCTGGTACTTCTTGACCGGGCGGTTCAGCTCGTCGTACGACGTGCGGGCCGTGAAGGCGTCGGTGGAACCGGCCGCCGTCGCCCGCGGCGTGAGCACCTTGGTGGTGTTGCCGACCTGATCGTACTCGTACTTGGTGGAGCGGGTCGTCGTCCCCTCGTGAGGTACCTTCACCTCGGTCTGCTTGCCGCGCTCGTCGTAGGTGACCGTGGTCGTGTTGTTCTCGGCGTCGGTGGCCGAGGTGACCAGGCCGTCCTTGTCGTAGCCCTTCTTGGTGGTCTTGCCGGCCGCGTCCGTGACGACCGTGACCCGGTGGTCCAGGTCGTAGTCGGTCTTGGTGGTGTAGTCGGTCGTGTCAGCCGTCGCGTTCTTCTTCGGGTCGATGACCTTGGTGACGTTGCCGACGTTGTCGTACTCGTAACTGACCTTGTCACTGTTCGCGTTGACCACGGACGTGAGCTGGTAGATCTCGTCGTAGTTGTTCGACGTGACGTAGTCGGTGGTGTCCGTCGTCGTCGCCGTGCCCTTGGGCTCGGTCGTCGTCTTCAGGTTGCCGACCTTGTCGTAGGTGTACGTCGAGGTGCGCGGGTCGGTCAGGTTGTTCGCCGGCGCAGTCGCCGAGGAGACCTCGTCCGCGTTGTCGTACACCGCCGTGGACACCGCACCGTTCGGCGCCGTTGACTTGGTGATGTTGTCGTTTTCGTCGTACTCCGGCGCCGGTGTGCTGATCACGACGCCTGTGTCCTTGGGCACGGTGTTGGCCAGCGGACGGCCGAACGTGTCGTAGGTCTGCGTCGTCACCTTGTTGTTGGCGTCGGTGACCTGGGTGACCTGGCCGCGCTCGTCGTACACGAACTTCGTCGCGTTGGACTTCGCGTCGGTGATCGTCGCCGGGTAGCCGGTGGGACCGAAGTCGCTGTAGGTCGTCGGGTTGCCGTTGGCGTCGGTGGCCTTGGTCAGCTCGCCGTAGGCGTCGTAGTCGTACTTCGTGGTGTAGTCGTCCGCAACCGTCGTGGTCGCGACGCCCTTGGGGTCGGTGACCGTCTTGAGGTTGCCGAACGAGTCGTAGCCGAACTGCCAGGCGCGGCCCTCCGCGGAGGTCTTGCGGAATAGGTCCGCTGAGAAGCCGTCCGCGCGAGTCTGGTACTCGTACTTCGACGTGTTCGCCGGCCACTTGGTGGAGTCCGTGACACAGGTGGTCGTCTGGTCCGGTACGCCTGCCTTGTTGTTCTCCGCGTCGCGCTGCCAGAGGGGGTAGCCCGTCTTCTGGTCGTAGCAGTACGCGGTCTTGGCGCCGTTGTCCTCCTCCAGGTACGTGACGTTGTTGTCGGCGTCCCAGCTCATCTTCGTGGTCTGGGACTTGGCGTTGGTCGTCTGGACCGGGCGGAAGAAGTCGTCCGTCACGTACTTCGTGGCGTGCGTCTCGGCGTCCGTGACCGTGGTGTCGGTGAACTTGGTGTTCGTGGTGTCGGCGGCGTAGGCGAAGCCGGTGTCACCGTTCAGACGGTCCGTGATGGTCTTCGTCCACCAGTGGTACTTCGGGTCGTCGCCCGCCTTCGGCTCGTAGTACGCCAGTTTGGTGTCGTGGCCGCGCGGGTCCGTGGCGGTCACCAGCTTGACGTTCTTGTTCCCCTGTACGGCGTCGTAGGTGAACTTGAAGTTCTTCGGCTGGGACGATCCGTCGCCGTCGGTGAACTGACCGAGCAGGCCCTGCACCGTGTAGAAGAAGGAGACCTTGCGGCCCGAGATGTCCGTGACGGACTTCAGGTGGTCGTAGATGTCCGGGTCGGTCAGGCTCGTGCCCGTGGCCTTGGCGCCCGTGCCGTCGATGTAGTCGTAGGACGCGTCGCCCCTCTTGTAGTAGTCGAGCGTCAGGGTCTGCCGGCCAGCCGGGTCGGTGACGTAGGCGAGGAACTTCGCCGCCTTGCCCTGGGTCTTGTGCTGCTCGTAGGTGTAGGTCTGCGTGTTGCCGTTCTTGTCGACGACCGAGGTCAGGTAGCCGTCGCAGCCGAAGTAGAAGCGGGTGCCGTCCGGGCGGAGGAGGGTCCAGGCGTCCGGGACCGGGTCCTTGTCCGGTGTGCAGTCCAGGCCGGCCTTCATCGTGACCTTGTAGTGGACTCCCGCGGGGGCCTTCCAGCTGCCGTCGGCCTGCTTGGTGAAGACGTGCGTGGTGCCGTCGCCATCGGGCAGGCGGATCTCGGTGGCGTTCTGGACCGGGTTGGGGTGGAAGTCCAGCTGTGCGCCGAGCCGGATCGGTCCGCCCAGCTGCGCCGACCAGCCCGCGCCCGCGCCACCGGTGGTGTTGTCGGTGTCCAGCGAGTTGTAGGCGAGGCGTGCGAACGTCGTCAGGCCACGCCCCGGGTTGCTGAACGCGTTGTACGACCACACGGTGTTGCCGGTGGCGAGGTTGTTCATGACCGTGGAGCCGGCGCCCGTGTTCTTGCCCGTGTAGCTGTAGAACTTCTCGAGGCCGAGGGTGTTGGAGGTGGGGTCTTCCACGGCCACGTTCTGCTTCAGCGTGGGTATGCCGCCGGTGCCGGCGGACAGCCAGCTGCCGTCGGAGACCTTCTTGACGTCCCACCCGAGTACGTACTTGGTGCGCTTGCTCCCCGAGTCGGAGTTGATCGGTGTCTTGACCTGCGCCTGGATCGTCGCCGACTGGCCGGGCGACAGCGCCGGGATGGCGGTGGACGCCTGGTTGCCGCCTGTCGTCACGTCCGTGCCGTCGGGCAGCTGCCAGGTGTATGACAGGACCCGCTCACCGGCAGCCCACGCGCTCGACGTGGTGTTGGTGACCGTGAAGTCCACCGTGTAGGTGGAGTTGGGCGTCATGCGGGCCGGGGTCTGCGGGGCGTAGTACGTGTCGTCCGTGGTGGAGTCGACGTAGATCACCCGCAGCAGCGGGCCGAGCTGAGGGTCAGGAGCCTCCGAAGCCAGGAACAGGGTGCGCTCCTGCGGGCCCGTGGTCGACTCGTCCTTCAGCTTGACCAGGGCGCCGTGATTGGAGGTCGGCGTCTTGATCCAGCCCTGGGTCAGTGACGTGGCATCCCACCAGTGCCGGCCCACCTCCGACACCTGCGCGACCGTGTCGGAGACGGTGCCGGAGTAGTCGCCGCCCGCCGCCGTCCACGCCGTGCCGGTGGCCGCGCTGTTCCAGGTGGCCTGCGTTTCGTTGAAGTCCTTGTTCAGGCCGTGGAGTTCGTAGATCGCGCCGTTGGTGTCGGTGGTGGTCTCCGCACCCCACATGAACAGCCGCGACTCCAGCACCGTGGCCGTCGTCGGGATACTCGACGTGGTGAACTTCATCGCCGCGCGGGCCTTGCCGTAGGTGGTGGAGTTGTTGCCCACCTCCAGCCACTTCTGGCCCACCCCGAAGGAGGAGATGGTGTCCTCGTTCGTGGTCGGCTGCCCCGAGGACAACGTGGTGTCCGTGACCCCGGACGTGCCCTGGATCAGCCGCATCGTGCGGCCCGCCTTCGGCACACCCACGATCCGGGTCGGTGAGCCCAGCAGCTGACCGTCCTTCGTCTTCACCGCCAGCTGGTAGTAGTACGACCGCCCGATCTCCACCGACGACGAGTCCGGCGTCGGAGTCGCGGTGGTGTCTGTGTACGCGGTCGCCGACTTGTCGACCGGCGCCACCAGGGTGGCCGCGGACGGCGTGAACGCCTGCTGGGTGGAGCGGTGCAGCTGGTACTCAACGATGTCCAGATTCGGGTCACCGGTCTTGTTCGAGTACGCCTTCCACGACAGCTCCGGGCCCGTGCCGTGGACCACGGTCGGGGAGTTCAACGTGGTGCCGACCTTGCCGTACGTCACCGTCAGCCGCGGGATCGTCGCCGTCTCGCCGCCGTAGTCACCGTCGCCCGCCTCGTAGCGCGGGCCACCGGTCGGGGCTGCCGCCGACTCGTCCGCGGCCTTCAGCACGAACCCGTAGTTGGTCGCCGTGCCGTCCACCCACTGCTGGACGGTGTCGGTGACGGGGAACTTGTGCCACTGGTTGTACTCACCGGTGTTCTTCACGATCGACGCAGGGTTCACCCAGCGCACCGCGTCCGCGATCACCGCCGTCGAGGCGTCCGTGTCCTTCAGGACGACCTTGCCGGCCGTCCCCTTCGCGAAGTTGATCTGCGAGCCACCGTGCAGCGAGGCCCACACCCCGCCCGTGCCGGCCGTCTGGTCCACCGTGTAGGTCGCCGTGGGGTCACTGCTCGTCACCGTGTACGGCGCGGCCGTGGACCGGTCGGAGTACTGCACGTAGTGGGCGTCCACCCGGTAGGAGGCCGTCTCCGGCAGGTTCGGCTGCCAGGTGTAGGTGTCCCCGAGGACCGCGTCCTTGTTGTACAGGTAGTCGCCGTCGATCCCGTACGACTGCGACCCCGGCTTCCACGAGCCGACCGCCGCCGTCGTCCCCGGATCCCCGTCGTCCACCTGAACCGTGGTGCCCGACAGTTCACCCACAAGACCACTGGTCTTGTCCCAGGTCGCCGACGTCTCGTCCCACGCCCCGGTCGCCCGGTACGCGCCGATGGTCACATCATTGGCGTTGGTGGTGTGCGCCTGGTCGAAGTACATCTCCAGACGCGCCGAGTCGATCTTCGTACCCGACGGGATCTCGCTCAGCGGGAACTTGATCAGCGAACGGGCGATACCGGTGTCGGTCTTGCCCGCCGACAGCTTCCAGGACGTGTTGAAGTTCGTCGACGGCTGGTCCGACATGACCATCGTGTCCTGCGAGTCCGTCGGCGATGGCGCGATCGTGATCGTCGGGTCGATCACCACCGGATACTGACGGTCCTTCGACGCCAGCCACTTCGCGTCCGGCGTCACCGTCAGCTTCCAGGACGTGCCGACCTTGGTGAGCTTCTGGGTGACGGCCGTGCTGTAGGTCCTCCCGAAGACGGACCGGTCCGCCTTCTTCGCATCCGTCATGAACGGCGCCGGAATCACCATCACCGGGGTGTGCGGCAACTCCCCGTACAGCGCGACCGAACCGTCCCTGCGGGCCCTCGGCACCAGACCGTCGGTGTCCAGGGTGAACGTGAACCTCAGTGGACCACTCGGCCGTCGCGCCAGGGTGATGTTCTCCTTCACCCGCCCCGGACCGACCCCGTACTCCAGGTCAGCACCGTTGACCGCGTCCTTGTACGTAACCGTCGAACCCTTCACCGACGGCCTCAGCGCGCCGTGCGCGCCGTCGAGGCCGAGGGTGACCGTACGGCCGTCCGGTGACCGGAAACGCACCATGCGGTCCGCGTCCGAACCGAACCAACTGCGCCCCTCATTGCTCGTGTTGGCGTAGTCGAAGCCCTTTGCGTCCGTCGCGTGGACGGCGGTGTCGATCGGCTTCCAGGTCGCCTTCCCGCCCGTACCCGAGCGGTACGACGTCGGCACCGCCGACAGCTCTGCCTGCACCCGGCCGTCCGACATCTGCCAGAACCGCGCGGTCGAGGTGCGCCGGCCCTTCAGCTCCTTGACCCGCCAGGTCTTCGGCGTGTTCTTGCCCTTCGGCAGCTTCTGCCGGTCGGCCACGTCCAGTTCGTCGTGGGACGGCGGTTCGGCGAGAGGTTGACCGTCGTCATCGTCGCCGAACAAGCCCTTGATGGTATCGACAATCCCTTTTCCGCCACCGTCGTCCGATTCGGACGCCGCATAGGCGAATTGTGGCAACGCGGTACTCACCACCGCGGACACCACAAGGCACGCGACAAGCCTGCCCAATCTGGGTTTCACTGCCAGCCCTTTCCTGTTGTCAGACGCAATAAACATTGACCGAAAACGGCCGGCCAGCTCATGAGGAGAAGGCCAGACGTAGCGGCGCGGCAGTTCTAGACGTGTACATGACGGCACGTCAAGTGATCGCATATTTAGGACAGTTCACGCAACACTCGAAAACGTTGCCCGGTTTATCCGGTCGCTGGCGAACCTTGCCGGCCCTCCTGTATAAGGGCCTGGATCCAGGGATTCCGACGCAGGCACGCGAATTCCGATCGGCCGAACAAAAGGGACGATTCATGGGTACTGAAGAGCGGGAAACCATGGCGGACGACGCCGGAACCGAGGACACGGGCGGAAAATCCGGACCCCGTGCCCTTTCACGCATCCGCCCCGACCGCACCGGTCTCCTCATCGGCGCCGCCCTGCTGGCCGCCTGCGGCGGACTCGTCCTCTACGGCATGCTCGACACCACCGACAAACCCGAGAAGCCCCCCGTCCCGACCGCCGCCGTGACATACCAGGTCACCGGCGAGGGCACCGCCGACATCGCCTACCAGGGCCGCAGCGAGGCCGGGACCGCCACCGTCGACCGTGCCGTCACGCTGCCATGGAAGAAGACCGTTCACGTGCCGCTTGGCAAGTCTCCGTTGGTCTCTATTACGCTCGGTGGGAAGGGCGGGCAGGCCAGCTGCTCACTTGCCGTGCGCGGTAGACATGTCCAGACGGCCTCCGCCTATGGCAGATTCGGTCGCGCCACCTGTCAGTCCGAGCTCGCATCCGCGACCCCGGAGCAGCCGGAAGCCGCTGGATGAGCGCCCTGGGTCGGAATACGTGTCGTCGCGCGGTCGCCACCCTCGTTGTCCTCAGCGCGGTTACCCTGTCCGCCCGCAGCTGCGCTGGGATCTCAACCGACGGGGCTGGCAGCGTCGTTCCCCGTGCTGGCCGATACCGATCCGGGGCGCCGTGCGCTGCCGGCCCACCTCCCCGAGCCGTTCCGCCTTGTCAGATCATCTGGTCCGATGCCCGGGCCGGGCTCGACGGTACGGCCCAGGTCCGCACTCGGGACGCGAAGACCGGTCGCTGGTCGAACAGCCGTCGCCGCGATCGTCGGGCACCGTGGCACCGGCATCGGCGCGCCGGTGGCGTGAATGTGGTGAGGGCGCGGCTGGCGCGCCCGCCACATGGGGCAGTCGGACGGCGGTGCCGTAGGGCGGCGGGTCGCGCGGTCAGCAGGGCGCCATCACCGGATTGTCGATCACCCGCTGTTCCACCTGAGCGGCCAGCCAGGAGGCCCGAGCGATCTCGATCGGCTTGACGAGCACGACCTCGGGAACCGTCGGCCAGTCGGCGAAGTTCCAGCGCACCGCGGCAAGCTCCGTGCCCGTGGCATGACGATGGCAGGTGCGTTGGCCCAGCGCTATGCGGACCCGGACGCCTGGCCGGTGGTCGTCCGCACGGCCAACGCCGAGTGGATCGAGTTCCCCTTGGGTGCCGTCGAGTTCCTAGCCGGCGTGTACGGACGCACCATCAACGTTCCGGGTATGCCCCCTCGGGGCTTCCCCAGCGAGTCCCCGCAGGTGCTAGGCCGCCGACGCCGCCCCCTCCAACCCGCTCCTGATGATCTTGGAGCCGCTGAGGGTGTCCCAGGCTGCGGGCTTCCTCGCGAGTGTCTCCTTCGACGAGCTGTGGAGCATTGCCAGCGCCAAGCTCCATGGCTGGGGCGGTGACGAGTCGCAGACCAGGCAGGAGTTCCTCGGCCCTCCTAGGGACCTCCAAGGGTTCTACGGGCGGGCGGCGGCAACAGGCCACGCCGTGGTCAAGGCGGTCTGGGCCTGAGAGGGCCCGGCAATGCTGGACGCACAGCCTCCGGAAAGGTTGTACGCACCTCGCGAACGTCTTGTGTGGTACATGACACGCCCGTGCACTTGTGATGTTCAAGGCCCGGTATCCGCTTGATCAACGAGGGAGAATGCGGTCATGTGTTCTCCCGTCTCGCAGAGGGGGAGCGTGGCTGAAGTGGACGAACGGGTGCCGTGTGCGGTCGAGATGCGGTCCTGCGCAGCGGGCTTCCTGGCACGCATCACCACCCGTAACCGGCTGCCCCTGGACTACTCGGAGCGCAGTCTGTGGGTCGTCGACTTCCTGATCGACGGGCTCCGCAAGGGCGGGACGGACCGGGCAGGTGCTCGGAGCGCGCTGCTCGGCCTCGGGGCGTACGTGGGTGAGGTGCTCGTGCGCCGCGCGGGGGCGGTGTGGGTGGACTTCGATGCGGACCAGCGCGGCTACTTCGGGCAGCCGGTCGGTGTGTGCATGCCGGACGGACGAGTCTGGAACCCCCTCGGCAAGGTCGTCAACCGCTTCGAGGTGGGCGGTCCAGAGGAGTCCCTGCAGACCTTCTACCTGACCCTGCACGGACGGGCGCGGAGGACCGCGGCCCGATGACCGGCCGGCAGATCGTCGACGTCGCGTACGGCGAGGGATGGGACTCCGGACGCAGAGCCGTGCTCGGCCCGATCGGCGCCTCGGTGGCGGCAGCGCGGGATGCCGCGGGGCTGCCCTACGCGGTGGTGCTGCGACAGGGGAGCAGCCCCCGGGGGCCTGATCGTTGCGCATGTGGCCCGGGAGAGTCACTGAGCTGTTTCTAACTTGCTTGCGTGTGAAGGGTGTTGGGGCGGGGAGGCGGTCCTGAGACGTAGAGAAGCTCTTGGTAGGCGGCATCTCGCCTGCCGTACTGTCCGGCACATTGGATCAGCTGGCATCAACTGGGTTGCTCAAATCGTGGAAGTTGTGCTCGGAGTCGGAAGACCTGCACTGGACCCTCCACGCCGTGTCGTGACTTGCAGGACAATCACCTGCCTGGCGTTGACCCCTGATAAGAGCACGGGCGAAGGCATGTTCGGCTCCGGATCTACGCCGGCTTGATCGACTGATCGCTGACGCCGGAGCCTCACTTGCGGCTCCCCGGACCGCCGCAGAGCAGCCCGCCCTGCCCGAGGCCGTGGCCGCACCACCCGCCGGCGAGCCCGAGCCGACGCACGAATACCGCGACCAGCAGCAGCGGGCGAGCGCGGTGAACACCGCCCTGCAGCAGGCCGATGTGCACGCCCCCGCTCTCCAGGACCTGCCCGAGTGGCAGCGCATTCAGGACGCAACCGTGCCGAACGCGTGAATGCAGCGTCTGCAGAACGCCCCCTGGACCCGCAGGGCGGGTCCAGGGGGGACGGCGGTGTTCGGCCGTCGGAGCAGTTGGGGGGAGCTCAGGGCGTACTGCGCGTTGCGGCCGCGGTGTGCAGCAGGTCTCTACCCAGGGGCGTGAGCGTGTGCAGCACGGCCGGGCCGCACCGGGTGGACGTGACCAGCCCGGCCTCCCGCAGTGCGGTGGCATGCCGGCTGGCGCTGGCGGGGGACACCCCCAGCCGTCGAGCCAGTTCGCCCGTGATGGCCCCGTCCTCGACCAGGCGCAGACAGTGCGCCCGGGTGGCGCCTAACAGGTGCGCCAGAGGCCCCGGCCCGCCTGTACTTGTCGTCCCAGGAGCGGGGTCGGACCACCACCCCACCCCCCGAGGTGAGGGATAGACCAAAACCGGCGGCAGTTCGGGGTCGATCAGGGTCACCGGTGTGCGCCAGCAGAATGCCGAGGGGATGAGGAGCAGTCCCCGTCCCCGTAGATGGAGGTCGCGGTCCACGGGGTAATCCGCCTCGAGGACTGGTGCGCGCCACCGGAATGCCGGTCCCAGGGACGCCAGTGCGCCGCCGCTGCCGTGGTCCAGGACGGCTCGTGCCCGCGCCGCCCGCTCGCCGTCGACCAGGACCCGGATCCTGCCCTCGTAGGGGGCCACGGCCGCCGCGTGGTAGTCGCGTAGCGCGGCACCCAGTTCGCGCAGCACGGCGGGGTCTCCGGCAGCGAGCGCCCCCGCCCACGGCACAGACCGCGACAGGACCGCCAGGTCCCGTCGTAGGAAGCGGCGCGGAGTAGACAGCACAGCATCGATGCCGGCCTCCAGCCCCCCAGCCCCCTGAGCGGGCGTGAGGAAGTCGGGGAAGTCCCCCACGGGCGGGGCCAGTGCCCGCAGCATCCGGGCCCGCTGTGGCGCCAGTCGGCGCAGGCCGGTGCGGGCCTGCTGCCGCCACGGGTCGAAGACTGCCCGCCGGGCTGTGCCGCCCAGGAGCGTGAGGCTCAGCACCGTCTCCCACAGCGGATCGGGCCCCGTCGAGAACCTGATCTGTGCCATGTCCTCGGTTGTGAAATGCACACGCAGCACACCCCTGCCCCCATATCCCCCGATTGAGAAAGTGCATGACATTCTTGCCAACGGCCACCCACGACGGAGGGGGCTTTTACGCCACAGCGCAACACCGTGGAGCGCACGCCTGCCCCTGCGCCAAGCTGATGGTCGTCACCGACCGGCACCACAGCAGCCTCATCGCCGCCGTGCCGTCCGGCGGTGCGGGGCCGGGCATCTCCGAAAAAGAGCAACTGCCCGGCTTCCCCGCGCCGTGCTGGTGACCCCAACCGGAACGGCTTCGTCCATCATCTCGGCTCGGGCACGCCCGTGCCGCACGTAAGCAAGGGGGACCCATGAGAGCACGCATCCGCAAGAGTCTGGGCCTGGCAGTCGCTGCGCTGGCGATGCTCGGGACGAGCCTGGCCGCAGCGCCCTCGGCCTCGGCCGCCCCGCACACCGACCGGTTCGCTGCGCAGGCCCGCGCCGCGCACCTGACGGACGCCCAGTCCGCCTCGCTCCGGTCAGAGGTCGACCGCATCCTGGTCAAGACCGGAGGAAAGCAGGTCGCGCTCAACGAGATCGACCTGAACGGCCAGGGCAGGGTCATGGTGGCCATCCCCGGAGAGACGCACCCGCGTGACTTCGTGTCCGCGGCGGGGGCGGTGTACAGCGACCCCTGCCTGGAGGGGCCGGTGTACAGCGGCTACTTCTGCGCCTACAGCCAGCCGACCTTCCAGGGCTCCGAGATCCAGATGTACTACTGCCAGTCCTACAGCATGCCGTGGGGCGGTTACGGGTCCTGGGTCAACGACCAGACCGCGGGGACACGGGCTCGCTTCTACGGCAGCGGGGGCAGCCTGCTCTACACCACCCCGGGCGCGTACAGCTCGAACCAGAACTACTACTGGACGCCGGTCTGGACGATCCGGCCCTGCTGAGTGCCGACCACCGGCAGGGCGGCCACGCACGCCCCGTCGTCGGGCGCTCCGTCGCACGAGTGCGACGGAGCGCTTGCTTGGCTGATACCACAGGTTGCGCCCGACCGAGCGTCGGAGCCCCCTCCTGATGGCGCGGGCAGGTTACTCGCACAGCGGTCCACGAGGCGGCAGGTGGTGATGGAGTAGGCCGGACAACTCAGGGGTTCGGCTCGGCCGCCTGGCCGAGTGGGGCGTGCTGGCGACGTTGTCATGTGCGGGGGCGGTCAGGACGACTATGCCGATGATCAGTCCCAGTACCTCGACGGCCAGTCCGCGCTTGCGCCCCAGCGTGCTCTTGTTCGCGTCCAGTCCCGTTGTGGTCTTCGGGATATCCGCGGCAGTGCGCACGGACTGGGTGTCGGTGATCAACGGGGGACGGGTCCTCTCATCGGCGGGCTTTCTCACGCACCTGGCAGCCAAGGAGTTCCTGGATCCGCTGGTCGAGATTGTCCTGGCGCCACAGCGTGAAGTCTGGTCAGCGGCAGTGCAGGCCGGTAGGTGACAGGCAATCGAGCGCACAGCGGGGCGGTGTCTCCTGGCATGGTCAGCAGCCCGACGGGAGCCCCTGCAGTTCAGCGTTCGGCCGCCGTCGGTCGAGTGCTCCCCGCGCTCGCGGGGATGGTCTCGGTATGCGGAACTCCTTGCCCAGCCGACCGGTGTGCTCCCCGCGCCTGCAGGGATGGTCCTGTCTGCCCGAATCGATGCCAGCCCTATGACCGCTGAGTCGTGTCTGTGGCCTGTCGGCCGGCGCCGTCCGCATCGGGTGGGTGACGCCTGGACGCGTGACCCGCTGTCCCGCTGCTGGGCCTGATGGTCGGTTGATGGGGCGGCCCCTTGACCGGGGCGCGGGTAGGGGGCCGCCCGGGCCCTGCCGTCCTGTCGTGCGGCAGGGCACTACGACGTTAGAGCGCGGTGCCCCTCACGGTCGTGCTCGGTGAGGCGTCCGGGTGAGCCGCTGCGCCGCTCGGCCAGACCCTGACGCCACGACCATGGCGCCCAGGTGACGCGGATTCGGCGGTGCCCAGCAGCGCATGGACCTGGTGGGGCCGGGCCGGCGTTGGGAGCGTGCCCGCTTCGCTGCAGGGCTGCGTCTGGCGCCGGGGGGGTGTTACGCACTTTCGGGTGAGGGCCCGGCCGTGGTTGGGGTGGCGCGGCTTGGCGGGTAGGGGGTGCAAGCCAGTGGGGGCAAGGGCCGCTGCCCGAAGGGCCCGTCAATTTGGTGCATTTGCTGTTTAGGTGGGCGTTACATGTGAGAGTCGCGGAAATGTGGACGACTTGTAACGCGGTTCACGTCTCCTCCACTTGCTTGGCCTGTGGCGGGCACGGTGTGAGTGCGCGGCCGGCCGGCCGTGCATCAGCACATCGCACACCCCCGTCTACGGCTCCCCGTGGGCCGTCTGCCGGGTGTGCCCGCACCATGCAGGGGGATTCCTGTGACCGTTTCCGCGACCGCTCGCCGTCTGACCGCTGCTGCGCTGACCTGCGCGGCGATCACCGCGGCGATCGCCGTGCCCGCCTCGGCGGCCGACCACCGTGCGCCCCGGTCGGCTGTTGAGATCAGTCGGGTGCAGTACGATTCCCCGGGCCGTGACGATCGCTCGAACCGCTCTTTGAATGCGGAGTGGGTGGAGGTCACCAACACCACCCCTCGCAGCGTGAACTTGGACGGCTGGACCCTGTCCGACCGTGACGGGCACACCTACACCTTCCGCCACTACCGTCTGGACGGCCGCTCCACCGTCCGGGTACACACCGGTATCGGCCGCGACGCCCGCCACGACGTCTACCAAGACCGTCGCCAGTACGTGTGGAACAACGACTCCGACACCGCCACCCTGCGCAACAACCACAGCCGGTACGTCGACTCGATCTCTTGGGGCGCCCGCCGGCACCACTGACCCACCAGCCACTGAAGCCCACCCACGGCACCAGCGGCTCTCGAAAGCCGGCGGCGCGCCACCCTCTCACCCGGATGGCGCGCCGTTCGGCGTGCGCGGCCCGTCGCGTGTACCCCCACCCTCGCCGGCCGGTCCCGGCGGGCAACGGCCCGCCGGGACCGGCCGGCGAGGGTGGGCCGTTTCCGGGCCGGTTCGGCCTCCGCGGGGGTAGCGGACCCGGCTCTCGGGCGAGTGCATGCCGCACGCCGCTAACCAGGGCCAGGACCCGATGTGTGCCCACGGCTGCGCATCTGAGCCGGAGCTCAGGAGGCCCGGTCTCGATCTGCGGGACGCGCGCCCGCCGGGCTGTAGGCCGGTGACTTCCCGGGTGCCGCGCTTCCCCAGTGGCAGACGGGCGGGCGGCGGGTGCGGGAGGGGTGACACGGGAGCGGGCGAGGAGTGGTTCAGGCGGTCTTCGGCTTTCGGCCCGCGGTCTTCTTCGCCGTGGTTTTCTTGCCGACTGCCTTCTTCGCGGCCTTCTTGGCCGTGGTCTTCTGCTGCGGCATCTCGTGGACCTCGGCGTGCTCGCCCCGGGACGCGCGCGCCTGCTCCACGGACGCATTCAGTGCCGCCATCAGGTCCAGGACCTTCCCCGGCTTCTCCGGCTCCGGAGCCTGAGGGAGGGGCTTCTCCTCGCGCTTCGCTTCGATGATCTGTTCCAAGGCGTCCGTGTACGTGTCGCGGAACTCCTCACCTTCGAGATCGTCGCGGCTCATGGTGTCCATCAACGCCAGCGCGCCCTCGATCTCGGACTCGTCGATGTGGACGGCCGGCGGGGCGAGCTCGGCAGAGTCGCGGATTTCGTCGGGCCAGCGCATGAGGTGGAGGACGAGGACGTCGTCGCGGACGCGGAGGATTCCCAGCCGCTCGCGGCCGTGCCATGCCCACTTGGCCACGGCGACCTTCGAGGCGCGCGTGAGGGCCTGGCGAAGGAGCTTGTACGGCTTGGCGGCGACCTGCCCGTCGGGGGAGAGGTAGTAGCCCTCGCTGAGCCGGATCGGGTCGATCGTCTCCAGCGGGACGAACGCGTCGATCTCGATGGCCTTCGCTGTCGGCAGGGGCAGGTTCGCCAGCTCGGCGTCGCTGATGGGGATGACCTGTGTTTTGGAGTACTCGTAGCCCTTGCCGATCTCCGACTGCTGCACTTCTCGGTCTTCGAGCTCGCACACCTTGCGGACGCGGACGCGGCCCATGTCGGAGAGGTGGTATTGGTGAAACCGCACCGAGTGATCCTCGGTCGCCGACTGGACATGGATCGGCACGGTGACCAGGCCGAAGCTGATGGCGCCGGACCAGATCGTTCGGGGCATGACGAACCTCCGCAGCAGGCCCCGAGCACCATCAGCCTACGAGCCACCCCCAACCACGTGCACCACACAAGCGCCCGACCGTGATCCGCTACGGGCTCGCCGTGGGGGACGCCATGAAGATCGTGTGGTCGCTGTTTGCCCTTGTAGAAGCTGCCAGGGCCGCCGCCAGTAGGTGACGTCGTCGGCCCGATCGGCATGACTGTCGACTCGGCATTGGGGCGTGACCGAGCCAGGCGGGAAGCTCTCCGTGGGCACGTCCAGGATGTAGGTCTGGCTGCCGCAGGACCCGGACGGGGAAGAACTGCTGCACTTCCGGTTGAACCTGTTGCAGGGAGAGCCGCTCGGCTGCGGCGGTGTGGGGACGGTGCTGGGGTACGGGCTGCTGGGCCAGGCGGCTTCGTCACGGTCGGGTACGGGCCGGGGGTGCCGTGGCCGCCGCAGTCGCCGAGGTGGACGTCGACGAGGATGCGAGGTGCGGGCTTTCGGAGGTGTGGGAGGTCGTTCCCCGCTGGGGGAGTGATCGTTCCCCAGCATCGTGCGGGTCGCTTATGCTCTGGCGTCTGGTCACGTAACGGGAGGGGCGGCGGGTGCACCGCAGACGCTTACTGACGGATGTGCGGGTGACGGCGACGGTGGCCGCCCTGGTTCTGGCCGGGAGTGCTTGCGGAGGCGGCGGGACGAACTGAGGCGTGCGCGCGTCCCATCGACGATCCTCGGCTGCGCCTCGGACCCTAGGAGGCCAGCGGACACGATGGGGCTAGGTCTCGCGGAGGGAGACGGTCAAGGCCCGTGTCTCGCATGACGTGGTCGACCGTTTCGTTCAACGAGCTGTCCGCAGGGATCACGGTCTCCACCCCACCGGAGAGTAGATCGAGTTCGCGATACCAGTCCCTGAGTTCCCGCTCGGTTACGTGCGCGAGGTACTCCGCATCTTGCTTCGCTGCATGTCGAACAAGCGTCTCAGGGAACGGGACATCCAGGTAGTAGTGGCGGGAGATGCCACGGTGGTCACCGGCGAGGGTCTCCAACATTTCCCCGTAGCGGTCGGCGTACAGGATCCCCTCGACAACCACGTGGTACCCGGCATCAAGGGCGTAGCGGGCGACCGTGTCGATCAGCCCGATGTTGGAAGCACCGGGCCGATCCCGCTCGCGCAGTACGACCCGCCGGAGGTTGTCCTGCCCCACGAGGGTGAGACCGCGACCGCACCGGTCGCGAAGGCCGGCTGCCACGGAGGACTTCCCCGACGCTGAGTTTCCCCGGATGACCACGAGTCGGCTCTCTTCGCTTCCCACGTTCACCGTGGCTCACCGCCCTTGGCGCCGAGCGACTCAGTACAGCAGTCAGACGCTGATCTGGCAGGGCTGGCGAACGGGTAGAAGGTGGCCACCGGGTGGTTGATCGCGAGTTTTGGCCGCCAGGCGGTAAGGCACTGGGCGCTGGCGATGAAGAGACCATTTGGGAGCCGGTCGAGAGGGTGCCAGCGCCAGTCGCCTACGCTCTCGTTCGGCTGCGTTGCCGGATCACCTTCCCACTGGGTCACGACCGCGGGCACCGTCGTGCGTACGACGGGGCCGACCTGGTCCACGAGCACGCCGAGCAGGACGACGTCCTCCTCGCGGGCACGGCAGCCGGTCTCTTCGTAGAGCTCGCGGATGATGGCGTGTTCCAGGGATTCGCCGGGCTCCACGGTGCCGCCTGGGAGCTCGGTGGTCCCGCGGCGGTGGACTCCCAGCAGGAGTCCGCGGGGTCCGTGCAGGATCGCGCCGACCCCGAGCGCGGCGTTGGGCTCCGGCGGGCGGGTCGTGCGCGGCCGGCTGCTGGCGGAGGTGCGGCTGTGCGCGCGGTAGAGGCGGACGGAGACCGGATTGTCGTCCTCGGGGGCGTCGAGTGCGTCGATCCCGTCGATGAGGAGGCCGTTGTCGACGCAGAGGTCCTCCCACAGCTTCGGGGTGAGCACCCACATCTCGACGCTCTGGTCCTGGCCGCCGGCGAGCGGCAGGATCTCCGCGCGCGGTGTGACGCTCGAAGAGGGCCCGTGGCCGTGGGAGTTGGTGTGCAAGACGGAGAAGGTGAGGCGCCCGCCGGGCTTCAGGGCCAGCCGGAGGGCGGGCAGCAGGCGATGGGGGTCGATGTAGCCGAAGCCGTGGATGGAGTAGATCACGTCGTAGGGCTCGGCCTGGTGCAGGTGGTCGACGGCGTCGGCGTGGTTGAGGGTGAGACCCGGGAGGTCGCCGTAGCGGGCGAGGGCGCGTGCGTGCTGGCTGGCGGATGCTTCGACGGCGTCGACCGTGGCTCCGTGCTCGCGCACCAGGTGGGCGGCGTGTTTGCCCAGGCCGGAGCACAGGTCCAGGACGCGCAGGCCGGTCAGGTCGCCGAGGACTTCGGCGCCGGGGCCGGTCGGCCAGAATCCCCAGGAGATGCGGTCGACTTCCGGGATGTCGGTGCCTCGTTGCAGATGGTGGGTGCCGTACGTGGTCCAGGTGGGCTCCGTCGCCCAGGACAGGGACGGTGACATGGCCCTGGGCTACTCGCAGTCGTCCGCCGTTCAGCACCCCTCGATCCGCGTCACCGCACGCCTGGCGGACGACCCGAAGAACCTCATGACGTTCCACGAGACCACCGTGTTCAACGGAGCGGCCTCCCAGACGGGGAGCAACCGCTGGGGCGACTACACCTCCATGGCGATCGACCCGTCGGACGACTGCACGTTCTGGTACACCAACCAGTACCAGCAGACACCGGAAGAGGGGGACTGGCGCACCCGTCTCGCCTCGTTCCGGCTCCCCGGCTGCGGCCACGGCCACGGCCACTGACCAGACGCGATCACCCGCGGGTGACACCCTCGACGGACGGCGGACGGCCGCCCGGCCCGGGCACCCCCGAACGCGGTGTACCCCCGGCCATCCGGCCGGGGGTACACCGCGCTTCCACCGGTCGAGGTCGCGTTGCTTCAGCGGGCCGCGCGGCGGGCACGTCTGGCGTACGTCTCTGAACGAGGACCCCTAGAAGCCCGCCCTCGCGAAGGCGGGCGTCATCCCGAAGGTCAGGAGCCGCGAGCACGAGGCTGCTCGCGAGCACGGCGTGCACGGCCTCCAAAACTTCTGCGCAACCGTTCTCCTGGGCGCCGGCGAGAGCATCAAGGCCGTCAGCGAGTACCTGGGGCACGAAGCCTCATCGAATCCTGGAACGGATTGTCGCCACCCCCCTGCCGGCCCGATGCCGCACCCTGCGTGAGTGGTCCCGTGCTGCTGGATCCTGAGAACACTCTGTTCGTCCGTGGTGCCACGCCCGTGCTCCTGCTGGCCGCCGCGCCCGTCCACGATGCCCTGCCGCTCCTGACCGCGCCGGACGGACGGGCCGGACCTGGACGTCACATTGTCCGGCCCGTCCATCCGTCCCTGCTACTCCGGGAAGCACAAGAAGCACGGCATGAACGTGCAGGTGATCACGATCCAGCAGGGCGGTTGCTATGGGCCTCGCCTGCGCTGCCCGGTGCGGTCCATGACATGAAGGCAGCGGGAACCCACGGCATCAGCGACGCCCTGGCCGAAGCCGGCGTGGAGTGCTGGACCGGACGTGTCCTTCGGGCAAGGACGTGGAGCACTGATAGAGAGCCAGGTACTGCTGCAACCTCAGCGGCGACCGGTGAGTCCTAGCTCGTAACGGGGCGAGGAGGCGCAGATGAATGAGCGCAAGTCCGTACAGAGCGACGTCCAGGGAAGATACGACTCTCTCAATGGGTGGGCCTCGCTG
>NZ_JBIVBI010000029.1:0-36274 GCF_044746005.1 Streptomyces sp. NPDC086766 | reverse complement strand
CGAACGCAAGGCCGAACACTTCCTGGCCTTCACCGCCATCGCCTGCAGCCTCATCTGTTACCGCAGGCTCACCAAATGAGACGACGTCTAAGGGAACGAAGCCAGCCAACCAGTAACGATTCACAAGTTCCGCGCCGACCGCGCTCTGATAGGCGCGGGGACGACCGTGGAACCGTGGGGGCGGGGTGCAGGCCCCCAACCCGCAGGCGCGGGGCGAAATTTCCCAACTCCCCTTAATGCAGAGTCCTTTCGGCTACAGGCGGGGCGACTGTACTGTGTGCGTCCGGCGACGGCGCTGTGTGCTTCCGGTGGCGGCGCTGTGTGCGTCCGGCCGCGGCGGTTTTCTCAATCAGGAGGTCAGAGATGAAGAGCACGATTGCGCGCATCTGGCGTTCGGTCCGCACTGCCTCTGTCATGGCGGTGGTCGCCAGCGCGGTGCCCATCGTGATGAGTCCCGCTGCTTATGCCGCGACCTACGACGGTCAAACGCCCAGCAGCACCAGCTGCTGGAATGACCGGCGGATCGTCGCCTCCACCTATCTCTACGCGGGCTCGTACAACTCCGGCGCCATCATCGACCTGTACTACAGCCCGACGTGCCGTACGACCTGGGCCCGCATCGAGCACGGCACGATCGCCTCCCCCGGGGACAACGTCGGTGGTATCGCCGAGATCATCCGGAACAGCGACGGGCGCACCTACACGTGTCACGTCACCAGCAGCAGCGGCACGTGCTACACGGCGATGGTCAATGACGCAAACGTGACCTCGTACGCGTACGGCATCGAGGACGGCGGGGCCTACTACGCCACGGGCCGGACGGCGAACTACTGACAGGTCGGTTGCGGTCGCGAGGGGGAAGCGACACCGGTCCAACTCGTCGACAGTCTCCGTGCCGATAACGCTGTGCCGGCCCCGAGGTACCGCACTTCGCCGCCGGACGCCCCCACAGCATCGACGGTGGGGGTCTTGCCCTCAATTGGCGACTGCCGCGAGCGCAACCGGATTGCCGCCGAGCGGGCCGCCGCCTCGCCGCCGACGCTCCGTAATGCCCTCTGAACTGGGGAAACGATGGACCAGGTAGGTCCCCAGCTACCCGGTCCAAACCCGTCGCCACGCTCGAAGAGGGTTTTGCGACCGCTCCGGGTGTCACTGCAGTCGATCTGGCTGTGCTGACCCGGCTGCCCGATACTCACCGGCTCGGCTTCGTCGCCTACGGCCGCTGGACCCGCGAGGCGATCGAGTCCACCCCGTGGCGGGAACCCGAGGACGCCCTGCGCTTCCTGGACGTCGGCCAGGACGTGACTTGCTCTGTCACCACCACGGCCTCGGGCAGCCTCTCCACCGCCCTGAAGCCGCTGGACATCATCCGCGTGCCCGGCCTGCAGGACCTGCTCGGCCACGCCCTGGACGACCCAGATTCGGACGGGACATCCCTGGCAGGCCTCGACATCAGCCTCGGCGGCACCACCCCGTCCGGTGGGGGCGGCCCGGTCGCCGATCGGTACCGGGTCAAGCCGTTCGCCCAGTGGAAGCAGGCGGCGCCGGTAGGCTCGCCTCCCCTGCCGCCCGTCCCTGCGGTTGTCCTGCCTGAGGAGGCCTGGCAGGGACTGCGTATGGCCTTCAGCTTCGCGGGCGCCGACTCAGACCTCACTCTCTTCCTGACGGGGCATGACGGGCGAGTCGCCGGGGATGAGGACTTCGTCTTCTACCACCACCCCTCTGCCGCCGACGGCGCCGCGCGTCTGCTGGGCAAACAGCCCGAGGGGCCGCACACCGTCGAGCGCGCCACCGTCCACCTGTCCGCACTGCCTGAACACGTCCGACGCGTGGCCATCGCCATCAACATGGACGTCGACACCGGACTGACCTGCGTCTCCCTGACTCACGCAGCCCTGCTCATGGACTGCGCAACGGGGGCGGCCTGGACGTTCCAGCCACCCGCGGACCCCAACATCAGGGCCATGGTCGTCGCAGAGCTCTACCGGCACACCGTCGACAACCGACCTGCCTGGAAACTACGCGCCATCGGCCAAGGCTGGGCAGAAGGCGTCGACGCTCTTGCCCGCGCCTACGGGGTCGACGTCGAGTGACTGCGGACGCAGGACCCGGCCGGGCCCAGATGCGTCTCCCGATGCGGGGGAGCTCTGCGCAGACGGCGGCGAACAGGTGGGCGCGTCGCTTCTGACGGCACGTCGCTCATGACGCCACTCGACGACAAGCGGGCCGAACCCCCAGGGGGCTCCTGACGAGGAATAGCCGAAACAGATGGGGCCCGCGTCATCGGCGCGAGCCCCATCTCCAGCTTCGGGGAAGGCGCTCCCTCGCAAAGGCCGCCCCATGATGATCGCCGTAACCGCCCGCCGCATACCGGCCCGACGCTCCCGCCCAGGGCATGGGCGCCGCGCGGGCCGCACCTTCTCTACGGACTGCGGGGCATCCATCTGCCCGGGATCCGGCGGCTCTCGTACACCGGGTAGCCGCTGACGGTGCGGGCCTCACCGAGCTCGTAACGTGCCCGTCACGCTCTCGGTGCGGGCGCGGGAGGCGAGGTCCAGATCGAAGGAGACGTCGTTGAGAGCCCGCAGCACGGTGCGCTGCAGGTCGGGACCCAGCTCGCGCAGCCGTTCGTAGTAGGTGTCCCTCAGTCCGAGCGAGAAGAAGTCTCCGTCCAGGGTCTCGAAGGCGTCCGGCAGCGGCGTTCTGGCCGGCGCGGTCATGCCGAACCGGCCGATCTTGACCCCGCCGATCTCCCTGATCTCGCCGCCTGAATCAACACAGAGCAACCCGAAAGTCGTCTTGAAGTCGTAATAATCCCAGTTGTCCCGCACCAGGAACGCCTGCCCCGGCATAGGGGAGGCGGGCCGTCCGCGGACAGGCAGGACAGTGAACTGCACGGTTCCTCTGGAGAACACCTCGGCCAGCGGCCAGGCACATCAGAACAGACAACGCAACCGCCCTGCGCGAGCGGCGCTGCTCCCGGCGAAGCAGTGCCGCTCGCGGGTGTCAGGTGGCGGCGGGCCAGGCCCGGGGGCAAAGCGACGATCGTGGCGGTGCAGGCGGGGTCGTGCGGCCATCTTCTGCCGCCGGGCGGCTGACGGCTACTGACCCGGGTGGACAGCCTGGACGCCGGTACCCGCGTACGCCTTCGGCGTCACCGTGAGCAGAAACCGTCCACTGGGGTGGGCGGCGGAGGGACGGGCGGCGTGGATGGCGTGGACGGCAGCCCAGGAGTGCCCAAAGCGCAGCAACTCGGTAGCGGTGACCGCGGCGTCGGTGTCGAACGCCTCGATCCGGATGAACCGCAGCCCCTTGATGTAGCCGAGCAAGCCCGGCCGCTCGGCGTCGCCGGCCGTCAGCGACAGCACCGGCGCATACAGATCACCGAGCCCGCCGGAAGCCTGGACGTAGAACGCGGCGACGGCCTCATTGAACGGATCCTTCGGGTCGTACAACGCCGCGACGGTCGTGTGGTCCAGGACAACCGAGATCGCCGCCACTACGCGGCCGCCCGCGGACCGTGCGAGGCGGCGCCCAGGCGCTCCAGCAGAGCCCGGGCCTTCGCCTCGGCCTCCGGGCTCGGCGCGCCGCCGAGGGCGGCGGCGAGCTCGGCGCGGGCCAGCTCAGCCCGCTCGGCGTACTCGGCCTGGGTCGGAGTGCCCTGCGCGAGGCCCTCCACCAGGCTGCGAATGGTGGTGCCATGCTCGGCCGCCAGCTGGGCCAGCCGGTCCCGCGCGGCCGTACTCACTTTGATGCTCGTCTCGTCTGCTGCCATATTCCTCACCCTACCGCGCCCCTCTACTTCAGGTAGAGGAAATGCGTCTGTACGGCAGCATGCTCCTGTTACCTCCGCCCACGTGCGGAAGATCGCACTGGCAGGTCGATGGGCCCACGCCTTGTGCCAGGCGAGAGCACGCCTCCTGCACGCGGTTGGTACGCGAGATATGCGCTTGAGGTGGGGGGCACGAGGCGCCCCTCGTGGGCAAGCTGAGTGTCGACGCCCGGGCTGGCGATGCCTCCGGCGCGAGGAGGCCGACTACGACACCCGCTCCCACACGCGGGCACGGCGCGGGCAGCCCCAGACAGAGTGGAACTCGTCCCAGCTCATCCATGCGCGGGCGGCAGGACGCCGGCACCGGGAGCGCGACGAGGGAAGCCCCGTGGGAGGAACGGGAGCCCGGCCCTCACTACGACACCCTGGGCCAGGCATGATCGAGGCCGGGCCGCACCTCTTCGACTAGAGTGCGGTGGCGAAAAAATCCAACTCTATCTTCACACAGACGTTGGGCAGCCTCCTCTTGTGCGCGCAGCCGATCCCTTGGAATCAATCATCTTGGTGCCGGGTGGGGCGGTCAGGCCAACGCTGAGATCGGCCGGCCGCCCCAGCGGATACCCTTCTTGCTGCGGATGCGGGCACGTTCCTTGCTTTGGGCCATAAGAACTGGTGGCTGCTTCCAGGCTGCGCTCGAGGCTCGCGGCAGGCGTGAGCGGCACTTGCGGCTCCGTGCGTGTCAGAGGTTGGAAGGTGCGGTGTGTCCTTGCCGCCTGAGCGGTCGCCGCGGCCCGCGGGTGAGATCGTCGACGACCTCGATGACGGCGAGAGCTCGTTCGGTTGGCGCGATCTACCCGAGCCTCCCCAAGCGAACCGCGAGACCAGACGAGCCGCTGGGAGGCAGAAGTGACCGACCGGCTCACCGCCGACGCGATCGCTGTCGCCATTCCTTGAACCAGGCTCAGCAGACTGCCGACAACCACCAGCGACCAACGCGACCGGTGGTCATTCCGAGCCGGGCGGCGTCGCCTCACCACGTTCGCCATCCGTCTCCGTACCCACCGGGCGAATCGATTCTTCGGACACTCTCCGGCGCCGGGACTTCTCCCCAGCCACCGAGACAGCAGCGCCCTGAGCTGGTCGAACGCCGGCGACCCTGACAGATCCCGGAACCTGGGACTTCGGCTCATACACAGCCAACGATCCACAGTCCGGGCCGTAACCGCAGTTCCGTCGAATGGAGCAGCAGCGCAGGCTCGGCTGCCATGCCATCGCATGTCCGGGGAGGGCTGCGGGACGTTGTGTCCGTCGCTGACGTCGGCGTTGCGGTCGGTGGGCCCGTAGACGCCGTGGTCGACCTGGCGCAGTTTGCCTTCGGCGACGAGGGCCCCGAGGTAGTTGCGGACGGTGCCGGCTGCCGCGTCGGCCGCGGCACGGATCTCCTTGGCCGTCATCTCCCGGTCGACCACGGCGAGGATCTTGTCTTTGATCGTCGTCTTCTTCGGCTGTGCCGCCGCGGACAGGAAGGCGAGCATGCTGGTGCTGTCGCCGGGACTGTTCGGTCCGTCGGTGGCGTAGTCGTCGACCGGGGAGTCCCAGTGTCCGTAGAGGTCGCCCATCGCGGCCAGGGCTTCGATCTCGCGGTCGGTGAGCGTGTTGACGCCTCCGCCTTCCGGGAAGATCTCGTCCCGGTTGTGGCCGGTGCCGTCCGCGGCGGTTACTGGACCATCGACGTCCGCAACCGCGCCCACCACCAGGTCGCCTACTGGCTGGTGCACTTCAGCCGCCACAGGGAAGGGATGTGGTTGTTGGGCGAGGCCGCCAGCCTTGCCCAGGTCCAACGGCGCCGCGCCTGCCTGCCCCCGCCCGAGGAAGGTGTCTTGTTCAACGCCGTCGACACCTTTGACGATGACTCGATCGCGCATGCCGGGCTGGTCCCGACGATTCGACTGGCCGAGCGGTGCGGCCTGCCCGCGATCGGCGGGCAGGGCCGGAGATGGCGATCAAGACCGAGACCAGGGCGGATGATTTGTCGGAGCCCGCAGAGCTGCTGGACCGGACCTTGATCTGGAACCAGAGCCATCTCCTGTACGCACTCGACGAGTTCGAGGCGTTCTACAACTGGCATCGACCGCACCGAACACTGAAGCAAGCCGCGCCGCTTCGCCCACAACCCCAACCGATCCCCGTGCCAAAGCAGATCAGCCACCTTGCGGTCCGTCGACGAGACCGACTCGGAGGAACCCTGCACGAGTACCAGCACGCGGCCTGAGCAGGCCGGATGATTGCGCCCGCAGCGTCAGGGCAAAGTTGAAGGGCCCACTACGCCGAGGGGTCCTATCTTGAGCAAGACCGTGACCCGCGGAGGGCGGCATCCGCGACGTCGCGCGGGTCGGGCAGGACGGCCAGCGCTTCGTTGACGCCGTTCCGCTCGCGTCGGTCAGCGTGAAGCCGACCGTGTACGTGCCCGGGGCCAGGCCCCCGTGCAGTGGCACGTTCAGCTTGAGCTCCCCGCTGGTAACGGAGCCGACGCCGCCGGAGGCACCATCCACCGAGATGCCGTCCGCGTCGTACGCGGTGAGACTGAAGCCGGTGATGCCCGCGAACGACGTCACATCGAGGGTGAGCCCGTCGTTGCGAGGCAGCGAACTTGCCGGCACAGAGACGTCCGCAAGTGACGCGGAGTAGACGGCGGGAGCCTGGGTGTTCGGGATCTGTGTGGCGACCAGGTCCAGTTCCGGGCCGCGGAAGGCTGCGCCGTAGGCGGCGGCGTTGCCGGCGCCGTCGGTGAGCCGATCCCGGTGACCCTGCACTGTTTGGTGAAAGTCGGCGCTACGGTGGCGAGCACCGAGATGGTCCCGTCGGGTGCGATGGTGGGGTTCTCGGTGACCGACCCGCCGCAGTTGTCGAGCAGCAGTGTGACGGAGGATACCCCGTTCTGGGCGCCGAGCGGCCTTATTCTGACCGTCAGAGTCGTGAACCCGGTCCAGTTGTTGTAATGCTCGGGGCTGATGGCGAAGTCTGTCGCTGACAACGCTCGGTTCTGGGTCACGGCGATGCGGTCGCGGAGTTCGGCCGGTGTCATGACCTCGACGTCGGTGCCCAGCCGCAGGAATTCTCCGTGGGCGTGGTCGATCGATTCGATGGGCACACGGGTCTCCGTCCATCCGTCACTCGCGGGTGTCACGCCGATGCGGCGGGCGCTCTTCGGGGTGAGCCGGCCCCGGTACCGCCTCTCTAGGCCTGGTGTCATGCGCCATTTCGCCGACTATGACCTAGCAAATCGTGGCATGGCGCCACTGTCGGCAACGGTCACCTCGTCGATAAGACACCCTGCACTGCCTCCGCAGCGTCCGTGGAGGGAGGGCCGGCCAACCACCACCTACCGGACTGCTTGCGGAACGGGTACCAAAGTCCGTCCGGCCCATATCGCAACTCGACATCCACGCCCACGAGTTGGAGGCGACCTGCGGTCCGGCGCAGCACCCGTGGACTGGGCAGTCCGGATAGCGGCACGGTGAGGAGTTGTTCGCGAGCTGCGGCCTCGGTGGCCAGCGGTGCTACTAGACCGCCGTCAAGGACGGCCAGTGCGGGTTCGCCACCGTGCTTCCAGGCGACGCTTGCCCGGGAGAGTTGGGCGCGGGCCCGGTCGGAGCTGTTCAGCAGGCGGCCGAGAAGGTGAGGATCGCCGTCTGACTGGGCCGCTCGTCGAACGGTGTCAAGCCACGGGTCGGCGTCGAGCCAGAGCCGCTCTCCCGCGCCTTCTCCAGCGCCGACGGCGTAGGTGTAGGCGTTGGATGCGCGGTGCGCGGCGTCGTCGGCCAGCATGCGCAGCCGCTCAGGGGCCGCGAGACTGTCGTCGTGGCCCGCATCCGGGAACGGCCCGGTTGGGGCGGGGCCGGCCGACGGGGCGGGCAATGGGGGGAAGGGAGGAAGTCGGCCCTCCCGCCTGAAACGGGCGAACGCCTCACCGGCCGGTACTCCGCGGGCTGCACCCAAGTCCGCTTCCGTTGCGGCCCGTTCGGCAGCGGTGATCTCGCGTTCAGCGCGCCTGACCGCTACTTCGTCGCACACCTCGTTCAGGTGGTAGCCGCGGAGCAGTAGGAGGGCGTCGGGGCGGGTGTCGATGGCTCGGGCGAACTGGTAGGACAGCGCGGCCGCGTGTTTGCAGGGGTATCCCCAGTCCGGGCAGGTGCATTCGTAGTCCGTGACACCGGGTTTCGGTACCAGGGCCGCGCCTTCGGCGGCTGCGAGGCATGCGGTGGTCTCGCCGAGTTTCCCGCAGGACAGTTCGGCGAGGGCCTCGCTATCGCCCGCCCATGCTTCGAGCAGCCGGTCTCCCTCCGCCTTGGGTAGTTCGGGAACGCGGAGGGTGACCTTGTACGGCCGACGGTCGCTGCCGGCTACCCGGGCGGTCAACTCACCCTTGCGTACAGTGATGTCACGGACCGCACCGCGTCGGACATAGGAGCGGGCGCGGTTCAGCCTGGCTTCGTGCTGTCCGATGTCCCGTCTGTGGGGGTTCTCCAAGGTCGCGATCCACAGCGCTCCCCACGGCCCGTCAACCATCTGCCGCTGTCCCGGGAATGGTGGTGGTATCGGAAGGATCAGGTCTCGGGGCGGCTTTTCCTTGCGGCTGGGGCTCACGTGCTGCTCCGGTCGGTGGTGGTGTGCAGGGCGACCAGGTCGGCGAGTTCATCGTCGGCCAGGTCGGTGATTGCGGCTTCCCCTTGGCCCCCGTCGAGTACAGAGTCGGCCAGGTCACGCTTAGCAGAGATGAGCTGTGCGATACGTTCTTCGACGGTGCCCTCGGTGATCAGTCGGTGCACCTGGACCGGCTGGGTTTGGCCGATGCGGTAGGCCCGGTCGGTGGCCTGGTCCTCGACGGCGGGGTTCCACCATCGGTCGTAGTGGATGACGTGGGAGGCCCGGGTGAGGTTGAGGCCAGTGCCGGCCGCCTTGAGGGAGAGCAGGAACACCGGGACCTCGCCTCGCTGGAAGGCGTCGACCATCTCCTCGCGGCGGTGCACCGGGGTTCCGCCATGCAGGAAGAGCGTCTCCACCCCACGTCCGGACAGGTGTGTCTCCAGCAGCCGGGCCATACGGGTGTACTGGGTGAACACCAGCACGGAGGCGTTCTCGGCCAGCAGCACCTCGAGGAGTTCGTCGAGGAGGTGCAGTTTGCCGCTGCGGCCGGTGAGACGTGCCGCGGCGTCCGCCTTGAGGTAATGGGCGGGGTGGTTGCAAATCTGTTTGAGGGCGGTGAGGAGCTTGAGAACGAGGGCGTGCCGGGCGATGCCCCGCGCCTTGCGGATCTCGTCCATCGACTCCCGTACCTGTGCCTCGTACAACACAGTCTGTTCACGCGTGAGACGGACCGGATGGTCGGTCTCGGTCTTGGGGGGCAGTTCGGGGGCGATGCCGGGATCGCTCTTGCGGCGGCGTAGCACGAAAGGGCGGATCAGACTGCCGAGCCGTCCGGCGGCCGCGGCGTCCGCCGCAGCCTGGCTGCCGCGGGCGGCGCGTTCAGCGGCTCGGCCGTAGCGTTCCCGGAAGGCCGTGAGCGGGCCGAGCAGACCGGGTGTGGTCCAGTCCAGGAGAGCCCACAGTTCGGTGAGGTTGTTCTCCACCGGGGTGCCGGAGAGGGCCACCCGGGCGTGGGCGGGGAGGGCACGCAGTGCCTTTGCGGTGGCCGAGGCGGGGTTCTTGGCGTGCTGTACCTCGTCGGCCACGACCAGTCCCCACGGTCCGGCGTCGCAGAGGTCCGGCAGGTCGCAACGGAGTGTGGCGTAAGTGGTGAGGACGATTTCCCCGGCCTGGATGCCGGCGAGATCGCGGTCGGGGCCGTGGTGGCGGCGCCAGGGTGTGCCGGGTGCGAACCTGTCGATCTCCCGTCCCCAGTTGCCGAGCAGCGAGGCTGGGCACACCACGAGGGTGGGACGGCCGGCGGTCCTCGGGTTCCCCTGCCGGCGCAGGTGCAGGGCGAGAGCGGTGACGGTCTTGCCGAGGCCCATGTCGTCGGCGAGACAGGCGCCCAGGCCCAGGCGGGTGAGGCGGTCGAGCCAGGCCAGGCCGCGCAACTGGTAGCCGCGAAGGGGTGCCTTCAGGGCGGCAGGTGCGGCCAGTTCGGCATCGGCGGCGTGCTCCGGCGCGGTCAGCCGGTCGCGGAGGGAGGCGAGCCACCCGTCCGGCCTCACCGGGGCGAGAGAACCATCAGCGTCCTCGACCGCGCCCGTGAATACGGCGGTCAGCGCCTCCAGGGCACCCATGTCGCGTGTCCGGCTACGGGCCTTGCGCATGAGCACATCGTCGACGACGACCCACTGGTCCCGCAGCCGCACCAGCGGCCGTCGAGCCTGGGCGAGCCGGTCCAGCTCGACCTGAGTGAGCGTGCGGTCGCCGACCGCAAGTTCCCAGCGGAAGGAGAGCAGCGCCTCGGGTGTGAAGAACCCTGCTCCGTCCGGCTCCTCCTCCGGTGATCGGCTGTCAGGTTCCACGACGGCATGGGCTACGAGATCGCGGGCCAGGTCCTTCGGCAGATGCACGACCACGCCTGCCCGGGCCAGCGCACTGATGCCGCCGTCCAACAGGTCGAGGAACGCGCCGTCGTCCAGGACGAGAGCGTCCGGCTCGGGCTGTTGCAAGAGACCGGCAAGTGCTGGCCAGGCTTCGGCGGTCCTTCGCAGCCCGGCTTCGGTCCCGGCGCGCTCGCGGGGACCGAAGCCCACCACAGTTCCGCGCCAGACCTCGGCCACGTCGGCCAGCAGCAACGGGTCGGCCAGGGAGTGGACCTGAGGCACGCAGCGCACCGCCGCACGGGGCCGGTACGGGGTCTCGGCATCCGTACCCTCATCGTCGTAACCGTCCTGGACGTCCTCCACGTCCGGCAGTTCGATACGGAGGGAGAGACGCACACCCGCGTCCCGGCCGTCCGCGACCCTGGCGGCCCAACCCCACAGTCCGGGCAGATGCCTGGGGTCCCGCCCGGCGAAAGCAGCTTGGCCCGCCGCGGCGACAGCAGCGGGTGTGCGCGGCAACAAGTCGGCGACCGCGTCCAGGAACATACGCAGCCGGTCGTACGGATCCTGCAACAGCAGCGGGCGGCGCCCGCGGTCAGAGTGCTCGAACGGTGTCGCGTACGCCGCGGGGTCAAGGGCCTCCGTCAGGGCCCGCACCCAGACGGCATCCTCCTGAGCGAAGGGCCCGAGACGCCACGCGTCGTACCCGCCGGCACTCAGCCCCGGCAGCAGCAGCCCCCGGCCGGCCATGTTCAGGGCGTAGAGCGCCGCATGCCGCCACGCGGCAGACGTCGGGGCAAGTCGCTCCGCCAGCTCGTCCAGCAGCAGCGGCAGAACGTCGGCGAGCGGGCACACCACCGCGCGGACAGTCCGTCGCCGCGCACCGCGCCCGTGCGGTACGACCACCACGAGCTCTTCGATGGGAGCGTCGGCCGGGAGCCTATCGTCGTCGGCATGGAAGGCGATCCGCCCGGCACGAGGGGGATCGCCCGGCAGGAACACCGCCGTGCAGTTCCGCAGTTCTTCCCACCACGCCGGGTCGAAGGTGAGGTCTCCGGGAGTAGGCGGCACCGGCTCGGTCCTGATCCCGGCTGACGCAGACGGGCTCGCCCGCTCCCAGGACTGGGCAGGGACGCGCACCCTGGTCACACGGGGATCGTCGATCTCCCGGCCATCCGCGTCAAAGTACTGGGCACTCTGCTCCTGGCCTTCATCGTCCAAGACCGCCACACGGTAGACCGTGGCCATCGACTGATTCCCTTACTGCAATCCCCAGCCGCGCTTGTCGCCTGCTACCGGCTACCCGACTGGCCCTGGCGGGGAAAACCACCGGTCGAAACGTCTCCACACTACCGGGCCGTCCCGCGCACCAACGCACCGTTCGGCGCCTTACCCAGGGCCCCACGGACAGACAAGATCCGGGCCCTTCCCGGCCCAGCCCCCGCCCCACAAGCGGCGCATCACCTGTTTTCGCTGGTCGTCGCGGTGCTGTCCGTGTACCGCCAGCAGACGAAGAACCTGCTGGTGTCGTACGGCGTCCAGGTAGCCGTGCCAGCGCCACTGCTGCCCGGTCGTCTGTTCGCCGCCACGGTGCCAATGCCAGCGACGGCACCACCAGCTTCGACACCTGGTGCGGTCTGCCCCACCGGCTCTTGTGCGCCGGGGGAGGAACGACCGGCACGATCGCCTATGTCGCCGGCTCCGGCCACGAACAACAGGACAACCTACTGGGACACCTTCAGGAACTCGCCGAGGTGACGGACGACGAAGTCACCACGCTCCTCGCGCAACGCCACCGCTACTACGCCGACGTCCTCCGCGAGCCGGGCACGGCCCCGGAGTCCGGCGATGGCTGAGGAGCAGACGGCGACGCCGCCATGCCAGCTCCGGGGGGGCTTTCGAAAGCCGGCGGCGCGCCACCCTCTCACTCGGATGGCGCGCCGTTCGGCGTGCGCGGCCCGGCGTGCGTCCCCCCGGCCCGCCGGGGGCGGAAGTGGCGGGCAACGGCCCGCCGGGACCAGCCGGCGAGGGTGGGCCGTTTCCGAGCTGGTCCGGCCCTTCTGCGGGTGTAGCGAACCTGGATACCTCCGGCATCGACGACCTGGTCGCCGCCCGCGTCGGCTCGACCAGCAACCCCCACGCACTGGCTGCGCTGATGTCGGTCGCGGGGGAGGGGGCAGACCAGATCCCCGCGCTGACGGTGATCTGCACCTACGACTCCCTCGACAAGATCGAACAAACCCAGAGCACGGGGTACGCGGTGCTGCACTTCGACCTGGCGGTCATGGACCGACCTGGTCGACGCCCTGGCGGCTTCGCTGGTTGATGACGAGGTCACCAATGCGCTCGCTGCCCTGGCGGGAGTCGCCCCTCTCGTGATGCCTCAACCGCTTGGCCCGGACTTCCTCAGCAGCACCGACGTACCGGAGTTGCTTGTCGGAAACGGACTGACCCCGGTGCCGGACTCCGGTACCTCCCTTGGGGCCAATCTGTTCGCTGACCCAGGCATCGACCAACGCGACCCGGCGGAGCGCCGCGACTCGTCGACAGCTGGCTCCAACAGATCAGCCTGGACGCGGGCCTGTTCGGCATGGAGCAGATCCTTGCGCGACTCCACGCCGGCTCTCCCGTCCCGTCAGTCACGTAGCACCGTCTCTGGTGACGAACCCCCGCTGTGGGCGCTGCGTTCCCCGGACGCCGGGGAACGCAGCAGGGCCCTCAGCCGTTTCTACGGCGCGGTTCACCATCAGGGCAGCGTGTATCCGCCCACGGCGGCCAGCCTGCCCTTTCTGTTCGAGCTGGCCGCCGATGGCGCCACGCCCGACCGGGCCGCCGTCGTCGCGCTGCTGGTCAGCATCGGCCGGGAGTCCCTCGATCGGGGCTTCGAGGACGACGGCACCGAGATCGAGTGCTACCCCCCGATGGGCTGCGTGCAGGCCATCGCCTTCCTGTACGAGCGGGGTGCGGAGTTCGCCGAACTCGCCCGCGACCCCGACCCGGACATGCGCCTGGCCGCGATCCCCGGGCTCGGGCTCTTCCTCGACGACGCCGACCGGGCCGCCGCCATGCTGCGCGAGCGGCTGGCCGCCGAGCTCGGCATCGCGGCGCGGCTGCGGATCGTTCAGGCGGCGGCCACTGTGGCACTGCAGGACCGCCGGTTCCAGCCCGTGCGCGCTCTGAAGCAGCCACCGCTGGGCCGGCAGCAGCTTGTGGCAGCCCAGTCGCTGGGCCGCGACCCACGCCCCCAGGTTCTCGCCCAGGACGATGACCTCGTCCGCGGCCACCGGCAGCGTGCCGCCGGCCTTGAGGTGGGCGTGGGTGAGCTGGTAGCGGCGCTGCCAGGTGGCGTCCCAGCCGAGCGCGTGCGGTGGCGGGGCGGGGGAGCGTTGCCAGGGGCCGGCCGTCGGCGCGGTTGCTGGGGCACGGCGTCGGCGTGAAGGTCAAGGAGGGGCTCTACCAGCTACACCCGATCCTGACCGTGAAGGGCGGCCCCGGCGGTTGCCGGCCGCGACGGCACGGGATGGGGCTGCCCCCATGAGGCGATGAAGGCCCCGGCCACTGGGTGGCCGGAGCATCTTCGTCATGCCGTCCGGGTCCCGCCGTCGGACGGCCGCAGGGGGTGGGCGCAGCACAGCTCTGATCGATCCAGCCCGGCCGCCGCCGTGGCCCCAGCACGCCTGCTCTTGAGGGCGCGTGCTGCGCAGTCACGCGCGGGACGCCCTCCCAGGCTCGTCAGCTTGGCGTTTGGCCCCCGCGGGGCCCGCTGCCTAGGACCGGCGGACCCGGCGTCTGGGAGGGCGCCGACGCGGGGTAAACGGAACGTACGCCTCCGCCTGGACTGATCGGAAGCCTCACTGCTGTGTGTCGTGGCTCACAATCGAGACGCCTTCGGCGACCTCTGTGGACGGTGCGGAGCCCCTTTACGGCATACGCCCGAGTTGCTGGTCGAGTTCGGCGGCGCGCTCGGGATGGTACTCGTGCCGGAGCCGGTAGCGCTCGGTGACATCGCACGGCAGATCAAGGGCGAGGGCTTGGACTCCGTGCGCCAGGCGCTGCGGGCCTGCCTCGCCCGGATGCCTCAGCGGACCGAGCGCAGCCTGCGGACGCTGGCCGAGGTGCGGTACGCCTCGCACGGGACCATGCGGCCGGAGGCCGTCGCTCTGCGTGAAGCGTTCGACTAGGCGGCGACGGGGCGGACCCCCGGCGGCCGATCGCCTCCAGCGGACCGTGAACGACCTTGAGGGCCAGGCGCTGCAGGGCTGGCTGCGGGAACAGAAGGCCGCCTACCTGTATATGACGGATCGCGTCGCCGCCCAGCAGGTGCTGGCGGGCGCGCTGGACGAGAACCAGTTCGTCCTGAAGCCCGTGGGCGGCGTGGCGCCGGCGCAGATCAAGGCGACCGCCGTTCAAGCTCGCGAGGCCGCGGAGTTCCTGTCCGCCGAGTACGGCGACGGCGTCAACCTGGTCCTCGGGGTGAAGGCGATGCTGGAAGAAGTGGTGTGGGGCGATGAGGAACGCTCCGACGTGCCGAGCGGGCCTGGAAGTGGTTGGGCCGCCACCTCGGGTTCGTGAGCACGCAGCCGGAGAAGCTGTATGGCACGGGTCCAGACAACCCCTGCGCGGCAGGCGGTGATCGAGCTGAAGACCGGGTGTGGCACCGACACGATCGCAAAGAAGGACGTGGACCAACTGGGCGGCAGCATCAGCTGGCTCAACAAGAACAACCCCCAGGTCAAGCCCCTGCCCCTGATGGTGCATCCCAGCCGCGTCTGCGACGCCAAGGCCACCCCGCAGGCGGGGAAGCGCGTGGTGACACCGGCCAGGTACGAGCTGTCGAAGCAGGCGGTCGTCCAGCACGCCGTCGCGCTCGCCAGTGACCTGGGCCGGTGGGGCGACGAGCAGGCCGTCGCTGCTCAGCTTGCTCACCACAAGCGCACGAGCGATCGCTTCCTCGACACCTACTCCGAGGTCGCGCGCACCAGCGCGTGACCACCCCGCGCGAGTCGACGATCACCTGGGACGTTCGCTGGAGACTTTAAGGGGCACCCGGCGTCCGTCGGCTGATGCCCCTCTCTTCTTGCCGAACGGCTGCTTCGGCAGGAGCCGGATCTGCTGGTACCGTCGCTCGTATGGACCAGAACGGACGCCAGGTGCCGCCCTTTGAGCCAGAGGAGTACGCGCGCGTCGAGGCAGCCGCCAACATCGTCGGCAAGTCCCCTGAGGACTTCGTCCGCGACGCGGCGCTCAAGGCTGCCGGCGACCCGTTCCTTAAGGCCCTCGGCCGGGCCCGCGACCGCGTCCCGCAGCTCGCTGAGGTCTTCGCCACGCAGGACACCCGTGCCGTCGACACCAGCACGGCCGGGTGGCCCGACCTCGCGCCCCTTGGCAGCCGTGACCTGCACGATTTCCCGCAGCGCGGTCACGCCGCGTGACCCGGTTCCTCACCCCGCAAGAGCTCCTGCAGATTGCGCAGACCCTCCCGGGGGACCCGGCCTGTCTCGACTTGGGCGTGCTGGACGCCGTCTGCGCCCGCGCCCAGGCCCACTACATGGGCCGCGATGTGTACGCGAGCGACTGGCTCAAGGCCGCGGCCATGCTGGAGAGCATCGGGCTGCATGAGCCGCTGCAAGCGAAGAACGAGTTCTTCGCCTGGCTGGTCGCCGAGACGTTCCTCAACACCAACGGCGTCACGCTGGACTACGAGCCGGAGGAAGCCCTCGCGCTCGTCATGCGCGCCAAGCACAAGGGCGCCCGCGTTCAGGAGATCGCCGCACAGCTGCGCGCCTGGTCCACCGGCTGAGGCCCCGGCCCACGCTCGGGTTTATCAGCCCCTGTTGGAGGGCGCCTCGAACGTGATGACCTGCTCGTTGGCCGCCTTCTCCGCAGCACTCAGCCGCTCGATGTTGTACTTCTCGTCCAGCACGCGGGCCTTCAGCCCGCAGGGCCTGGCCATACGCGCAGGAAACCGCCCCCCACTCGCTGGCACGGGCAGCGGCATAGGGCGCGGCACGGCTGCCTTGTAGCCTCCGATCCCCGACTGCGGCCCTTGCGCAGGGTGGTGCGTGTTCAGTTCGGGCTGGTATGGCGGGCCTTGGCCACAAGTTCGCGGGGCAGTCCCGGTCGTACGACGCGATGCTGCCATGGACGTCTGCCCAGGCCACGACACCTCAGGGCCCGGGATGACGAACGGTGCCCGCGTTCCGGCCGGCGGGCCCAACGGGACTGACCGAGCTGGTTAAGGGCGGCCAGGCGGACGCATGCGAGGAGGGGCCGCTCAGGTGCCGCGTTCGACGTGCGTGCCGCCAGGTGCCTTCGTACGGTGGGCAGTACCCGGCTCGGACAGGCAGCTGGGGCATGGCGGTCCCGCGCTCCGCGCACGTGGCGCGGGACCGCCCAACGGCACTCGGGTTCGCCAGAGAGGCCCGAAGAGCGCACGGCCGTGCAGCTCCTCCGGCCTGCGTCCGTCTACGCCTTCTACGACTCGGTCGGCGAGGCGACCCGTCGAGTTCCCCAGAGCAGTGGCCCGACCGGATGACCGCACAGCACGCCCGAGCGACACGACTGGCTCCGCACCGAAGAGCGGTCTTCCTGACCTCGGGCGCTGCCCCGTGTGACGTGCCAGCCCGGTGCGCGACCACGAGTGGACCGCCCGTCGTTCAGTCCGGACAGGCAGCCCACTCGTGGCCGTGCTCAGTCAGCTCCGCGTGAGTCTGTGCCCCCTCGACGTCAGCCCCGTGTGACATTGCGCCGCTCCACCACATCGAAGCGCAGCCCGCTCGATCCCTCGCTCCTGCCGGTGTCCCGGCGCCGTGAGCGCCACAGGTGGGTCGATCCGTCGGGTCCGCGGCCGTACTGCCATGTACGCCGCACCTGGACCCCCTCGCGCGCCACGACCTCGTCATACAGCCGTAGGCGTGGAGAGCGGTGTTCGAGCAACTCGCCGAGGGGCTGGATGAGCTCGCCGGTCTGCTGGTCGCGCAGCGAGGCACGGGCGAGCCAGCGCGAAGGAGGTTGCCCGTCGGGTTCCTCGACCTTCAGGACGAACGGGATCCAGTAGTCGGGCATGGTGGTGGCCAGACGGTAGGCGAGGTCCGGCGCGCCAGGTGGTGGGGGTGTCTGGGCTGCGGCTAGTTCTTCCGCGCGCCGGTGCCAGGTCTCGACGCGGTCGACCGGGCGGCCCGCCGGGCCGGCGATCACGCGTTCGATGCCCCAGACGAGGTTCGCCGGTTCGTCGCGTATGAGTACGACCTCCTCCAGCGGCGGCGACTCGATCGTGGACGGCAGCGCGTCGGCGGCAAACAGCAGATCGGGGCGGCCGCCGAGATCGAACATCCGGAAGCCGTCGACGGAGTCGGCGAGCGGTGTGACGTCGGTCTGCCTGCCGAAGGTGTCCGTCACGGTGAGGCTCTCGATCCGGCACAGCGTGCCGACCGGTATGCCGTCGAGGGGGATCGTGAACCAGTCGTTCCCGAAGACGGTCGCGAACTCCACGAACAGCAGGCGCATCAGATCCGTCGGGCCTGCGTGCACCGCACCGAAGTCGACCGCCGCATCCTCGATTTCCCAGAACCTTGGCGCGGGCATGCCGGGGAAGGAGACGGGCACGGGTACGAGCCCGCGTTCGAAGGGTGCCGGCGGCGCGCCCGTCGGCTCGGCCGCGTCGGCGCGCAGTGAGTCGCCGTCATCCACGGACACGGAGTACCAGTCGAGCCGCCGCCCGTCGTACTCCGGTGCGGACAGTGCGACTTCACCCGCCGAGGTCTCGGTGGACAGTGTGAAGCCGTACTCCATACGCGAGGGTGTCCAACTGTCCCCCGCGCCCGTCGCCTGGGTGAACAGCTCGTCCCACCACGCGAACCACTCGACGACCGCCTGGCGGAAGCCGTCGCGGTCGTTACCGTCGATCGGCGGCTTGTCCGGAATCCGGCCGCCGTTGGCGGGCAGCGCCTGCTGGAGGTCGCGGTAGAGCAGCGCGCCGTCGGGCGCGCGCCCGGCCGCCAGATCGAGATGGCGCAGCGTCCCCGCGTCAAGCGTCCGGCGCTCCTGCTCGGTCGGGGGCCGCATGCCCGCCCACTGCACGTACCGGCGACGGTACTTGTCCGCGTCCTCGGGGCGCGAGAGGTGCCGCGACAGCAGGCGCAGCCAGTGCAGGCCCGACTCGGCGGCGAGGCGCCTGTCGTCGAACGTCGAGGTGCCGTCGCGTGGCGGCAGGATCCGCTCGTGCTCCACGAGGGTCTCGAGCGGTACGTGCCCGCTCGGCACGTCGGCGGCAGATGCAGACGTGGATACGGATGCGGAAACAGGGCCCGGGCGCCACCTCGCGATCCTGGACGTCTCGCCCCTGACCTGCGCGAGTATCGGCGATCCTGCGTCCTCGCCGTCGAACTCGCGCATCTGCCACTGGCGGCCGAGCAGCCAGCGGGCGTCGTACACGGCCGCCTGAAGGCCTCGTTGCAGGCCGGCATCGAGGTCGTCATCGCGGGCGTGGACCTCCAGGCGCGTCCAGGCGGTGATCGAGCCGCGGTCGCCCACGACAAGCTGGTGCTGTTCGCCCGTTCCCCACCGTGACGTGATCTGGACCTGCTTGACCCCTGAGGCCCGCATCTCGCGCAGGGAGGGGACCCGGGCCGTGATGAGGTGGTCGTTCCAATCGAGGACGGTGAGTTCGAGAGCCACCGTGTCGGTGGACTCCGCGTCCTCTCCTTCGTAAACGGCGACGATCTCCGCCCTGCCCTCCTCGCGCGGGCCGAAGGCGTGACCGTTGATGTCGATGGTCGTTTCGGGGGAGGTGCTCGGCGGGCCGATCGACTCGATCACCGGGAGTTCACCGAGTTCGAACAGCACCGGCTCGCTCTGCCCCCACGGCGTGCGGACTACGACCTCTTTGAAGCCCGCGCCACCGAGCGCGGCGAGGCCCGGGACGGTCGCGGTGACGGCGGTCGGTGTCCACGACACGATCCGTGCCTCGACGGGGGTTGTTCCCCGGGTTGCCAGGGTGAGCGCCGAACCGGGCGTTCCCGGGCGGCCGAAGCCCTGGCCGGTGATGGTGGTCTGTGACCGTTCGAGTTCCGCGGCGGGCGCGAGCGCACCGGCCGTGGGCGGCGCGTCCTCGTGCAGGACGAAGGCGACCGGTGCGGAGGTTCCGCCGGGCGTCTCGACCACCACGTCGAGCGGTCCGCCGGAGCCGATGGTCGCCAGCGGGGGCACGGTGACCTCGATGCTCGTGTTCGTCCACGTGGTGACGGTGCCCTCGACGCTCGCCCCACCGGGGACGCGGAAGTAGACGTACGACTGCGGCGTCGCGCCACCGAACGTACCGGTCAGCCTGACGCTCGCGCCGCCCTTGCCGGACTGCGGCGCGAGCGAGGCGAGCACCGGCGTCGGTGGGGGAGGGGGCGGCGGCGGGGGCTCTGGGGTTGCGTTCATCGGGATCCCTCCGTGGATACCCCGGCCTTCGGGCCGGGGAGGAAACGGATTCCTGTGGAGCAGGGCAAGGAGAGCCGAGTCGCCGCCAGGGCGGTTCGGCGTCTGCGGCCCACCGGCTGACGCCCATGACTCACACGGGAACTGATAGAACGTGGGGTGTGACGCAGCAGGTCAAGCGGGCGTTCAAGTACCGCTTCTACCCCACGGACGAGCAGGCGGCGGAGCTGTCCCGTACGTTCGGCTGCGTCCGCCTCGTCTACAACAAGGCTCTTGAGGAGCGCACCCGGGCTTGGTACGGCGAGCAGCGCCGTGTCTCGTACGTGGAGTCGTCGGCCGCGCTGACGCAGTGGAAGAAGACCGAGGAACTGGCCTTCCTGACGGAGGTGTCCTGCGTTCCGCTCCAGCAGGCGCTGCGCCACCTTCAGACGGCGTTCGGGAACTTCTTCGCCAAGCGCGCGAAGTACCCGCGCTACAAGAGCCGGAAGAAGTCCCGTGCGTCGGCTGAGTACACCCGCAGCGCCTTCACGTGGCGCGGCGGGAAGCTGACGCTGGCGAAGATGAGGCAGGCCCTGGATATCCGCTGGTCGCGCCCTCTCCCGGAGGGTGCGCAGCCCTCGACGGTGACGGTGTCCCGTGACAGCGCGGGGCGCTGGTTCGTCTCGATGCTCGTCGAGGACAGCGTCGTCCCGGCCTCCGCCACGAGCGCGGCGGTCGGCCTGGATGCCGGGATCACCTCCCTGTTGACCCTGTCCACCGGGGAGAAGATCACCAACCCCCGGCACGAGCGCCGTGACCGCGCACGTTTGGCGAAGGAGCAACGGGAGCTGTCGCGGAAGGCGAAGGGCTCCGCCAACAGGGAGAAGGCGCGCCGGAAGGTGGCCCGCGCGCATGCGCGGATCGCCGACCGGCGCCGGGACTTCCTGCACAAACTGTCGACTCGTCTCGTCCGTGAGAATCAAACGGTCGTGATCGAGGACCTCACCGTCCGCAACCTGCTGAAGAACGGCCGCCTCGCGCGTGCCATCGCTGACGCATCGTGGACGGACCTGCGCTTGATGCTGTCCTACAAGTGCGCCTGGTACGGGCGCGAACTCATCGTGATCGACCGCTGGTTCCCGTCCAGCAAGCTGTGCGGGAACTGCGGCACGGTCCGCGAGAGACTGCCGCTGAACGTCCGCGAGTGGGCGTGCGAGTGTGGCGCGGTGCATGACCGCGACGTGAACGCGGCACGCAACATCCTGGCTGCCGGGCTGGCGGCGTCTGCCTGTGGAGACGGTGTAAGACCCCAACGGGAGTCCTCCCGGACGAGGCGGTCGTCGGTGAAGCAGGGAACCCAGCGGGCGACTGCTGGAATCCCCCGCCATTAGACGGGGGAGGAGGTCAAGCGTCTCTCATTCCGAGTGGCTGGCCTGCGCCGCCGACGAGGTCCGTGGCGACCGTTGCGCCGGTGCTGTTCATCGCGAGATAGGTGGCCGGCAGGAACTGTCCGGCCTCGTGGAGAGCGTCGAGGTCGACCATCCGCAGCTTCGCCAGGTCGAGCGCCTCGACGACCGTCGCGCGAAGCGACTCGATCGTCCAGGGCGAACCGGACGCGGGCGGCACCGCGACCAGGATCGCCTGGGGTGCGGTGGCGTTCGGCTGGTCGAAGTGGAACGCGAGGCCCGTCGTACGTTCCGGGCGGGGAAGTACTTCCGAGAATTCGTCGAACACCGCCCCGCACACTGGCAGGCCGACGGCCAGCGGTTTCCCGGGGATGTGCGCCACGAGGGACACCCTGGCGGTCGGCGGACCGGCCTCGGCGTCGTAGGGCAGCGCCACCCACTGGTCGCCCGCGCGTGCCGGGAACTGGGCCACCTCGAAACGTGACCGGTCCGCGCCATTGAGGATCTCGTCGCAAACCAACGCGTCCGACAGACGCTGGAACCCGGGCCGTACCCGGCTCAGGCGCTGGAACCACAGCGTGGCGGCGAGCGGGTCGCCGCCCTGGAGGTCGTTGCTGGCGGCGAAGGCGGGGTCGAACTCCCCGGTTGGCGCCGGGGTGATTAGGGGCAGCGCCAGGAACGTCGGCCCGAAGACGCCGCGCAGGGCGGTCAGCGCCCAGTCGCAGCGCTTCTGATCGGTCGCGCCGGCATCCGGCGCCGGCGTCAGTTTGCTCAGCCGCCGGCGAATGTCGGTGTCCACGGCGGACAGTTGAAGCCGCAGCTGCGCGCGGTCGTCGGGCGAGTCGCCGACCGCCGACGACGGAACCGAGCCCGGGATGCCGAAGTACCCGGCCGCGAGCAGGATCGCGCGCAACGTCTCCGCGTCGGTGCCGTCGGCGAGTGCCGTGGTGACCCGGTCGGCTACGGCGGCCAGCGCCGCCCTCGCGGCGCTCGCGCGGCCGACGAACTCGACGGTCGCCACGGACGCCTGGCCGCCCTCGGAGGCGGGCAGGGCCAGGTCGGCCGGGGTGAGCGGGCGGGCCTGGGCGATCGCTTCGCGCAGCGTACTCGCGACCTCGAAGAGCTCGGTCGGCGCGACCGCGCCGTCGCTCTCCGGCTGGTCGACCGGGCGGAGCCGGACGACGGCGTCCGCGGGCACGCCAGGTGGGCGGCTGCGCAGCGCGTGGTAGACGATCCGCTGTTCGAGCTCGGTGCGCTGGGATCCGTCGCTGATCGCCACGGCCTGTACGACGTCGAGCGCCGACAGCCGGGGGGAGATCTGGTCGAGCCGCAGTTGTCCGATCGTCGCGATCGGCGTCGCCTGCGCGCTTGCACCTGCCGCGCTCGCATTGGCGTCGAAGTAGTCGACGCGGACGCGGACCCGCTTCGGGTCGCCGAGTGCCGAGTCGGCCCAGGCGTTGATCCGCGGCTCGGCCACCGCTGCCGCTTCGAGCCCCGGCTCGAAGGCCCACAGCGGATCCTGGTCGGCCGGGTGCTCCGCCAGCAGGACCGCGAGGCGATGGGTGATGGCGAGTCCGGAGCCCGGCGACTCGACGATCTCCAGGTCCGGTGGCGGCCCGGTGGGGTGGGCGGCGGCGTTCAGCGCGGCGGTGGCCCGCTCGGGATTGCCACGCGCGGTCTGGAACACGCCCTCGGCGACGAACGCGTCACCGATCGCGTCGATCAGGTCGTCGAGCCCAGCGAGTTGGGCCTGTACCGCCTCCGCGGACTCCTGTCCCGGCCACCCGTCAGCCAGTTGGCGGTTGTCGGCGATCCAACGGCGTTGCAGCACCAGGCCGTCGACCACGTTGCGGGCGGCGATCGACTCGCTCGGGCCGACGGAGTCGGACGCCGTGTTGGATGCCGCGGCCACCGGTTGCGGGGCGAACGCGCGGAAGTCGTCGATGAATCGCGCCAGGCCGTTCTCCTGAAGAGTCCGCTCGAACCGGTAGCCGAGCAGGGCGCCGAGCGACTGGCCCTGTCGGACCCCGTTGAGGAGCGTTTGGACCAGGCGTACCCGCTCGGAGGTGAGGTCGATGCCGAACGGTTGCCGCCCCTGGTGCTCTCCGTGTGCCAGATGGCCGCCGGCCAGGATCGCCGAGGCCGTCGCGTGGGCAGGCGACGGGGCGTGCAGGTATCCGGCGCTCTCCCGTGAGGCGGCCGCGTCGGGGCGCAGGTCCTCCACGAAGCCGTACCCGGCCAGGTGGACGCCGTCGGCCTGCGAACCGGTCGCGGCGAGGCGCGCCGATGCGAAGGAACCGATCCAGGCGTCGAGCCGGTAGGAGCTGAGGTCGAGGGTCTCGCTCATCAGTCGTTCCAGCTGCGTCGCCGGCAGCCCGGCGAGCTGCCCGATCGCCGTGCGCAGCTCGCCGAGTTCGGCGAGCGCTCCGGACTCGTCGCCCCGGTGCTGGTGGGCGTCGAGGTAGTCGCCCTTGGTGACGCCACTGAAGTGACGGTCTTCGAGGAGGTCCCAGGTGATGCGTTCGCGGGCGGCGTCGAGGTCGTCCTCGATCTGGTCGATGTCGATCAGCTCGGGCTCGCTGCGCCATGGCAGGGCGGGCGCGAGTTCACCGGCGGCGAAGGCGTACTGGACGAGGAGTGCGTGGCGCAGCAGGAGGTAGAGCAGCGGGCGCGGCGTCTGCATGCCGAGTGCCTGGGCGACGTCCTCGTCGCGCAGGGCCCGCCAGGATGGCCGGGGCGTGGCGGCGAGCGCCGCGATGTAGTCCGGCGACAGGTGGTCGTCGGTGCTCGCGCCGACCGCTTCGCCGGGCAGCGGGAAGTAGTTGAGGGCGAATGTGGCGTCCTTCAGGCGGGGCGTCCAGTCGAGCCCGAGCGAGTCCAGGACGGCGCTGCTGGCGCTCTGCTGGGCCGCCCACCACTGGCCGCCTAGCTCCGCGTGCATGAACCGCCAGGCGGCGTCGATGTAGGCCGGGCCGAGGATCGTACGGCCGCGCTGGCTGACCGAGTGCGGCAGCATCGCCAAGGCGCTGAGTAGCGGGTTTTCGTCGGGATCGTCGGGACCGGTCTGCAGCGGGCGGCCCGGGCGCGGGACCGAGGCGAGGGATCGCCGCCAGATGGGGCGGAGCGTGTCGAGGAAGTCGAGCAACGGCCGCAGCGCGACGCCGGACTTGTCGGCGCTGTCGGGCGCGGGCATGACGGGCAGGATGCCGTAGGGCTGGTTGCCCACGCGCAGCACCGGCAGCGGTCCGCAGGCGCGCACGTTGTCGATGAAGTGGCGGCGGCCGGCGGTGATGGCGTCCTCGGTTAGGAACGGCGCGCTGCCGTTCGGCATCATGTGTGCGAGGAAGTAGCCCCAAGTCGTCGGCCATAGTGCCGTGTTCATGGCTCGGCGTGCGGTCTCCCCGTCCGCTCCGTCGGCGGCGTGGTCGAGACCGCCGAAGATCTCCGCCGCGCGGCGGGTGAGACCGAGGGCGCGGGCTGCCTGCGCGCCGTAGGAGTCGCTCGGCGGGGCGGCCTGGGTGCCGGGCGGCGGGACATCGGCGCGTGAGTCGAAGGCGGCGGGGCGCTTCTCGGTGTTGTTGGTCGGCGTGCCCTCGGGCAGGATGCCCAGGCCGCGGGTATAGCGGTGTGCGGTCAGGCAGTCGCCCAGCAGTTGGGCGCCGTCGGCTCCGTCGGCGTACCGCGTCCTGACGCCGACGACCGCCAGCCGGGCGAACCCCTGGCGTGCCTTCGGCGGGAGCGGTATCCGCAGCCCCATGCCGGCCTGTTCGGCCGCCGGGAACTCCAGCATCCAGCGCATGCCCTCGTCGACGACCCCCCTGTCGCCCACGCTCGCGGCGGGATCCGGACCGACGGCGAGCCGCTCGGGAACCCGCCGGCCCCAGCCCGTGGCCATTGGCTCGTCGTCGTCAGGGGCGGCGTAGGCGAAGGCGAACCAGCGGTCCGGGAGTACGGCGGTGTGCGGGGCGCGTGTCCAGGAGTGCGCGCGCTCGCCGGGGCCGTGAACGCTGGAGGCCACGCGTACGATCCACTCGGCGCGCGCGGCGCCGAACCGGGCGACGATCCGCCGCCAGTTGGCGTCGCCGGGATCGGCTGCGTACAGCGCGGCTGCCTCGGCCTCGTCGGCGGTCAGTTCCGGCTCGTGCGTGTCGACGTGGATGTCGTCGGGATACACCCGTACGAGCAGTTCCGAGGCGTCGGCGTTGAATCGCGTCTCCAGCCGCACCGGAAGCATCGCCACGGGCAGGTCGCTCACAGTCGCCGGGCCCTCCAGGGCTACGCTCGCCGTGGAGGATCCCCACTCTGTGGTGACCGTCACGGACGCGTCGCCCGCCTTGGTCAGTGCCGGGTCGTGAGGGAGCACGACGTGGATCTCCCGGGTGTTCCAGGACTCGACGGCGAGGCGGATAGGTGCGCCGCCGCTCGGGCTGATCGTCACCGACGAGCCGGGGTCGCCGGGCCCGAACGCCGTACCGGTGAGGGTGATCTCGTCCCCCGCGAAGACGCTGTGCGGGTTCACCGACGTAACGCCGGGTGCCGCCCCGATCGTCAGCCGCGCGGGGTCGCTCGCGCCCCACAGGGTCCGTACGACCAGCGACTTCTGGCCCGGGCCGCCGAGCGCGGAAGCCTCCGGAATCTCACCGCGGATCTCGCTCGGGCTCCAGGACCGGGTGGCCAGCTTCAGTTCCGTGCCGCCGGCGTCCCGCACGAACAGGCCGGACCCCGAGCCGAACGGCGTCAGTCCGAAACCCTTACCGCGTACGGTCAGCGGCGTTCCGGGCGCGCCGCGGGCCGGGTCGACCCCAGTCAGCGCTGGTCGGTCGGTCTCCAGGACGGTGAACCCGACACGGTTGGAGGTGCCGTCAGCGGTCGCGACGCTCACGTCGGCGTTGCCGCCGGAGCCGAGTGCGGCGGTCTGCGGCACGCGGACCGTGATCCGCGTCGGGTTCCAGGAGGTCACCTCGGCGGAGACCTCGGTGGCCCGGTCGACGCGCAGCCGGAACACGACGCGTGCCGGTCCGCCGGCCTTGGGGCCGAAGTCACTGCCGCCGATCTGGAGCGTGTCTCCGGCATGGCCGGTGTCGGCGCTCAGCGACGAGATGGCCGGTGCGCGCATTTACGATCCCCCTGTTAGGTTGCCGGCGGCGGTCGCCAGCGTCGGAGTGCCGCCGGTGTCGGTCAGTACGAGCCTCGGACGCTCTCCGTCGGCCTGGTCGAGTACGAAGCTCTCCGCCCCGCGGGCGATCGCGTCAGTCACCTCGGCCGCTGTCATCCGCCACGGGTTGCCGGCGGCGTCGACGCCGGCCAGTGCGTTGACGGCACCCGCGTGCCGCTCGAGCGAGGTGACGCGCAGCGCCGGGTCCTGGACGTCGGCGCCGATCATGCGCGAGGCGTACAGTGCGACCCGCACGGGGCGCTGGAACGTGATGGACGCGGTCTGCGCGCCGTCCGCGCCCCAACTGGCGGACGGCGGTGCCGGCGCGGGCGGGGGCACCGCCGCGAACAGGGGCAGCGGCCGCCCCGCGAGCCGGCCGCCAGCGGGTACGTGGGTGAGGGCGTCGTACTCGGCCGATGTGGACGCGGTCATGCCCCAGTGCAGGTCGGCCCAGGTGGCGGGCGTTCCGCCGAAGCGCGTGTCGCCGCCCTCGTCGGGTAGGGCGTCCAGGCCGAAGCGGGCGCCGGCGGGCTGCTCCTGGAGCACGAAGTACCAGCCGGGGCCGCCGTCGTTGCCGCGGGCCTCGTCGATGCCCAGGCCGAATCCGAGGTAGGTCATGTCCGGTTCGAGCCGGCCGCGGAACTCGGGGTAGAGCACGACCGGGGAGCTGTCGATGGTGTCCGCGCGCACGGCGTACACGATCGTGTGGGGGAAGCGCCGGAAGAGCTCGCCGCGTACGAGCAGCACCAGCATGCCGCGGCCGCCGACGCGGGTGGCGTTCTGGCCGAGTTGCCGGTCGGGCGGCCACTCGGCCATCGGGTCGATGTCGAAGCTCGCCTCCGAACCGGCGCCGCGTGTGCTCCAGAACTGGCGGAAGTACGTGGCGCTGTAGTCCGTCGGCAGGTCGCGCCAGCGCAGTTCCTCCGACAGCGCGTGGTTCAGGCCCGCCATGTAGGACTCGATGAAGCGCGGGTTGCCGACCAGGATGCCGACGGTGTCCGGCCGGATGTTCTCGGCGCCGGGCAGCAGCGCGCCGGGGAAGATCTCCCTCAGGGGGTCGCTCGCGGGCTGCGGGAAGCTCGGCGCCGCCGCCAGCGGTCGCAGCGGGTCCGGCGGTTGCGGACCGGGTGTCGTGGTCGGTGTCAGGCCGTCGGTCGGCATCAGCGGCAGGACCTGCTGGGCGACCGTGTGCTCCGGGGCGACCGGCCCGGCGCCGTCCTGGAGCGCGCCGGCGACCGCGTCGAGCGCCAGCGTGTCCGCCGCCGAGGACAGCGCGGACAGCGGCCTCGTCACCATCTGCCCCGGCAGCTGCGGGACCAGCTCGAAGAGCGCCTTGGACGCGTCGCGGAACCGCGTGTTGATTCCGGCCAGGCGCAGCCGTGTGCGCTTGCGCTCGGGCGGCAGGTCTCCGCCGTCCGAGCCGTCGTCGATGCGGGCCACGGAAGCGGTCGGTGCGGCCGGATACACGGGCGTGTCGCCCCCGAACACGCGTGTCCAGCCGGGCGCCTCCGGTACCTCGGTCTTCGCCCGCCGGAGTTTCGGCGCGCCGATCCGGTCGAATGCGACCGCGCCCTTGGCCGGCTTCAGCGGCACCGTGATCGTGCCGGCCGCGAGCAGCGCCGTGAGCTCGCCGATGTGTCCGGGCGTGCCGTCGGCGGAGGGGAGATGACGGCCGATCGGCCCGTTCGGGCGCACGGCACGGCGGAACGGCGCCGACACCGCGCCCTCGGGGAAGACGCTCGTACGCATACTGCCGCGCAGCGTGGTCGCACTGCCGGGGCGGTGGCTGCCGTCGTGCCGGAGGCGGACGCGGCTGTGCAGCGGCTGGGTGATGCGCAGTACCACGTCGGCGGGCAGCGGCGCGAGCCGCTTCTCCTGCACCGAGGCCGCGACCGACCGGGCGAGCTGCGCGCGCTTGAGCAGGGTGTTGGCGCGTTCGAGGTCGCCCGCCTGGTCCCAGGCGCCGGCCACCAGCTGCTCCTGCTGCTCGGCGACCACCTGGGCACCGAGACCGGCGGCGGCCCGGTGGCGCGGATCGAGGTTGAGCTGCCACAGCCAGCTGTCCGCACCTGCCGACGACGGCGGCGGTACGACGGCGTTCGACCCGTAGACGGGGGGCGTGACCAACTGGCTTTCCCCGTCTTCGTCGACCAGTTCGATCATCTGCCGCGTGTACGGCTCGCGCGCCTCGTCGGGCCACTCGGTCGGCACCGCCAGGGGTGACATGAGCGCGCCCTCGAACCCGAGTTGTGAGCCCGGCTCGCCGGCGGGCGGCACCGGCAGCCGCGACCCGGCGGTGGTCAGGTCCATCGGGCGGGTGCCGATCTCCGGTCCGAAGGCGACCGGCTCCAGTCGGCGGGCCAGCGCCTCGAAGTCGCCGTCCGGTCCGGTGGAGAACTCCCAGTGGTCGTACACCGGCAGCTCGAAGGGGCCCGAGTGACCGGCCGGCGGCGGCCAGGCGTCCTCATCGGCCGCGGTCACCTCGACGCCGAGTCCGGCCTGGCGTCCCGCCTCGTACGCCGGGACGACACAGGCGAGGTAGCTCACACCTGGCTCCAGCTTGCGCGGGCACAGGAGCCTGGAGAGTGTCTGCTCCGGGGGCACCTGGGACACGTCCGTCGTGCCGTCACCGGCGACCTGCACGTGGGCCCAGGCCCACGAGTCGGCGAGGGGTGGCAGTTCGCGGAGCACGTCCGCCGGGTCCAGCTCCAGCCAGGGGAGCGGCCGGCGGGGGTCGGCTCTGAGCCCGGCGGCGTCCTTGCGGACTACGGCGAGCACGATCCACGGCCGCAGTCTGGGCCCGCTCGCCTCGGGGCTGAACAGCCAGGGATAGTCGGGCAGGTCGAACTCGATCGCGGGGAAGTAGTTGGGCTCGAACTGGGCCGTGAGCGGTGGCGGATCCCTGCGGATGATCTGCCGGACGTCGATCCCGAGGACGTCGCCCGGCCCGTACAGGCGCAGCTTCACGTTCACGGAGTCGGCCTGGCCGTTCTTGGTGACGCCGAGGGTGACCGGCAGGACGGCGCGGCCGCCGTCGCTGCCCTGCGGCCCGGCCGGAATGCCGGCGGCCAGACCCTGGCGTGACCAGGAGAAGAACCGGTATCCGGCGGTCATGCGGACATCAACTCCTCGCGGCGCACGATCTGGGTGTCCTTTCGCTCGCGTGCCGCCTCACGGGCGGCGCTGAAGCTGCCGTCGGTGTCGGTCGCGGGCGCCGACAGGTCGGTGACGGGAGCCACCACGTACGACGGGTCGGCCACCTTCGGCTGCTCGGCGTCGACGCCGTACTTGAGCCGTCCGGTCGAACGTGTCGCGGCGTCCGCCGCGGCGCCCTGCGCGGCCTGCTGCGCGACCGTCGCGTCGTCGGGGCGGAAGGGCGCGCCCCAGGCACGTCCGCCGATGGTGATCGTCTCGAACGTGATCGGGCACGCCGTCCCGGGCCCCGTCGAGTGGGCGTCGCCCGGCTCGGTCAGGCGCGCCCCCGAGGGCATCTGCTCGAAGCCAGGTGCGGCGAGCTTCTCGGCGTCGCTGAGGCCGAGGTACTGGCCGGGGCTGAAGCTGTCGTACACGGGGACGGGATCGTGTCGTGCACCGGTCGCCGAGACGATCTCGAACCGCGTGAAGTCGGCCGGTGGCGCCGCGCCGAAGCGCGCGATCTCGCGTTGCAGGGGCACGATCCGCTGCGAGACGCGCACCGCGCCGAGCGGGTGCACGATCGCCTCGCCCGCGGCAGGCACCGGCGGCTTGAGAGTCGCCAGCCTGCCGCTGTCCGCGGGCAGTTCGGCAGCCCAGTTGCCGGCGCTCTCCAAGGCGGCCCGCAACTGCGGCCAGATGCTCTCGCGTTGGGCCGACGGCAGTTCACGGGAGTCGCCGAAGGTCGCGTCCACACCGATGGTGACCTTGACGAACAGGATCTTGAAGGTGACCTCGCCCTGGAGGTGCCACGGGTCCGGCCCGGTGAGGTGCGCCCGCAGGTCGATGCCCATCAGCGCCTTCGACCCTCGCTTGAGGACCAAATAGGCCGCGATGTCGACCTGGAACCCGAACGGCGAGAGGTTCATGAGCGCGTCGAAGCCCATCCCGCCCTCGAGCGCGAACCCGGCGGCGGCGACGCGCACTTCGAGCGCGGCGCCCACCTGCACGGTATTGGCGGTGATGGCCAGGTAGCACTCGGCCCGCAGCCGTGGGTTGTCGCTGTTCGACAGGGCGAGTGTCAGCCGACGGAGCGACGGGAAGCCGGCGGGCGGTGTGTACGACGGGTGGAATCCGCCGATGGACAGCGCGAAGTCGGGCTGCTCGCCCCAGGAGGCCCTGAGCGCCATGTCTCCCGACAATGCGAAGGGCCCGACCGTGGAGTCGACCAGCGACGCGTCGACCGAGACCTCCCGGCGCCCGAAGTCGAGCACGCCGACGGCGTCGAGCTGGAGCTTGACCACCGCGGTCTCGGGTGTCGGCAGCAGCGCGCGCAGCCGGCCGAGCACGATCAGCCGCAGCGGGGAGGGCAGTTCGAGGATCAGTGCGATCTCGGCTGTCACGAGGGTCGGCGTGCCCCACGCCAACTGGACCATCGGCCCGAACAGATGCCGGTCCCGCGCGGGCGGGAACACCGACTGCAAGGTGCTGATGATCTGCGGCGCCCGGGGTACGGGGTCGTCGCGCATGAACATGATCGAGTCAAGCGCGTGCGTGCGCACACCGGCGCGCAGGGCGTCGACGGCGACCGTGCGGTTGATCCCGAGCAGGCCTCCGATGCCGGTCAGGGTGAAGCCGAAGCCCAGCTGAACGGGCGTGAACCCGGTCGCCTGGACGAGGGCCAGCAGGGAGAAGCCGGACTCTCCGTCGGGCATGCGCGTGGTGAGCAGACCGAAGGCGTTGAGGTTGATCTGGCCGAACTGGAGGTGCAGGACGCCCGCATACTGCTCGCGTTCCTCGTCGAAGAACAAATATCCGCCGCCGGTGACCGGGCCGTCGATCGAGAGACCGGCGCCGTCCGGTGGCTTGAAGCCCAGTTCCAGGCCGACCGGGCCGAGGTTTCCCGGCGAGGGCGTGAGCTTCGTGCGCAGCCCGATGTTCTCGACGTTGGCGTGCAGCGGCCCGAGCTCCAGGCTGCCGCTGGCCCCGGCGGTGAGGCTGATCGCGCCGCTGCCGACGCCGAGGCGCAGCCGGAGCGCGTCCAGCGTGATCGGACCGAGCGTCTGGTGCACCGGGATGGTGAGGTCGAGCTGGCCCGAGCCCTCGAACGACAGGCCGTGCAGCTTGGACCACAGCAGACGCAGGTCGAACTCCGCCGAGAGACCGTCGGGAATGACCGCTTTCAGGAACCCGTCGGCGGAACCGGTGGTCACCTCGAGCCTGCACCCGATGAGACCGGCGCGCACGAAGGCGTCGGGCGGCCCCTCGGCGCCGACCCGCCCGCCCACCTGCGCGTACGCCTCCTGGAAGGAGAGCTGGGTGCCGCCGCCGGCCGAGAGCAGCTGGTGCCGGGTGCCGTCGGGATCGGCCACCTTGAGCCCGATGGCGAGGCTGCCGGTGAGATCCTCGGCATCGCCCTGGAGCAGTCCGCCGCGCAGCTGCACGCCGGTCGGCCTGACCGCGATGCCGATGCCCTGAGAGAGGTCGATGTCGGTGTCGATCACCAGACTCAGCGGGCCGAAGAGCGGGATCTCCAGTTCCGCGGACCCGCGTATGTACGGCGAGAGTTCGATGCCGACGTCGGTACCCTCGGTCGTCGTGGCGCGTAGCCGGTGCAGGGAGAGCCCCGCTTCGCCGATCACCCAGCCGTAGCTGTGTAACAGCTCGACGAGCAGTTGAGGTGTCGGCGCCGCGTCGGTCGCGGTCGGCGCGTTCCCGATCTGGGCATCGATCCTCTCGGGCAGCTCCGAGACGACTCCGCGGCCGCCGAATCCCTGGACCAGCAGGCCCAGGTTCTCCAGCAGCCGGGAGGAGTCGAACTCCGGCCTGCCCCAGCCGTACTCGGCGGCGAGCGCCGTGCCGGGGCCGGTCAGGAGGGCGCCGATCTGCTCGTAGTCGACCACCGCGCGGAAATGTTCCACCTGATAGATGGAGTGGTCGGCCTCGTGGTGCGACTGAGGGAAGATTCCCAGCAGGCGCAGCACCGACGCCGTGCGCGGCGAAGCCGTCGTGACGCCGGCCACGACGGCGAAGTCCAGCAGCCGGCGCGGCAGTTCGTGGACGATGCCGGTTTTCTCGACCCAGTCGCCCGCGGACGACAGGACGCCGGGCAGCGACTGGCTGAAGGTGGTGATCTGGGCGATGTAGTCCTGTACGGCGAGCAGCAGGTCGGCGTAGCGGCCGGCCATCAGGAGTTCGTCCTCGCGCTCCTCGTCCGTCGAAGCGGTGACGATCTTTAGCTTGGTGATGACGTCGCCCGCGTCGAGCGTGACGAGGCTCGCAAGGTCCGTGCCCGGCGGCGTCTCCCAGCCGAGCTGGTTGAGCACGGACTCGACGATCTGCGCGTCCTGCATCGCCGCGGTGGACGCGGCGATGACCTGACCGATGCTCTCGACGGTCTGCTGGAACGTGGTCCGGGTCACGATGCGGTGTCCTCCCACTGACCGTGCTTCCAGTCGAACCGGCGAAAGTGCTCTCGCACGTTCAGGGCGTCGACCTTGACGCCGGCCCATTTCAGGTATCCCTCGGCCGAGTCGGCGTCATCGGAGATCTTGGTGGCTCCCGGTTTCGGCGGATAGGCCAGGACCTTGACCGGGTGGATCGTGATCGGACTGGCCGTGAGTCCGGCGAGCTTCGCCTCGGCGCGGGTCCGCCAGAGCTTCAGCCAGTCGCCTCCTGAGGGCGGACTCTGGAGGTCCGCGTGTGTGGGGCTCGCGTAGCCGAGGTGCTCGGCCCACAGGCGCCTTCGGACGTCCCTGACGATCGTCGTCGCCGGTCCGCCGGACACCTGGTCGAACAGGCTCACGTTGACCTCGGTCTCGCGGTTCTCGTGCAGGTCACCCTCGGGCCGCAGCCCGAAGAGCCAGGTGGCGAACCAGTTCGTGTACGGATTCTGGCTGTAGTCGAGGGAGGCGCCGTCGAGGTTCGCCGATCCCACGGTGATCCAGTCGTCGTCGATGATGGCGACTTTCGAGTGGATGTAGTTGCGGCAGATCTCCGTCAGACTCTGCGCCGTGGCACCGGACTCGTGGCTCCAGGGGCAGAAGAACCCGACGCGCTGGCGCTCGTCGTCCTCGAGAGAGGAGAGCACCCGGCCGACGTGCTGCGGATGCAGCACGTCGTAACTGGGAATGTCGACCTTGTTGTTCGTCAGGAAGATCACGCACAGCTCGGTGCGCTCCTTCAGACGCCGGACGATCGCTTCGGCGATGACGTCGTTGGTGAAGTACTGGTTCTCGAAGTAGATGTACTTCTTCGCCGTCTCGATCGCGCGCAGGTACGACTCCAGGACCGTCTTCTCACCGTGCGGAGACGCGGTGTAGCGCGCGTTGCCCGCGAGGCTGCGGACGACCTGGAGAGACGTCGTACCCACGGCCGGCGGTGCCGGCGCGGGCGGCTCCTCGGGAGCGTCGGGGTCGGCCTGGTTCCAGTGCAGCGCGAACGTCTCGTTCAGCTGCCCGATCACCGGGCCGCGCAGACGCATGCTGACGTCGTGCGTCGGCACCTTGATCGCACGCGAGTCGATGCAACTGGAGAAGTCGCCGTGGCGCGCGTCGCCGATCGCATGGGTGGTGCCGTCGTAGTAGTCGGAGACGAAGGGGGAGCCGATCAGGTAGGCGATCTTGTTGTCGATCACGACGAACTTGGCGTGGATGGGAGCGGTCGCCGGAGTGCGCAACGCCCGCACTCTGACGTTGGAAACATCCTTCATCGCGCTGGTGACCTGCGACGCGGTGGTGAACGGCCAGGGGATCGAGAACGCCGTGTGCGCGGTGAGCTGGTTGCACGCCAGCCGCACCTTGACGCCCTTGTCCTGGGCGACCTTCTTCAGCGCGTCCTCGAGACGGCCGCCGGTCGTGGTGACGCCGGTGTCGGGCGTGGCATCGTCGAACGTCATGAAGACCCGTCCGACGTCCAGGAAGAACAGCATCCAGTCGATCGAGTGCTCGGCCTTGAGGACGTCGTCGTACAACGCCTTCCAGGCGGCGGCGTTGTCGATCAACGGCTCGACGGCGTTGCCGGTGACCGACTGGGTGAAGGCGCCTGTGTTGGAGACACGGCCTTTCAGATCGGCGGCGGCCACCTGGATCGGCGGCAGCACCAGCTTGGCCTTGACGTCGGGGTAGGGGCCGTGGTCGGGACCGAGCTGGCGGCCGACGGAGCTGAAGACGCGGACGACGAGGTCGTCGACACCGCCGTCGTAACCCACCGTGAACGTGCCGTCGATGGCCGTCCGCGCATAGCCGTGGAACGCCTCGCCCTGGGACGAGTACACGTCGGGCATCAGGCGCTCGCCGTGGAGTTCCTGACGGAATACCCCGACGGCGAGTGCCTCGACGCCGTTGCCCTTCGCGTCGACGATGCGGCCCTCGAGCCGCCGGTTCGGACTGCTCACCGGCTCCCACAGCCCCGCCTCGGAAACTGTCGTCCGGTCGAGGTCGAAGCCCGGCGGGTCATCGATGGAGTACTGCTGGAGCTGCGCGTCCGCGTACCACTTCTTGTGACTCCACGAGGCCGTCTGCCACATCCACGGAATCTGCTTCTTCTCATGGAGGTGCTCGACGGCCTCGTAGCCGCCGTAGACGCCGGTGTTCGCGAGGCCGAAGGTCTCCGTCACGCCGCGGAAGTACTCGTCCACCTGGCCCGGATCGCCGGCGGTGTCGAAGTCGACGGCGAAGTACACGACGGAGTTGTCGGGCGCCCCGAGCTTCCTCAGCTGCTTCTGGGCGGCCTTCGCGTCGTCCACGCCGGCCTGGTAGTCCTCGGACGCGCGACTGCCCGTCGACTCCCACACGAACCCGACGGCGATACCTAGGGCATGTAAAGCCTGCCGCTCTTGGTTGGTCAGCTGCTTCGACGGGTGACCGCTGGTGCTCGGCGAGAGGTAGCGGACCACGAACTCAGCTTTCATCGCCTTGACTTCGGCAGCAGTGTGCCGGTCGCTGTAGTCGACACCCTCACGATGCGCGGCCGGAGACGGAGCCGGATCCGCAGCGACGACTGTTTCCTGTGCGTGCGTGGTCACGTCACAGGCCCCCCGATCTGTGAAGAAATTGTGCTCTCCGGTGCATCTTGGAGTCGACTACTATTTGTCGTCAACCCAAAGTGAACGCCCCTTTGTGAATGCATATCTGACACCTGCGCACCCGCGACCCCACCCGTTTCCGAAAGCACAGGGTTATCGGCCCATGCCGCTCAAGGTTGCCGGCGGATGGGACGACGTGCACGCCGGGCCGTGCCTGACGGCCTACCCGGCGCAGGAACAGGCTCGCGGCTGGCGTTCTCCCACCCCAGGGCACACCCGCGCCCTCAAGGTGTCCGCAGGGGCGTTGACTTGCGTGGCAGCAGTGGATGCAGTGGATGCAGTGGAAGCAGAGGAGGCCGGTTACGGTTTCCAGGGCAACGCGTCGTGCGGCGATACACGCACCGGCGGCGCATCGCGAAGGCGCCCAGGTGATGCCGGCCCGGCCGGGAACGGCCCGCGAAGCGGACCGTACGCCACCGCGTAGCGGTCGCCGTCACGCTGTACGACGCGTGTCCGCTGCCGCTGTGCGCGGCTGAAGTCCATGTCCTGGCGGCCAGCCGGTCCGAGCCTGGGTCCGCGCGCCCCGCCGCGCGCGACCGCGTTGAAGGCCGCCGGGCTGGTGGGCCCTCTCCCTCCGCCTCGCCGGTCACTGCCCGGGCGTATCTGCCGTTCGCACCTCGGGTTTCCCCGGTGCGGGTTTCGAGCTCCCCGGCTCCTCGACTCGAGGCGCACACCGGCCTCGGCACTGCCCGCATTGAACCACTCCGGATTTAGACGTCGTCTCATTTGGTGAGCCTGCGGTAACAGATGAGGCTGCAGGCGATGGCGGTGAAGGCCAGGAAGTGTTCGGCCTTGCGTTCGTAG
>NZ_JBIVBI010000028.1:0-40719 GCF_044746005.1 Streptomyces sp. NPDC086766 | reverse complement strand
CAACTGGCAACTCGCCCCGGCCACCGCATAGCAAAGAGGGGCTGCCCGGCCTCCGGCCGGACAGCCCCTCACCAAGATCTTCATGAGCCTTCTAGGGGGTGAAGAAGCCGTGCTCGGGAGGACAAGACGCAAGCACCTGAGACCTGCCACTGTTCCGCCCGCCCAGCCGAACACATGCCGGAGGCAGTACCGATGACCACCCGCCAGACACCCAGGGCAACACCCGCACCGATCGCCGCTACGCTGAACACGCCACCCTGGGCTCGGGCAGAAGCCCCGCAGGGACGCTCTCAGGAAGAGAGCCGCAGCAGGACCGCCGACCGCGAGGCGCGCATCACCCCCACGCGGACGACACCACCTCAGGTGTCCGTCGTCTCTGTTCCTCCGCCTCGTAGGAGACTCCCGATGTCTCGGGACCCGCGCCCGCACTCCCCCATACCCGCCCGACCCGAACCACCCGGCCCGCCTAGCACGGGGCTGCCGTCGACGGCCCCGCTGCTGTCGGTGCACGCTGCCGTGGTGTTCCTGGCGGCCGTCATCATCGGCCTCGTCATGGGTGGGGTCATGTTCCTCCACGAGAAGTCCGTGCCTGCAGCCATCGCGACGGGCCTAGGCTGCTGCGGTCTCAGCGTTCCCGTGCTGCACAAGCTGATCGGCTGACCCGCGGTGGGGTCAGGGCGCATCCGCTGCGTCCGGCCCCACCGCCTCTCTCGAATTCCTCTACACGCAGGAACGCGTGTACAAAGCCATCCAGCCCGGGGCCATGGGTCAATGCTGCTCAGTTTGAGCGAGACACCCACTTAGAACTGGCCTTCCATGCAGCTCTGTGCAGCTCAAGCAGACGGCTCCGCTCAGCAGGCTCCACGGATAGGGCATCCAACACACTTACCAACTCAGATGGGGTAGGAATCAACTTTCCGCTCAAATAGTCAACAAGCGCGTCAGGATCTATGTCAGCGACGCGACTGATGTCCGTCACAAGCCATGGCAGACCGACTTCGCCAGGCAGGGTGACTCTTCTTGGACGCTGCCGCACAGCGCTCAGGGCCATCGCGAAGGCAGCTGCTTCCTCGGTCTCACCTATTACACGGTTGTCACTCGTAGTACCCGCCCCCGGGTGGACAGCTACGACTTCCTTGGAGCGCAGCGCAACCAGTTCATCCTCAACCTTGTTGCGGGCCATGAGCCACTCGCCAATGGCAAGTTTGCCACGAATGTCCCAGGCCGCGACCATGGTACTGATCGTTTCTGTCGAAGCTAGACGAGTCCCATTGAGGGCGGCATAGACGGCAGTTCGGCTTGTTCCCCATGGTGAGTTGCGAGCGATCTCAGTCGGGCTGATCCGTCGCACTTCTTCTCGGCTCCCTGCCCGCGCGATCGCCTCAGCTTGCAGGCGGCGCAGGCGAAGCGCGAATGCGCCCAATGGATGCCGGTAGTTGATGGGTCGTCGTCGATTCGGCATGTGCTGAGCTCGCCTCCCTTGAAGTCCCAAGTCCCGCTTGGTACTGCGTGGTGCCAGTCTGTCAGCTAGGTCACGGCTCCTGTGCTGCTATGAGAACGGCCCGTCGGAGGCGTCCAAACACACCGACGGGCCGTCGGATCTCACCTGCGAAAAGGGGACCCAATGGCTAACCGTACGCGCACCCGCAAAGGTGCACAGCCCAGCACCGGACAAGGGGAAGCGCTCAAACCGAAAGGAAAGTACTTTGCAGGCCAGGCAGTGCGGGGGACATGTGCCGGCGCCGCGCGTGCGGTAGTCGATTGGGTACTCCGAACGCTCACGGACCACTGAGCTGGCTACGCGATAGAGGGGCGGGAGCGGGAGCTTCCCTCTCCACGCCCCTCTACCGTCGGCGCGGCTCAGACGGCGTGGTGTGCAGAGGCTCCGTGCCACTCCGCCCAATGCGGGTCCGTCCAGGATGGCCTCGGATCGGCGACGCCGGTGCCTTCGAGAAACACGACCAGGTCGTGGTCGCTGTAGGCGGTGCCGAGGGTCTCGTCCCAGCCGCTGCTGTGCACGGTGCCTCTCCGGCCGCCCGAGGGGGAGGGCCGGTGCACGACGATCGGCGGTGCTGGTCACGCCTCCCAGCGTGCCCCGGGCCGGTTCGGTGAGCGAGTCGGACCGAGGCCCTCAGCACTGCGGTCGGCGAGCCCGAAAGCCTGATCATGTGTGAGCGGATGGAGAGCGCATCGTGCGTCATGCGCAGTCGGTGGGAGGTTGGAGGATGTGCTCGTTCCACCCGGGCAATCGGTGAGGGCTGGCCCCGAGGCATGATCTATCCGTAGGGGCGCACCGAGCGTCCCACGATCCTAGGGAGGGACCAGATGGCCGATTTTCCCGGCGTCTACCAGTGGCCTACGTACTTTCACGAAGCGAACAACTCAGCCGTTCTGTCCATGCAGGAGCACGGCCTGCTGAACCTTCCCGTCGGAACGGGGGTGCTCCTCCGCGGTGACCGCTACAGGGTGGTGGACTCCTGGTTCAGCTACGACCACCACGGCATCTTCGATGACGGCTTGCACATCTTCCTTGAACCAGTCACTGAGGAAGATGACCGCCTCCGGCACCTCGCCCCCGATTACTTCCGGGAAGACCCCGACGCCTGAGCGCCTCAACAAGATCGCCCGCTGCCCGATCCGGGTTGGGAGCGGTCTTGTTACGCTTCCTCACGAAATCCTGGTCCGACCGCGGGCCCAGGTGGTCGTGGTCAGCGCCGCACCCGGCGGCATAGCAGCTGCTCGTCATCACGGTCCGTCCGTTCAGCCTGGCAGCCGCCGCTGACAGCCGGGTCCTCGCGTCACCTGCGGAAGCGGGAGAGCCATGTGCCGCCGGCCTTCTGCTCGGGCACGACCTGGTCGTGCTCCTGGTGCTCGTGCCCGGCCTGCTGGGCTTGGCGTTCGGCAGTGATGGCGCGCTGCTTGCAGTCGTCGCACAGGTGCGGGTGGGTATCGCACGGGGCGCCCCACCCGGCGGGCTCGATGGCCTTCCACCGTTTGTCGGTGAACCGGGCGCCGCAACCGGCGCACACCGGGCGGCGGGCTTCCCGCTCGGCCTTCTGCTGCTCGGCCGCGCGGCGCAGCTGTTCCTTGTACTCCCGCTGGCGGGCGGCGTACTCGGCCTGCTTGCGGGCGTCGTGGGCTTCGCGGCACGGATTGCCGATCGCCTCGAGGTGCGTCTGGTTCTGTGGCCGGCAGAAGCGCCGGAAGATCGCTCCGGCCGGGACGAGCAGCAGCGGCGGGTGCGGCTGTCGCCGTCGCGGCCGTCGAGCACCCACCAGCGGGTGCGCCACATCGGCCGCTCCTTGCCGTCGACGTCCTTCAGCTTCCGTTGGCAGATCCGCATGTACTTGTCGATCTTCGCGGCGAGGACCTGCGCGGACTCGAAGCAGTTGTCGATCTCCACGAACAGCAGCGGCACTCCGTCCTCGGGCGCGGTGATGACGATGTCCGCCTTGGCGCCGCCCTTGCTGGGGTTGGACCAGGTGCCGGTCGCGGGCAGCGCCACCTCGGTCGCGTAGAAGGCTATGGTGCCCAACCCGGCGGGCGCGTCGACGGCGGCCTGTGCGGCGGCGAGGACGTCGGCCGGCTTGTTGGCGAGCTGGGACAGGTGCGGCTTCGGGCGCAGCAGGGCGAGCACGGCCTCGTTGACCGCCATCGGGTGGGAGGCGCCGGTGCGGCCCGCGCCGCGGGCCGGGTTGCCCATCTCCCCCACCGGCCGCCCAGCTCGCGAGCGGCGGCCGTCAGGCCCATGGGCGTCAGGTTGCGCAGCGTGTCCCCGCCCGGGAGCTGCCCGCCGTTCTCCGCCAGGCCGTGCTTGCGCAGATCGGACAGCGCGCCCGTGTGGGAGGCGGTGCGGGCCTGCTTCCGCTTCGACGGGGTCGGCTTGTCGGTGTGCCGGTAGCTCAGGTGCGGAGCCGCGATCTGCTGGATCTGTTCGACCGTCGCGACCTTCAGCACCCCGAGCACGTCGCCGCGCAGGGTGTTCGACGACCCCGCCAGGTTCTCCTCACGCTTCCCCGCCATCAGCTGCCCTCCCTCCCCGTCGTCTGGCGCGCGCGGCCACCTGCCGGGCGCCGGCCGCGCCCGCCCACAGTGGGCACCCGGCCCCCGGACCCGATGATCTCCTCCTCCACGGACATCACTTCCACAGTGGCCTCCCAAGTGATCGCGCTCGTCTTCCACCACGCGCGCGGCTGCGCGAGCGGCCGGGTCTGCTGCTTGGGCGGGCGGGTCATCTTCGCCGCGATCCCGTTCAGCTTGGCGCGGGCCTTCTCGGAGACCTCAGGCGCGAACTTCAGGTTGCCGTCGTCGTCGACGGCGGTGACGTACTCGTGCTCCAACTCTGCCCAGCAGGCGGCTATCTGGTCGCTGCGCCGTGAGGTCCAGCGGATCAGCTCGTGCGGCACCCCGGCGATCTCCATCACCGGGCGCCGCCCGGCGGTGACGGTGCGCGGCTCGGAGGCCAGCCCCAGCGCCTTACACACCCCAGCCATCACGATCTCGTTGTAGAGCGCGGACGCGGCGACGGTGTTCTCGAACAGGACCTCCGAGTGGACCGATCCCCACTTCCCGTCCAGACGCTGCCCCTTCACGGACAGCCACAGATGGTCATGGAGTAGCGGCATGCCGGACCGGGCCTCGTAGTGGTGGAAGCGGGCGGCGACCAGGCCGGCGGGCGGCCGGACCTGGTCGCCAGCGGGGACGACCCGCCAGACCACCCCTGACCAATACACCTGAACTACGCAGCAGCAGGCAGTAATAAAGAAATCCCGTAACGATCACTGAACTTGCACTTCAGAGCCTTCCCTCGCTTCCGAACCTCCACGGAGACTCCAGCTCAGAGACAGACCACACCACGTCAAAAATCCTCAAACGATCACTAGATTCCCCAGGTCAGCCCATCACTTACCTAGTGATCACTACCGGGTTTGTCACCTCCAGCCCGACCCCGTCGAGGCCGACATCGACCCGGCCGCCATCGAGGAGACACGCACAGCCCTACAACTGCAGCTGGAGGACGCACAGCGCATCCAGGAGGCCGATGAGACGCACCTGCAGACCGCCCAGGAACGCTCGCAGCAGCTCAGCTTCGCCATCAGCAGCCTGCGCCGGGAGCTCGACGCCCAGACCCGCGATGCGGTCGCCCCCCCCGCTTTGACGCGATCGCCGAGGCGAGCTCCCGCGTCGCCGCGCTCAAAGCCAGCATCGATGTCATCACCCAACTGCGGGAATCGTGGGCCCGGGTGCGCGCTATCGACGCGGATATCCGCTCGATCAAGGCCGAGCGCCGGCAGGTCAACAAGGACATCAGGGAGAAGTCCGAGCAACTCAAGGTCAGCCAGTCACTGCTGGGCGACCTCAGCACCGAGTTCGGTCGGCTGCTCACCGGCTGGAACCTGCCGTGGGTCGAGACGGCGGTCATCGACCGCGACACCTACCTGCCCGTGGTCAACGGACAGCCCTTCGAGAGCCTGCAAGCCTCCGGCGGCGGCCTCGCCACGTCCGTCAACCTTGCGTACAGCCTCACCCACCTCACCTCCGGGCTCGACCACGCCGACGTCCTGGTCCCGTCCCTCCTCGTGATCGACTCACCGCGCAAGGCCTTCGGCAACAACGCCTCCGACCGCCAACGCGCTGCCGAGATCTACAGTCGATTCAGGACCCTGGCTGATGCGTACGGCGAACGCCTCCAAATGATCATCGCTGACAACGACCCCCACCCATCACCAGCGACTCCTTCGGCAAGGTGGAATTCGACTACGAAAACCCCATGGTCCCCGGCGTCGAGCACCCTGGCCCCGAACACGTCACCCGTATCGAAACCCAGTCGGAGAGCGGAGATCGACAGCCTCCTGCATGACCGGCGGGACGGGTAGTCGGCGACAGCGACGTAGTCCCTCGACGTCAGTTACGGCGGCGTCGGACGCTGCGCAGCCACCGGCCCAGGGCCGAACGCCCGCCGTCCTCTCCTGGCCCCGGCGGCGGGAACGGCGGAAGCGGGGGCGTCGGAGGCAGCGGAGGCCGTGACGGGCGCGGAGGCTCCGCAGCCGGGCATCGCGATGCAGCAGACTCATCCTCACGGCCTTCATGCTGGACGTGTGTGTTCCTTGGTCGGAGCACATGTTCAGACGAAGGCCGCTTTGACGTACGCGGTTACCGAACCGAGTGATCAAGTTCGAGGCACCATTCGACATCGGCCGTTAAAGATCAAGCTAATAGGGGGCGAAGCTCTATGTGCGGCGGGCTGCCTGCCCGGTCAGCAGCCTCCAGCAGCGTCGGCGTTGCGAGAGGCTGAGCCGTCCATGACTCGGGCCTCATGTGGGGCGCGACAGATGCCGTGGGACGGGTCGGTCAGACGGAACGGTTCCGGCCGGCGAGCGCGCCAACAAGCATCTGCAGCGCCATGACCGCAAGCAGCATGGTCAGGGATATGCGCCAGCCGCCAGCCGCATCATGCAGCAGACCGAAGAGCATCGGTCCGAACGAGGCGATCAGATAGCCGATGCCCTGGGCCATGGCCGAGAGCTTGGCTGCGGTTTGGGGATTGGGCGATCGCAGGGAAATCACCGTCAGGGCCAGGGAGAAGACCGTCATGGACGCCCCGATCAGGGTGGCCCAGAGCCAGGCTGCAGCCGTGGGGGCAACGATCAGCCCGAGTACTCCGAGCATGCCGGCAAGGGTCAGTCCCACAATCCATGGTGCCTGGTTGCGGGCGCGTGCCGCGGCCGCAGGTATCACCATGCTGAGCGGGACTGCCACCACGGTGGCGATGCTGAGCATCAGACCGGCCTCGCCCTTGCTCAGGCCTGCACCGATGTACACCTGCGGGAGCCAGCCCATGACGACGTAGGCTGTGAAGGACTGAAGGCCCATGAAACAGGTGACCGTCCAGGCCACCGTGCTGCGGGACAGGCCACGGGACGGCGAGGCATCCGCCAGCTGCTGCGAACTGTCCAGAACCTGCGCTGGCTCGTGACGCGCCACGGCCACCCAGACGACCAGCGCGATGAGAGCCAGTCCTGCCCACAGGAGCAGGGCAAGGCGCCAGCCGCCAAGGGGTACTTCGGCCAGAGGTGTCACCGCAGCGGCCAGGGCACCGCCACCTTGCAGGGCTGCCGTGTAGGCGCCGGTCATCAGGCCGATGCGCAGCGGAAAGGATTCCTTGACCACGACCGGGACAAGTACGTTAGCGATGGCGATGCCCGCGCAGGCTAGGAACGAGGCGCCCAGCAGGGCGAGCGCTCCCCCCAGCACGCGAAGTCCCAGGCCGGTGGCGAGGACCAGCAGGGCCAAGGAGACGGCCCTGGCCAGACCGATTTTCCGGGCAAGCCAGGGAGCCGCGAGACCGACCGTTGCGAAGCAGAGTGTCGGGATGGTGGTGAGGGTCCCTGCCCAGCTCGCGGATGCGCCCAGGTTGGCCTGGATGTCGTCGAGCAGCGACGAGGCGCTGGTGACGGCGGGCCGCAGGTTCAACGCGGCGAGGACGAGTCCCACGGCCAAGAGCAGGGTCCCGCGCAACGGCCCCCACCGGGCGTGGCGAACCGGCTCGACCGCGCCGTCGAGCTCGCGCTCCAGGCCGCGTTCGATGTCGGACTCCACCTCCCTCCATAGCCGGTTGGAACGAGGACGGCGGTGTGTGTGGTGCTGGGTCCTGCTCATGCGGCCTAGTATTACAAACATAGGATGATCGGATGACCGGATGGCTCTGTGGGTTCGATCACGCAGAAACTGGGGAATAAGTTGTCGCTCCGCGGTGACTGCCGTACAGGTGACGCACGCCACTAGAGGTCTTTAACGGCTGGAGTTACGGCGGTTGGAGGTCGAGTGCGGTCCTGGCCGTGAGGCCCTCAAGGAGACTGGGCCGGTACTGCATTCGTTTCAGTCGCGTCTTCACCAGAACGGTGAGCTGGTCGAGGTCGTGTCTGGTGAGGTTGGCCAGCGACCTCTTCAGGTGCGACCACACCCCCTCGACCGGGTTGAACTCGGGAGCGTACGGCGGCAACTGGTAGACGGTGAGCCATAATCGGGTGGCGATCAGCTGCCGCATGGCGCGGCTGACATGCGTGTTCAAGTTGTCCCACACCAGCACGATGGGCCCGCCGAGCTGTTGGTGTGCGCCGTCCAGCAGGCGGGCGTAGTCGGTCTCGGTGAAACCCTTGCGCCGACCCTTGGCGGGACCGCGGTCCAGGTGGATGCGATAGATGAGCCGTGGCCGTCGACCGGCTTTGGTGCAAATCAGCGCGGCGATAGGGACGCGTTTGGTGCCCTGCGGCCCTTGGGCGGCCTCAGGCCCTGGCTCAGTCAAGATTTCCGTGACAGGGTGACGGGGCGTCATGTCAGTGGCATGGTCTGCAGTGTGTGACGACTTACTGACCATCCGCTACGGACGCCGCACCGTTGCGCTTTGCCCGACCCGTGCCTTTCGTCGCCACGGATGCTGGGCGTGGATGATTTCGCCACCCGACGTGGACGCAGATACGGGACAGTGCTGGTCGACGTCGAGTCCCATGGCGTCCTCGACCTGCTGCCGGGCCGGGAGAAGGAACCCGTGGCCGTCTGGCTGGCACGGCACCCTGGCATCGAGGTGATCTGCCGGGACCGGGCCGGCGCCTATGCCGAGGCAGCCCGCACAGGAGCTCCGGGTGCGCTGCAGGTTTCCGACCGGTGGCACTTGTGGGACAACCTCGCCACCGCCGTCGAACGCTCACCCATCGTCCCTGCCTGCACGCACCGGAGCTGAACGCCCCGTCCCACCGGCGCATGGCCGCAGCCCTGCCCCGCCCGCGACTCAATCCGGATACCGGCCTCGAAAAATGGCTGGTCACACGGACACGCGAGCGCTATGAAACAGTTCAGCGAATATTGGGCCGGGGCTGGACGATCAGCGCCATCGCGCGAGAGCTGGGCCTGGCCCGGCACACCGCAGAACGCTACGCCCACTGCAAGAACCTCGATGGCCTCATCGACCGGTCCCTTCGCACGACACGCCTGGACGACTTCAAGCCCTACCTGGTCCGGCGCTGGAGCGAGGGGTGCACCGATGCGTCCCGTCTCTTCCGGGAAATCCAGGCTCAGGGTTACCCGGGACGGACCCCGCAAGCGGTGCGGCGCTATCTTCGCCCGCTCCGCACGAGCCTGGGCTCGATCCGGTCACCGGCCCCGGTACTCAAACCTCAGCAGGTCACCAATTGGATCATGTGGAACCCCGAGCATCTCCGCGTCGACGAGGAGCGACAGTTGCGCGAAGTCCTCGGCCGGTGCCCCGAGTTGACTGCCACACGTGGTCACGTGCACGCCTTCGCGCGGATGATCTGCGACCTCTGCGGAGATCGCCACAGGTTGAGGGCGGAGGCGGCCGAGGCGCCGCACCGCATGGACAGACGCCGTTCACTCCGACGACCTGCCCGCCCTGCGTGCCTTCGCCGACGGCCTCCGACGCGATCACGAAGCCGTTGTCGCCGGCCTGACGCTGCCCTGGAACTCCGGCCCCGTCGAAGGCCACGTCAACAGGATCAAGATGCTCAAGCGGCAAACGTATGGCTCTGCTTTGAGGACGAGGCAGGTCAGGGCCTGGGCTCAGTCAAGATTTCCATGACAGGGTGACGGAGCGTGATACCTGTCAGCTGAGAAGGACGTGTTTGCGGAGGGTGGCCGGCCGAGAAGCATCCCCGCCGCGAGATCGTCGACGCCATCCGCTACGTCGTGGACACGGGCTGCAAGTGGCGGCCTTGCCTGCGGATTTCCCTCCCTGGCGCAAGGTCTGGGGGTTCATGGCCCGCTGGGCGGCGGCCGGGATCATCGGCCAGATCCGTGACCAGCTGGCGGGGCGAATCTGCCGCAACATGGGCAAAGGTCCCCGCGCGGTGGCCACCGTGATCGACTCCCAGAGCGTGAAGGCCGCAGAGACCGTCTCCAAGGCCAGCCGCCGCTACGACGCGGGCAAGAAGATCAACGGCCGCAAGCGCCACCTGGTCGTCGACACCCGCGGCCTGCCCCTCATGGTCATGGTCGCCCCGGCGACCTGCACGACGCCGCAGCCGCCAAGGAAGTCCTCTTCCGGCTGCGTCTGATGCACCCCGAGATCACCATCGTGTGGGCCGACTCCGCCTACGCCGGAAAGCTCGTCGACTGGGCGAAACAACACCTCAACCTCACCATCAAACCCGTCAGCCGTCCCAAGGACGCCTCCGGCTTCGTCGTACTGCCCCGCCGCTGGGTCGTCGAGAGATCGCTCGCCTGGATGATGCACGCCCGCCGCCACGCAAGAGACTACGAACGACTCATCCAGCACTCCGAAACCTTGATCACCTGGGCGGCCATCACCCTCATGACCAGGCGTCTCGCACGGAAAGGCGCCACCCCCAGCTGGCCGAGGAAACCGGCACCTGCCAACGGCTGAGCGAGCCTGAGGCCGTTGCATGCCAGAGCGGGGCCAGCCGGGACCGGCGGGTGCCGGGTGAGAAGACGATCACTCTCCACGAAGGACACGCCGACGGACGGGAGGCGCTCAGACACCGAAGACTGACGGGCCGACCCCGCCACAGATCATGCTGATGCATCTCAGTCGTTGTTGCAAGCTCTTCGCAATAGAGGCATAGGCTGTCCCGGGACGATCACTCACCCGGAAAGGGGACGTGCCTGATGAGCACCTACGTGCTTCCCGACCTGCCCTACGACTACGCCGCGCTGGAGCCGGCCATCACCGGGCAGATCCTGGAACTGCACCACGCCAAGCACCACGCCGCCTACGTCAAGGGCGCCAACGACACCCTGGAGCAGCTCGCCGAAGCCCGCGACGAGGACCAGATCACGCCTACTTCACTGGTCGGCCTGGAGAAGACCTTCGCCTTCAACCTCTCCGGCCACGTCCTGCACTCGATCTTCTGGCAGAACCTCTCCCCGGACGGCGGCGACCGCCCCGACGGGGCGCTGGCCGACGCCATCGACGAACACTTTGGCGGCTTCGAGCAGTTCAAGAAGCAGCTCACCACGGCGACCGCGTCCGTCCAGGGCTCCGGGTGGGGTGTCCTGGCCTGGGAACCCCTCGGCAAGCGCCTGATCGTCGAGCAGGTCTACGACCACCACGGCAACGTCGGCCAGGGCGCCACCCCGCTGCTGGTCTTCGACGCCTGGGAGCACGCCTACTACCTGCAATACAAGAACGTCCGCCCCGACTACGTCACCAAGCTCTGGGACCTCGTCAACTGGGAAGACGTCACCGCCCGCTACACCGCAGCAACCAGCGCCTGACCCAATCACAGCAACACCAGGCGGGCCGGGAAGCCGCCATGGCTTCCCGGCCCGCCGCGTTCGGCGACCGTCCGGCCAGCATCAGAAACACGCACTCAGCGGCCGCGAGACGAACTTGCTCACGGCGAGCCCGTTCCTCGGCCGTCAGCCCGCCTCCATCGGCATACCTCATCCCTCCGGCATAGCGCGACTGAAACCGACCGTCACGGCCGGACGTGACCCCAGCCGTTAAAGATCTCTAGCTCCCGCGAAGCGCAGCCAGCTCGTCGGCCGCGAGCCTTCGAAGCCGCCGTCCCTGACCAGAGTTCACGGCCTCTCAGTTGCGGTGTCTGTGCCAGGCCGTGGTACCTCGGCGTCCGGCCCAGTCAGGCAGCACTGGCCTCGGGGGCCATTGCGTGACCGCAGAATTGCTGGGGTGGCCTGCAGAGTCAGCGGCATGTGGAGGGGGCTGAACAGAAAGCCAGCGGTTCTCGTTTTTCAGGCCCGGTCCGTGTGCAATCCAGAGTCCGCCGCAGGTATACCGATCTCGAACCAGGTGGTCTTGCCACGACCCGCAGGCGAGCTACCCCATGTGAGAGCAAGCGCATCGACGATCAGGAGACCGCGTCCGGACTCAGCCTCCTGATTGCTGGTCTCGTCCTCAAGGAGGGCCGTCGGCACGGGAGGATACGAATCGCTGTCGCGCACTTCAACGCGGATCCTGTCCGCGTACTCCCGCAACCGCAGATCTACTTCACTATGCGCGTGAATGAGCGCATTCGTGACGACCTCAGACACGAGCAGCTCCAGGTCGTCCAGCATCACCAAACGATTCCACCGGTGCAGCACATCGCGCAGGAAGCGCCGTACTCGCGAGACCCCTCGTAGGTCGTGGCGTCCGATCGAAGTCCGCGCCACACGCGGGCGATCACTCGGCTGGACGCCTTCATACCGCACCAGAAGAAGAGCGGCATCGTCGCCGAACACCGCCCGTGGGCGGCAGTGGCCGACCAGGTGGTCTGCCAGCACCTCCAGATCCTGGGAGCAGTTGTCGGCCAGCCGGCGAGCCAGCTGGCGAGCGGCGACGTCTGCATCCAACTGCCGTGAATCCAACAAGCCATTGGTGAACAGGGCGGCCACCGAGCCTGTCTGCACCTGCAACTCGGATTGCTGGTAAGCGGACTGCGTCTCGATGCCCAACGGCGGCCCGGTCAACAGCCGCGGCTGAATGATCCGTCCTCGAATGTCGCTGATCACTGGTGCGGGATGGCCCGCGGACGCCATGCTGACGAGCCCGGTCGTCGTGTCCAGCCACACACAACAACATGTGGCGTACAGGTCCGTGTCCAGCCCGGCGAGCAACCTGTTGCTCCGTTCCAGGACATGGGCCGGGTCATGCCCTTCGGCGGCGTAGGCACGTACACCGCTGCGCAACTGGCCCATCACCGACACAGCCTCCAGGCTGTGCCCTTCCACATCGCCGATGACGAGGCCCACTCCCCCATTGGGCAGGGTGAGCAGGTCATACCAGTCCCCCCCTACCGCTGCGCCTTCGGCCGCAGGGAAGTAGCGGGCGGTGGCGGCCACCTCGGGCAGGTGCGGAAAACTGCGCGGCAGCAGGCTGCGCTGGACGGTCTGCGTGAGCGCGTGCTCGTGTTCATAAGAGCGGGCCCGTTTCAGGGACTGCCCTACCTGCTCCAGCATGACCATCAGTACGGCGATCTCTTCGGCGGACAGGGGGCGGCCGGGCTCGGTGAACTCCAGGACGCAACAGCCCACGGCGCGGCCGTTGGAGATCAAAGGAAAGTAGGCCCGGGCCTGGCGCTCGAGATCGATGCTGAGACCGGGATATTCGTGCCAGATCTTGTTGGCCGATGTGAAAACCTTGACCTCGACATCGGTGATCGCATCGGTCTCGGGGCTGCGGTGGGACAGCGGTGTCCCCTCGATGCGATTGAGCACTTCACGCGACAGGCTGGCGGCACCCACCACATGGAGACGTTCTCCCTCGACCAGGCACAACGCCGCGGCCCTTCCCCCGAAGGGGCGGACGATCTGGCTCTGGGTGACGGCGAGGATGCCCTTGGTGTCGACCGCGGCGGTGAGTTCCGTGGCGAGCCGTTGGAGCTGGTAGAGGAACGGGCTTCCTGGCGTTGTGGACGGGGCTGTTGCCTCTCGATGCTGCTGGACAGCCCCCCGGGTGCCCGCGGTCGGCAAACCGGGCTGGCTGGAGATGAACAGTGGAATCGAAGGCCCTTCGATGGCCACGTCTTGTCGGGCCAGGCTCTCTAGATCGTTTGCCAGTTCGCCCGCGGTTGCTTGCAGGTACTCCAGCTCGTCGCCTGTGATCTCCCGTGGAGGGAGGCAGCGCAGGCTGATGACCCCGAAACGGTTGTGCGGTGTCCGTATCGGCGCCACTGCTATCACCATGGGGAAGGGCGTGGTGACCAGAAGCGCCGGCGACTGGCGGGACAAGTTCTGCAAGTCTCGTTCGTCGAAGATCACCGTTTTCCCGGTCTGGAACGCCTGCGCCACGGGCCAGGCGAGATTGTCCACCTTGACTTCAGGAGTGATGGCGAAGCTCAGTGGGGCGTTCACAGTCATCGCGGCGACCAGCAGCCGGGCGTCTGCTGTGAGCAGGTAGGCGGTGCAGGTACTGGCCTGCAGTCGCCCGTATATTCGGCGGAGCGCGGAAGCGATGGCGTCGTCGCGCCGCGCTTCCAGCCCGTCAAGCCCGACGCTGAGCGGTGTAGAAAGCTCAGATTCCATGAGGTCCACCCGGTGAGTGGCGTACGGCCGGAAGAAGGCGGCACCCGGGTCTTACGGCTGCTGGCGAGGGATTGATCACTACCCATATTATGGGCAACCCGGCCACAATGGGCAGATTCCGACAAAACCGGACGCGATCATGGCGGACGCCGGACTGGACACGGCCGGACGCTGTGACCTGCCACGGCGGCAGTCTTCGTTGACACGTACACCTCCTCGCGTATCGGCGCCTGATGACTGATCCAATCTCGGAGTCCAGCCGACGGTCGAAAACCGGCGTGAAAGGCCCGCGCGGCCCGTCGAACAGGTGCTCTTGCGGAATCGCTCCGGCGCGGCGCCTCTTCCGGACCCACCAGCCCCAGCGGCTGACTGTTGAGGCTTCGGGAGACACCACGCCAGCCGCTTCCCCGGCCACCGCCTTACCGGCTGGTCGTTTTCGGCCAAGGAAACTAAAGCACCCGCAACATGTGCGGAAATGCGCACCCGCCGTCACTGTCGTGTCTGCCACCGGGACTGCCTCAATCAGCCGCTCCCCAGAGAGGTCAGCAACTCATCCGCCCACTCATGGTCGTAGTGGGTGAGCTGGAGTCCCTGGTCGTCCCGGTGGTAGGTGGCGCCCGGGTTGTGGACGTCAACGCCATCCGGCGTGAAGAAGTGCGGGCTGCCCTGCACTTCCGGCCGCTGGGCGCTCTTCCACTGCTCGTAGACGGTTGACCGCGAAGCGCCCTGCGCCAGTGCTGCAGCCAGTCGTTCAGTGTCGACACGCGGACACAATTCGGCGATGTCCAGGATGACTGCCGGCACGCTGATGCAGCGGCTGTCTTCGTAGAAGGCCCTGCGCAGGGCGGCATCCAATTCATCACTCGCCCGAACGCCTCCGACTTCGGGCAGCTTGCACGCTTGGACGGCTTCCATGGCCAGGAGCGTAGTCACGGGGTAGGTGTATTCGGGTGCGGTCCAAGGCCGCCAGCCAAGGCCTGGTACGGCACGGAGCACCGCCCTGACTTCGTCGTCGAGCAGAGGCTTGGGGGTGGGTCGGCGGTTGAACAGTTCGAGGGGGAAGACACGGTGATCGATCACCAGGTCCTGCCCCCGTTGCCGGGCCAGGTCATGGATGGTGGTCAGGGCCAGGGTGGCCCAGGGGCATCCGATGTCGGACCATACCGTGACTGTTCGGCGGTCCGAATTGGCCAGGCCTGCCGCGGAGGGCGAGGCCGTGTTTGCGGGTTCGGCGTCGGCGTTGATCACCCGGTGCTCCGTCGGTCGAGGCCGTGAACGGTCGATGCCAGCAAGGGCTGTCTAACGTGGCTGTGTCACAGGCGGCGGTCATCCAGCACCGGGAATGCCGCACGGTAGGAGGTCATTTCCGCGAGGTCGATGTCGGCCCAGATGCACTCCTCGTCGTCCCCGGCCTCCGCGAGCACTGCTCCGGTCGGGCTGACAATCTGGCTGTGCCCGCCCATGGTCACGCCGCTGTGGGTTCCTGCCGTGTTGCATTGGACGACAAAGCACTGATTTTCCACCGCCCGAGCGCGGCCCAAAAGCTTCCAGTGCTCCACCCGGCTGGCGGGCCAGGCCGCCGGGACGACGAAGAGCTCACTGCCGGCATCGACCAGGTGCCGGAAGAGCTCCGGGAAACGCAGGTCGTAGCAGGTCGCCAGGCCCACGGTCACAGGTGCTGCCTCACCATGTCCCGTGCGCCCCGCCACCACCGCGGTCACAACCTCTGTGCCTGCTTCGAGGAGTGCGGGTTCCCCCTCGCCGAATCCGAAGCGGTGAATCTTCCGATAGACACTTTCGACGCCGCCATCAGATCTGAGTAGTACCGCGGTGTTCGACATGCCTCGGCTCCGATCCCCCGGAGCCGAGGCATGTGCACTACTGCGGGCTCGGGCCACGATGGAACCGACGTGAACACTCGCGCCGATCTCGCGTGCCGCGGCTGAGAGAGCCTGCACAACGGGGCCGTCGACAGGTTCTGCTCGCTTGCTCCACTCGGTGTAGGCGAAACCTCCGTGGGCCCACAGCTCAGGCAGCACCACCACGTCCGCTCCGCGTTGCCGACGCACCAGTTCGGCCACCCGCTCGACGCGTTCGGCGACGGGCTCGGTGTCGCCATAGGCGACCTGCAGGACGTGGATCCGCAGCCGTCGGGACGTGTCGGCGAGCCCGTGGCTCTGCGGCAGCGCAGGACTGTCGGGAGTCGGGGAGGACTCCCGGGAAACGAACGTGGTCATGGTGATGCCTGAGGTCTTTCGTGCGTGGGGAGAGGGGTCAGTGCCGCAGGGCCATGGCAAGCGGACGCAACGGAGCTCCGGTGGCACCACGGAGCCTGATCGGGGCGGCCACGAGACAGAACTCGTGCACACCGTCGCGCGCCAGTTCTTCGAGGTTGACCAGCTCGATCATGGGCACACCTGCCTCCGCGAGGAAGTGGCAGTGCCCGGGCAGCCAGTTGTCCTCGTGTTCCGAGGGCCCCACCTCGACGCACTCCTGGTCTGCTGCGACGGCGATGATGTCCTGAGCGGTCAGCCAGCGGGCCGCGTCCAGGCTGAGCCCGGGGGGCGCACCGAGCACCTTGGATCCGTCCGGCCAGTAGCCCATCCGGCCGGTGCGGACCAGGGCGATGTCGCCGGCCTGGAGCGACAGGTTGTGCTGCTTCAGCGCCTGCTGGCAGTCCTCGACCGTGATCGAGTAGGAATCCGGCAGGCACGGAACGTCCTTGAGTGCGGCGATGTCCAGCATCACGCCCCGGGCCACGATCGGGGGGATCTGTTCGGCGCCGCCGCGGGTCCAGTGCCGGCTGCCCAGGTGCTCGTCGGCGGTGAAACCGTTGTAGATCTTCCCGTCGACGCCGAAGTGGTTGAGGGCATCGATATGGGTGCCGGTGTGGGTGTACATGAAGATGACATCGCCGGAGTAACAGACCCGTTGGTTGACCTCTTGGCCCACACCGTTGAGGTCGTCGATCGGCGTGCCGGCGGGCGTGTGACTCATGAAGATCTGGTACGCAGGGTCGCCCGCGGCCTGGAAGCTTGGCATGCCGACGAAGTAGTCGATGCTCAAGTCGTAGACACGGGAGGCGTCGGCCCGGCCCAGGATGTCTGCCTGCGTGGCCGGGGTCATGAGATTGAGTGCGCCGAGCTGGTCGTCCGGGCCGTAGAGGCTCGTGGCAACCTTGATGTCTGCTTTCGGGGCCATCAGGCGTCGTTCCTCTCGACGTCGACTACCGCGCGGTCGGCAACCAGGGGCTTGAGCTGTGCGACCACCTCGACATGGAAGGGGTGGTCGGAGTACTCCTCGAGGCCCTTCCAGTCGTCGAAGTCGGAGATGAGCATGCCGTCCCACGGCTCGCCGTTGTCGCCGGGGTCACCCTGGTGCTTGCCGATCTCCCAGCTGCGCAGCGACGGGATGCGAGTGGACAGCTGGGTGAGCAGCTCGATGACCTTGTCCGGGTCACTGCCGGCGGCGACCTTCCACAGGAAGACGTGACGGATCATTATCGCTCTCTCCTTTGGGGGATACTTCTATCCAGCGCGGAAATGGTGGATAGCTGAGGGGAAAGGGTTGGGTATTTACACCAGCCCCACACCCGGTCTTGCGCTTCAGGTGTTCACGGGAACAAAGTCCACGTCCCTGGTCTCCGGGCCGATTTTGGCCCCTACCGCGGTCAGTACGCCACCGATCAAAATGAGAACGATCGGCGTGTAAACGTACGGCATCACATTCGAAAGCCACAGCATGTAGAAGCTGTAGAACGACGGAATGATCAGGGAGAAACTGTATGCCACACCATATCCGGACGCCCGGACTCGGGTGGGGAATGCTTCCAGCAGGTAGACGGTCGCCACACCGTACGGCGAGATCGCCACGACGAGACAGACGGTGTAGATGACCATGGCGAGAGTGAAACTACCGCCTGCCCGCAGGATGTGAACCGTTTCGTAGAAGGTGATCGCGGAAATTATTGCGGTGGCGATTCCCGAGAGAAGCAGTACCTTCCGCCTGCCGTGTCGCTGCCCGAACCGGCCGTAGGTCAGATAGCCGAGGAATAGAGCGACGTTGGCAATCAGCAGGGCCGTGGTCACGGAGTCGGATCCCTGCTTCAGATGAGCAATCAACAGCCCCGACATGGGCGAGATGATGGACTGGACCGCAAACCACAGTCCGCTCATCAGGACCATGACCTGGAGAAGCCGGCGGCCGTTGTCTCCTGCGAAGAGCTGGCGCAGCGGTGGCTTCTCCGACGAGGCGGTCTTCTGCGCCTCCTCCTCCCACACCTGGGACTCTTCGATGGACCGGTAGAAGTACCAGAAGAAGACGACGCCGAGCAGGCCACCGACGATGAAGGGGATTCTCCATCCCCACTGGACGTAGTCCGAATACAGGCCCTGTGTTGGGAAGAGCCGGAGAAGCGGCAGTGTGACCAGCGAGATGGCAATGTAGCCGATCGGGTAGGCAGCGGCGATCAGGGCTCCGACGAAGCCCCGCCTTTCCTTGGGACAAGACTCCAGTGCCAGCGGGTTGGCACTGGTGTACTCGCCGCCCATGAACACGCCGCCGACCAGCCGGAGGAACATCAGCGCACCGAGGCCACCGTATCCCCATGCCTCATATCCGGGAAGCGCCGCCATCAAGAAGGTGGCCACCGTAAAGCCAGCGACGGCGATCAGGGTCGACTTCCTCCGACCGATCTTGTCGCTGAGGCTTCCGAAGATCGCCGAGCCGATCGGCCTGCCGATCAGCGTGAGCGCAAAGGTCAGGTAGAAAAGCGTCGTCTCCAACGCGCCCGAGATCGATTCCGGCTGAAAGTACTGGATGGCAGGTGCGAGCGCCACGACGGGGAGGTAGATGTCGTAGTAGTCGACCGCGAAACCGAGGAACGCAGCCCTCGCCGCCTTCTTCGCCTGGGGTGGCATGTCTTCTGCAGTAGCCACGACTGTTGACGATCTGAGAGGCGCTACTTCTGGTGAATTCTCCATGGGAGAGCTCCTGTCTAGATGCCCAGCTTAGCCGGGGGTTGGTGTGCCGCGTGGTGGCCGTGAGCGGCTATTGCCGTCCCGGTCGCTGCGCGCTGCTCCTATTACTCCTGTGTGAAAATCCTTGTCGCGGAGATGAGTTCGCGGGCGTGCTCAAGATCCTCCGGGCGTCCGCAGGTCAGTGCCGCAGCCACCCGCCCGCCGAGCAGGTACCAGACGGTGAACTTTCCGCTGCGGAGAGACCCGATGACGCGTTCCTCGTCCCACTTCGCCGCCGGGCCGACGTATTCGAGTCGCGCCCAGTCGGCGAGGTCGGTCCAGAAATATGGGACTTCCACGTGCGGGGTGGACAGGCCCAGCATGTTGCGGGCCGCTGTCACGCCCTGGGCCTCGGCATGCCGTTCATGCTCGACACGAATACGGCGCTGGTGGACGAGGCTGTAGTACTCGCAAACATCGCCTGCCGCATAAACGTCTTCGGCGCTGGTGCGCAGCGCCTCGTCGCAGGCGATGCCTCCGGTGGCGCCGATCTCAAGCCCGGCGCTGGAACCGAGCCTGGCGTCCGGGACGGCACCGATGCCTACCACGACCAGATCGGCCAGCAGGTGTTCGCCCGCATCCGTGCGCACCCCGCTGACTCGCCCGTCGCCGGTGAACTCCACGACCTGCTGACCGCACACGAGGGTGACTCCGCGCTCGCGCAGCATGTCGGAGACGTAATTCGCCACGGTGGGCCCGAAGGAAATTTCCAGAGGGGCACGCTCGGGCATCACCATGGTGCACTGGACGCCGATCGATGTCAGCGACGCTGCGACCTCGACTGCGATGAAGGATCCACCCACGAGTACGGCGTGCTGAGCCTCTCGCACCTCGGCACGCAGCTTGCGAGCGTTGCCCGGGGCGCGGAGGTAGTGGATGCCTTCCAGCGCGGCCCCCTCGATCAAGAGCCTGCGTACGCCGGCTCCGGTCGCGATCAGGGCCTTGCGGTAGTGCAGCACCTTCTTGCTCGCCAGGGTGGCGGTGTGAGCGTGGGGGTCAAGGGAGGCGACCGAAGAGCGGGTGAGCAGCTGGATGTCGTTGGCCGTCCACCAGTCGGGGGGCTGTACCGTCGGGTCGTGGTCTTCGGCCTTGGGGCCTAGGAGTTCCTTGGTGACTGCGGGACGATGGTAGGGCGGGTCGAGTTCGCGCGTGACAAGTGCGATCGATCCATCGAACCCGCTGTTGCGCAACTCGGCCGCTGCGGCGACCGATGCGACGCCACCGCCGATCAGCAGCATCTCAACGTTCAGGTCCTGTGTCGGCATTACGCTGCCTCTTCTACGTAGGGCTCGTAGTCGCTCTTGCGGGCACCGCAGATGGGACAGACGTAGTCGTCGGGGAGGTCCTCGAAGGCCGTTCCGGAAGCGATGCCGGCCAGTGGGTCACCTTCGGCGGGATCGTAGATGTCGCCACACGACATGCAGATCCACTTCTGGGCTGTTGCTGCGTTCATGGTGTTGCGCTTCCTCAATGTTTCTATTCGTCGCTGGAGTTGGCCCAGCGGGTACGGCTGGGGTCCAGCAGCGGCGAAAGATCCTTGTGCTGGGCCCAAGCCAGCGATTCCAGTTCGAGAGCGTCCAGCTCCACCGTCTGGCGGGTCCGGAGGTCTTCGATGAGGAGTCGGGGGCGTGCGGATCCCGCGTCTCGGACGGTGACAGCGACGACCGCGAATTCGTTGCGGACGATCATCCGGTCCGGGTCGGGTTGCAGCGCGGCGCGGATGCTCTCCAGCCGCATCTCCGCGTCGCTGTCGTTGGGGCCCGTGCCTTCGAAGCTCGACATGCGGTCCCCCTAGAGAAGCAGGCTGAGGTTTCCGAAGTAGCCGTCGTTGTTGATGAGTTCGACCTTCTTCCGACGGATGCGGAACTCGCCGTCTTCACGGTGGAGCCGGTATTCGTAGCGTCCGGCGTGCTGGTAACGGGCGCCCCTGCGAAATTCGGCGATGAGGAAGCCGGCTTCGACCTCCAGCTCCAGAACGCCTCCCTCGGAGGGCTGCACGTCCAGGAGGCGGACGTTGGTGACGAGGTGGGCAGTACGCGACCGCGGTTCCTGCGCGTACGCCAGGCCGCTGTCGAAGCGCCAGACACGCTCGCTGAGGGCCGCAACGTCGTCGTGGACGATGGACACTTCACGGCTGGGGTCGATGTTGTCGCCGATGGCCGGTATCCAGTACACGGCGTCCGTTGTGAACAGCTTCAGCCAGGCGGGGAAGTCCTCCGCGTCGAGGAGCGCTGCCTCGGCGTATAGGAACTGTTGCACTGCCGGAAGCAGTGTCGTGTCCTCAGTCGTTGTCATTGCCGGCCTCCATCAGCTCCAGCCAGCGGCGCAGGTAGGCCCGCTGGGGCACCTCGTCCGAGGAGCGGCCGATGCGTATGCCCGTGGTCTCGTCGATCTCTTCGCGATTCAGTCCCCTGCTCATGAGGGTGAAGTCGGCTGCGCTGGCCGAGCTCTCGATGCCGGCGGTGACCCGGTCGAAAGCGACTTCGATGTCGTCGGTGGAGCCGAAGCCGGCGGGGCCGTAGAAGATCTCGTGGTCGCGCAGAATGCGGTTGCGGGTGTCCTCATCGGCTCCCTTGGGGAGCATCGGGTAGAGGTAGACCCATGTCTCGTCCGCGGCGCGGGGGACGATGAGTCGCAGGTGTGCCCCGACGAAGGCCAGGCTGGGGAACACGTTGAGGTTGAAGGGGATCAGCTCGCCGATGGCGATAGCGTGGGCGTTGGCGGTGTCGCCGTTGATGCTGCCGAATTCATGCACCGCGTGTCCGCCTCCGAGGTCGATGCCTCGCCACTGCGGGTTGGTGCGCACGTTCTTGACCCAGGGGCTGCTGGTGCCGGTTCGTTCCTTGAGGATGTCCAGCCAGCTCTTGTGGGTGAAGGAGAAGTGGTAGGGGTCGATGGTGTTCTCGACCTGGAGCTTCCAGTTGCCCTTGTAGACGAGCTTGTGCGCGTTGGAGGTCAGTTCCGGGCCTGCGTCCCCGATGTCGGCGATGAAGTCGAGGTAGCGACGGGCGTGGCCGAGGTAGTCGGCCAGCGGCTCGATCCCGGGGTTGAGGCTGGCGAAGACGAAGCCGCGGTAGTTCTCGACGCGCGGCACGTGCACGAGGCCCATGACGGTCTTGTCGAAGTCCTCGCCGTAGCCGTCGTCGAAAGGGACGCCGGTCAGTTGGCCCGTGGAGTCGTAGGTCCAGCCGTGGTAGGCGCACCGGAAGTAGTTGGCGTTGCCGAAGTCGCGCTGACAAACTGATGCTCCGCGGTGCCGACAGCGGTTGAACATCACGTGGATGGTGCCGTCGTCTGCACCGCGGTTGACGATCACGGGCTGGTGCCCGATGTGGGCAGTCTTGTAGTCGCCCCCGTTGGGGATCTCGCTCTCGTGGGCCACGAAGACCCAGGTGCGCCCGTAGATGGCGGTCATCTCACGGTTGAAGATCTCGGGGTCGCGGTAGATCTTGCCGCTGACGTGCCAGTCATCGGTGATGAGCGGTTCCTTGGCGCTGTCGACCGAGCTCACGTGCTTGCCTCCTATCAGTTCGGTCAGATGAGGGTGGGGACGATGACGGAGCGGATCGCCGAAGGGTCCTTGGCCGCGAGGGTCAGGGCCTGCTCGGTCTGCTCGATGGGGAATTGACCCGTGCACATCCGGGCGAGTGGGTACTTGCCCGATTCGATGAGTCGGAGGGTGGGGGGCACGGCGCTGCTGGGTCGTCCTCGCACTCCCCTGAGGGTGAGGACCTTGCGGTTCATGGCGTCGACGATGGATTCGGCGCCGCCCCCGCCTCCCTTGGCCAGACCTGCCTGCACCACGGTCGACCGGTCTCCTGCGACGGCGAGCGCGGTATCCAACGCGGCTGATGAATCGGCTGCGTTGATCACGGTGTCGGCGAGTTTTCCGTCCGTTATGTCTTCGACGGCTGCGAGGACGTCCTCGAGCGGACCGGTGAGTGTGTGGTCGGCGCCCAGGGCACGCGCCACGTCCAGGCGTGTCTCGTCGCTGGGCCGTCCGATGACGATCACGGATCCGGCACCGGCTTCGCGTGCGCCGACCACGCAGGACAGGCCGTGCGGGCCGGGCCCGACTATGACGACCGTGCCGCCGGGGCGCAAGCCTCCGACCCCGGCAACCCAGTCCAGGCCGTTGGACAGGGGGATGTAGAGCTGTACCAGCTCGGCGGGGACCTCGTTGGAGACCTTGTGGACGATCGACTGCGGGTGCAGGTAGAGGTAGTCGCTGTAGGCGCCGTACAGGCCGGATCCGCTGTGGATCGACTTTCCGCCGTAGCGCGGTACGCGGCACATCTGGTAGGCGCCGCCCAGGCAGGACCTGCAGGTGCCGCAGGGAAGGTACTCCTCCACGACGATCCGGTCACCGGCGCTGACCCCCCATCGGGCGCTTGCTTCGGGACCGATGTCGACGACCGTTCCGACGAACTCGTGTCCGAGTGCGCACGGCAGCTCGTAGTAGGGGTTGACGCCGTGGTACGCGGCCATGTCGGTGCCGCAGACCCCGGTGGCCTCCACCTTCAGCAAGCCGTCATCCCTGCCGATTTCGGGCAGGGGGAGCTCCTCGATCCGGAGCTCGCCTGGCCCGTAGAGCACGGCCACTCGGCTCGTCGCGTTCATGCGGGAATCTCCTTCTTCACGGTCGGGGCGCCGATACGCCGGCTTCCACCCATCCGTGATTGATTGGATACAATCTTTCGCCAGTGTCTGGCTGTCAGGCGCGGGCCGCCATGACACTTGGTCGCCGATCGGCGACCAGGGTGAAGCGGCTCTTCTCCGGGTGACGTAGTGGTTGCCCCGGGAGTAGATAGAATTCTATATTCCAAAGAGTGGGTCTCGGACACCTGGAAGTCAAGGGTCAGATGCGAGCAAGCTGCGAAAACCTGACCCCAACCCCCTGGAGTCCGGTCGAGGCCGTACTACGACGTGGCTGCTTTGACGTCGGGCGCCGCCCGGAGGATGAAGGGGCGGCACCCGTGGAGGGGACACGGTGAACGCGACAGCCAGCCTCGGGTCCGTTGGCCACCCACTGCAAAGTTGCATACCATCTATCTCAGCGGCCCACGCATGGCCGGACGCTGCACCGCAGTCGCAGGTAGCCGACGGGGTGCACCGGACAGTGACGAGGGGCTGCCTGAAGCAGCAAGGAGGCTCGCATGACCGCCGATGACGGCGAAGTTGCACGACGCCACGGAATCGGGACCCGAACACCGCGACGCGAGGATGCCAAGCATTTGGCGGGCAAGGGCTCGTTCGTCGCGGACGTGAAAATGCCCGGGCTCAAAGAGGTTGCCTTCGTCCGGAGCCAGGTCGCACACGGCTGGATCAGGAACGTGTCCGTCCCCGACGACGTAGCGCCTGGATCGGTGTGGACCGGAATCGACCTCGCGCCGATCGCCCAGCCCCTCACCGCGACCTCGACGCTCGAAGGCTTCAGGACCGCTCCGCTGCCCAACCTCGCGGTAGATAAGGTGCGTTACGTCGGCGAGCCCATCGCGATGGCCATCGCCGACACCCGCGCGGAGGCCGAAGACCTGGCAGCGCGCATCACCGTGGACATCGAACCGCTGCCGGCGGTGGTCGGCTTCTCCTCAGCGCTCGCACCGGACGCATCTCTGGTACACGACGACTGGCCAGACAACATCTTCGTCACAACGTCAGGCGACATCGGCGACGTAGACGCCGCAGCGCAGGCTGCGGCAGTGTCGATCACCCGCGAGTACACCATGAACCGGCAGGCAGTGGTGCCGCTGGAGACCCGAGGGGTCATCGCCCACGACGACCGGACTACCGGCCAGCTCGTCGTGTGGTCGTCCACCCAGACACCGCACATGATCCGCGACATGATTGCGCTCCTGCTCGGCATCGAAGCACGGCGAGTGCGGGTCATCGCGCCGGACATGGGCGGCGGTTTCGGCGCCAAGTGCTCTGTCTACCCGGAGGAGGTCGCGCTCGCGGCGGTGGCGGTCCGGCTGGGTCACCCGATCCGTTGGGTGGAGGACCGCTGGGAGGGCATGGTCTCCTCCACCCAGGCACGCGACCATCACTACCGGATCACCGCACATGCGGCCCAGGACGGCACGCTGCTCGGTGTCGAGGCCGACATCCTCGTCAACGCCGGTGCGTACTCGGTGCATCCGTGGACGGCGACGATGGACGCGACCATGTCCTCCGCGATGATTCCCGGCCCCTACCGGCTGCGGAACTATCGCTTCCGAACTCGCAGCGTCGCCAGCAACAAGACCCCCCTGGGCCCCTACCGCGGGGTGGCACGCCCCGGTGCCTGCTTCGCCATCGAGCGGACACTCGACGATCTTGCGCACGAGCTGGACATGGAGCCGTATGAGATACGGATCAAGAACATGGTGCGGTCCGAGGACATGCCCTACACCTCCGTGGCCAACAAGGTCTACGACAGCGGCGACTACCCCGAGGCCGTGCGCCAGGTCGTGGAACTCATCGGGCACAAGGAATGGCGGGACCGCCAGCAGAATGTGCCGGCGGACTCGCGCCGCAGGATCGGCATCGGCTATGGCTCCTTCTGCGAGCAGACCGCGCACGGCTGCATCGAATGGGCGGCCCGCGGCCTGGCGATCACCATCGGCACGGAGGGCGCCCGGCTGGAGATGGATTCCACCGGAAGCCTCACCCTGAGCGTCGGCATCAAGAGCCACGGCCAGGGCCTGGAGACCACCCTGGCGCAGGTCGTCAGCGAAGTCTTCGACGTCGATCCGAAGCACGTCACCGTCGTGCATGGCGACACCGCCCTCACCCCCCGGGGGGATGGCACGTTCGCCTCCCGGTCCATGGTGATGTCCGGCGGTGCCACCCACGGAGCGGCAAAGGTCCTTGCGGACAAGGTCAAGCGCATCGGTGCCGTGCTGCTCAAGGAGCCGGTGGAGAACCTGCGGCTAGAGGATCACAGCGTGGTTGGTCCTTCGGGTTCGATCTCCTACCAGGAGCTGGCCAAGGAATTCTTGTTCACCCCCGACCACGTGCCCGGGGTGGAGGCGGGCCTGGAGGTCAGCTACTACTACCGACCCGACGTGCAGACGGGTGCCTTCACCTACGCGACGCACGCCGCGGTGGTGGAGGTCGACCTCGACACCGGCGCAACAACGCTGCTGGACTACGGGATCGTTGAAGACTGCGGAACCGTAGTGAACCCGCTCATCGTGGACGGGCAGATCATCGGCGGCATCGCGCAGGGCATCGGCAGCGCGCTCCTTGAGGAGATCGTCCACGATGCCGACGGGCAGCCGAAGGCCACCACCTTCCTCGACTACCTGCTGCCCGGCGCAACAGAAATCCCGGTGATCAAGATCGGTCACATCCAAACGCCCTCCCCCAACACGGTATTCGGAATGAAAGGTGCGGGCGAAGGCGGTGCGATCGCTCCACCCGCGGCCATCGCCAACGCCATCACGGACGCGTTGCGCGAGTTCGGCGCGAAGGCAAACGAGACACCCATGACTCCCATGCGGGTATGGACGGCTCTCCAGGAAGCCCAGGCATCGCAGACGGCCGCAGCAGCGGGAGCAGCACGATGAAGCCAATTGATTTCCAGTACTATCGGCCGACCACCAGCGCTGAGGCCGCCCGGCTGCTGAACAGCCTGGGCGACGACGTCAAAGTGATCGCCGGCGGGCAGAGCCTCCTGCCGATCATGAACATGCGTCTGGCCGAGCCTGCGCACCTCGTGGACATCACCGGCATCGCCGAACTGCGGCAGACGACGGAAAGCCACACCGGCGCGACGTACGGTGCGACCACCACGCACATGATGTTCGAGCATCAGCTGGTGCCCGATGTCACGGCGGGGCTGCTGAGCCAGGCGGCGCGGGGAATCGGCTATCCGGCGATCCGCAACCGCGGCACCGTCGGCGGTAGCCTGGCCCACAGCGACTCCTCCGCCGAGTGGCCCACCGTGATGTCGGCCGTCGGCGCCACGGTGCACGCCCTGTCGGTCCGCGGCGTGCGGCGTATCCCCGTCACCGAACTGCTCCTCGGCTTCTTTGCCACAGCCCTGGAACCGGACGAGCTGATCGTGGGCGTGGAGGTCCCACGGATGGCGGCCAACACCCGCTGGGGCATGTACAAGATGGCCCGCAAACCGGGCGAGTTCGCCGAATCGCTGGCCGTCGCGCAACTGGAAGTCGATACCGATGGAAGCATGACCGATGCGCGCCTGTGGCTCGGCGCGGCCAAGGACACACCGGTGCGCCTGGCCTGCACCGAGCAGCTGGTGAAGGACTTCACCCTGGGTGACCTCTCCCCCACTGACCTGGTCGATTCGGTCGCCGTCGATCTCAGTACCGAACCGGGGGGATCGGACGCCCATGCCCGGCATGCCCTGCAACTACACGTGGTCGCCGTGCACCGGGCACTGCTGGCCGTGGAGGAGGCACCCACGCAATGAATGACGTCACCATCGAGCTGCGTGTCAATGGGCAGCGGCGAAAGGTAACTGTCCCGGCCCGGACCACACTGGCTGACCTGTTGCGGGACCACCTCGGCCTCACCGGTACCCATCTGGGCTGTGAACAGGGGGTATGCGGAGCCTGCACCGTTCTCGTCGACGAGCTGCCCATGCGGTCCTGCCTCACTTTGGCAGCAGCATGCGCACGGGCCGAAGTGCTCACCGTGGAGGCGCTCGAGGGACCCGATGCGGACCGTCTGCGGGCGAACTTCTCCCGTGAAGGAGCACTGCAGTGCGGCTTCTGCACGCCGGGGATGCTCCTGGCGGGCTACGACCTCGTACGCCACCGGCAGCCACTGCAACGCGACGAGGTGTGCGTGGCGATGGCCGGCAACATCTGCCGCTGCACCGGCTACAACGGCATCGTCCGGGCGGTCGAGAACACGATCAACGAGGGCATCGCGGCCCAGGTACCCGCGGCCAGCCAGCCCCCAGCCGATCAGGCATAACCAACTACCAGCCACAAGGAGTAAGACGTGGAGTTCACCAACGAGTTCGTCGTGCCCGCCGCCCCGGACGCTGCCTGGGCACTGCTCACTGACGTGCCCAAGATTGCGCCTTGTCTGCCGGGGGCCACGGTCACCCCCGTCGGTGACGGACAATACGAAGGGGGCGTCACGGTCAAGGTGGGGCCGATCAAGGTCGGCTACAGCGGTTCGGCGTCCTTCACCGAGCTCGACGCAACCAATCACCGCATGGTGCTCACCGCCCGCGGCAAGGAGAGCAGCGGCAAGGGTTCCGCGAGCGCAACGGTTACCGTCGACTTGGTCGGCGAGGGGCCGGACAAGACAAGGGTGGTTGTCGGCACCGATCTTCAGATCACCGGGAAGGTCGCGCAGTTCGGCCGCAGCGCGATGGCTGACGTGGGTGCCCGCCTGATCGGGCAGTTCGCCTCCAACCTGGAGGCGATGGTGACGGGCAGTGGCGAGGGGACTCAGAGTCCCACGCTGCGCCCGGTCGACGCCGGCCCGGCGCCCCAGTCCGAGTCGGAACTGAATGCGCTGGCTCTGGCCTGGCCTGTCGCGAAGCGGGGTGTGCCGGTTGTGGCGGCCTTCCTGCTCGGTGCGCTGATCAGTCGGCTGACGAGTCGCCGCTGAGGTCACTGGGGTCCTGCGCCTGCAGTACGGCATGCTGTGCCGCGCGGATATGAATCTTCATGATCATTTCGGCGGACACGGCGTCCCTGCGGCGTAGGGCCTCGACGAGCTGTCGGTGGTGTTCGATGCTGCGTTCAAGATCGCGTTGGGTGTAGCGGAGGAATGTCCGGCGCACGAGAGGTAGGCCGAGCACACCGTTGAGCAGGCTGACGAGACTTTCGTTGCCCGTTGCCTCAAGCACGATGGAGTGGAACTCATTGTTCAGTGCGGCCGCCCGCTGCCGCGTGGCACCACCTTCGGCGATCGCCTGCTCGTACTCGGCGAGGTTGGCCTCGAGCTTGCTCAGCACGCCTTCGTCGATGTTCTGCGCGGCGACGGCGGCGACGTAACCCTCCACCGCGGCGCGCAGCCCGTAGATCTCGGAGATCTGTTCCCGACTCCACGCCACCACCTGGGCGCCACGATTGCGCTCGAACCGGACCAAGCCCTCAGAACTGAGTTTGCGTAGGGCTTCTCGCACCGGGGTGCGGCTGATCCCCATGGACGCGGCAAGCGACTCTTCCCGCAGCCAGACGCCTGGGCGCAGCTCGCCCGTCGCCATGCGTTCGGTGATCTCGACGTACGCACGCTGGGCTGCGGAGCCGTCTGTCTGCCGGCTGTCTGCCATCCGCACAACCCCTCTTCGTCGTCAGGTGAGTGACCGGCCGGCTTGTCAGCACAGTCAACCGCGACTTCGCGTTCCTCGCGTACGCCACGCAGGGATGACAGGGATCAGCTTGCCTGCTGCGGGCCGGGCAGAACGCCAGCGGCTACAAGGTATTCCAAAGCGCTGCTCAGACTCGCATCCAGATGCCGGTGCAGTGCGCCCGCGGTGCCATCCGGGTCTCCGGCCTTGATCCGCTCTACCAGTTCAGCGTGTTCCCTCGCCGAGGCCACCAGCCGCTCGGGGTTGGGGAGGCTGTTCATGACGTAGCGCTCGCAGGTGTTCCAGAGCATACGGAGATGCCGCTGCAGGACGCCTTCTCCGGCAGCCCGGAAGAACGCGAAGTGGAACTCCCTGTGCGCGTGGAGCATCTCGTTGGAGACTTGCGGCACCTTCTGCTTTGCCAGCTGCTGCATCTCCCCGAGCCAGTGCTCCATAGAAGTGACGATGGCGTCGTCTTGCGCCTCGGCGGCGCGGCGCGCTGCGATCGGCTCGATGGCCTGCAGAATCTGAAAGGAATCGTTCAAGTCACTCAGGCTGAGCGCGCGCACTACCGTGCCACGGCGCGGCAGGTTGTCCACTAGCGCCTCTGCCTCGAGCTGGCGGACGGCCTCACGCAGGGGCACCCGGCTCACGCCCAGCTCGTCGGCGAGTTCGTATACGGGAACCTTCTGCCCAGGGCCTAGTACGCCCAGCACGATCCGGTTCCGGATCTCCTCGGTGGCAAAGTCTGTGATCGTCCCAGGGGTCTTGATCCCCTTCGGGCCGATCTCGCGGACCGACTGCCTGACCACGTCTTATCCCTTCCTCACCGTTATCGACTACGCCGTGCACAGCAGCCCGACATCGACGGCGACCCACCCAGAGAACCCTTTCAGTATACAGTTTTCTTTCCACTGATATGGCCCCATGGCGAGACCTGCCTCAGCAGCCCCCCAGTACACGCCTGAGGGACACGGGCCGGGCAATCAGACGCGTGGCGCTACCGTGCTGCTCAGTTCCCGTCGAGGGTGGATCGTGGAACGTCGGGTGTCGACCAGCTGTCGGCCACTGCCGCCGCACTGCTCAGCGATGATCTCAGCAGCGATAGACACGGCCGTCTCCTGCGGGCTCTTGCCTCCGAGATCGAGGCCGATCGGGGAACAGAGGCGAGCCAATTCATCGGAGGTCATCCCTGCCTCACTCAGTCGGCGCATGCGGTCGTCGTGCGTCCTCCGGCTGCCCATTGCACCGATATACCCGGCCGGCGTGCGCAGGGCGACTTCCAGCAGGGGGACGTCGAACTTGGGGTCATGGGTGAGGACGCAGATGGCCGTGCGCTCATCGATGTACTCGCGTACCGAGGCGAGGTAGCGGTGAGGCCAGTCGACCACGACTTCGTCCGCGTCGGGGAACCGCTTCTTGGTGGCGAACACGGCCCGCGCGTCGCACAGGGTGACGCGGTAGCCGAGGAACTTGCCGATCCGGGCCACCGCGGCGGCGAAGTCGATGGCGCCGAAGACGAACATGCGTGGCGCAGGTGCATACGACTCCACGAGCACGTCCGGATTCACCGTGCAGCCCGTGTCGGCCGGGCGGACCAAGCCGGTTTCTCTGCGCGCCAGCATCCGCAACGCCGAGGCGGCAGCCAGCGAATCCAACCGCGTGTCGCCGAGCGAGCCCGTGAAACCCGAGGGCCGCACGATGAGCCGAGCCCGCCCGGCGCGCGGCCCGCCTTCGACGGTGGTGGCGACCGCAACGGGGAGTCCCGCGCTGATGTCCCCTGCCAGTTGCTCCAGACACGGGAACCATTCGCAGTCGACCGGCCGCACGAACACTTCGAGCACCCCGCCGCAAGTCAGCCCCACGGCGAGGGCGTCGTCATCACTGACTCCGTATGACCGGAACGCCGGCTCTCCCGTCCGCAGGGCCTGGAGGCCGAGTTCATATACCTCGGCCTCCACGCAGCCGCCCGAGATACTGCCCACGACTTCGCCGGTCTCCGCGATTGCCATCGTCGCTCCCGGTGGGCGTGGCGCCGAGCGCCACGTGCGCACCACGGTTGCGAAGGAGAACCGGATGCCCTCCCGATACCAGGCCAACGCCTGGTCCATCACATCCAACATTGCGGGCTCCTTTCCGGGTCTGCCCTGCATTCGCGGGCACGCCTGCGCTGGGCGCGGACACCGCATCGGTGACCCGGCGGGCACGCTTGATCGCAACATCGATAGTATACAGATCGTAGTAACCTACCGAGAGGCCTCACGTCGTCAGGCTCTCGCCAACAGCGCCTTGGAACCTCAAAAACAGCATCTGCACCAGGCACTCAGGCGACATCTGCACCACTCGAGGGCGCGGCCTGTACCCGACGGCGACCCCCTCGCCTCCTTTAATTGTATGCAATTAACTGTATCGATGGAAGGAAGGGCGCCGATGCAAAAGCCCGGCTCATCGTCCCTCTCGCCGGCCTCACAGGGAGAGACGAACGCCGACCGTCTACGACTCGGCATCCGGCTAAGGCAACTGCGTGAGACATGCCCGCCGGTGGAGGCCACCAGAAGACGCGGCATGACCCGCACGGCGGCAGTACGGGAGATCCCCGCTCTGACTCCAGCAGCACTTGCACGCATCGAGCGGAGCGACCTTGCCATTGGCTCCGCCACCCTGCGTTCCCTTCTTAGGAGGTACCGGGTCAGCGATGAGGAGTTGATCGAGCAACTCGTCGAGCTGAACCGGCAGGCCGGTGAGGAGGATCAGCTGTGGCGGTACCGCCCCTTCATGCCGGCGGGCATGCCGCGTGTTATCGCCCTTGAGGCCGCAGCGACCGAGATCCTCTCGTACCACCCGACCGCCGTGTGCGAACTGGTCCAGACAGAGCACTACGTCCGGGCGTGCTTCGAGGGCCAGCGTCTGACCGAGGGTGTTTCACCTGAGTACGCGGAGCGGCACACAGAGCTCAGAATGGAGCGGAACAAGCGCATTCTCACCCGCGAGGTTCCGCCCAGTGTGCGGCTGATTCTCGGTGAGACTGCGCTGCAAACTCCCGTGGGAGGCCCTGGCGTTATGCGCGAGCAGGTCAGTGCGCTCATCGGGCTCGCCGAGCAAGACTGGGTTTCGATCCGGCTACTGGCACTTCGGCCCGTCTACCGCCCAGCCCACGGTTTTACGATCCTGCGCCTGGGCGACCTACCAGCCCAAGTGCACAGCGAAAGCGCCTGGGGTACCGTGCTCAGCTCGGACAAACCGCATGAGGTGGATCGGTGCACACGTCGATTTGAAGCGATGGAGAACACAGCACGGAGCCGCCAGGCCACTACTGAATACCTCAGGGCTCTCAGGCGGCTGCTGTAGCCGGTGGGCATGCGGTCACCATTCCCGCTCGCACTCCGTCGGCTGTCTCCTCCAAAGCCACGGAAAGCTCGCGGCACCTCAGCACCATTCGGCATCAGGACTTCTGCCGACCTGGACGCCCGCCTGCGATCCGCTAAGACGCCGCGGGCGACCGCGGGGGTCAAACAAGGGCAGCGCTGTTCACGACAGGTCGCGCAGTGCGTCCATAGCGGCCGAGAGATGGCTCAACGCCGCCTCTTCGGCAGCCTCCGCATCCCCGCGCTCGATGGCATCCACGATGGCTGTGTGCTCGGCCACCTGGCGATGCACAGCCTCAGGCAGGGGGGCCTCAATGACCGAGTGGAGAGCCATACGAAGCGAGTCACTGAACTGCCCGTAGAGCTCCGCAAGGACCTCGTTGCCGGCGGCCGCGGCCACTGCACGATGGAACTTGAGGTCGGCCTCAACGAACGCGTCGATGTCCTCCTCGCGTCCCGTCTGCGCCACCTCTCGGACCGCAAGCGCATCACGCATCCGAGCGAGATCGCCCTCGGTGCGGCGCTCGGCTGCATACCGCGCTGCGTCCCGTTCGAGACTCGCCCGTACCTCGTACGCTTCAATCACGGTGCCGTACTGCAGCCGTCGCTTGACGGCAGCCCCCAGCCCGCTAGAGGCCAGTACATAGGTACCGTCGCCGGGCCGGGTGGCGAGCAGGCCCGTGTGCGCCAGCGCGCGCACCGCCTCACGCACCGTATTGCGGCCCACCCCCAGCAGTTCCGCCAGTACCGGCTCGGGAGGAATCTTGCTGCCGACCGGCCACTCGCCCTCTCTGATGAGGCCCTCGACCTGCTCGATCACCGAGTCCACAAGACTCGCGCGTGATGTGTTCTCTAGCGGCATGCCTCTCCGTCCCGACCCATCCTATGAGCCTAACAGCACGACATCCTACCTTTTGGACTTCCTTCTCGCTCGCCTTGGGCGTACATATTCGGCGGTGCAGCAGCGCCAAGTCACAGAGTTCCGATTACTACGGAACCGCCCTTACTGCCTTTCTCGTTGCGGGCGACGGCCGTTCATCTGATGCGAGAGCCGATCGGCCGGCCGGGGTGGGAGACTCATTCGACACGTGATGATCTAGGGAGTTCATGGCATGGCAGCAGGTGCCCTCGACGGACCGTTTCCGGTAGCAGCCCTCCGTAGGCAACAGGTCCGCGATCGCCTGAACCAGGTAATCGAGGACCAGCGCCCACGAGCTCGCGAGAACATCGCCCGGGCCCGCCGATGGAACCCGGAGGCGACACCAGCACAGATCATCCGCGACCTGGAGCGGAGGTACATCAGGGATTTCGCCGGGAGGGGCGCCGTAGTGGGAGCGTTTGCGGCCGCGCCCGGCCTCGGCTCGGGAGTCGCGTCGGCAGGCGAGGTTGTCTCGTCTCTTCAGCTGAGGTCCCTTTTCGCGCTGTCGATCGCCGAAGTCCACGGAGTCTCCGACGACGAGGACAGCGCCTGCGAATGCTCATCGGAGTCGCGCTCTACGGGATCGGCTCGGCAGCCATTCCCAGGGTCGCCGCGCGTACCGGACCACACTGGGGACGTCAGGCGGTCGCCAAGGTTCCCGTTGCGAGGCTGCGCCAGATCAACGGCGTAATGGGACCGAACTTCGTCACGAAGCACCGGACCAAAGAGGGCATCGTCGTGCTCGGCCAAGTAGCACCGCTCGGCTTCGGCGCCGTGATCGGTGGGGGCGCCACCGCTGCTCTCGCCGCTCAGCACGTGTGGACCGCTCGGCGCGCATTCGGCCCACCCCCGACGTCGTGGCCATCGCCGACACCCGGCACGCCGATCACGTCCGAGAACTCGCTCGGCTGACACCCGCTGGCGGAGTCAGCCACGGAGCCGAACGCCCGTTCACCGCGGGGTCGTACGTCGCGCCTGCCGGTCCGGCAGGTCAGTCATCGTCCGGAGCGGGCCCCACCCAGGCCACCGGCTGCCCTTCGGAGGTGGTCCCCAGGTGCGGGTACTGCGCTTCGTGCCCGGCGTCCAGGACGCAGATCCTCCCCCACCTGCCGTGGTTGCCCGGACACGACCGGCTCAGAAGGTCGAGGTCTCCGTCTTGGACCGCTCGGTCAAACCGCGCTTGGAAACGCTGAAACATGGGGCTGAGCTCCCGTGCCAGGGAGGCCTCCAGCTCCTCGATCTCTTGCTTGAGGCGCTGAACCTCGGGGTCCGACAGCACGGCGTTCATGGCCGTCTCGGTCTCCCACTGCCTGCGCTGACGAGCGAGCGTCGCCCGGCGCTGTGCCTCGCCATTCGCCACCGCGTTCCCTCCCTGGGGTGCGGGCCTTGCTGGTGGTAGCCGTTGCCTGCGGCACCGTACGGCGCGAAGGGAGCGGCTCTCGGCGGTTGTTCACCGTTCCTCACCGGTGTGTAGAGGTGGCGCGCGGGTCGCAGTCCGGGCAGGCCAGGCTGCCGACGGGGTGAGAACCCTGGTCGACGGGGACCTGGCTGCGGCGGTTCCGGCCGCGGCCCTTGGTGGCCCAGGTCCGGAGCGGTGTCCACTCGGTCGGGACATGATGCTCGGGCAGGTCGGGGATACGGCTGGCGCAGGTCGCGCACTGACGATAGACCAGCCGTTCGTTGACCAGCCACGTGTCCGGATCCCCCGCATCGTCGGCGTCGACCAGGACCAGGCCGGCCTGCCACTTCCAGCCCGCCGGACGGTCGAGATAAAGGTCGGGGTCGTAGCGGTCGGACACCACGCAGCCCGTGCCGAGGACGCGTGCGGCCACGCGCTCCAGGCTTTCCGCGGCGACCTCGCCCGGCTCGGTGACGTGCTTCCAGCGGCCGAATTCGCCGGGCCGGAAGATCAGGCGCATGGGTCGGTCGAGCTGCACACCGGTCTGGCCGAGGGTGACCACGAACCCGTCGATGGGACAGAGGTACCGGCCGCGGCCGCGGCCGGAGGCCACACCCTGGGGGGACACCGCACGTGGGGCAGTCGTGATTGCTGATCTTGTCGCTCCGTCGGATACGGACGTGGTGCGTCTCCGTACAGCGCGGGGAGCGTCCGTTCACCTCTCGGTCCTTTCCTCGATGACGACCGCGCTACGGGCGCCGGTCGGCTGGTGCCGTCGGGCAGGCGATCACCGGGAACGCCGCCGTGTGCCCGCCCGCGGTGAACGCGATTGCGGCGGGGCGCTGTGCCCAGAAGGGTGCGACGTCCATGAGGTGGTCGCCGTACTCGGGGTTGAGGCGCAGCCACATCTCGACGGTTGATGCTGGCGCGGAACGCGGTCACCTCCCACGGCTCGGTGGTGAACCCGCAGGTACCGGCGTGGGCGATCACGGTGTCCGGGTCGTCGACCGTGGACATGTGCAACGCGGTGCCGTCGTACAAGCCGGATCCCGTCCTGCTCAAGGTCTCCTCGCCGGGGGGCCTGGTTTAGGAATGCGTGCAGGTCCCGGATCTTCAGCTGAGCCACGGCTTCGTCCTCTCCCCGAAGTCGCCGTCGAGCCGACGGAGGCCAGGACGTTGCCCGGCGTTCACGGCCGTCTGTCCGCACACTGCGAGCAGCGGTAACTTCCGCCGCTCTGGGTGGTGGCTCATGATCTGGATCTCCTTGCTGCGGTGGGCGGTTCGACTGCTTCGCGTGTGCCGCTACCGGAGTACGAGGCGCCGGGGAACTCCCATCCGTCGGTGCCTTCGCCGATGTCCTCCACGATGACGTCGTCGATGAAGTGGTCCTCGAACTCGTCGTCGGTGAGTTCGCCGACGAGCCAGAGCTCCTCGATCTCGTCCCAGTTGCCCCGGCTGCCGTCGATCCGCAAGGGCGCGGCGTCCACGGTGCCGCGGGTGCGCTCGTCGTCCCCGGTTTTCACGACTCCGCTGATCTCGTACTGGCCCCGCTTGATGTGGTCGGGGATCGGGTCGGCGGGGACGACGGCGACGTTCTCATACGCGGTGTGGATGATGTCCACGTAACTGCGGCGGACGTTGTACTCGGAGTCGGACAACCAGTTGATGAGGGTCTTGGTCGTGACGTGGAGACCGGCGTCCGCGAGGGCCTGCTGCCCGCGGTGAGCTGGCTGAGCTGGGCGTGCCAGTGCTTGGCGCTGTACGACGACAGCCGGTGGCGGGGGGTGACCTGGGAGCGCAGGAGATCATTGAGGGCGGCGCCCAGGGAGTCGCCACGTCCGGTGGGGCCGGCCATCAGTCGTCACCTTCGGGGATGATCTCGCCGGCCTGCACGAACTTGGCCTTCACTTCGCCGAAGCCGGTCCCGATCCGGTACGTCGCGGGCGGGGTGCCGTCGGGCATCCAGAAGACGGCCGCGTCGACGTTGCGCAGCGCGACGAGCGTGTGCCCTTCCTGCACGGCCTTGAACGCGACCGTCCAGTGGCGGACGGACGCCTCGGCGACCATGCTCATGCGCCAGTCCGGCCGCCAGAACGGGGACCGCTGAGCCGGGCGCTTGGGCCACAGCAGACGCAGCGCGATCGACAGCCGGGTCTTGTACGCCTTGTAGGGGTCGCCGCCGACCTGGACGAGCTCGGTCCTTGCCTTCCGGGTCGCCTCGTAGAACGGCTTGAAAAGCGACTCGTTGGCCTTCCCCGTCCAGGAGTCGTAGATGGTCGGCATCGCCGCGAGGTGGTTGTCCCGGACGAGCCTCACCAGCTGCTTGATGTGGGGGGTGGTGACCCACACCCGGCCGTCCTCGTCGCTGGGGCTGGGGGCAGGCGGGTGGTTCGGGACTGCGCCGGGGGCGTTGTCTGTGATCCGGTCGCGGTTCACCGGGTAGGCCCCCTCCCACATCTCCTCGTCGGCCCACTCGCCGTCGTCGTACTCCCCCTTCGACAGCCTCGCCCGCCAGGCGACCGCGGCTGGGCCAGGCCGAAGCCGCCACCCGGGGACACCTCCTGAGCAGCCCCTGACCGGCACAAAATCAATCCGCCCGACCCGCAGGCAATTCGAAATCCCGCGCCGATCACTACATTCCGAGACGATCACTGAACTTGCACGTCAAAACCTCTCCAGCTAGCGCAGCTCCACGAAAGCCCCAGCTCAGAGATGCACCGCCTCACCGTCTTATATCCTGAAACGATCACTAGATTCCCAGGCCAGCGCTTCACTCATCTGGTGATCATTAACGGATTTGTCATACGTGCGGTGCCAGTCCGCTTGGAGCTGCATCAGGTCTGGGGGGGGGGAAGGTGGCGTGCTCCATACACGCCATTAGGCCATGTGTTCGATTTATAGGCCAAGTCGAAGGTTCTCCGAGTCGAGCCGCGGTTGTCACTGCGCACCCTCGCCCGGTCATGATGATCAGGACCCTGACCACAGCAGGTCAGCACGTTGCGCAGACCGACCCGTCGGCAACTGCATAGCAGCCGAACCGTTGCACGTCCCCAGCGGCCACCCCGGCCAGCCAGTCAGGACTTCACGATGCACAACCCGGCCATGCGCAGCCTTCAGCCTCCCGGAAGCGGGGCTGCGCAATCGGGGTCGGGGAATGCGCAGCCGTACGCACCAGCAGGTTGAGGCTGTCCCCGCCTGCCGCCACACGGCGCGTGCGATGACGGCCCTTGCCCGAGGCGCAGGGCAGAGTCGTAGACCGAGCGGCAATCCTCACCTGGCTTCTGGCCCGCGCTGCGACGTAGAGCTCCGCTATGTAACCGTTGAGATCACCGGGGCATCATCGCTCCCTATCACTTACCTACTGCTGATGCCTTTGCGTACCGCAGGAAGGCTGCCCAGACTGCCGGCGGAACGCTTATGACTCCGCGGCCGCGGTCCTTGGTATCTCGCACCATGACGGCGTGCAGGGCATTGTCGGCGACCTCCACGCACGTGTCTTGCGAGGTGTAGGAGCTCGTGCGCCAGCTGGGCTGCTCGGGCATATGGCCGGCCTCCTAGTCGGTTGGCATCCGGTCGAAGTGCTGAATCGCGTTGAAGACGAGGTCGCGGACGGCGTTGCCGTAGACGGCCGACTGCTGGAGCAGGGCGAACGCTTTGGCGTACAGCTCGACTTCTCGGGGCTGGGAGACGGACAGCTCTGCGGAGTAGGTCTCGACGAGGACGAGTTTGTCATCGAACATCGAGAACGAGTTGCCTGGCCAGATGGCGGCCGGGGCAGAGCGGGGGACGATGCCGAGGCTGAGTCGGGGCAGCCGCATGACGGCCAGGAGACGGTCAAGCTGTCCTTTCATCACGTGCGGGCCGCCGAAGTTGGTGTAGAGGGCCTGTTCGCCGAGGAGCACGTTGAAGATTCTTTCGCCCTGGTAGAGGTACTGCTGGCGCTCCAGCCGGCGGGCTACAGCTGCTTCACAGTCGTCGGGGATCTCGTAGTAGTTGACGACCTGTTCGAAGACCTTGGCGGCGTACTCGGTTGTCTGGAGGGTTCCCCATACGACCGTGGGGTGCCAGATGCGGAACACTCTGGTTTTGGCGTAGATGGGGATGGCTTTGTGCTGACGCTTCTCGGCTCCGGTCTGGAGTTGGCGGCGCCACTCGAGCCAGAGTTCATCGACGTGGCGGACGATGGCGATCAGGTCGCCCAGGTGCTCATCCTGGCCGGTGATTCCGCACCAGAGGCGGATATCGTCCTCGCTCGGGCGCTGCTTGCCGTGCTCGATGCGTGAGACTTTCGACTCATGCCATGCGGCGGCATGCGCGAAGGCCCGGCCGCTGGCGAATCCGGCATCCTTGCGGAAGCCGCGCAGCCGGGCACCAAGCGCTTGCAGCGCCTCGTCTACTTGTGTGCTCACGGAGGGTTCAGGGCTTGTAATCGACGTGGGGAATGGCGTGGGTCCACAGCAGGTCCCGCAAGGCTACGCACTCGGCGACGGCGTCGGGGGCGTCGATGAGGTGTGAGCCCAGGACGCGGCCGTCCGCATCGAAGTGGCCCACTGCGAGTAGGCGGTCGTCGTACAGCCACCAGTCTTTTGCGTCGAAGGGGAAGGTGACGCCGTCCGGCAGGAGGTGTCTGGGCAGCCATCGGATGCTCTCGCCGGCTTCCTCGTTCAGCGGGGTGGTGGCGTACTCCCACTGGATGTAGGGGCTCAGGGGCTCGGTAACGACCCGGACCCGACGCACCGTCATGCCGCGTGCGGTGCACTGCTGCACGAGCTCCGTCCACGGCTTGAGGTAGGCGTAGTCGACGTCTTCGCCCGCAAGCCAGCTGTGGAATGGGCCGTCTTCGCCGGGTACCGAGTAGTCGTCGCGCAGTTCCAGGTGGAAGGCGTCCTGCTGGAAGCGCTCGAAGAGCCGGTTGCGCTCAGCGCTGGAGATCAGCTCCACGGGGTTCCTCCAGGAGGGCGGCGATGGCCGACTTCGATACCTCGACGCAGGTCTCGTAGTACGGGATCGACATCTGCGCCAGGGCTTCCTGGTCGGTGACTGCCTTGCCCTGGACGACGCACGTGCCCTGCGGGGTGTGGATCATGATGGGGGCCTGGGAGCGCTTGATGTCCACGGCCGGAAGGCCATCCTCCTTCAGGTACTCGAACAGCTCGGTCGGCACCTCCACCGCCGTTTCGCCTTCGGGGATGTCGAGCTGCATAAGCAGCTCGTTCGCGAAGAGCTGCCAGCCCTGCACGATGTAGCTGTCGCGGTCGGTCGCATACAGCGTCGGGCAGTCGCCGCTGGTGGAGTTGGTGCCAAGGAACCGTAACTTCATCGCTCGTCTCCCGTCCTCAACCTTGCTCAAGTTTGCGCGACATATCGATCGTGGGCTCCCTATACGAGCCCGTCAATCGTGCTGCTGCAAACTCGCGCAAGTTCTTTGAGACTTGAGGAGCGGCGGGCCTACGGTCTTCATCAGCCGCCGGATGCCACCGTCGCGTCCCACCTGTGGCCTGGCTCCCCGCTGGCGGCTTGGAGGAGAGCCCGGCCCTGTCTCCCCCGGCAGGGCCGGGCGCCCGCCGCCGAAGGGACCGCGCCTGGGCCATGACCAGCGCACGGCCTCATCCCGGCCGGCGTACCCACGCAACCCACCTAAGACGTCGTCTCATTTGGCGTACTGGGTAGTCTGCACTGTGTGGTGATGGTCGAGCGCGTGGTTCCAGACGAGTTGTGGGAGCTGTTTCAGCGGGTGGTCCCGCCTGCTCCATCGCGGC
>NZ_JBIVBI010000027.1:0-42238 GCF_044746005.1 Streptomyces sp. NPDC086766 | reverse complement strand
GCGTGACCGCTGCGGCCAGGATCTGCGGCGGCATGCTCGGTCGTCCGTTCGCCGACGGGTACATGTCCGCGAACATCTCCGCCGGGAACAGCGCACCACGGTGCTCGGCCAGAAACGCGAACACGCTTCCGGTCGGGATCAACTCCCGGCAGATCTCCCACACATCCGGCCCGACCGTCTGTCCGGCCCATTCCCCCATCACCACGAAACGAGTCTGGCCCCGCCGCTCACGCGGCGGGGCCAGAACCCCAAGATCTTCATGAGCCTTCTAGGGCCGGAAGCCGGGGCCGGACAGCAGCGACCGGGAGGAAAGATTTCGGGACATGGCGAAGGCCCGGACACCTGGTCCGGGCCTCGGCTCGTTGTAGTAAGGGAGTCGGCAACCCCACGCACACATGGGTTATGGGGCGTCAGCCCTGGAATGTTTGCGTCGGCGGTCTACGTCCACCGCATCCCGATCGCGGACAGCTGTTCCACCCGCTCCGGCGCAGCCCGCGAGCGCTGGTTCCCGATCCACGCCCCGAGCCGGAGCTCCCGCTCCTCGTGGTCCTCGCCGACGATGATCCGTTCGACGTGCTTCCTCGGCACGCGCAGGTGCCCCTCACGCTCGAAGAACTGCTTGGCGGACTCATAGCTCATCGCCCACTTGTCGGCCTGTGTACGGCGCGGTTTGGGCTTCTCGTCCTCGGTCGCGGGCTCGATCCCGAGGACCTGCTCGCACATCCACTGCTGCACGGTGGTGAGGTTGTCCCAGCCGAGCCGGACCGACTGCACCCACACGGTCTGACGGCCTGGCTCTTCGTGGCCGGAGCGGCTTCCATCGGCGCCGTCACCGGAGCTATCACCGCGTTGGTCGCCGTCCTCACGGGACTGGGCAAGATCAACTGGCTTCTCGGACATGGTCGACGAGACGACTCGGTAAGGGAAGGACTAATGTCACGGTCTCAGTAGGCCTCCTCCGGGACCTGCCCGCGGCCTGATCATCCGCGCGCGGTCGGATAGCGGCCCCGGCCCCCATCCCCTGGGCCGGGGCCGCTGTGTGTTTGTTTGAGATCCGTCAAAGGCGTAGTGGCCGGCCGAAGAGGACCTGTTCCATGTCGAGGCGATGGGCACGCAGTTCGTACCTTCGCCGGGCGCGGTGTTCGGCGAAGTGCCGCAGGTACATCTGCGGCACCGTGTGATCGCGGGTCTTGCCGGCCGCCTGCTTCTTCGCTGCGGACTGTCTGCCCACCCGTCTTCCCTCCCCGGTTGTCCCTGCTCAGTAAATGCTGCGCTTCGTGGTGTCCGGAGACCGGGTGCTGGGGGTTGTACTGCGCTGCGAGGTAGGGCCGTTGGGAGGGTGTGCTGCGGCCCGCCCGTTGGGGCACGGAGCGGACGCTCGAAGACTCATCCGGCGATACGTTCTCGCTTCGCCCGGCATGGCAGTGGCGGGCGAAGCGAGAATTGTTCAGCGACCCCAGCGACCCCAGCGGCGCGGTAGGAGCGACCGCCAGTTGAAGCGTCCGCGACGGACGTGGGGAGAGGGTGCCTGCTGGGGTGGGTCGGGGGCGATGGGCGGCCGCGGCGGCACTGCGGCGGCAGTAGGCGGCAGCGGTACCGGCGTCGGCGCTTTGAAGGCGTCGGCCGGTTCGCTGGTGGTGGCTGTGGTGGCTGTGGTGGCTGTCGGGAGGGGGAGCTGGGTGGGAGTGGTCTGTGTGCGCTGCTGGGCATGTTCGCGGGCACGGCGGCGTCGGTAGCGTTCGCGGCCGTGTTCGGCGCGTTCCAGGGCGGACATGGTGGCGTGGGCGCTGGCGGGGCGGAAGTCGGTCCGTTTGCCTAGGGCGAGCAGCGGCTGGGGGACCAGGCCCCACCAGGTGGCGTCGTCGGCGGGCTGTGGGTGGGAGATGATCCAGTCTCGTTTCCAGGAGGCCATGTCGCCGCTCCAGTCCTCTTCGGGCTGGGGGGTGTAGGTGCGCTGGTGGCCGCCGTAGGGGAGGAGCACCGTGTCGTCGTCGAGCCAGCACACGGTGGCGCCTGCGGCGGCGAGCTGCCGCTGGGCTGGGGTAGGGCGCACTTTGGTGTGCGTGATCGTCTTGCCGTAGGGCTGGACGTTGACGGAGCCGGCCACGTCGCAGTGCAGCGCATCGTCGCGGTCGAACACCCACCAGTGCGCGGCCTTGGCTCCGTACTGGGTGCGAGTGGCGGTGAGGCGGCGTGTGACGGCGGCCGGGGTGAGCAGGCGGCGCGGTCGCTCCAGGACGACGACGTGGTCGCCGCGGCGCACGATCAGGGCGGGCGGTATGTCCCAGCGTTGTCCGGCGAGTTCGGCGTCGATGCGCAGGCTCACACTGGCATGGGGCAGGACGCGCAGCAGCTGGTCGCGCAGGGCGAGCATCGTGGTGAGGTCGGCCTGGATGTTGGCCTGGTGCTGGGCGGGGGCCGGGCAGTGGTCGGCGCCGGAGGAGACGGTGTCGTGGCGGAAGCGGGGCGTGAAGCGGGAGGCGGGGCTGGAGGGCCACTGCAGGATTAGCCTGTGGCCGCAGGCCAGGCATCGGTAGCGACCGTTGGCGCGGCCGTGCGGCAGCCGGGCGGAGGTGTCGGGGTCGCGGCGCAGGTCGATGATCCGTCCGTGGTCGGCGACGTCGACGGCGAGCTGGCCCATCCGCGGCAGCTTGCAGCGCGTGCTGCGGCGGGCGGCGCCGGCGGGCAGAGCGAGCGGGCGGGGAGGGGCACTGGGGTTGGTACTGGGGCGGGGCGAGCGGGTGGGGGTGGTGCCGGCGGCGTGGCGGGTCATGCGGGGCGACTCCAGGGTCGGGGAGGGACGGGGCGTTGAGAGAAGCCTTGCCCGGATGGAGTTGTCCGTCAGTTGTCCGGTCGCGTTTGTGCAGGTGGCGGCCGGACATGGCCGGACTGGTCCGGACAGGCAGCTGTGGTCGGACAACGTGGGGTCGCGCTCTATCGCCAGTTTCTGACTATCCGTACGCTGATCGTCGGTGTACGGCGGGGGAGAGCCGGGGGGCTGGGGGGTCATGGCAGAGAAGAAGCCGGGCGGTCGGGGATACGGCGGGTTTCACAAGGACGCGACGCCCGAGAGCATCGAGCTGGCGAAGTTCCTGCGGGGCCTGGTGAAGCGAGCGGGTAAGACGCAGCGGGACCTGGAGCAGCCCACCGGCTACGGAAAAAGCACCATCTCCTCATTCCTGAGCGGCGAGACCGTTCCTTCTCAGGCCTTCGTCCAGAAATTGGTCACCCACGTCACCCATCCCCGCCAGCAAGCGGCGTGCATGAATGAAGCCTTACGCCTGTTCGTCGCTGCCCAACGCCCGAAGCCTGCCCCGGAGCTTCCCGCGCCGCGTGCGGCAGCGGAGAACGACCCATCGGGCGCAGCTTTGGCCAGCGTCGCGGCCACCGCCCAGGACCAGGCCGCAAAAGCCCATGAACAACTCGCGCAGGCCCACGAGCGCAACCAGCAACTGATGGAAGAGCGGGGCCGTACCCAGCAGCTGGTACTGAGCCTCAGCCGGTTCACCGCCGAGCTGCAGCAGCAGGTCACGACTCTGCAGGACCAGTACGACGAGGAAAATGAGGAGAACGAGGCGCGTCTTCGCCAGCTCACCGACCAGTTAGAGGCGGCGCAACGGGAGCTGCGCCGGGCGCGGGCCAGCCGAGACGAGACCGAGGTTCTCCTGGCCAGGCTGCGGAAACGCAGTGACGAACTGGAGGAGGAACTCGCCCAGTCCCGCCGGACCGTCACCTCCTTCGAAGAGCCCAGGCTGCCGCCGCTGCCGGAAGAGCTCCAGGAGGCGTTCTTCCGCGCCGACTTCGACAAGGCCCTGCGCGCCGCAGAAGGGTTCCTCAATGACGGCCAGCAACGGCGGGACGCGGTCAGCGATGAGTGGCGTCTGATCAGGCCCCGCCGGTCGGCGCTGCACACCGTCGATCGTCTGCGGACCGGCTGTCATCTGCTGGGGCGTGCCTTGGGGTGCCTGGCGATGATGTCCGCAGCGGCGCTTTACGTGGCGGCCACCAAGTCCGGCGCGGACGGCTGGACGATCCTGCTCGACGTGCTGATGTTGGTCGGCATCGGCCTCGTCAGTGACCCGTGGAGCCCGATGGCGCAGCTGTGGCCGGCCATCCGCGCCGGAGTGCGCCGGGAGCCGATGACCCGGCCCATCACCATCAGCGCGCGGGCGATGGCCGTACGGGCAGGACGGTGCCTGATCGCCGGGCTGGCCGCGACCGGCGCCGCGTTGAGCGTGGAGTGCTCGGTGCAGTGGAGTGCCTGGTGGCTGGTTCCGCTGTTGCCGGCGACTGCCGCGTGTGCCGGTTACGTAGTGTTCGGCCACGATCAGCGTGTTGTCCTGCTGGTGCAGGAGGCCCTCGGGGAACTGGGCGCGGACTTCAAGACTCCGCCGCATCCGCATCGCTCAACGGCAGCCTCGATGGGAATGACGTCGCCGGTCGTCGTGAGCGATTCCGAATGGCTCGAGGCGCGGCGCAAGGAAATCGGGGACTCCCTGACGGGCGGCTGGCGCGAGAGCGCCGTGTGGATCAAGCTGGTCGTCCTGTTCTCGGTCTTCCTGGTCAGCATCGCCATCGTCGGGGTGCTGGCGAACACCGTGTCGCATACGGCTCGCACGTGGCATACCCCGGGCGGGTGGCACTGGCACGGTGTGGTCGCCACGATCGACGCCCCGGTCCAGGCCTACCTGACTGCGCACTCCGCCGGGCTGCCGCTCCCCGTCACCACGTTGCATCTGCTGTGGATCGCCAGCGGCTCGGTGCTGCTGCTGATGAGCTTCCTGTTCGGCGGCTTCGGGGCGCGGACGACCTGGATCCTGTGGGGTGCCGCCACCATCGTCATGGTGTGGTCGGGCACGCCGGGGGCCGCCCGCCAGGTAGCAGCCGGCCTCGCCACAGTCGCGTGGGGGATGGCGTCGATACTGGCGATGCGGGGCCTCAACCTGCGATCGATCGCGTCACAAAGCGTGGTCGTCTCGAAGGATTCCTAGCGCCCGGGCGGCGCGACCGTCCATCGGACGCAGGTCAGCCCGGTCGACTTGGGTGGGCAGAAGCACTGCGGGAAGGGGACTCTCAGAACTTGGCGAAGGCGATATCCACGCAGTCGCTGCACATGTCGGGCACATCGAAGTCCGCAGCCCGCTGACAGCGGCCGCAGATGCCTTCGAGGGGGTGCGCGCCCCACAAACACATCAGGACCTGGCCGACAGGATCATCGGCAGTCTGGGTCGGTACGACGCATGGTTCGCCCGGCGAGCACTCGGCGCACTCGTAGGCCGGCGGCTCGCCGCCCTGGGTGATTGCCTCGTAGAAGCTGCCCACGCCGTAGGCGTCCACTGCCTCCGCGACTTCGTCGAACGTCTTGCCGCACAACAGGCAGCCGACGGGCCGCTTGTCCCCATTGCCAGCCAGGAGTGCAGCGAAGTGACCGCACGACGTGCAGCGCAGTGCGTGCCCACTGGCGGGCCCGAGCTTCTCGCCTAGCGGGCCGAGCCGGCGGTCGACCAGGCCGCGGATCTGGCCGACCAGCGGCCTGATGGTCTCCATCAGCTCCCAGGCGTCTGTCGCCGCGTCGCTGTCGTCGTGGGGCAGCAGCTCCTCGTCGATGAAGGTCAGCAGCAGGTCGAGGACTGGGATGGCGCGAGCCTCCACGGCGACGGTGGTGTCGGTGGCACCGAAGTGGGTCAGACGGTTACGCAGATCGACCAGGGCCTTGAGGGCGCCGTCGTCCGGGTCGATCGGGTTTGCGATCCGCACCTCGTCACGCAGCCGCCCGAGGGCGTCCCTCGTGCCGACGCTCTTGAAGTTGCCCAGCCGGTGCAGCCGCTCATCGAACTGCCTCGGCTTCACCCAGACCAGAGCCGCGTCGTGCAGTTCCAGACGGGCCTTGAACAGGGTCTCGGCCGCGAACTGCAGGTGCAGAACCGCGTACTTCAGCGCGCGTCCTTCCGGCTCGCCGACCAGGGAGCTGACCGAACTGTGCAGGTAGTCCAGGCCGTTGATGATGACCGGGAAGTGCATGTCCCCCCGGTAGCTCAAAGCTGCCCCCTCGCAGTTCGGTGATGGTCCCCTTCTGCTCCCCGCAGGATCACCGGGACCGGTACCACCCTACGAGACCACCGGCGCCCTGGGCCGGGCGCGCAAGCAGCTCACCGCCGTGAGTGGCGCGGGCGACGTGCTTCCCCTAGGTACCGCATGCCTGCGCCGCCGGTGCCCGCCGTTCTACAGCAGGTCTTCGTCGCCAGCAGGTCTTCGTCGGCCCACACCCATCCGAAGTGCCTGGCGAGGTATGTCAGTGCTCAACGTATGAGCGCTTGGCGTTCTGGGCGGGGCATGCTGGCTGACCTGATGATCATGATGCACATCTCCGGCCCGGGGTTGCTCTCGCCGGGACCGAGGGAGCCAGGTCGATCACGTCTCCGAGAGCGGGAGAGGACCACACGAGCGCACACCCGACCTTTCACCCGTCGCCTCCCGCGCCGGAAGCTCCGGCCGGACTGCTCGCGCAACGGCGCGCCGACCCGCGGGCCAAGAGTGGGTCGCGGTCCTCAAGCGAGAGGAGACGTCAAAGGAACCGCGCCGGCCCATTCCCCTCGCCTTGCCGGGCGAGGGAACGCCGACGGGGCCGCGACGCCTGCTCGTCGCCGCCCCGTCGTCCCGGGAGGTCAGACCTGCCGGGGCCTGCTGATGACGCGCAGCGCGACGTCGTAGGCCATGCCCGCCACGGCCAGGACGACCGCCGGCCAGACGACACCGGGCTGTACGTGCCCGGTCGCGATGGCCGCAGTCAGCCCGCCGCCACTGCCCACCGCGGTCAGAGCGGGGATCGTCGGCATCTTGGGCATCTTGACGATCACCACGTGACCGGTCTCGTCCTTTCGAACCGCGGCGGTCTGTTCCATGTCACTCTGGGGGTGCATCGCTTGCTCCGTAACAGTTGCTGGTCTTGGCGGATCGGTTCGGCGCGGGGCAGTGATCACACAGGTGGTGGCCCGGAGCGTTCCTAGGCACTCGGGGCCACCACCCATCAATCAGACGTCGTCATCGGCGTCTCCTTCGTCTGGGCCGGACCGTGTGGCACGCGGCTCCTGCTGAAGTGCCTCAGCAGACGCGCCGTCTTACGTGCCTCCGAGCGCGCCTTCGTCAGCCGCAGGTTGGTCACGATCATCACAGCGGTGTTCACGACGGTCACGCCGACCGTCGCCGTCGCCGAGGTCAACGTGACCGAGCCGTACAGGAAGAGGGCGACGATCGCACCGGTCAGCAGCATGCTGGCGCCGCAGGCGCCCGCCAGCAGTACGGCGATATGCCGACGCCGCTCCAGCCGCTGCTGGGCCAGCCGCTGCTGGAGCACAGCCCGGCGGCTGCTGCGCGCCACCAGTTGACGCCGGGTCATCGTGGACGCGGGCGCGGAGTAGGCCTCCTCCAGCGCGGCGGTCTCGGCCCACCGGGCACGCAGACGATCGCCCTGCGCAGTGATCCTGCGCAGCCGCTCCGCCCGCACAGCGGCTGGCTCTGTGGCGTAGCGGGGGTCGGGCTCCCGCAGAGCTTCCGAAACTGCGCCGAGCATCAGGTCGTCGCGCTCGCCTGGGATCAGGCGAGTCAGCTCCTCGTTGCTGAAGACCCCGGGAGGGTCATCCCAGCGAGGGGCGGCCGGGGCGTCGGGAAAGCCCTCTTCAGAGCCACTCTGCCGCGGAACTTCACTGTCCGACATCACTTTCCCTCCCCCTCCTCGGCGAGTTCGTCCGGGTTCTCCGGCTCCGTCTGGCTGCCGGCTTGCTTAGGCGGCAGCCCGCGGGCGAGCAGCGCCCGCTCGAACCTGATGCGCGCCCGGTGCAGATGAGAGCGCTCGGTGCCGGGACCCACGCCCTTTATCTCGGCACGCTCCTGGGTGTCGTAGCCCTCCGCCGCGAGTGTCAGGCTCATCCGCAACGGCAGGGGAAGATCGTTCAGCGCGGCGAGGACCAACTGCGTGCCCTCCCGCTGGATGTAGAGAGCCTCTGGCGTCAACATCTCGGCGAACGCCCGCCGTGTCTGTTCGGAGAGCGCCTCCTCGCCGGCGATCTCGGGATCGGCCGTGAGCGTCTCCATGTCCAGACGGCGCCTGATCCTGCGGAACGCGTCAAGTGCGCGCCGCCGCAGGATGGTGAAGAACATCGCCTGCGGAATGGTGGTGTTGCCCCAGGACGCATGTACGTGCGAGAGGGCGTCCAACGTGGCCTCCTCCGCGTCCTGACGGCTCAGGACGGGAAAGAGCCCGCGCACGTAGAAGACACCCCGCGGGAACCAGTAGTCGTAGAAATCCTCGAACGTGAGGGCCGCGGCATGCCGGTCCTCCTGGGGAGGCGGCGTCATGGGCCGCTCCGCGAACTGCACTGCACAGTGGTGCACCCTTCTCCAGTGCGGGACGGGCCCGCTTCGCTGGAGGGGATGTCGCAAGAACTCCTCGATACGCGGCAGTTCCGCCGTGTGACGTGCGCCACATGATGCGTCTGCTCTGGTACCGGCCGGTGTCCAGGACCGCCGACCCTCGTACGGGGGATCTTCAGCGCCCGGCCGTGATGGCTAGGCGAGCGCCGGGAGTTGGCCCGGGATGAGACGACTAACCACCGCCGTGCTCGCAGTCCTGGCCCTCGTCGGCACCACGACTCTGCCCGCACACGCCGAGGCGAACGTCAAGGACAGCAAGGTCAACCTGAGCGTCAAAGGCCGCTCGACGCCCTGCTCCGGCCGGTCGTGGCACCCACGCAGCGGAGAGCCTCCTGTGCCGCCGATTCCGCTTCAGCCGTCTCGACACGTGCCGCGAACCGCGGCATGATCCGCCCCTCCATGGCCCGCACGGCCGGCCAGTCCCGCACGGCGACGCCGGTGCGTGACTGGCCGGCGTCGGCCGAACCGAATGACCGGAGCGGGCACATCGGCCAGCTGCCGGATGCCCACGTCGCTGAGGTCTCCGTGGCGGTGTGTCAAAGGCTGAGCTGAGCTGTCGCGGCGTCGATCTCTTTCTCGGTGATGTTCTCGCTGCCGCTGCGGATCGCGAGGACGGCGGCGGTGGAGATGACGTAGGCGAGGGCTTTGAAGTAGCCGCCGGTGCGCTGGTGCAGTTTGACAGCATGCTTGCTCAGGGCGTTCTCCTCCAGCCGGTACAGGCTCAGGTCGGCCTCGAAGCCTGCCAGGACGCGCCGGAAAGTCTCGTCGTCCTCGGTGTCCAGGGGCAGGGGGTGCAGCCAGGCCACCGGCAGCAGTCCAGTGGAGGAGGGGGAGTCGGGATCGGGACCCGTCGGGCGTCCGGCTTGCTCGAGCCGCCTCCGGTTCTCGTCGCTGACTTGGATGAGGTCCTGGGCCAGGATGCGGGCCTGGTGCAGGCGGTGGCTGGCGCCGGCGCCGCAGAAAATGAGCGAGATGCCCAGTTTGTCGCGCAGGTAGTCGAAGTAGGGCAGCACGTTCGCCAGGTGCTGCGGGGAGGCGCGGTCGATGTCGTCGATGAGCAGCAGACGGGTCTGCGCGTTCTCCAGGACGTAGTTGACCGGCAGGGTCACGTCCTGGTGCCTGCGCATCTCCAGGACTTCCTGAAGGTTCTTCGGCTCGGGGTTGAGACCCAGGTAGGATCCGATCTCCCAGAGCCAGTTCACCCTCAGTTCCGGGTCCGCGGGGGTGGTGATGTGCACCACCGGGACCGTGTTCTGCTGCCTGCCGTTCGTGGCGGCTTCGATCTCCCTCTGGACGGTGCGTCCCACTGCTCGCAGCAGGCAGGTCTTGCCGGTGCCCGGAGGCCCGTCGATGACATGGTCTGTCAGCCCGGCACGGTTCCCGCTGTTGCGGTGGACCGCCTCGACGACCATCTCCTGCACGTGGGACATCGCGTCGGTGGGCACCATCCGCAGATGCCGGTGGTAGGCGATGGCCTGTTCGTCCTTCTTCCTGTCCGCAGGGGGACTGCTGTCCGCCGCCAGGGCAGGTGGCTTCACTTCCTCGTCGACGAAGCTGTTCCAGCCGGTGAGCTGGAACAGCGGCAGAGGCCGCATCGGGGTGTCTTTCAGCTGCTGACGCAGACGGGCTTCACGCTGCTTTCGCAGTTCCACGGTCGCCTTCATCACGCTTCCCCTCTCGTCACGGTCCTGGCCCTCTTCGGCAGACCCGCTTCGGACCGGGAACGCGCCCCGCGCCCCGGCCGGTTTGCCGCCACGTCGTTCACGGTCTTCGCCTTCTCGGCTACGTCTGCCAGGCTTCGGGGTTGTCCTCGTCCTGGTCGCCGTCGGGATCGAGGTCGTCGAGGAGCTCCGCCTCGACGACCTCGTAGGGATCCGCCGTTTCGGCGGTGGAGGCGTCCGGCCGACTACCGTCGCCGTCGTCGGGGAAGAGCGCCGCCAGCGGATGCGGAGCCTGCCCGCTGCCTGTGTCTGCGGGCGGCGCCGGCGGGGGCGCCGTGGGGGAGATGGGCAGCGCCGGGTAGGGCCGAAGCGTCGACAGGTCGAACTCCTTCAGGCCCGCGTAGGGGTCCCGGGACGGGTCTTCCGTATCCAGCTCCAGTCCCTGGAAAGGGGGTTCGGCACCGGTGCGCCGGGGCGGAGGCCTGCGGCTGCGGCGGCGCCGGTCGCGCTGCGCCAGGGACAGGGCGATCGCCTCCTCGTCCTTCTCGCTGCCGCCGGACGTGCAGTGCCGTTCGGCGTGCTCCTGCCACATGTCCGCGGTCCACGGGTCGTTCAGCAGGTGCTGGAGCCGGAAATCGCAGGTCACCCAGGTGTCCGCCGTGTGGTCGTACAGCCACACCCGCTCGGGACGGTAGGGGTTGAAGCGGCACTCCCACCGGTTCGCCCGGCCGGGCAGTTTCGAGCCGCCGCGCAGGAGGATCTCCTGGTAGTGCCCGGCGTCCCGCGCGACGGGCTGATAGATCCGATAGTCGATCATGAAGCCGCCCTTGCCGGGGACGACCCACTGCGGCAGCAGGAAGAAGCGGTTCCGGGCGGGGGAGAGCGGCACTGGCCGGTAGCCGCTGCGGGCCACCTGGACGGCGTACATGTCGTTCGGCGACAGCACGACACGGGGCCGGAACGGGTCACGCAGCCCCGCATCGGGGGTCTGCTGGTACTCCAGCGCCACCCACTCCTGGGCCATCTGCTGGAGCTCGGCGATCGTGAACAGCGGCATCCGGTCGATGCCGCGGCCGCGCTTCTTGTGGCTACGCCCCTGCCAGCCGTGCCGCACATACTGACTGAAGCGGTGCGCGAGGGTGGTGAAGAAGTGCTCGACCAGCGGCTTGTCGGTCGGGGTCTTCTTGCGCGCCGGCCGGCGGGCGATGCGCAGCCGGTCGCAGACCTCGGTGAAATGCTCACTCACATAGGGGCTGCCCTGGTCGTAGACGATCAACTCGGGCCGGATGACAGGGCGGGCGGCAGTGGCCTCGGTGAACCGCTCGTCCGCCGCCCGCAGCGCCCCGAACGGCAGGCTGGACGCGGCCGCCGCGCTCAGCGGGTCCCAGCCGGGCATCATCGGCCAGGGCGCGAGGGCCTGCGCCAGCATCAGGGTCAGGTCGATTGCCCGGGTCGCCCGGCCCGCCCGTCCGCTCTCGGTGTCCCCGGCACGGCTGGGTGTGATCATCAGCGCGCACACGCTGTGGTTGGACACATCGATGAGCGAGGTCATCTCCGTGGCGGTGGGCCGACCGTCGTCGCCGCGGGCCAGGATCCGCAGCGGCGTGGTGTCGGTCTGGGTTACCTCTCCCGGCCGCAGCACAGGCTCGCGCCCGCCGTGAGGCAGAGGCGGGGTGGAGGCCAGGGCGGCCCGGGCTCGCGTCGGCCGGTCCAGGGCATCAGCCAGGCCGGACTCCTTCATCCTGAGGTAGAAGGTGGACCGGGAGGGCAGCAGGGCCGCCACCGCAGCCGGATCGCCGAGTTCTTTGCCGTAGCGCGCGTGCAGGAGATCCTCTACCTCCTCGCGGATCACATCGATGGTCACGTCCGAGTCGTGCGCGCGCCGGGCCACCACCTCCTGCATGGCCGTCAGGCACCGCGGATCGGTGAAGCCTCCCGGCCGTCCCTCCCGCGGCCGAGGCAGCAGGACGACCGGATTCTCCCCGGCCGCCTTCCACTTGCGCCGCTTGTCGGCAAGGGTGTGGGCGGAACAGCGGATGCCCTCGGCGGCCAGCCGCGCCGACATCGCGGCACACCGCTGAGCCAGCGTCGTCCCCGGCCCGAACCCCCGCGCAGGCTCGCTCCGGTCCGGCGCCAGACCGGTGTCGATCTCCACCATCCGCGCCTGCCACAGAGCGGCCTCCTCATCCCGGCCCTCCTGCCGTCCCCACCTGCCAAGGGCCGCATCGTCAGCAGCTGGCGCTCCACCGCCGCTGAGGACAGCGAAATCCTCCGCACCCACCAGCCACCGGTACGACACCGCCCGCGGCGTCTCTTTGCCGTCCTGCGGCACCAGCGTGACCTGCGGCCCCTGCCACGCCACCACCTCCCACTCGCGCTCCTGCCAGCGCACCCGTGCCCCGATGGAGAGCGACCCCGCATGCCTGCCCTCACTCGTTGCCGCCATGCCCGCCCCCTTCCGGTCCTTCAGGCCGTCCAGGCCAGGGCATCGGGCAGCAGCGGCTGCGCCATGTCGAACAACAGTCGTCGCTGCCAGAGCAACCGGTAGGCGAGGTCCAGACCCGTCAGCTCGTCCAGCCCGCTCGCCGCCACCCCCGTCCGCAGACCGGTCGGCTGACTGAACGCCTCCAGCAGCGCCTGTGCCTGGCCCGTCTCGGCGCCCACGGGGAACCGGTAGCCGGCCAGCCATCCCAGGTTCCGCCCGCGCAGCCCCGACGGCTCACGCACCTGCCGCACCCGCCACCCCGCTGCCCGCGCCACCTCCTCGAGCACCTCAAGCCTCGCCGCGGGCAGGCTCTTGTGGCCGGACGGTTTCAGCACCAGCACCTCACGCACGCCCTCGGCCGTGCGCGCCACGAAATCGGGGCGCCACCGGCGAAGGCAGCCTCCCACCCGCCACTGCAGTTCCACCGGGCGTGCGCTGAACGCCGCCCAGGCCGGCTCGAAGTCCAGCTCCACGGCCAGCCGCCACTGCCGCAGGCTGCCGCACACCACGGTCTGCTCCCGGGTCGCCACCGGCCAGTAGGTGATGATGCCCTTGCGGCCCCGGTAGGGCACCGGCTCACTCACCGGCCTGAACTCCTCCAGCGCAACCCCTCGAAGCCCGGCTGCGTCGCACGAGCGGACCGGTCCGTGCGGCTCGCGGTACAGGGCTACGACACCGTGCTCCGCGCCCGGCGCAGTCTCGCCTTTTGGCAGGCCGCCAGGGGACTCCGCCGTGCTCACGGGCCTACCCCCTGCCGCGCTCCCATGCCGTCTCGCGCACTGCTTTCAGCAGCTGTTCACTCAGCCCCGGCCGTTTCTTGGCCGTGACCGTCGCCGCAACTGTCCGGCTCTCCATGTTGTTCCACGTCGTGCTGGGAGAGCTTCCCCGCCTGCTGGATACGCCTGAAAGGGTGAATGGGTCTGCGGTCAGGAGAGGCTGGCCGCCCCTTTCACGTAGGGACCGTGGGGCCCAGGGCGACAAGGGGGAGGGGGCGGACCATATAGGTAACTTCTGCACTGCGGTCATGAACCGCGTGAGGTCAAAATTCAGGCCTCCATCCTGTCGAGTACTTCTCGTACAGGGACAGAGCGGCTGCCAGTTCCTCGTTGGGCTCGATCGTCCCGTCGTCGAGGGACCGGCGCAGGGACGCGACGGCTTCAGCTAGAGGTGTCTCGCCCCCGAATGCGTTCACGAGCGGGTCCCAGGCGAGCCGCTTTTCGGTCCGCACGGCCACGCTGCCCATCGTCTGGCTGTGCACCGGTGACGTCGCGCTCTCCAGCAGGCGCGCGATGACCCGCGGATCGGACAGCGACTCAAGGGGTGAAGGATCGTCTGTGCCGGTTGTCGCCGCGATGAGCGTCCGCAGCAGCATCCTTTCGCTGGCAAGGTCCTCGGGACGAGTTGTGTGAAGCTGGGAGTGAAGCTCCTGCTTCAGGGATTGGGCGGTGTCCTCCGTGATCAACCCCTGGTCGTTCGAGCCGCCCGAGACGATGCCGAGCAGAAGGGCCTTGCCGTAGAGGCTTGCGATGCTGTGGAAGAGGCTGCGGACGGTGGGGTCGACCGCGCCTTCGCTGAGGGTACGGAGCAGAGCGCTCACCGGGCTCAGGACAGCCCATTCACCGCCCAGAGACAGCATCCCGGTAGACCCCAACCGGATACGCGGCAGTTGATGCATCAGCGCCTTGGCTGTGGGCAGCACCTGCTCCTCGGACACGTCGCGGAGGTAAGGGACAAGACGCTTGAGGACATCGTCCAGCAGGGGATCCGGCACCTGGCCCAGCGCCTCGGTGAGCGCGGACTCGTCGCCGATCGTGTCTGCGACGTTGTCGATGCACCGAATCGGTGCCCGGCCTGCGGGAAGCTGTCGGTGGAGGTAGAAGTTCAGCACTCTGCTGCAGGCCACGCGGCGGCCTCGTTCCCAGGTCGGGACCCAGTCAGAGCCGTAGTTGCTGCCACCGAAGAGCCTTGCAGCGGCAGGGAACAGCAGACGGATAACCGACTGGGCGTGGCCGTCCAGGAGACGGCTGAAGTCCTCCACGAATGCCTTCTCGTGCGGATCCTGCCCAGCGTTGCGCTGATGGAGTGGGGTGGTTCCCGTGAGCAGGTCCACCGAAGTGGGCAGCAAGTCGTGTGCTGCGGGATACCGGACGCGGAGCGCCTCGAGCGCCAGGACGTCGACAAGACTCACTTCTGCGCGCAGGCTGCGGACGGTCAGAGGCACGGATGCCAAATACCGCTTCACATCCCGGATGGTGGAGAACATGGGAAGAATGACCTGCACAAACATATCCGGCCACCGCGCCTCGTCGAGCGGTCCGGCGTCGATCCCATCGAGCGCCTCGGCCAGTCCCCGGCCGATGACCGGTGACAGCGCCTGAGTGGGGAGGGGAGGCACGTCCATCGCGATCTTCACGATCTTCTCGAGGTACGCGGATCCCTCGACAGCCCCGTCCGTCAGCGCCCTCTCCACAACTGAGCGGTCAAAGCAGAGGACGTAGACGATGTTCGGGAACGACCCCGTCAGACGCACGAGCCGGAAGAGGTCGCGGATCTCCTGCTGTGACAGGCGGTCAATGTCGTCGACAAAAACCACGATCCGCCCTGGCAGATCCGCGAGGAGCGCAGTGAGCGCCACCCGCTGCTGGTGGATGGTTTCCTGCTCCTCGCCCAGGAGTTTGGACGCTCCGGTGGCGACGGCGTTTGCGCCTTCCAGAACGGCCCCGGCGCCAGGTATGAACTTCAGCGGAGACAGGGCGGACGAGTACCTGCCCAGACGCTCTGCGACTGCGCGGCCTGCGCTTTTGAGTTTGTCCTTCAGCCTGCGTTCGTCCCGCAGTTGTCCGGCGAGTTCGTCGAAGAAGAACCGCATGAGCTGGTCGGTGCCGGAGAAGAACCACGGGTTGAACTTGACGACTTGCACGTCGTCGAGCGCTTCCAAGGCGCTTGAGGTGAGGTTCAGCAGGGAAGTCTTGCCCGAGCCCCATTTTCCTGTCAGCGCGACAACCGCGCCGTGCTTCGCGGAGGTCCTGTGGATCTCCGCCGCGAACGCCTCCGCGAGCCCGGCACGCTGCAGCAAGTCTTCGCTGGCGTCCTCAATCGGGTCGTCCCCGTTGAGGAGACTGCTGACGTTGATTGAAGCGCCGTTGTCCATGCCCACCTACCCTCGGTCACCGTGGAAAGCGAGCGTAGCGGCGCCCACTGACACTGAAACGAGGGTCCGACAACGATGGTGGATCTTCGGCCTGCTTGTTCGGTACGCCTGTCGTCATGGCGTACGGTGGTCTCTACCGACGCGGGGTGGAGCAGCTCGGTAGCTCGCTGGGCTCATAACCCAGAGGTCGCAGGTTCAAATCCTGTCCCCGCTACTGCAAGGCTGCAGGGCCCGGAACCATATGGTTTCGGGCCCTCGCCCGTATGAGACCTACATCTCGGCGGCTGTCATGCCCAGTTGCCAGGGCAGGCACGAGCGCTGGTCCACGGAGCCGGTCCGGGCCGCCGCCCGGTGATGCCCCATCGCCAGCACCAGGCCATCCCCGCCCGCTGGACAGTCCGCGGTGGGCGCCTGCGTACGGTGACGTCCCAGCCACATCAGCAGTGCCTGGCGTCCTTCTGCCGCATCCACTTCCCACTGGGCCATCAGCGGTTCGACACCGGCGAGCCACTGCTCGCGGCCTGACGCGTCCCGCTGTCCCATCACTTCGAAGTCCAGCATGGCCTGTGCCAGCCATGCCGCCTCGGGGTAGATCACCAGCGGGGCCGCCCGCATCTCCCACGCGTCCAGCCCGGCCGTTTGGGCCCGCAGCGTCCAGCAGGTGGCGTCCGGTGTCCGGGTCCACCAGTACACGGCCACCTGGAAGGCGTCGGCGAACAGTTCCTCGCCCGCCGGCCCCCACCGTTCGGCCAGCTGCCGGCGCACGCGGTGCGCAGCCATTGTCTCGGGCAGATCGGCCAGATCCACGACGTCCGGGGCGCGGCCGCGGGAGTCGTCCGTCCAGAAGCCGTGGCGCAGGCACACCTGCCAGCTGTCCGGCGACATCAGCCGGACCAACGCACCCGCCCCCGTAGCGTCCCCGCACCGTGGGCAGCAGCGCACGAGATGCCCTGCCACCGGCTCCCAGGGCCACCGCCACTGCGCCGCGCCCCAGTCTGTCAGCAGCCGGTCCGCGTGCAGGCTAGGCAGGTCCCGCTGCAGGAGATCGGCCGGCAGGCCCGCCAGGACCGACAGGTAGCGCAGTCCCGCCTCGTTCACATACATCTCGGTGCACTGCGGGTACTTCTCCACGCGTCCGGGATCCGCGGACGCCTGGCCCTGCCCGACCCGGTCGAGGAAAGCGGCCAGGCCCAGACCGTTGGCGTGTGCGAGCCGGTTCACGAACGAACCCGTCGACTCGCCCTCCACCGGCCGAACGCGCATCGGCAGCGGCCTGCGGGGCCCGTACAGGCCGGGATCGTTCAGCACCGCCGCCCCCCTTGTGCCGAACCTGCCGTCCCAGCCACCGTGACCGGCCCCGCAGTAGCCGGTCAAGACCGCCCGCACTCATTCGGGTGAACCCGGCCTGACGCCTCGTCACCAGCTCCCGCACCTCTTCCACCCTGGGTGGAGCAGGTGCTCGTGCACACCGCCCCGGGGAGGGCCATGGCCACGACGACGCGCATCCGCCCAGACTCCACCACGGCATCCGCTGCGGTGCCACGGTTGAAGACCCGCCTGCGCGGCCACCAGCAGAGCGCCGCGGACACCTGCGTGAGCAGCTTCATCGAGGGCTACCGCCGCGCCACCATCCTCATGCCCACCGGCACCGGGAAGACTCTGGTGGCCCTGCACGTCGTCCACGAGACCGCACCCGGCGGCGTCTCCCTCGTGGTGGTGCCCTCCCTGCGCCTGCTCGAGCAGACCGCCGCGGAATGGCACCGCGAAGGACGTCCCGGCCGCTACCTCGGCGTCTGCTCCTCCAACGACCCGGCGGACCCGGACCTGGCCGGCATCCTCACCATGGTCGACAACGGCGACGAACTGGCCCGGCAGGCAGCCGACACCCTCGGACCGCTCAACGTGTTCTGCACCTACAGCTCCCTGGACAAGGTCGCCGACGCCCACCGCGACCACCACCTGCCCCGCTGGGACGTCCTGGTCGCCGACGAAGCCCACCGCACCGCAGGCGACTACAACAAGCCGTGGGCCCGGGTCCACGACGACGACCAACTGCCCGCCCGCCACCGCCTGTACATGACCGCCACCGCCCGCATCCTCGACAAGGAGAAGGCCCGCGCCCGCGGCACCCCCGCCGACGTCACCGCATCGATGGACGACCCGAGCATCTACGGGTCTGTCGTCTACCGCATCTCCCTCAGAGAAGCGATCGACCAGGGACTCCTCGCCGACTACCGCATCGCCGGCGTCGTCATCCGCGACGAGGACCTGCGCGGCCTCTTAAACCGGCTCCCCGCCAACACCTGGACCGGTGAAGCCCTGCGTGCCGCAGCCGCCCAGGTCGCCCTGCTGATCGCGCAGAACCGCTACGACCTGCGCCGCACCCTGACCTTCCACCCCTGCATCGCCGCAGCAGAAGTCTGCGCCAAGACCCTCCCCGAAACCGCAGCCCTCCTGCCCCCGGCCTACCAGGACCCCCTGCAGGTCGGCACCATCAGCTCTCGGCAGAGCCCCCTCGAACGCCACACCAACTACACCGCGTTCGCCGCCACCCCCCTCAACACCCCCGCCTCACAGCAGCCGCCCCGCCGAGCCGTCCTGACCAACTGCCGCTGCTGCGCCGAAGGCGTCGACATCCCCGCCATCGACTCCCTGCTGTTCGCCCACCCCAAGACCAGCTCCATCGACATCATCCAGTCCATCGGCCGCGCCCTGCGCCAGACCCCCGGCGACAACAAGATCTCCACCATCGTCATCCCCATCTACATGGCCCCCAGTGAAAGCCTCGCGGAGGCGGTCAAGAAGACCGCCTTCCACCTGATCTACCGGGTCCTCATCGACCTCGACGTCTACGACGAGCACACCTTCCACCTCGTCGACCACTTCCGTTACCCGGCCGACGACACAACCCCCCGGATCGCCCCGCCCCCGGAACGCGCCGACGAGATCATCCCCGTCCTCGACCTGAACGACGTCATGGCCCCCAACCGGGTATGGGAAGCCGGCTTCGAGATCGCCACGGACTTCCACACCCAGCACGGCCACCTCGACGTCCCCAGCCTCCACCTGCACGACGGCTACTTCTACCTCGGCTGGTGGATCGGCGTGCAGCGCTCCCTGCGCATCAACGGCATGCTCCTGCCCGAACGCATCGCAGCACTCGACACGCTCGACATGATCTGGAAGCACCCCCCGCACAGCATCGAATGCAAACTCCTCATCGCCCGCGACTACGTCAAACGCCACGGCCACCTCGCACCCCGCTACGCCGAGCACCACCAAGGCCTGCACCTGGGGCGCTGGCTGGCCGAGCGGCGAAAGGAAGCCCGCACCCGCCGCCTGCCCCACTGCTACCAGCGGGCCCTGAACGAGATCTACCCCTGGTGGAACACCCGAGGCAACGCCGAATGGAAACGCACCTACGCCCGCGTGCACGCCGCCGCACGCGACGGCACCCTGCTCTTCCCCGGTCCGCGCCAACTCACCGAAGCTGCCCCCGAACTCACCCAGTGGCTGGCCCAGCAGATCGACAACCTCGACCAGTTGGAGCCCTACCAGCGCCACCTCCTGGGCGAGCTTCCCATCGAGCATCCTCTGGCCCTTTTGCTGCGCCGCCCCCGCGGCGCCTCCCAGTGGGCCTTCGCCCGGGGCCTCAAGGCCGCCTACACCTACCGGCGCCGCCACCATCACCTCGACGTCCCCTACGACTACATCTGCGAGGACAGTTTCGGCTTCGCCCTGGGACGGTGGATCGCCGAGAGGCGACGCACGCCGCACACTCTCTCCCGGGAACAACTCGACGCGCTGGAGGCCCTCGACATGCGCTGGTCCTCACGCCAGATGGTCACCACCCGCTGAAGCCGCCGTGCGCGCACCAAAGACACGGCCGTCCTTGCGTTCCAGCCGCCGCCCGCCGCCGTACCGGATACTCCCGTCGGCGGCCGCCGCACCCCTTCGGACATCCCGGGAACCCGGGCGCACCGCCGCCCCTGCACCCGCACAACCACCGCATCCAATGGCACGACGAAACGGACACGACCCCCGGTCAGGAGCACCCCGCATCATGACGACATCACCGAAGCCATTCGCCCCGATCCCCCTCTACAACATCAGCCTCAGCCACGTCAGGCTCCCCAGCACCCAGCTGCACATCGACCGCCTGTCCAAACGCTCCACCAAGCTCGCTCTGGGCACCGACGTGGTCCTCGTCGCGCTCAGCACCTCCGCCGGCCCGGCCCCCGACGAGCCCGCCGACACCGACCGAAGCCGCTTGACCTGGCCGGCCTGGAAGGCCAGCACCGTCCCTTCGACCCACCAGGAATGGAAGGCAGTCTTCTTCACCAGGGACCGCACCTTCCGAGGCCTCTACTACGAAGCCCCCGACGCCGGCAGCTCGCAGATCCTCCACGCCGCCCCCGCCGTACTGCCCGATCCCATGTGGCAGATGCTCCAGAACACGTCCTGCGCGGTCCTGTGCACCGGCCTTGTCGGAGACCCTTCCGCCGCCGACATCAGAACCGCCCTGCTGCAGGGAAAGCTCCAAGCGCTCTTGGTGGAGGCCCTGTTCGGTTAGTCGCCGGACCGGCCCACAGACATCCCCTACCGTTGGCGGCACAGCTCACGCCCACCTCTCGGGGCCGGCGCACCGCCCTTGGCGGAGACGGATCCCGCCGCCTGTCGTTCCACCACGCACCGAGGAACCGCCCCCATGTCTTCCTCTCCAGAGCATGCGGCCAAGGCCGAGGCCGAGGCCGTCGCCGTCACGGCCTCCCGCTCCCGCCCCGCCCGGTTGCCGCTGCGTCCAGACCAGCAGCGGGCGGTCGACAGCGCGGTGCGCCATCTCGCGCGCGCCGGCACCCGCGGGCACGCGGTGTCCGCCTGCGGCACGGGCAAGACACTCACCGCGCTGCGGACCGCCGAAGCCCTCGACGCCCGGCACCTGCTGATCGCCGTGCCAACCCTGGACCTCATCTCCCAGTGGGCCCAGGCCGCCCGCGACGACCACCGCCGGGAGGCGATGATGGCCGTCTCCTCGCTGGCCGCGTCCAAGCACCCCGTCCTGGCCGGGGCAGCCGTCCACAGCACCAACAACCCGCAGTTCCTGGCGGACTGGCTGGCTAGGCACGAGCGGGCCACCGTCTTCGTCACGCTCGACTCTCTCCCGAAGATCGAACAGACCCGGCACACCCCCGCTCCCGTGCCGACCTTCGACCTCCTGATCGTGGACGAGGCGCACCGCACCGCGGGCAGCTGGGACAAGGACTGGACCCTCTTGCACGACCGCACCCGCATCCGGGCCGACCGCCGCCTCTACCTGACCGCCACCCCCTACGAATGGGACCCCCCGCGCCTGACGGAAGCACCCACCACCCGCCCCCGGCCCAGACGCACCGCAGCCACGGCTCCCGCATGGGACGACCCCGCCCTCGTCGCCTCTATGTCGGACGCCAAGACCTTCGGCCCCCGACTGCACACCTACACCCACGCGGACGCCATCGATGACGGGGTCCTCGCCGACTACCGACTGGTCGTCCCCACGATCACCGACACCCAACTGCGCACCGTCCTCACCACCCCCGACATCCACTCCGGCTTCGGCCCGACCGCCCGCCGCACCACCGCACTGCACCTCGCGGTCCTCAAGGCGATGACGGAACACGACCTCCACCACGTGATCGTGTACTTCCAGCAGGTCGCCGACGCCACCGACTTCGCCCGCCAGTTCCCCCACACCCTGCGCACCCTCACCGCCGACCAGCGCCCCGCCTGGGCGGACGACCTGATCGTCCAGTCGATCAACGGCACCCACAGCCCCGGCCAGCGCCACGACATCCTCACCGACTTCACCGGCGCCGAACGCGCCGTCCTGACCAACGCCCAGGTTCTGGGGGAGGGCGTCGACCTGCCCGCCGTCGACGCCGTCGTTTTCGCCGACCGCACCGCCAGCGTCCGCCGCATCGTCCAGGCCCTGGGCCGCGCCCTGCGCAAACCTCCCACCCTGGCCGCGAAGACCGCCAGCCTCGTCGTCCCCGCCTACATCCCCCACGGCGCCGACCCCACCGACCTCCTCGGCACCCCCTACGAAGCCCTCTGGCTCGTCACCGCCGCCCTCCGCCACCACGACCAGACCATCGCCGTCCGCGCCCCCCGCACCACCGCCAAACGCCGTCTGGAACAAGGCACCCGCACGCTCCTGGCGCGCCGGTTCCGTTTCGACTTCACCCTTGACCCCGACAGCATCGCCCGGGCGATGGATCTGATCGCCTGGCCCGCCGACGCTGCCGCCCTCTCCGCCCCCCGCAGGGCGGGCCTGGCGGCCGCGACCCGCTTCCACGCCGAACACCGCCACCTGCGCGTTCCCACTGACTATGAAGACGCCTACGGCTACCGGCTCGGCGCCTTCGTCACCGGCCAGCGCACCGCCCGCAGGCAAGGCCTCCTCACTGACGACTGGATCGCCGAACTTGACGCGCTCGGCATGATCTGGGACGATCACGAAGCCGCCTGGCAGGGCAACCTCACCACCGTCACCGCCTTCCATGCCGAGCACGGCCACCTCGCCATCCCCCAGCACGAGCCTGGCGGCCGATTCCTCGTCACCCAACGCGCCCTCGCCCGCGACAACCGCCTCGATTCCGACCGCCTCGCCCAGCTCACCGCCCTCGACCCCCACTGGGCCCTCCCGCACGGCCCCGACTGGCACCGCAAATACCACCTCCTGCGACGCCACATCGAAGCCGGCCACAGCCCCGCCTCACTCCACCGCGACATCGTGATCGACGAGGTGAAAGTGGGAGGTTGGCTGCACCGCCAGCTCTCCACCTGGAACCGGCTCGCCCCCGCACAACGCGACCTCCTCACCCGCCTGCAGCTGACCCCGGCCGCCCCCCTGCCACCCGCGAAGCGCCCGAGCCCGCCCGCAGCGAAGCGGACCCGCCGGTCCTTCGAACAGACCGCGCAGCTCCTCCAGCTCTTCGTCGAGCACTGGAACCGCCCGCCCGGCGCCCGGGAATGGATGGAGGCCGACGGAGAACGCATCATGATCGGACCCTGGCTGTGCAAGGCCCGCACCCGGCGCAAAGCCCATCAACTCACACAGAAACAAGATGAGTTGATGGCAAAGATCCTCCAGGCGGACTGGACAACCCCCACATCCGAGTAACGGCGGCCGGCCCGTACACGGAACAGACACCCCTCGGGCAGGCGTCTCCGCGTCGTCACCGAGCTTTCGCAGGGCGAGGTCACTCGCGGAACACCAAGAGCTGCGGATGCCGACAAGATGCGTCCCGTGCGGTCCCGCGAGGCCGGGTGGATCGGGAGCTGACCCAGGCGGCTCGCCAATGGGCGCGGAAGGCGGGAATCGAGGTCAGGGCCAATGGCTCGTTGGACGCTCGAGTCCTGGCCTTCTACCAGCTCCACGCTGTCGGCATGGCGAGTTTCCTCGCCACCACAGCCTCATTCCCGAGAGCGTCGTACACGGATGGGCCGATGATGAGGAGATCGCACTCGGCGCACGCGGACGTCTGCCCAGCACACCTGGCTCGGCTACGCGGCTTCTGCACTGACCCAGCTCGCGAAGGCTCCGGACGAGGACGCGCAGGATGGCTTTGTCCACGAGATCGGGCAGCACTTCGACATCGATTCGGGAGGTGGGGAGCCCACGAGCCCGGGGCGGAAGGTTCACGAGATTCGACAGCACCACCAAAGGGGCGGTCGGGGAGGCCACCGAGCCCCTGACGTACGTTCGCACCTATGACGCGCACCCTGAAACCCCGGCTGGTGGCCCAGTGAGCGGCTGGTGGGACTACTTGGAGGAACGAACCTGCCGAGAGGTCGATGCCGACGTGCTGCGCGACCGCCGGCTGTCGGCGGTCAGGTCCGTTTGGGAGGCGCTGCGCCCGCTGGGGGTGGGCCTGCACGAAGCCGAACGGGTGGTCAACGCGCGATACGAGGCTCTGGGCGACCGTGTGCAGCGCACGCCGCCCGATCCGCTGGACCTCCCCTCGCTCGCAGCCCGCGCCGCGGCTCTCCCCGGCCGTGTGGCAGCTGTGGAAGCGTTCTGGGACGGCGATACAGTCCACGACTGGTTCGTGCTCCTGGTCGCGGTCGTGGATGCCCCCGAGGGGCAGGGCCACCTGGCTACCGTCTACCACCGACGTGACGGTCCTCCTCCTGGAGTTGCCGCCGCCATGGCTGGCCGGGCGCTGGCCGACCACCTTCACGTGCCCTTCCACTTCGCGTCTCCGGACGTCCCTGATGACGACGCCCCGCGCTGGAGGGCGCGATCCAACGGTTGACGGAAGGGCCGTGACTGGCGGGCATGGACGGAGCGCGGCGACCCCAGGGAGGCCTGAACGCCTGGGCCTCCCGTTCTCATGAACATGGCCCCAGGTCCGATCCGGCTGCCTCCCTAGGCGGTGAACAACTGCTGCCGAAACTCGTGAACAAAGCCACGCAGGACATGGTGGACGGCCCGAACCAATCGTCGCTTCAGTTGCGGTAGCCACGCTTGAAGTCAGCTTCGCGCTGACAATCTTCTTCTTCGAAGATGCCGATGCGGCGTAGGGTCCGTCGGGCGCGGGCGGGCAGGCGGTTGTGGATGTGCTCGTGGTGGCGGAAAGGGTCGAAGGGCTCCCAGTCAGCGATCGCCAGGTCGGCGGCCGTGGGGATGGTGGCGTGCTGCTGGCAGCGTTGGGCGCGCCAGCGCAGTTGTTCGGCGTAGGGGATGCCGCTGAGGTCGTAGAGCGCCATGACGGCAGCGGGCAGGGCTAGCTGGCCGCTCGTGGCGGTGGCCGGAACCAGCTTCCAGATGCCGGCTGGGGCGGTGGGGGAGAGGAGGGTGCTGGTGCAGCGCTGGCGGCGGCGGGTCTGGGCGACGCATTGGATCTTGTCCACTGGGCGGGTGGCGAGGTAGCGCACGTACAGCAGTTGCACGATAGGGCGGGCCGGGCGGCAGACCGCCGAGTTCTCTCCCTGGGGTGCCGGGCCGTCTGGGGAGGCCGGGGGAGGGGCGAATACGCCGGCGTCGACGAGGCGGCGGGTGTTGACGGCCAGCGACCGGCGCAGCTCGGCCAGTTCGGGAGAGGGTGGGGGAGTGTCGCGGGCGGGACAGACGACGGCGTGCGGCACATGGCACCAGCTACTGCCGTCTCCAGCCGGGTAGGCGACACCGGAGCTGACATGCCAGCGGCACGCGGCCGGTACCCGGGCTGCCGGCAACTCGCGGGGATGGAGGCGGACGGGCCGCTGAGTGCCGCGGTGGTACCACTCGATCCGGTTGCCGCACTCGCGGCACCGGTCGCCTTGGCCGCAGCGCAGTAGCCGGCTGACGCCGTCGGGGGTGACCTGCAAGGACCGGCGCACGCGGTGGGCGATCGGACTGCCGTCCCAGTGCCGGCCTGAGGAAGGTGGTGTGGAGCGCATGCGGGCGAACCTGCCAGCCAACACGCCGGATCCACGCCAGCAGTGCCGAGAGGTCGCCCGGCCGACCTCATGTGGTGCGACTGGCGTGCGAATGCGTGTATGCGTGTTCGAGATGGTCTCGCCGGTTCGGGTGGTCCTGCGGTAGCCGCAGGAGCGGGTGTCAGTCCTGGGTGGGCCCGGGTAGGTCGTGCCCGCGGCACAGGGTGCTGAACAGCTCGTCGAACGGGGTCTCCAGGGCGTGGGCGAGAGCGTGCCAGGTCTTCAGCGTGCCGATGGTGCGGCCCTGCTCGATCTCGATGAGAGTGCGCCTGGCCAGGCCGCTGCGGGCAGCCAGCTCGTCGTAGCTCCACCCGCGCGCGGCCCGCAGACGCGCGAGCTCCAGCCGCAGCGCCTCGAGCTCCGGATCGGGCGGAAAGATCGTCACCTGTCCATCCGACGGGGCAGACCCCTGCCCTGTCAGTGCAGACCTCTGCCCTATTTGCCCAGGTGACGCCAAGTGTGGCAGGGCAGACCTCTGCACTACGGTGGGCCGCCACCCCCACACCCGAAGACGCAATGGCGCGGAAACAGCAGGAGGACCACGCGCCCATGAGGCTGCGCACAACATGCCCAGCAACGCCACGCGCCTGGACCGTGGAACTGCACCCGCACACCAGCGGGCTCATCCTCGTATGCCAACAATGCCCCAGCACCCGCATCACCGCAGCCACCGCCCGTACGGCCGCCCTGGCCCACCTCGCACGACACGCACGCGGCGATCTCCGCCCCCCACACCTGCGCATCTGCCAATGCCACGAACGCGGCTGCCACTGGCACCCCCGCCACCGCGGCTGCGCCGGCCCCATCCACCTCCTCCTCGCACGCGAACACGGCGGACGACTCTGGCGACTCGCCGACGCCTGCACCGCCTGTGCCGCAGCAACAGCACAGGCCGCCGTAGTGCCCGACACACCCCCCGCCCGAGCACCGCTGCAGCCGAGAACCGGCCAGCGACACAGACGCCGCCCCAAGGGGCCAGGCGAACAAATCCGGGTACGCGAGATCCTCAGCTACCTGGCCGCCGCACTCCCAGTGAACACCTCGGCCGCCGCACGCCTACTGGCCGTGCAATGTGCCCTTCGCATGAGCAGCAAAATGGAAGCCAGACTCTCCAAAGGCGTGCTGCGCAGCCTCCGCCTCAACACCACTCCAGACCCGTGGCACGAACTGGAATACGCGCGTTGGCTGCGCCCGCTCCCCGAAAACGCGGCCAACGAGATCGCCGTCGCACTACTCGACGCCGCCCTGCTTGGCCAAGCCCCAGCACGCCCCGACCGAATGCAAGCGGCGGACTGGGCGCTACGTGCCTCGCCAGCAGGAGCAACCGGTACGGTGCCGCAACTGGCGCATCTCTACCTCGCAGCACACACCGATCCGCAAGCCGGCAGCGGCCTGTGCGAGTTGCAGCAGATGACACGCGCCTGCGGCATCTCGCCTGCCGTACTGTCCGGCACCTTGGATCAGCTGGCATCAACTGGGTTGCTCAAATCGTGGCAGTTCTGTCCGGCTTCGGAAGACCTGCGCTGGATCCTCCACGCCGCGTCGTGACTTGCAGGACAATCACGTGCTCGACATTGAGAGCCGCCCGCGTGTCCGGCGACACCGTCGACTTCAACACGGCGAGGGGGACTGCTGCATGGTCAGGTGTCACCCAACCCTGCAGCAGTCCCGGGTCAAGGCCCCTTCAATACCCGGACGATGTGACAGGGGATGTTCGTTTTGCCGGATCCCTTGTCCAGGCCTTCTCCCGGGCTTACCGTGCAAGTCAACTGCTGCATGCGTAACGGGGGTATCCATGCACGCTGGGTTGCGCGGCACGGGGGGTGCCGCATTCATCGTCTGCTCATTGTTGCTGACTGCCGGGTGTGACTTCGGGGGCGGCAAGGACACGTCGCAGGACAAGGATGCGGAGGCGCGCTCCGCCTCGCCCTCGGCTTCGCCTTCCGCCTCTGCGACGCCGAGTCCGCTGACTGCCGGGCAGGTCAAGGCCGCCCTGCTGACAGCCGCAGAGCTGCCGTCGGGGTGGCGGAAGGACCGCACGTTCCCGGAGGACGACAACGCCGGCCAGTACGAATTCCAGATCGCCATCGCCGAGAAGGCGGCCTGCCAGCCGGTGCTCGACACCGTGGTCGGCTCCGACGACGGGCCCAAGCCGGAGAACGTCGCGGTGCGGGCCTTCACCAAGGGCCCTGACGGGCCGAACCTGCTGACCGGCATCAGCGCATACCTCCCGGACGAGGCGAGGGAGAGGGTGGACGCGTCCACGATGCCGAAAGATTGCACTGACTTCACGGCGAGGGATCAGGAGCTCGGCAAGGTCAGGGTGCGGTTCCAGAGGCTTAACCTCCCCGACGTGGGCGACGCCTCGCTGGGCACCCGGGTCAGGCTGATCCCCGCCGACAAGACTGTCTTCTCGGTGCAGTTCGACAATGCAGTCGTACGCGTGGGCGGCGCCATCGTCAACGTTTCGATGCTCAGCTACTCCAAGACCGACCAGGCATCGTTCGTGCGGGCCGTGCGGGCGTCCGTCGACAAGGCCACCAAGACCGCAGCGATCTCCTCCCCGGCCGTTGACAGCTGATCGGTCACCCCCGGCGATGCCTGCTCGTGTGACCGAGAGCGCCTCTGAGCCGAGCTGACTGACGAGTACCTTCAGGTGATCCGTAAGACCGGGGAGAACGCGGCCGCCTCCCGCAGCGGGGGAGCCCGCTCTGGATCGGTGGCCACGCCTGGCGCGCCACCCTCTCACTCGGATTGCTCGCCGTTCGGCGTGCGCGGCCCGGCGTGTGCCCCCCGGGTGACCGCCCGGCGGGTGGTGTTGGTGACCTCCACCCACTCCGAGTTCAGGGAAAGGTAGGAGCGGTCATCGCGGCCCGGGGAGTCGCACTGCACTTGGCTGATCTCGACGGCAGGCCGGGGCGCGCGGTGGTCGGCGGGGAAGGCTGGGACAGCGATCGCCGCAGTGATCGCCGCGCAGGTCAGCGTAGCAGCGGTCAGATGGCGAGTGGTCGCGGATACGAGGATGTCCGCGGCCAACAGTCGCTCACGGCTGATCTGGCTGATCTGCCCGTCCTCCGCGTCCAGGACCAGCGTGGCCGGCGGGCGGACACCAGGCAGCAGCGGACCGCCCGCCAGCCCGTACAGCACATTGCCTGGCACCCCCGGATCGAGAGCCTTGGCGAAGGTCCCGCGAATGACCGATCCAGGCGTCACCACCAGCGCCCGCCGCTGCAGGCGTGAGTACCCACCGCAAGAACACCTCCTCCAAGTAGGTCGCGCGCTGCTCATACTTGCGGTGGCCGTGCGCGCACAGTCCGGTCCGGGGACAGGCGGCCTCGCCGTGGAGGGCGGGCCGCGTGGTGCCGGACCGCAGGGGGAAGACGTGTCAGCCGCGTGCGGAGGCGTTCAATGCTGCGGGAGAGCAACCCTAAACGAGTGTCATGAGTCATGCTGGATGTCTCCAGTTCTATTGCTCAGTGCTGGATGGTCAGGGCGGCCCCGATTTCATTGGTGTGAGGTTGGGGGCCGCCCTTGGCTCAGCGGGCCGCGGGAGTGGCTGCTGCTTTTCTCGGGGGCGAGTGGCATGACGGAGCAAGCTAAAGAGTCCGGTGGCGTCTCGGCAGGGTCGTGGGGACGTTGTTGGACGCGACACGTCGAAGCGGTAGGCGAGATCGTGTTTCTCTACGGAGCCATGGCCGTACTCGCGCACCCGCTGTCAGGACTGAGCTGGGATCTGGTGCTGCCGTTACCGTCTGGCTTGGCGTTAGGTGAGATACTGAACTGGTTCCTTCAGGGGCAGTACCAGGCCACGCCTTCCATAAGGCAGCGTCTAATGCGACGTCGCAATTGAGGGTTGGCCGTGGAAGTGGTTCCGCTTGAAGACTGCTTTGCGGATGTTGACCGTGGTCCCGCCCCGACGGCCGTTCGCGCTGAACATCTGCGCGGCGATCCAGCCGCCGAAGATGACGGCGGCGAGGATGACGAGCTGGTGGATGAGCGCAGCGAGCGCGGCGATGAGCGTGGTCAGCAGGACCAGTCCGCCGCAGACGGCGCCGAACCCGATGCCGCCGAGGGCGATGTTCACCGCCGTACGTGAAACGGCCGACTTCGCCGGGGTCGGCACGGTGCCCGGATGGACGGGCACGAGCGACGCCGTGACGGTCGGCGGCGCGGGGGTGAGTGGGGTCGGTTGGTGGATGTCGACGGCCCGCAGTGCGGGCACTCGGGGGGCGTGTTCGGGGTGCATGCGGAATCCCTTCAGCACGGTGGGTAGGGAGGCAGGGACACCTCCTGCCGGGGTGGCTGTGGAGGGGGTTTCGGGGGTGCTGAGCTGGGCGCCTCCCTGGCGATCATTTGAGCTGTTCATGGCGAGGGATTTGGGTCAGGGAGTCGGTCACGGAGTTCTCCCCGCCTCCCTGACCCGTCCGGGGCGCGGCTCCCTCTACTCGGCGGTGGAAGCGGAACCGTCAGCGTCGCGCTTGGCGACGGCGCGGACGACGCGGTCGCGGCCGACGACCATCCGGCCGTCGGACTTGTACGGCTCCGCGCCGGCGGCCTCCGGCATACGCTTGAGGTCGCCGGGCGTCCACCGGCCGTAGGCGTCCTCGTTCAGAGCCGTGAGCCGCTTGAGCACATCCGCGGTGAACACGCGCGGCGCCCGGCCCAGCACGGCGCAGATGTCCGCAAGCGGGTCGCGCTGCTCGCCGCGCTCGATGACGTGCAGGATGTTAACCCCGTCCCGCAGCCGCTTCGCTCGCTCCGCGACCTCGGAGGCCTGGGCGGTGTCGATGCAGGTGATCACCGATCCAGCAGGGCGGTTGCTGTGGGCCGCGCCTGCGCTGCCCGGTGCGGTCCACGACATCAAGGCAGCGGGAACCCACGGCATCAGCGACGCCCTGGCCGAAGCCGGCGTGGAGTGCTGGACCGGACGCGTCCTTCGGGCAAGGACGCGGAGCACGGATATGGAGCCAGGTACTGCTGCAACCTCAGCGGCGACCGGTGAGTCCTAGCCCGTAACGGGGCGAGGAGGCGCAGATGAATGAGCGCAAGTCCGTACAGAGCGACGTCCAGGGAAGATACGACTCTCTCAATGGGTGGGCCTCGCTGGCAGGTGTCGCGGCCTTCGTGGTGTGGTTCGCATTCGATCCGTTTGAGCTGACGTGGCTCCAGTTTTTCGGCTGTGCGGTGGCGCTGTCCGCAGCGAGCGGTATCGCGAGACTGTTGGTACGCCGCCGGGACTGGGCTCGTCGTTGGGCCGGCCGAATTCCTCCGCCGGGCCGCCTCGTGGCTGCGTTGCTCCCCAGGCTCGGTATGCCATCGTCGCTGCTGGCCCCCCGCTGGGCCAAAGCCCGGACTGCGGCCGTAGGTTTCCTGATGGTCGCCACCTTAGCCGGAGTCATGGGATGGGAAGCCGGCCAGGAGGACCAGGTACTGCAGAACCTCCGGGCGCACGGGCACAGGACCGACGCGACCGTGGTCGGCATCGCCAGCGAGTCGGAGGAGGGCTCGGCGACCTCCTTGACCGTGCGCTTTGGTGCACCGTCCGGCACTGTACGCGCGGATATCGATGTCTCAGGCTCGGCAACCGACGCGAAGCCCGGAGCGCACGTACCTGTCGTCTACAACCCGTCGGACCCCACCGAGGTCCGCCACACTGACCATCTGGACGGACACGAGGCCGACGGAATTCGAGAGGGTTCTGTGGTGTTCGGACTGCTCGCGGCAGGAATTCTGGTGGGGACCGCCCGGGAAGTGGTGCGTGCCAAGCAGCAGCCAAAAGGCGGCAGGACGCCGCACACCCACCGACCCGTAGCCTGAAGGCCACGATGCAACTCGTGATCAAGGCCGCCCGGCCGCTCCTGCCTCCGTCCCGCCGCCCTGCGGCCGCCGCGCAAGGGGGGCTCCGAGGAACCGGACCGCGCCGGAAGGTGTGTCGGCGTTGGCAACCGCTCCGCGCATCGTTATCGCCGGCGCGGTGAAGCGTGCGGCGTCAACCGGCGGGTCGTGCGAACCCGCGGGGTGCCCAAAACAGGAACCGTCCAGCACGAGGCCGGGCAGCTGGCTGCCGCACACGCTCAGACCGTCGGGGACGAAGCACTCGACCAGCTCGACCCGCAGATCGCTGGCGATGTTCGCCAGGTCGACGCGGCCAGCGATGCGCGCCCCGCGCAGCCGCAGCCCGTGCGGGTCCGCCTCGATATCCCGGCGGCCGCGGACCAGGTCACGGATCAACGCTGCCGAGAGGTGCGGGTGCTGTCCCAGGACCGCATCGAGGCCTCGTCGACCGGCCCGTCACCGGCCAGGTCCAACATCTCGCCGTCGCGGACCGCGTCGAGCAGGCTCTGCTCCAACCAATCGGCTGCCACCCGAGCATGCTGGCCTGCCCCACCGCACGACGGCAAGCAAGCCGGTACCGCTGCCAGAGCACCCGAACACTCTCCTTGGCTTCCTGCAGGTGCTTTGCTTCTTCGCCTCCGCCGTATGCAACCGGGAGCCTCAGGATCTTCGACAAAATCGGAGTGGCACGCCGACGGGCCGCCGTCCTGGGGAGGCGGCCCGTCGGCGTGCCACAAGTGCGTGGAGGGGGCATGGCGGGCATGACATCTGCTTCAGGTACTTCCTCGCCGGTGGACGTGTTTCGTGTTCTCGCACTTGGTGCGGTCACCCGCTGCCTTCGACGGGCGGACGAACCGACGTCGAAGCCGTTTCGCCGCCTGCGGTTTGCGCGCGGTTACTGGTCAGCAGGTTGGAATGGTGGCTCCGTAGATGTCGTTGGCCTGGTCGTTGCCCTGGTTGGCCAAGTAGTAGGCCGATACGTAGTCGCGTCCGCCGGTGTCCATGTCGGTCAGCAGCCACCAGTGGTTGTAGGTGGAACCGGAGCCGACCTGCGAGCCCCAGACCTTGCAGAAGACGTAGTTGGTGCCCGCGTACAGCGTGCCCCCGTGGTCGCGGCCGGGCGCGCTGGCGAAGGTCTTCACCCAGTATTTGCCGTCGGTACCGCAGTTCGGGATGGTGTTGCCGGAGTTGTCCTTGGCTTCGTCGTTGCCCCAGCGGGACAGGTAGTATGCCGACACCCATCCCTGGCCTCCGGTGTCCAGGTCGGTGAACAGCCACCAGTGGTTGTAGGTGGAACCGGAGCCGACCTGCGAGCCCCACTCCTTGCAGAAGACGTAGTTGGTGCCCGCGTACAGCGTGCCGGCGCCGTCCCGGGCCGGTGCGTTGGCGAAGGTGTCGACCCAGTACTTGGTGCCCCCAGTGCCGCCGCCCGAGCTCCAGGAGCAGGTGGGGATGGTGTTGCCGGAGTTGTCCTTGGCTTCGTCGTTGCCCCAGCGGGACAGGTAGTACGCGGAAACGTAGTCCTGGCCTCCGGTGTCCATATCGGTGTATAGCCACCAGTGGTTGTAGGTGGAGCCGGAGCCGACCTGCGAGCCCCACTCCTTGCAGAAGACGTAGTTGGTACCCGCGTTCAAGGTTCCGCCGAGATCACGGCCGGTGGCGGCGGCGAAGGTGTCGACCCAGTACTTGGTGCCACTTGCGATGGGTCCGCCGCCCGCGCCTCCGCTGGAACCCCCGTTGCACAGTGGATCGCTGGGGTGGTCGTTATACCACTGGGCGGAGCATCCCGTAGTGCAGCCGCCCGATCCGCATCCGTTCACACCATACTTGGCTTCGGCGTTCGCGATGCGGTCGTCGACGCCACTGGCGTACTCCTGCCAGTTGGGGTCGGTGGAGGAGAAGCCGGTGAGGCGGACCGCGCCGGCGTAGCCGGACAGGTTGAGGGTGTCGACGTTGGCAGGTGTCCCCGACTGGGACTGCTGGACGATCAGGCCGTCGCCCAGGTACATGGCTACGTGGTGGATTCCGTTGGTTGCGTTGGGGTTCCCCCAGAAGACCAGGTCGCCGGGGAGGAGGCTTCCGGTGCCCTGCGACGCGGAGAACCGGGCCGCGACATGGCTGGAGGTGTGGAACTGGCTGTCGGCGCCCAACGGCAGGAAGTTCTCAGTCCCGGTGACGGCGTACCAGATCCAGTGCATGAAGCCGGAGCAGTCGTAGCCCTTGACGTTGCCGTCGTTGGCGGCGTACGTGGTCCCGTCGGGCCAGCCGTAGGAAGCGCCCGGATGGGTTCCCCAGCCACCGCCGAAGCTGTAGCGGATCCGGGCATCCACGGCTTTGCAGGCCAGGTCGATCGCCTTCATGGCCTCGACGGTCGGAGGAGCGGTGCTGCGGGCCGTCGGGCAGCTCCCCGACGCAGCACGGGCCGCCCCGGCGCTCAGCTGGACCATCACTGCGGCCAGGAGCACTGCGGCCAGTGACGCAGCCAGCGTACGCAGCGTCCGCGACGGCCGAGCGGCACCGGGCCGCAGCTTTAATCTCATGTACATGGCATTTATTCCTTCGTCGAAGGAGGTATGAATTGAGGCCCTGGGATGCTAGAAGCGCACATTTTTTCGGGCAAGCCATCGCATCGCCGCCACATGCGAATTTCGGCCACTGGCCACGCGCGGGTGACTTGAAGGTATTCCGTCCGGGTTGCCGCGGGATCGGAGAGTCCTGTGCTGCCGGAAGGAGAACGGTGTGCAGGTCGCGGCGGAGGAGGAGGGGGGCGGCAGGCAGACGAGGGTAGAACGTGCCAACAGCACCCCATTAGGGGCGAATCTCTTTATAGCGGCAAAACACCCACAGTGCGACCTTTTGCGTCTTCCTTCAGGCGTGTGAACTGTCCTGAAGTCAAATAGAGTTCTGCTATTTCATTGTGTTGGGTAGGGGTCCGACTCTCATGATCAAAATTCACGCGGCGGATCGAGGCTCAGCCGCCCACGGCAAGAAATCGGCCGAATCGCATAGTTGCCGAATCCGGCCGATGATGCCAACCGTCGGTCTCCGGGGCTCCGTAGCCTTGGCCCGGGGCTGCTGCATCGGGCCAAGGAAAACGGAACCAGCAATACCGCGGACATTCGTGCATTCGACCGGTGTCACTTACGTGATTCGCGGTCAGCGGAAGCACACCCGGAGTGGGTGCTTGCCACGGTGTTGCTCGCTGTGGCGACAAACGCGTTCAGCAGCGGCCGATTTCCTCCGGGGATCCAGGCGAGTGCCGAGGTGCTGGGCGGGATGTCCGCCACGTCGACGTAGGCGATTCCTGGGCGCGGGTAGAGGTGACGGGCTGAGGATGGAAGAAAGGTCATTCCGCGGCCGGCGGCCACGGCCAGCAGTACCGCCTCGATGTCGGCGGCCTCCGGCCCGAACCGTACCGGGGTGCCGTCCGGCCGAGGATTGAGGGCCCACCCGTCCCGCCATGCGCGCGGGACCTCTGGCGGTACGTCCACGACCGGGTGACCAGCGAGTTCGGCGATATGGATCCGTTCCTTAACAGCCAGGGGATCACCGGCGGGCAGACAGGCCACGCGCGGCTCCATGGCCAGGGGCAGGTTTCGCAGACCCGAGGGGAGCGGTGGCCGGAGGAATGCGGCGTCGACGTCGCCCCGCGCCAGGGCCTCGATTTGTGTCACGAAGCCGACACTGCGTATCTCGACGATGATGTGCGGATGCTGGCGGCGCATTTCAGCCAGTATGGCGTGCGCGTGGGGCGTGGCCGCCTCCGCACCGATCGCGCCGATGACGAGGTGGCCGCGTAACTCGCGGGCGAAGGTTTCCGCCGTGGCACGAACTCGATCGAGCGCCCGGATCGCTTCCTGGGCATGGACCACGAGGGCCTGCCCGCATGCCGTGAGGTGTACCCCCTGACCCGCGCGGGCGAACAGCGCCGTGCCGAGTCTGTCCTCAAGGGTCCTGATCTGCTGACTGAGCGCCGGCTGGGCCATGAACAACCGTGCAGCGGCCCTCCCGAAATGCAGTTCCTCCGACAGCATCAGAAATAGGCGCAGCTGGTGCGCCGTCGGATTCCTGCGCCCACTTCCTCCGGGTGCTTCTGCCGCAGTGGTGCCCCCATCTCGGCTCATAGTTAAAATGTTATCGACATGCAGGGATTCTCGCTCCCGGTTTCCCTTTTTCGGCTCGGTTGGCCGCGCTAGCGTGCCGTTCGCGACAGGACGACTAGACATGGGGGTGCCCGAGGGGCATTGATCATGCCTGCGTCCGAAGCCACGGGGGGATTCTTTAGTGAAGGCATTACTGTGGGTGAATGCCGCCACCGTATGGGGAGCGGCGGCGATCATCTCGTTCGGCGCACTGACAGGCTGTGGGCACCACAGCGTCGTCCGGAGTACGCCGGTGATCCACGAGCTCACAGGCGCCCAGCAGGCGCGGATCGACCAGGCCGAGCTCAGGATCGTCAAGGGGTGCATGGCCCGGCACGGCTTCCGGTACTGGGTCACGCCGCCGGTACCCGCCGAGGACCGCCCCGCCTTCGAAGCCGTCTTCGTACGGGACGACATCGCCTGGGCACGCAAGCACGGATTCGGCGGCCTGATCCAGCAGAGGGTCATGGCGGCCAAGGCCCGCGACCCGAATGCGACCTACCGCAAGAACCTCCCGTCGGCAGAGCAGGTCCGCTACTCCAACGCTCTCGGGGGCGGCCCGCAGCAGCACATGCAGATCGTCCGCCTGCCGGCGGGCGGACGCGTCGCCACCTCAACCGACGGCTGCATGGCCGATGCCACGAAGAAGCTCTACGGTGACGCAGCAGCGTGGTTCCACGCGAACAAGATCGTCACAAATCTCAACCCGCTCTACGTTCCAAAGCTCGTACGCGACAAGCGCTTCACCACCGCCCTCACGTCGTGGTCCCGGTGCATGCGACACACGACCGGCCACCCCTACACGGACCCCGACGCCGTTCAATCCGATCTGGTGAAGCGCACTGCGGGAATGAGCCCGGCTCAGTCACACCCCGTCGAGGTGCGCCTGGCGGTCGCCGAGGCCACCTGCGCGCACACGTCGTCATTGTCCGCCACCATCCACAAGCTGGCCCGCGTGTACAGCGCCCCCGTGCGAAAGCGCTACGCCAAGGAGATCGAAACCCGAGGCCGTATGCAGCACGCCGCGCTCGCCCGAGCCGACCAGGTTCTCGGCTGATCACCGGCCGAGAGCAAGCACATCGCCACTCGACCCGCTCCACCAGAGAAGGGGATACCCATGCGCAAAAACCGTGCCGTCCTCGCCGCGGTGGGTCTGGCCGCCGTCCTCGGCGCCCTCGCCCCCGCCGCCACCGCCCAGGCGGCGCCGTCGTCCACGCTGAGCACGGCCTGCGACAACGCCTACAATTCACACAAGGGCGACGGATACGTCCGGGCCTACTACTGGGCAAACTGCGACACGCTCCTCGGTGCGGCCTCGGGCGACGACAGCAATTGGTCCGACACTTCGGGCCCGTTCCAGGGGACGGACAACGACAACGCCAGGTCAGTGGTCAACACGGGCACCTACTCCGGTGGCGTCAACGACGTCCTGTTCTACAGAGACGCCGGCTACACGGGCGGGTACGGCTGCCTGGACTGGAACGAGCTCTACGTGGACGACCTGTCCCGCAACACCTTCACGAGCGGCACGTCCGCGCAGGACAACATCAGCTCGCACAAGTGGGTGAACGGCTGCCCCGGGAACCTCTGGCACTGACCCGCGCCACCGCCCGCCGGGGCCGGTTTCGAAAGTGGACACCGGCCCCGGCCGGCAGCGGTTCCGTCAGACAGACGAGCCGGAGGAGCCCCAGGCGGGCGCTGGCCTGTTCGTACTCGCACAACTCGCCGATACGCCAATCCTCCCGGGCAGTGGCGGCCTCGCCGCCGACGAAGGCGCGAAAGGGGGGCTGTAGAAACGACGCCACCAGCAGGGTCATCCCGCTCACCGTGGCAGAGATTCGCCGGCTCCTGGAATATCACCTGTCCCACCATCGCCCAGCCCGGCGTGTCCACGGGACCATCCCCGCAGGCGCGGGGAGCAGGCGATGATCCGTTCGAGCTCGTGCTTCTTCGGGGGACCATCCCCGCGGGCGCGGGGAGCAGCGGGCAGTCATGGGCGTGAAGCAGGATGGCGTGGGACCATCCCCGCGGGCGCAGGGAGCAGTGGAAGGACGCCCCGCTCATCGCCATCAATTGGGGACCATCCCCGCGGGCGCGGGGAGCAGGGTCGAGGTAGAGGCGCCCGCCGATGACTGTGGGGACCATCCCCGCGGGCAGCGGGGAGCAGACTGCGCGGCCGATGAACGCGTCCTTCGCGTCCGTCTTCGCCTCGCCGGGGTAGAGGTCGGCGATCCGCCGCATCGTGAGACCCGGCAGGTAGGCGACCGGACAGCCCATGTCCCTCGCGACCGCCAGCGGTAAGGCGCCGATCGAGGCCGGCTGATCGACCACGACCAACACTGTTCCGTGCTTGGCCTGGAGTTTCGCGAAGAGCTCGCGGAGCTTGGGCTCGGTGTTGGGGAGGCGCTTGTCGAATGACTTCTTCCCGGCCGGTGTGACGGCAGTGGCGTGGTGTTCGCCCTTGCCGACGTCCAAGCCCAGGTAGACGTCGATGTCGCCGGTGTCGATCACGTGCAGGCGCCTCCATCACGCTTTCGTTCGGCCTGCCAGGGCACCGAGCTGCCACATCCACGTTACGGAGAGCTCTTCCGGCTCGGGTGAAGCCAGTGCTCAAGCCCCTCATCAGCGGTCCGTCGACGCCTCCGGACCCGGTGACACCATCCCCGGGGGAAGTCATGCCGGACCCGAAGGCCGGAGGCCCCGTTGCGGAGCCACGAAAACGGTAACGGGGGGCGTGCCGCACGCCGCTGACCTCTGCGGCCAGCGGCACAATCCGCAACGCCCCTGCCGCAAGGGGCTGTCCTGATGCTCGTCTCTTCCGGTGTCCGCCCCGGGTGCTCCTACAGCTCGAATTCGAGGTGTTCGCGGTGTACTTCGAGGCCGTGGGCGCGGCGGCCGTTGTCGCGGAAGTAGACCTTGCCGAGGGCGTCGGCGGCGACCGGCGGAGCTGGTCCTCGGTGAGACCGGCCTCGTGGGCCTGAAAGAGACCGGCGGTGTGGTGGGGCGGCAGGGCGAGGGTGAGGTGACGCAGCCGGGCGTCGTCGGCGCTGCCGGGGGGCGGCGGTGAAACCGAACCGGGCGTGGGCATTGAGGCGGTAGGTGCCGGTTGATCATTTAGCTCGTTGCCGGGCATCCGAGGGGGGCACCGATGTCTGTCAACGCCTCGCCGATGGCACCCGTGCCGGGGTTGGGTGCGTAAGCCCGTGTATTCTTGTCCGCCACGCTGAGGGACCTAAAGGGGCCTAACTGCTTGTGGAACTGGTGACCGTTGTAGGTGTACTCGATCACCAGACTCCACTCGTAGTTCCCGTGGCAGGCGGTCACGTCGACCCGGATGATGGCCGGGTCTTTGGCGTTCACGGTGAAACCGGACCCCAGGTGATTGGTCGGGGCTGGTTTGTCACCTGGCTGCAGCTCTCCCTGGACGCCACGGTCGACGAGTTGAGGCCTGTCCAAGTTGAGATCGAACACCCGGTCCTGAACGTCACCACAGCCACCCTGGGTGAGTGCCACCCATGTTGGCGGGCCGATACGCTGCGGAACGCGTGCCGAGAGGTGGAGCTCATCGATGGTGACCGTCGTGTCGTCCTTCGTGCCGAGGTCTACATAGAGATGGCCGGCACCCCAGGTACCGCCTTTGTTCCTCGGAGAGGTGACGACGGACCGAAAGTCCTGATTATCGACGTGGAAGGCCGTCAGCGGTTTCCCACCCCTCGGCATGGCTACGGAGGTCGCCCCGTCGCAGCTTTTCATCGTCGGCCACTTGTACGTCACTAGCAACGGGCCGGACGCCTCAGCGTCCGAAGAGTTGCTCAGCCACCAGACCACACCCACGGCGACGCTCACGGCCACAACCAGTGCCCCTGCCGCGGCGCCCGCGATCTGGGCACCGGACCGGCGGCGCAGCACTTCTTGAGGTAGGGGCTCACGTGCGCCTGATGGCAAGCGAATTGGGGTCTTCTTCGCACCGGCTTGCTCCCAGAGCCCGAGCAGCGCCTGCTGCTCGTCTGCGCTCAAACGCAGAGCCTTGGCGATCGCAGCAACGGTAGGCCACGTCGGTCGCTCATGGCCGTCATTAAGCGCTTTGCTGACCGTCGTCCTGCCCAACTCGGCCCTGGTTGCCAGTTGGCTGGTGTTCAAACGTGCTGTGCCCACGTGCGCACGCAACGTCTGCCGCAAGCGTGCCAGCGCCTGTGCTGGCTCGACATCTGCCATTCCTCGCCCCCTACAAGGCGCAGTACCGAAGTGTTCATCTTCGTACGGCTGCACCCTGGCGCACACCCGAATCGGCAAGGTCGCTGCATCCCTCCCCGTAGATGCAGATGAAGGAGCCTGCCATGCCGCCGTCCTACACCGCCGCCGTTATCGTCCTGGGGGTCGCCGTCGCTGTGATCATTTCCCTGCTCGCCGCCGTGACAGCCGCTTTCCTCGCCCGCGCGGAAGGTGCGAGCTCGTCATCTATGGTGAGCCGTGGCGGAATGGCCTTCGCTACCACCCTCACTCTGCTCGCTCTCATCGTCACCACCATCTCCGACCTCCTCACGTGAACAGGTCAGGAGATGTCCCTGGGGGTGCCGGCTGGCAGCAGCCACAGCCCAGCTAATAGGGCGGCACCGCCTTACGGGGCGGACCTCAGCCCTCTACGTTCGCGCTGGTAGATGGCCGATCTCGGAGCAGTGCAACGCCGCACTTGCGGCCTTTAGCGTGTAACACCACCCACTTTTGGCTGAAACCGATCAAAACGGCATGCGGTCTTCGCGTGGCCTGTGCTTCGATGCCGCCAACGCGACGGGGGAGCTGCTGAGTTGACTTGCGCCTCCGTCGGTGACCAAAACAGGGGGTAATACGTGAGGTTGCACAAGCTGCTCACTGTTGGAGTGGTGGGCTTCGGTGTTCTTGCCACGGCTGCGGCTCCGTCGGCCGTGGCCGGCCAGCAGAGCGACGCGCAGTTGCGCGTCAGCATCAGTTCGCCCAAGCGCGAGGCGAGCGCGCCGGCTGGCTCGTCCGCCAGGGCCGCCGCCGCGTCCTGCACCGTCAACCGCATCACGATCAACCGCTTCAGCGAGTGCGAGTGGGTCACGGTCCACGTCGACGTCGTCAAGGTCGTCAACGGGCGGCCGGTCCTGGAAGGCACCGCGGACTTCAGCGTCAAGCACCAGATGACGCTGAAGGCCACCAGCGCCAACTGGAGTGAGAAGTTCACCGTTTCCAAGGCGAGGACCACCGGCAAGGGCAAGGGCGTCCGCGTCAACGTCTCCGCCAAGTCCGGCGGCGGCACCAAGGCCAGCGTGCACTTCCCGCAGGGCCACACCCTCGACAGCGCCGCATCCGGCACCGTCTCCTACACGACCGGCGCCATCGCCCGGAAGAAGATCAACCCCAAGGCGAAGACCACCTACGGCTACACCTTCACCAAACCCGGCTACAGCCCCGGCAGCGTCTCCTACGCCTCCGCCACCTACCGGTGCGACAACTACTACGGCACCACCGGCTGCGCCATCACCGAGGCACCCACCGCGATCAACCTGATCACCCTGCCGCGCATCTCCGAAGGCATCCGAAAGCTGCGCTCCCGCGGCGGCCACTACGGCGACCCCAACGGAGGCAAGCCGCTGCACTGGATGATCAACGCCACGCAGCAGAAGAAGAACCGCCAGGCCGTCTGCTCCGTCCCCGTGCCGGCCGACATGCGGCGCGCCGGCCGGACCTCGTGCGACGAGTACCCCTTCGCCTCCACCTACGAAGGCGGAACCTACTTGCCCACCGGCCAGCGCACCATCACCTGGGTCAAGAAGAACGAGAACGACGCCCAGGGCGCCAACATCACCAACTGGCGCCGCCAGTTCCACGTCATGGACCACGACCCGTTCTACGTGATCGCCTAGGCGTCACACTCGCTGAGCTAGACCAGGGTGTCCCCTCCGGCTCGCCTCCGGAGGGGACACCCTGCCCTGTAGAAGGAGCACCATGCTGGTCCACGAAGCGGCATTCACCATCGAGGTGGGAGAAAGCGGCTACCTCATCGGCTTCACCGAACACGACGACTACCCGGCCCAGATGCCCTACGGCTGGCGGTGCGGCCCAGCCGACCCCGCCAGCGCCGTCGTCCTCACCACCACCGACACCGGCCCCCTCCACCTGACCATCCAGATCCACGACACCCCGCCAGCGCTTGAGACTGGCAACGGATGGGAGCCCGCAGAGGAAATGAGCCTGCTGGCCCACAACCCCCAACTCCGCCTCGAGACACTCGAACCCGGCGACATCCTGAACGCATGGCCACAGGAGGAACCCCCTCTCCAGATGCCACCCACCGACGCTCACGCCTCGGTGCGAATGCGCCTGCACTGCCACGCCGACGACCCCGAACCCGGCATCGGCGACCATGGCGAGCGCCACCTGATCCAACTCTGGCGCGCACCGCACACGCCCCCGCTGCACCCCGACATCAGCGACGCGGATCGCCAGGCCCGCGCCGACTATGCAGCGGACAGGGCCAGGGCCGTAGACGACTACACCACCACGTACACCCACACGTATGGAGAAGAACAAGGCTGACGCCAGCAGCGGGCGACGGTGCTGCGCGAGCCCCTGCTCGAGGGACCATCCCCGCGGGCGCGGGGGAGCAGGGGCGTTCCCTGCTCGGTGACGGTGCCGGCGTTGGGACCATCCCCGCGGGTGCGGGGAGCAGTCGTCGCGCAGTGCGCTGACGGCCGTGCGGGCGGGAGCATCTCCGCGGGTGCGGAGAGCAGGCCACCTACGGCGTGCCCACCACGGCCGCGCTGGGACCATCCCCGCGGGTGCGGGGACGGACGAAATGCGGCTCGCGAGGTGACGGATTGCCGGGTCGCGGAGTCAAGGGGCGGACGCCCGGACCTCTCTCCGGCGGCACTTGCACCACGCGAAATCCTCAGGTCGGGCACGCTTGATTTGACGCGGGATCTCGGGCAGCTCCTGGGGCGTCCACTCCGTCACTTTTAGACGTCGTCTCATTTGGTGAGCCTGCGGTAACAGATGAGGCTGCAGGCGATGGCGGTGAAGGCCAGGAAGTGTTCGGCCTTGCGTTCGTAGC
>NZ_JBIVBI010000026.1:32084-43505 GCF_044746005.1 Streptomyces sp. NPDC086766 | reverse complement strand
CTTGCGTTTCCGACTCTATCAGATCTTTCCGACCCGATTTCCTCGGTGCTTTCCAGGTTCCCGCTTCCGCGTTTCCCTTTCCGGCGGTTCCGACTTTATCAGAGGTTCTGAGTCGGATTTCCCGCCCCTCCGGGAGCGCCCTCCGGAGCGCACGAGGCGTCCGGGGCTTCCCGTCCTAGCGGAGCCGTAAACGTACTGGAGCGGGGCGCCTCGATGCAAATCGAGGCGCCCCGCTGCCAGTTCAGACGTGCGAAGGATCGAACGCCGTGTCAGACCTCCACGACGACCGGCAGGATCATCGGCCGGCGCCGGTAGGTGTCCGACACCCACTTGCCCAGGGTGCGGCGGAGGAGCTGCTGCAGCTGGTGGACCTCCGCGACGCCCTCTCGGCCCGACCGCTCCAGCGCTTCGGAGATCTTCGGGATGACGTCACCGAAGGCGGAGTCGTCGATGCCCGAGCCGCGGGCCTGGATGTGCGGACCTCCGGTGATCTTGCCCGTGGTGGAGTCCACCACCACGAAGACCGAGATGATGCCCTCGTCGCCGAGGATCTTCCGGTCCTTCAGGGCGGGCTCGCCGACGTCGCCGACCGAGAGGCCGTCGACGTAGACGTAACCGGCCTGGACCTTGCCGGAGATCCTGGCCTTGCCCTCGACGAGGTCGACGGTCACACCGTCCTCGGCGATGACGATGCGGTCGTGCGGCACGCCGGTCATGGCGCCGAGTTCGGCGTTGGCGCGCAGGTGGCGCCACTCGCCGTGCACCGGCATCAGGTTCTTCGGGCGGCAGATGTTGTAGAAGTACAGCAGCTCGCCGGCCGAGGCGTGGCCCGAGACGTGCACCTTGGCGTTGCCCTTGTGGACGACGTTGGCGCCCCAGCGGGTCAGGCCGTTGATCACCCGGTACACCGCGTTCTCGTTGCCCGGGATGAGCGACGAGGCCAGGATGACCGTGTCGCCCTGGACGATGCGGATCTGGTGGTCGCGGTTGGCCATGCGGGACAGGGCCGCCATCGGCTCGCCCTGCGAGCCCGTGCAGACCAGCACGATCTCGTGGTCGGGCAGGTCGTCCAGGGTCTTGACGTCCACCACCAGGCCCGGCGGGACCTTCAGATAGCCGAGGTCGCGGGCGATGCCCATGTTGCGGACCATGGAGCGGCCGACGAAGGCGACTCGGCGGCCGTACTCGTGGGCCGCGTCCAGGATCTGCTGGATGCGGTGGACGTGGCTGGCGAAGCTCGCCACGATGATCCGCTTGCGCGCGCCGCCGAAGACCTGGCGCAGCACGTTGGAGATGTCGCGCTCGTGCGGGGTGAAGCCGGGCACCTCGGCGTTCGTGGAGTCGCTGAGGAGGAGGTCGATGCCCTCCTCGCTGAGCCGGGCGAACGCGTGCAGGTCGGTCAGCCGGCTGTCCAGCGGCAACTGGTCCATCTTGAAGTCGCCGGTGTGCACGGCCATGCCCGCGGGGGTGCGGATGGCGACGGCGAGGGCGTCCGGGATGGAGTGGTTGACGGCGACGAACTCGCAGTCGAAGGGGCCGACGCGCTCGCGGTTGCCCTCGGCCACCTCGAGCGTGTACGGGCGGATGCGGTGCTCCTGGAGCTTGGCCTCGATCAGGGCGAGGGTCAGCTTGGAGCCGATCAGCGGGATGTCCGGCTTCTCGCGGAGCAGGTACGGGACGCCGCCGATGTGGTCCTCGTGCCCGTGGGTGAGGACGATGCCCTCGATGTCGTCGAGACGGTCCCGGATCGATGTGAAGTCCGGCAGGATCAGGTCGATTCCGGGCTGCTCCTCCTCGGGGAAGAGCACTCCGCAGTCGACGATCAGCAGGCGGCCGCCGTACTCGAAGACGGTCATGTTCCGGCCGATCTCGCCGAGGCCGCCGAGCGGGGTGACCCGCAGGCCTCCTTCGGGGAGCTTCGGGGGCGAGCCGAGTTCAGGATGCGGATGACTCAAAAGACTCTCCTCAACCACGCACGCCACGTACCGGCGGGCACGTGGCGTGGGTGACGTTCGTGCATGAGCAGTTGTCGTTGTGGATTGCGGGCACCGGTGGCCCGCCTCTTCAGTTGTGGAGCCCGGTGGGGAACCGGGCGGTGCGAGGGAACTCGCGAAGTCTTGTTGTCAGAGCTGTACCCCGCCGGCGGCAAGATCGATCTTGAGCTGTTCGGTCTCTTCGGGAGTGAGCTCGATCATGGGCGGCCGGAGCGGTCCGCCGGGCAGTCCCCGCAGGGCGAGGGCGGCCTTGGTGGTCATGACGCCCTGGGTGCGGAACATGCCGGTGTAGACCGGGAGCAGCTTCTGGTGGATCTCGGTGGCCTTCTGCACGTCGCCGGAGGCGTACGCGTCGACGAGGGCGCGCAGGTCCGGGGTGACGACGTGGCCGACGACCGAGACGAAGCCGACCGCGCCGATGGAGAGCAGCGGCAGGTTCAGCATGTCGTCGCCGGAGTACCAGGCGAGGCCGGAGCGGGCGATGGCCCAGCCGGCACGGCCGAGGTCGCCCTTGGCGTCCTTGTTGGCCACGATCCGCGGGTGCTCGGCCAGGCGGACGAGCGTCTCGGTGTTGATGGGGACGCCGCTGCGGCCCGGGATGTCGTACAGCATGACGGGCAGCCCGGTGGCGTCCGCGATGGCCGTGAAGTGCCGGTACAGGCCCTCCTGCGGGGGCTTGTTGTAGTACGGCGTGACGGTCAGCAGGCCGTGGGCGCCGGTCTTCTCGGCGGCGCGGGCCAGCTCGATGCTGTGCTGGGTGTCGTTGGTGCCGACGCCGGCCACGATGTGGGCGCGGTCTCCGACAGCCTCCAGGACCGCCCGTACGAGGTCCGCTTTCTCCGCGTCACTGGTGGTGGGGGACTCGCCGGTGGTGCCGTTGATCACCAGGCCGTCGTTGCCTGCGTCCACCAGGTGGGTGGCGAGCCGCTGCGCGCCGTCGAGATCGAGTGCGCCGTCCGCCGTGAAGGGCGTGACCATGGCGGTGAGGACCCGCCCGAAGGGGGTCTGCGGAGTCGAGGTCGGAGCCATGGGTAACACGCTACTCGCTGCTCACTGCGGGGTCTGCCCTCGGGTCGGGCGACAAGTCGGGACAAGGATGGAGCCCGGCACTGCCTGCTCGGGGGTTCAAGCAGTGCCGGACCCGTTTGATCAGGCTAGATGAACTTCACTAAATGCCGCAATACGGACACTTCGCACGGCTGACCCGTACATCTGTACCGGCCCGGAAAGCGCTTACGGCGCGACCCGGCCGTTGGCGTTGAAGGCGGCGTAGGTGAGCGGCATGAGCTCGGCCCACGCGGCCTCCATCCGCTCGCCGACCATCTCGATCTCCCGCTGCGGGAAGGACGGCACCTGGGCCAGCTCGTGCTGGGTGCGCAGGCCGAGGAAGTGCATCAGCGAGCGGGCGTTGCAGGTGGCGTACATCGACGAGTACAGGCCCACCGGGAGGACCGAACGGGCGACCTCGCGGGCGACGCCGGCTTCGAGCATCCGGCGGTACGTCCGGTAGGCGTCGCGGTAGGAGTCCTCCATGGCCCGCCCCACGAGCTCGTGCTGCTCGGGGGTGCCCTCCACGAAGACGTACTTGCCCGGGCGGCCCTCCTGCACCAGCTTGCGGGACTCGCCCGGCACGTAGAAGACCGGCTGGAGCTCCCGGTAGCGGCCGGACTCCTCGTTGTAGGACCAGCCCACGCGGTGGCGCATGAACTCGCGGAAGACGAAGATCGGCGCACTGATGAAGAAGGTCATCGAGTTGTGCTCGAAGGGGCTGCCGTGGCGGTCCCGCATCAGGTAGTTGATCAGGCCCTTCGAGCGCTCCGGGTCCTTGTTCAGCTCGTCCAGGGACTGCTCTCCGACCGTGGAGACGCGGGCCGCGAACAGCACGTCGGAGTCGGCCGCGCTGTGTTTCACCAGTTCGACGGTGACGTCGCTACGGAGATCGATCTTGAAGTCGTCGTCGGGGGTCACGGTTCGCAGGGCCTTCCGGTCTCGTCGCTTGAGGACGCCACTCTACGTTCGGCGCAGGGGCGCGATGAAGTCGGTGAAAGTGGGCACCCCGGTGGTCCTTCGTTCGTCTGTATCGGTGAGAATGACTCGTTCGATCCGTGAAGGGAGAAGCACCCCAGATGTCCCGTCGGCGTGAGCCCGTCCCGTTCGCCTTCCTCTCCGAGGCCGACAGGTTCCGCAGCAATGTCACCCCGCCGCCCCGCGAGCGGGCGTCCGTCGGCCGCATAGCCGGCCGCTGCCTGCTGGGCCTCACCATCGTCGCCGGTCTCGTGGGTTCCCTGATCCTCGGGATGCCGGCCCTGTCGATCAGCCACTCCCCCGCCCAGACACCGCAGTCCCAGGCGTCCCCCGGGCGCTGAGCGGGCAGTGACCGCCCGGCCGGTCCTGGGGTGCGGTCCGTGGGCGGCGGAAGGCCCCGGCTCGGCCCCCGCGGGTGGTGAGCGGGGACACAGGCGGATAACCTCACCGGGCACAGCCCACGCCTGGAACGAGTGAGGACCCGCCGTGCCCCTGCCCTTCCTGACGGCCGACCGTGCCTTCGACACCGCGGACGACGTCGCGCTGCCGTTCGACGACCGCGAGCGCTGGCGGCGTCCCTACCGGCCCGGCCCGTGGCGGGTGGGCTCGGCCGCCCTCCTGCTGCTGCTCGCCTCGTTCGTGCTGTTCGCGGCGGTCGTCATCGCGCTGACCGCCAGTGTGTCCGAGGCCGGGTTCTGCTTCGGTGTCGCGGTGGCGGTCATCGCCGGAGCGCTGCGGCTGCTGCGCATGGGTGTGTGGGTGAGCCCGCGCGGGCTGCGCCAGGTCTGCTTCCTCGTCAGCCGTACGACACCGTGGGCGCGGGTCGTCAGCGTGCGCACGGTGCAGCAGCCGGTGCGCTGGCTCGGGCTGCCGCGCACGGTGCAGGGCCAGGCGCTGGTACTGGTCCGCGGGGACCGCGCCGACGGTGACGCACCGCCGCTGCTGACCACGCACAACGCCGACTTCCTGGGCCGCGTCGAGGCGTTCGACCGGGCCGCGGACGCCGTGGAGGCCTGGGCCGAGGAGCAGCGGCACGGATGACGCTCGGATGAGGCCGCTGGGCCCGGACCGCACCGGCGGTCCGGGCCCAGCGGCGTCACGGCGGTCGGCGGCGGGGTGCGCGAAGGTCAGGCCGCCTCGACCGGCGGCTTGCCGTCGTGCAGGGCGATGGCCCGCTGCATCGCCTTGCGGGCGCGGGGGGTGTCCCGGGCGTCGTGGTAGGCGACGGCGAGACGGAACCAGCTGCGCCAGTCGTCGGGGGACGCCTCCGTCTCGGCCTTGCGCCGGGCGAAGACCTCGTCCGCCGAGTCGCGGTCGATGCGCCCGCCGGGCGTGCGCCGCAGCTCGTCCACGGGCAGGCCGCCCTCGGCGTCGAGTTCGGCGGCGAGCCGGTTGGCGTTGCGGACGAACTGGGTGTTCTTCCACAGGAACCACAGGCCGATCACCGGGAGGACCAGCACGGCGATCCCGAAGGTGACGGTCACCGGGGTGCCGGACTCGATGAGCATGACGCCGCGGCTGCCGACCAGGACGAAGTAGAAGACGAGGACGGCGGCCGTGACGAGGTAGGTGATCTTCGCGCGCATGAGGGGCTCGGGGCTCAGTTCAGGTCGAGGAAGTGTTCCAGGCCGAAGGTCAGCCCCGGAGTGGTCACCACGCGGCGCACGCCGAGCAGGATGCCCGGCATGAAGCTGCTGTGGTGGAGGGAGTCGTGCCGGATGGTGAGGGTCTCGCCCTCGCCGCCCAGCAGGACCTCCTGGTGGGCGAGCAGGCCGCGCAGCCGCACGGCGTGCACGGGCACCCCGTCGACGTCGGCGCCGCGGGCGCCCTCCAGGGCGGTGACGGTCGCGTCCGGCGCCGGGGCCGAGCCCGCCCGGGCCCGGGCCTCGGCGATGAGCTGGGCGGTGCGGGTGGCGGTGCCGCTGGGGGCGTCGGCCTTGTTCGGGTGGTGCAGCTCGACGACCTCGACCGACTCGAAGTACGGCGCCGCGATCTGCGCGAACTTCATGGTCAGCACGGCCCCGATGGAGAAGTTCGGGGCGATGAGCACACCGGTCTCCGGGAACTGCGCGAGCCAGCCCTCGAGCTGCGCGAGGCGGTCGTCGGTCCAGCCGGTGGTGCCGACGACGGCGTGGATGCCGTGCCGGACGCAGAAGTCCAGGTTGCCCATGACCGAGGCGGGGGTGGTCAGCTCGACGACCACCTGGGCGCCGGTCTCCACCAGGGTCTCCAGCTTGTCTTCCCGGCCGAGGGCGGCGACCAGTTCCATGTCCTCGGCGGCCTCGACCGCTCGTACCGCCTCGGATCCGATCCGGCCCTTGGCACCGAGGACCGCCACGCGCAGCTTGCTCATCTGTTGCTTCCTTACCGGAGGGATTAGGCGACGGCGTCGTGCAGACGGGAGGCCTGTTTGTCCTTCAGCGGGCCGATGACCGACAGCGACGGGCGCCGCCCCAGGACGTCCCGGGCGACCGCGCGGACCTCGTCCGGGGTCACCGCGGCCATCTTGGCCAGCATGTCGTCGACGGACATCTGCTCGCCCCAGCACAGCTCACTCTTGCCGATACGGTTCATCAGCGCACCCGTGTCCTCCAGGCCGAGGACCGTGGAACCCTGCAGCTGGCCGATGGCGCGGCCGATCTCCTCGTCGGACAGGCCGTGCTCGGCGACGTGGTCGAATTCGTCGCGGCAGATCTTCAGCACGTCGTGCACCTGGTTCGGGCGGCAGCCCGCGTACACGCCGAACAGGCCGCAGTCGGCGAAGCCGGAGGTGTAGGAGTACACGCTGTAGGCCAGGCCGCGCTTCTCCCGGACCTCCTGGAACAGGCGCGAGGACATCCCGCCGCCGAGGGCGGTGTTCAGCACGCCGAGGGCCCAGCGGCGGTCGTCGGTGCGGGGCAGGCCGGGCATGCCGAGGACGACGTGCGCCTGTTCGGTCTTGCGGCCGAGCAGCTCCACCTTGCCGGCCGTGCGGACGCTGCGGTGGCCCTCACGGGGGCCGATGGGCGCGGCGTCGAGGTCCCCGAGGGCCCCGGCCTTCTCGAAGGCGGCGCGGACCTGGCGTACGACCTTCTGGTGGTCGATGTTGCCGGCGCAGGCGACGACGAGGTGGGTCGGGTCGTAGTGCTTCCGGTAGAACCGGCGGATGCGGTCGGCGGTGAGCGCGTTGACCGTGTCGACCGTGCCGAGGACCGGGCGGCCGAGCGGGTTGTCGCCGAACATGGTGTGCGCGAACAGGTCGTGCACGCAGTCGCCGGGGTCGTCCTCGGTCATCGCGATCTCCTCGAGGATCGCGCCGCGCTCGACGTCGACGTCCTCCTCCTGGATCAGCGAGCCGGTGAGCATGTCGCAGACGATGTCGATGGCGAGCGGCAGGTCGGTGTCGAGCACGCGCGCGTAGTAGCACGTGTACTCCTTCGCCGTGAACGCGTTCATCTCGCCGCCGACCGCGTCCATGGCGGCGGAGATGTCCAGGGCGGACCTGCGTCCGGTGCCCTTGAAGAGCAGGTGCTCCAGGTAGTGCGTGGCGCCGTTGAGCGAGGGGGTCTCGTCGCGGGAGCCGACGTGGGCCCAGATGCCGAAGGTGGCCGAGCGCACGGAGGGCAGGGTCTCGGTGACGATGCGCAGGCCTCCGGGGAGGGTGGTCCTGCGCACGGTGCCGATGCCGTTGGTGCCCTTGATCAGGGTTTGGGTACGGGCGACGGCCCGCGCCTCCGGAGAGGTGCGGGCCGTCGCCTTGAAGCCACGGGACGTCACTGGTCGGCGTCGTCCTTCTTCTCTTCGCTGCCTTCTTCGCCCTCGATCACCGGGACGAGGGAGAGCTTGCCGCGGGAGTCGATCTCGGCGATCTCGACCTGGACCTTCTGGCCCACGCCGAGGACGTCCTCGACGTTCTCCACGCGCTTGCCGCCGGCGAGCTTGCGGATCTGCGAGATGTGCAGCAGACCGTCCTTGCCCGGCAGCAGGGAGACGAACGCACCGAAGGTGGTCGTCTTGACGACCGTACCGAGGTAGCGCTCGCCGACCTCGGGCATCGTCGGGTTGGCGATGCCGTTGATCGTGGTGCGGGCGGCCTCGGCGGACGGGCCGTCGGCGGCACCGATGTAGATCGTGCCGTCGTCCTCGATGGTGATCTCGGCGCCCGTGTCCTCCTGGATCTGGTTGATCATCTTGCCCTTGGGGCCGATGACCTCGCCGATCTTGTCGACCGGGATCTTCACGGTGATGATCCGCGGCGCGTTGGGGGACATCTCGTCCGGCGTGTCGATCGCTTCCATCATCACGTCGAGGATGTGGAGGCGGGCGTCACGGGCCTGCTTGAGGGCGGCGGCCAGGACGGAGGCCGGGATGCCGTCCAGCTTGGTGTCGAGCTGGAGGGCGGTGACGAACTCCTTGGTGCCGGCGACCTTGAAGTCCATGTCGCCGAAGGCGTCCTCCGCACCGAGGATGTCGGTGAGGGTGACGTAGTGCGTCTCGCCGTCGATCTCCTGGGAGATCAGGCCCATGGCGATACCGGCGACCGGGGCCTTCAGCGGCACACCGGCGTTCAGCAGCGACATGGTGGAGGCGCAGACCGAGCCCATCGACGTGGAGCCGTTGGAGCTGAGGGCCTCGGAGACCTGGCGGATCGCGTAGGGGAACTCCTCGCGGGCCGGCAGGACCGGGACCAGGGCGCGCTCGGCGAGGGCGCCGTGGCCGATCTCGCGGCGCTTGGGGGAGCCGACGCGGCCGGTCTCGCCGGTGGAGTACGGCGGGAAGTTGTAGTTGTGCATGTAGCGCTTGCGGGTCACCGGGGAGAGGGTGTCCAGCTGCTGCTCCATGCGGAGCATGTTCAGGGTGGTGACGCCCAGGATCTGGGTCTCGCCACGCTCGAACACGGCGGATCCGTGGACCCGCGGGATGGCCTCGACCTCGGCGGCCAGGGTGCGGATGTCGGTGACACCGCGGCCGTCGATGCGCTTCTTCTCCTTGATGACGCGCTCACGGACCAGGGTCTTGGTCAGCGCGCGGTACGCGGCGGAGATCTCCTTCTCGCGGCCCTCGAACTTCGGCAGGAGCTTCTCGGCGGCGAGGGCCTTGATGCGGTCCAGCTCGCTCTCGCGCTCCTGCTTGCCGCCGATGGTGAGCGCCTGCGCGAGCTCGGAGCGGACGGCGGCGGTCAGCGCCTCCAGGACGTCGTCCTGGTAGTCGAGGAAGATCGGGAACTCGGCGGTCGGCTTGGCGGCCTTGACGGCGAGGTCCGACTGCGCCTTGCAGAGCACCTTGATGAAGGGCTTCGCGGCCTCGAGACCGGCGGCGACGACCTCCTCGGTGGGGGCCTCGGCGCCGCCCTTGACCAGCTGGATCGTCTTGTCGGTGGCCTCGGCCTCGACCATCATGATCGCGACGTCGCCGTCCTCCAGGACGCGGCCGGCGACCACCATGTCGAAGACGGCGTCCTCGAGCTCGGTGTGCGTCGGGAACGCGACCCACTGGCCGTTGATCAGCGCCACGCGGACGCCGCCGATCGGGCCGGAGAAGGGCAGGCCGGCCAGCTGCGTGGACGCGGACGCGGCGTTGATCGCGACGACGTCGTACAGGTGGTCGGGGTTGAGCGCCATGATCGTGGCGACGACCTGGATCTCGTTGCGCAGGCCCTTCTTGAAGGACGGGCGCAGCGGGCGGTCGATGAGGCGGCAGGTGAGGATCGCGTCCTCGGAGGGGCGGCCCTCACGGCGGAAGAAGGAACCGGGGATCTTCCCGGCCGCGTACATGCGCTCCTCGACGTCGACCGTGAGCGGGAAGAAGTCGAGCTGGTCCTTGGGGTTCTTGGAGGCGGTCGTGGCCGACAGCACCATGGTGTCGTCGTCCAGGTACGCCACGGCGGAGCCGGCGGCCTGCTTGGCCAGGCGGCCCGTCTCGAAGCGGATGGTGCGGGTGCCGAAGGAGCCGTTGTCGATGACGGCCTCGGCGTAGTGGGTCTCGTTCTCCACTAGCGTTTTCTCCGTTACATGTCGTCTTTTGTCCCGTCCGGCCCGTGTGGCCGGGGGACGGTGGCGGAGAAGCGCTCCGTCTGGTGCGGGCCGGTCTTCGATCGAAGCACCCGGGGCTCGCTTTCCCCCGGGGGCCACTACCGAGGACCGGCGGCGGCGAGGTGCGCTTCTCCTCGTTCGTGGTGCGTGACCGTGCCTGGCCCGGGACGGGCAGGCCCTGTCACGCCGTGTCGTACGTCGTGCGTTGTGCTACCACAGTACAAAGTGCCGGTGACACTCCGCACGTTTCCGCATGTACGGCCGGGCTCTCCGCGTCCGCGGCGGCCGGCCTTCCCTGCGTACGCAAAGGGAGCGGCTCCCTGTGTCCCGGGAACCGCTCCCTTCACGGCGTCTTACTTGGCGCCCGCCGCACCGCGGCGGATGCCGAGGCGGTCGACCAGCGCACGGAAGCGCTGGATGTCCTTCTTGGCGAGGTACTGCAGCAGCCGGCGGCGCTGACCGACCAGGATCAGCAGACCACGGCGGGAGTGGTGGTCGTGCTTGTGGGTCTTGAGGTGCTCGGTCAGGTCGGAGATCCGACGGGACAGCAGAGCGACCTGGACCTCGGGGGAGCCGGTGTCACCCTCCTTGGTACCGAACTCGCCGATGATCTGCTTCTTCGTAGCGGCGTCGAGCGACACGCGTACTCCTCATAGTCTGTGAGTGGCCACCGAGTGCCCCCGGTCTGCTTCTCGGGAGAACTTCCATGACTCGGAAGGCGGGGATCCGCTGGGCGCGGCCTCCAGGGCCTGCAGGCGCTGCCTGCGGGGGCTCCGGGGGTGCGTACACGAACGGCCGTCACTCAGGGTACCAGGCGGTCGCGGGCCCCTTCGCCGCGCTCCCGGGAACCGCGCTGGTGGGGGCGCGGCGCGCACTAGGGTGAGCGATCGGACCGTACGGACGTCGGGAAGGGGTCGCTGCACGATGGCGGAGACGGAAGCGGAGATCAAGGCACGCAAGGAGCGGGAGCGCGACGAGCTGTACGCCCTCGACATCTCGGGCGTGGAGTGGCACTGCGCGCCGGGCACGGAGGAGCACGAGGAGCGCGTCGAGATCGCCTACCTTCCCGAGGGCGCCGTCGCCATGCGGTCGTCCCTCGACCCGTCGACGGTGCTGCGTTACACGGAGGCCGAGTGGCGGGCGTTCGTGCTCGGTGCGCGCGACGGGGAGTTCGACCTGGAGCCGGCGCCGCACAACGGGGGGCTCGCGGCGGAGTGAGCGCCGCACGGGGGCCGGACGCGGGGAGACGGGGCCGGACGTGGGGGGGGGGGGGGGCGCGCGCCGGGCCCCCCCCCCCCCCCCCGGGGGGCCCCCCCCGGGCCCGCCCCCCCCCCGCCCCCCCCGCCCCCGCCCCCCCCCGGGGCCGGGGGGGGGGCACGGGGCGCGCCCCC
>NZ_JBIVBI010000026.1:0-32074 GCF_044746005.1 Streptomyces sp. NPDC086766 | reverse complement strand
TCGGCCCGCCCGGGGGGGGCGCGGGGGGGCCCGGGGGGGGGGGGGGGGGGGGGGGGGGGCGGGGGGGGGGGGGGGGGGGGGCCCGCGCCCCCCCCCCCCCCCCCCCCACTTCGGGTGCCCTTCAGTGCTTCAGCCCGGCGCTCGCGTAGCCGGCCAGCGACAGCACCTTGGCCTTGGGCTTGTCCTCGTCGCGCTCCAGTTTCCGCGGGGCGAAGAACATCCGGCCCTTCTCCACGACGATGTCCGTCTGCTCCGGATCGCTCAGCTCGTAGGCCTCGTCCTCCGGGAGCTGGAAGAGGAGGTACGGCGTCTCCCGGTCCGTGCGGGGGTTCCAGCGGACCAGGGCCGCCGGAGCGAGGGAATCGGCGCCCGCCCGGTAGATCAGGAGGTCGTCCCCGCTCATCCGCACCGGAACGACCGCCTGGAACTCACGGCCGTCGAACTTGCCCTGCGTCCGGCCCGTCTTCAGGTCGAAGGCCACGATCCAGCCGGCCGGCTGGCCGATGGCGATGTTCTCCTTGCTCATGATGTAGGCCTGGGTCCGGCCCACGACCATGCCGTCGCAGGCGTCCACCACGCCGAAGAAGCGCGAGAAGGCGTACCGGGAACCGCACTTGGCGTCGTAGCCGTTCAGCGAGATGGTGGCGAGGTGCCGGCCCTGACCGTCGAGGGTGATGAGGTCGGTCACCATGGTGTCGCCGGCCGCGACGGCGAGCACGGGCGGGTCGGCGGAGGGCAGGAAGACGTCGTCGATCCCGGTGGCGACCTTGTACGTCCACAGGGTGCGGCCGGTGCGCGGATCGAGCTTCTGCACCTTGTACGTGGTGTCGGGCGCCTCTCCGCAGGCGGCCAGGGCGAGCAGCGCGCGGCCGCCCGCGAAGCCCTTGTCCTCGCACTGGGACGTGGTGGTGCTGTTCCAGAGCTGCTTGCCGCTCTTCATGTCGTACGCCACCGAGCCGCGTCCCCAGGCCACCGCGACGACGCCCTTGGTCAGGGTCAGGCCGGTGTTGGTGACGTAGGCGAAGTCGGCCGCGGGCATCTTCCGCTGCCACAGCTTCTTTCCGGTGTTCAGGTCGAGGAACACCACCTGGTCGCAGACGCCCTTGCCGCTCGCGGCCTCGCCCCTGGGCGGCTGGATCACGACCGCGGTACGGCCGTCGGCGGTCACGTCCCGGCTCGTGGCGCAGAGGTGGCCGCCCAGTTCGAGCTTCCACGCCGTCTCGTCGTCGTCCGAGGCGAGCTTGTAGCCCTCGACACGGTTGGCGACCCCGCGGGCGACGATCTTGTCGGTGGCCCAGGTGCCGGGTGCGTAGCGCGGGTCCTTGCCGAGGTTCTCCTCGTAGTGCTCGATGATCTCCCGGCCTTCGGGCGAGGAGGACGCCCTCTCGGCCGTCTCCCGCACCTCGTCCGGGCTCTGGGCGACGGCGGCCGCCCTGTCGCCGGCCGACGCGCTGTCGTCCCCCGCGGACGACAGGAGCCGGACGCCGACGCAGAGCGCGGCGATCAGGACGACGGCCAGGGCGCCGCCCAGGAGCCGGAGGCGGCGTCTTCTGCGGGCCTGGTCGGCCGCGACCGCGGACTGGGTGTAGACGGAGGGAGGTGGGCCGAAGCTCACGCGAAGGGTTCCCTTTCTGTCAGGAACGGGCGCACGGGTGCCGTCCCGGGGCTCCGGGGAGGTTCCGGGGCGTGGTGGGGGGGTGCAGGCGCGCTCGGCGATACGTGCGCGGGACGGGGCCCTACTATGCCGGTCGTCCCGTGCCGGTCGGCGAACGGGGCTGCCAATGGGGCGGGTTGATCGCTCAGGGCCTCAAGCCTCCTGTGCCCTCGGCCGGTTGAGTCCACTTCGGTCACGCCTCTTCACCTTGTGCCCCGCTTGTTCACTTTGTTCGCGCAAAGCTGTCCGATTTGTTCGTCGATACGGGCTGTGTACGGCAGTTGCGGGCAGGTTGTGACGGACTGGGCGACCGCTGTGAGGCGGACAGGCCTGCCGGGGTGAGCCCGGTGGTGATTAGGCTGGTACCGGGCGCGACGCCAGAACCCGTGGACCGGGTGTCGGCGTCCCGGGGGGAGCCGGTGGATCGGACGACCTCGAACGACCAAGGACGACGAGAAATGGTCGCCCCAGCACGGCATTGAGGGTGCTCGACCACACCAGGAGGAACTGTGAGCAGCGATCGGGACGGGAACCGCGGGGGCTGGGCCACGCCCGGCGACGACCAGCCCGACGCGGCGTCCGCCGTCGAGACGACCGGCGAGTTCACCATCGACTACGCGCCGCCTGCCTGGTACACGCAGAACGCGTCGGGTGGGCCGGGGTCCGGTTCGGGGTCCGGTTCGGGAGCGGGGGCCGATCAGCGTGCGGGGGGCGGGGCGTCCTCGTCGGGGGGCTCGGCCGCGCCCGGGTCCGCGGCCGGCGGTGCTGCCGGGCCTGGCGGTTCCGGTGCGCCGAGGCCGCCGAGCGGGCCGGTGCCGGGGCTGACGCCGCCGCCTCACGCGATCGCGCCGGGAGCGCCGTACACGCCCCCTCCCCCGCCCGCGCCGGGGGCGCCCTTCACACCGCCGGCTCCCGCGCCGGGGGCGCCGTACACGCCTCCGCCGCCCGCGCCCGGGGGCGCCTTCACGCCGCCGGCTCCGACGCCCGGCGCCCCGTACACGCCGCCCGCCGCGCCTCCCGCGCCGTCTGCCGGGGGGCCCGTCGCCGTGCCCAGGCTGCCCATGGGCAGCGGGTTCGAGCCCCAGTCCGGGCAGCCGGGGGCTTCCGGCGGAGCGTCCGCGACCGAGGGTGTGTCCCCGGCCGCGGTCCCCGGCATTCCGGTGAGCGGCTTCCAGTCGCAGTGGTCCGCCGCCCCGGCCGCCGAGGAGAAGGCCGAGGCACAGGCGGAGGAGAAGGCGGAGGAGCCCGGTCAGCGGCAGGAGGAGAGCGCGGAGTTCGGGTCCGGTGACCTCGAAAGCGGCGCCACCATGCGGTTCTCCTCCGTCGCCCTGAAGCGGGAGATCGCGGAGCGGGCGGCAGCGGCCGAGGGTTCGCCGGAGCCCGCCGACGAGGAGGGCGAGGCCGCCGAGACGAGCGGCGCCGGCGCCGGGGACGCGTCCGATCGTGACGATGTGACGGGCGACGCCGATGTGGCCCTCCTTCCGGGCGGTTCTGATTCCGAGTCCGGCTCCGGTTCCGATTCCGGGGCGGTCGGCTCGCACGTGTCCGCCGAAGAAGAGGCAGAGGCGGAAGAGGGCGAGACGGACGACGAGACCGCGGCGCGTGAAGCGTCCGCGGGTGAGGAGTCCGTCGACGAGGAGTCCGGCGAAGCCGAGGCTGTGGCCCGTGCAGAGGCCGAGGCCGATGCCGAGGCCGACGAGACCGTGACCGACGAGGCCGGGGCGGGGGACGGCTTCGCCGTGGATGCCGAGCCTGCCGACGCCGCGTCCGTCGAGGACCAGTCCGTGGACGGCGCGTCCGGGGACGCGGTCGCCGCGGCGGCCGAGGACCTCGCCGAGCCGCAGGACGCGGAGCCCGAGAACGCCGTTCCGTACGACGCCGTTCCGCAGGACGCGGAGCCCCGGGACGCGGAGCCCCGTGACGCCGAGGTCCACGACGCGGAGCCCCAGGACGCGGGGGGCCAGGGCGCGGAGCCGCAGGACGCTGTTCCGCCGATCGCTGCCGAGGCGCCCCAGGGCACGCCTGCCGCTTGGGGGCCGCCGCCGGTGCCGCAGGAGTCGGTGCCGCCGCTGCCGCCGTCGTACCAGCCCGCCGCGCCCGCACCGGCCGCCCACTGGCCCGCGCAGCCGCAGCCGGGGGACGCGCAGGACCAGCCTTCCGTACCCGGCCGGCAGCCGGCCTTCCCGCCTCAGGCGCCGATGCCCGCGCCCGCCGCCTGGAACACGCCGTCCGCGCCGGACGCCGCCCCGCGGGCGGGGTACGGCTTCCCCCACCCCGGCGCTCCGGCCGGGCAGCAGTCCCCGGTCCAGCCGCCCGCCCCGGCTGCCAACCCGCAGGCGGGGTACGGCTTTCCGCAGCCCGCGGCCCCCACCCCGGGCCCGACCGCACCGCCGGCCCAGCCCGCGCCCGCCACTGCGGCCCCTGCCGCGCCGGCCGCCGGCCACGCCGGTGGACCGTTCCAGGAGGCGGCAGCGGCAGGGCAGCCGCTCCCGGGACAGTCCGCTCCCGGCCGGCCGAACGGCTACGGTTTCCCGCCGCCCCCGGCCACTCAGAGCGCTCCGAGCATGCCCAACCCGCCTGCGCAGCAGGGCGGTTACGGCTTCCCGCAATCGCCCCCGGCCCACTCCACTCCGGACCAGCCCGCCACCCCGGGCACCCCGGGCGCGCCCATCCCGCCCTCCCAGCCCGGCGGCTACGGCTTCCCCCAGTCGCCCCCCGCCCAGCCCACGCCGGACCAGACCGCCACCCCGGGCACCGCAGGCACGCCCCACCCACCCGCACAGAACGCTGGTTACGGCTTCCCCCAGTCGCCCCCCGTCCAGCCCGCACCGGACCAGCTCTCCTCCCCCGGGGCCCCGGGATCCGCGGCCACCCCTGGCGCTCCGAGCGTGCCCAACCCGCCCGCGCAGCCCGGCGGTTACGGCTTCCCGCAAGCGCCCGGCGCGGGGAACGCACCCAGCGGGCCCACTCCTCCGGCTCCGCCCGGCGGTTATGGCTTCCCCCAGGCTCCTGGCGCGGAGAACGCGCACGCCCCCGGCGTGCCCACCCCGCCCGCCCAGCCCGGCGGCTACGGGTTCCCGCAGGCGCCGGGTCAGCCCGGCGGTGCGCCGTCTCAGCAGGCCGCACCGCAGCAGCCGGTGGACCCCCGTCTCGGGGCCGCCTGGCCGCAGCCCATGCAGCACGACCAGCGGCAGCCGACCAACCCCGGTGCCGCGCCGCTGGGTTACACCGCGGCCGTGGAGCTGTCCTCCGACCGGCTGCTCAACAACAAGAAGCAGAAGGCGCGCAGCGGGCGTCCGGCCGCCGCGGGGGGCCGGTTCAAGCTCGGCGGGAAGAAGGAGGAGGCCGAGCGGCAGCGGAAGCTGGAGCTGATCCGCACGCCGGTGCTCTCCTGCTACCGGATCGCGGTGATCAGCCTCAAGGGTGGTGTGGGCAAGACGACCACGACCACCGCGCTGGGCGCGACGCTCGCCACCGAGCGGCAGGACAAGATCCTCGCCATCGACGCCAACCCGGACGCCGGCACCCTCGGCCGCCGCGTGCGCCGGGAGACCGGGGCCACCATCCGTGACCTCGTCCAGGCGATCCCGTACGTCAACTCGTACATGGACATCCGCCGGTTCACCTCCCAGGCGCCCTCCGGCCTGGAGATCATCGCCAACGACGTCGACCCGGCCGTGTCCACCACGTTCAACGACGAGGACTACCGCCGCGCGATCGACGTCCTCGGCAAGCAGTACCCGATCATCCTCACCGACTCCGGCACGGGTCTGCTCTACAGCGCCATGCGCGGGGTGCTCGACCTGGCCGACCAGCTCATCATCATCTCCACCCCCTCCGTGGACGGGGCGAGCAGTGCGAGTACGACGCTGGACTGGCTGTCCGCCCACGGGTACGCCGACCTCGTCGCGCGCTCCCTCACCGTCATCTCGGGGGTGCGCGAGACCGGCAAGATGATCAAGGTCGACGACATCGTCTCCCACTTCGAGACGCGCTGCCGGGGCGTCGTCGTGGTGCCCTTCGACGAGCACCTGGCCGCCGGTGCCGAGGTCGACCTCGACATGATGCGGCCGAAGGTGCGGGAGGCGTACTTCAACCTCGCGGCGATGGTCGCCGAGGACTTCGTCCGGCACCAGCAGTCGCACGGGCTGTGGACCTCGGACGGCAACCCGCCGCCGGTGGCGGCCCCGCCCATGCCCGGTCAGCCCCTGCCCACGCAGCCGTACCCCGGTCAGCCGTACCCCGGTCAGGCACTGCCCGGCCAGCCCGCTCCAGGGCAGCCGCCCGTGCCCGGCCAGCCCGCTCCGGGGCAGCCGGCTCCGTACGCGCACCCGCAGCAGCCCGGCCGGCCCGTCCCGGGACAGCCGTACCCCGGTCAGCCGCAGGCCCAGCCCGCCGGTCAACCGCAGCCGCAGCCCTACTACGGCGCGTCCGCGCCGGAGCAGCCGTACCCGCAGCACCCCGGCCAGCCGCAGCACCCGCAGGGACAGCCGTACCCGCAGGGACAGCAACCCCCGCAGGGGTACACCGCGCCTCCGCCGCCGCCCCAGCAGTGAGTCCCGCGGTCCGTCCCGGGCCGCACCCGCTCCAGGCCCGCGCCGTTCCTCTCGGCGCGGGCCTTCGCGCGTTCGCATCCCTTACCGGCGGGAATCGGCCGCCACGCCCTCACCAGGAGGGCTTCAGTGGTCTCGACCAATGGGAGCGACACTACGGTCAACGCGTCGTTTCCGCAGGCCACATGGGGTTTGACGTACCGTTGACTCGCGCAGACTGCCGCTGATAGACACTCACTTCATTCCCGCCGGCGCCACCCGATCAAGCCCGTTCGAGCCCGCCCCGCGGAAGGCGCAAACCGTCTTCCGCGGGCGAAGACGCGAGGTCACCGAGCCATGAACACAGACGATCAGCACGGCAGAGGACGTACCGGCCGCCGCCCGGGGAGCAGTCGTCTCCTCGCCGCCGCGGGCGCCGCCGCCCTCCTCCTCTCGGCCGGCATCGCGGCCCCGGCGGCCTCGGCCACGCAGCAGCAGGCCGGGGCCGCCGCGGCGAGCGTCCGAGGAGAGCGGAGCGGGGGCGGGCAGAACGGGAGCGCGCAGGGCGACAAGGTGCTCACCGTCGCCGTGGCGCAGAGCGTCGACTCCCTCAGCCCATTCCTGGCGGTGCGGCTGCTCAGCACGAGCATCCACCGGCTGATGTACGAGTACCTGACCAACTACGACCCCAAGGACGGGCATGTCGTCCCGGGCCTGGCGACCGCGTGGAAGTCGTCACCGGACAAGCTGACCTGGACGTACACGATCCGCGGGAACTCCAGGTGGTCGGACGGCCGGCAGGCCACCGCCGAGGACGCCGCGTGGACGTTCGAGAAGATGATGACCGACGAGGGCGCGGGCACCGCCAACGGCAGCTTCGTCGCCAACTTCGATAAGGTCACCGCGCCCAGCCCCACCCAGCTGGTGATCCGGCTGAAGAAGCCGCAGGCCACGATGACGGCCCTGGACGTGCCGATCGTGCCCAAGCACGTGTGGGAGAAGGTCGGGGACTTCTCGAAGTTCAACAACGACAAGAGCTTCCCGATCGTGGGGAACGGGCCGTTCGTCCTCACCGCCTACAAGCCCGACAGCTATGTGCGGCTGAAGGCCAACAAGAGCTTCTGGCGCGGCGCGCCCAAGTTCGACCAACTGGTCTTCCGGTACTACAAGGACCAGGACGCGGCCGTCGCCGCGCTGCGCAAGGGCGAGGTCTCCTTCGTCGCGGGATCCCCGTCCCTGACGCCCGCCCAGGCGGCCTCGCTCAAGGGCGAGAAGAACATCCACGTCAACGACGCCCCCGGCCGCCGCTTCTACGCCCTCGCCACCAACCCGGGCGCGCGGGCGAAGAACGGCAAGAGGTTCGGTGACGGCGACCCGTCCCTGCTGGACCAGCGGGTACGGAACGCGCTGTTCATGGCGGTGGACCGCAGGACGGTCGTCGACAAGGTGTTCCAGGGCCACGCGGTCGAGGGCCAGGGCTACATCCCGCCGCGCTTCTCGTCGTACTTCTGGAAGCCCTCGGCGAGCCAGACGCTGGCCTACGACCCGGCCAGGGCGGCCCGACTCCTCGACGAGGCGGGCTACAAGAAGAACGCCGACGGCAAGCGCGTGGGCAAGGACGGCAAGCCGCTGAACTACCGCGTGCTGTGCCACGCCACCGACCCGAACGACAAGGCGGTCGGCAAGTACCTGCAGGAGTGGTGGGGCAAGCTCGGCATCGGCGTACGGCTCGACTGCCTGGACAACGTCACCGACCCCTGGCTGGCCGGCAAGTACGACCTCGCCTTCGACGGCTGGTCCGTCAACCCCGACCCCGACTTCGTGCTCTCCATCCACACCTGCGGGGCGCTCCCGGCCACGCCCAAGGACACCGGCGCCACCGACAACTTCATCTGCGACAAGACGTACGACGGGCTGTACGCCCGGCAGCTCGCCGAGTACGACCCGGCCAAACGGGCCGACCTGGTCAAGCAGATGGAGTCGCGGCTGTACGACCTCGGGTACATGAACGTCATGGCCTACCCGAACGCGGTCGAGGCCTACCGCACGGACCAGATCGAGTCCATCACCACCATGCCGTCGAAGGCGGGCAACATCTACGGCCAGGACGGCTACTGGGGCTGGTGGTCCGCCGTTCCGGCTAACGCCGGTGATTCCTCCGGCGGCTCCACCTCGACCGGCGTCATCATCGGGATCGTCGCGGGCGTCGTCGTGCTCGTCGGCCTCGCGGGTTTCCTCGCGATGCGCCGTCGCGCCACGGCCGAGGACCGTGAGTAGGAGGCCGGGAACGGGACCGCGGACGGGCCGGAGGACGAGTGAGGTCAGATGACCGCTGAAGCGACACCCGCGCTGGTCGAGCCCGGCGCCGCCGACCCGGGGAGAGCCGGGCCGGCGGCGGGCCGCGGACCACGGGCGGGCGCCCCTGCCGCCTATCTGCGGTACGTGGCGGGCAAGCTGGCCGGCGCGGCCGTCTCGCTGCTCGCCGTGCTGGTCACCAGCTTCTTCCTCTTCCGGCTGATCCCGGGCGACCCGGTGAAGTTCATGACCGGCGGCCGGCCGGTCTCGGCGGAGCAGATCGCCGTCTACCGGCGTGAGTTCGGCCTCGATCTGCCGATGTGGCGGCAGTTCACGGACTACTGCGGCAAGGCGCTGACCGGGGACCTGGGAACCTCCTACCAGTTCCGGGCCCCCGTCATCGACAAGATCACCGAGGCGCTGCCGAACACCCTGCTGCTCACCGGCACCGCCTTCGTCCTCTACACGGCGCTCGGGGTCGTCCTCGGCACCCGCTCGGCCTGGCGCAACGGCAGGCTCGGCGACCGCCTGAACACCGGTCTGGCACTGACCCTCTACTCCATCCCGTCGTTCTGGCTGGGACTGCTCCTCATCATCGTGCTGTCCGTGGGGGTGGGCCCGGTGCCGGGTCTGTTCCCGACCGGCGGCATGGAGTCCGGCGGCGAGGAGGGCTTCGCGTACGTGCTCGACGTCGCCCACCATCTCGTCCTGCCGGTGCTCACCCTGGTCGCGGTGGAGTACGGGCAGACGCTGCTGGTCACCCGGTCGGCGCTGCTGGACGAGATGGGCAGCGACTATCTGACCACCGCGCGCGCCAAGGGGCTGCGGGACGACCTGGTACGCCGCCGGCACGCGGTGCCGAACGCGCTGCTGCCGACCGTGACGCTGATCTTCGTCAACCTCGGCCGGACCGTCGCCGGGGTGATCCTGGTCGAGACCGTCTTCTCCTGGCCGGGGCTCGGCGGCCTGTTCTACCAGGCGCTCAGCGTGCCGGACCTGCCACTGGTGCAGGGGCTGTTCTTCGTGTTCGCCTCCGCGGTGATCGTGATGAACACCCTGGCCGACCTCCTGTATCCGCTGCTCGATCCCAGGGTGGGCCGATGACCGCCGAGACCGCCACGACCGCCCCGGGCCCGCGCGCCCTGGCCCGGCAGCGCCGCCTCGCCTCGGCCGCCCGCTTCTGGCGGGAGTACCGCACCCACCGCGCGGGCGTGTTCGGGCTCGCCGCGCTCGTGCTGTTCGCGCTGGTCGCGCTGACCGCGCCGTGGACGGTCGGATCGGACGTGCAGAGCGTGACGGACGCGCCCGGGCGGCCGCTGGAGAGTCCGAGTGCTCGGTTCCCGCTGGGCACCGACCAGTTCGGGCGCGGTCTGCTCGGCCTGGTGATCTGGGGCTCGCGGGTGTCTCTGCTGGTCGGGCTGCTCGCGGCGGTGCTGTCGGTGGCGATCGGGGCGCTCATCGGGATCACCGCCGGGCACTTCCGCGGCTGGTACGCGACCGTGATGATGCGGATCACCGACTGGTTCCTGGTGATGCCGACGCTGGTGCTCGCCATCGCGCTGGCGACCGTGCTGTCCCGTTCGCTCGGCACGATCGTGCTGGCGATCGGGGTGACCACCTGGCCGACGACCGCCCGGCTGGTGCGGGCGCAGACGCTGGCGGTGGAGTCACGGCCGTACATCGAGCGCGCGAAGGCGCTGGGCGGCGGGCACGGGCACATCATGGCCCGCCATGTGCTGCCCAACGTCATGCCGCTGGTGCTCGCCCAGACCACACTGATCATCTCCTCCGCGATCCTCGCCGAGGCCACGCTCGCGTTCCTCGGGCTCGGCGATCCGACGGTCGTCTCCTGGGGCGGGCTGCTGCAGGACGCCCGGGAGGCGGGCGCGGTCAGTTCGGGCGACTGGTGGTACCTGGTGCCGCCGGGCATCGCCATCGCGGTCGTCGCGCTGGCGTTCACCCTGTGCGGGCGCGCGGTCGAGTCCGTCCTCAACCCCAGGCTGGGGGTGTCCCGTTGAGTCTGCTCGACGTCAGGAACCTGGCGGTCACCTATCCGGGCGGGGCCGCCGCGGTGCGCGGGGTGGACCTGCGGCTCGCGGCGGGCGAGAAGCTCGGCATCGCGGGCGAGTCCGGGTGCGGCAAGTCCACGCTGGCGCTGGCCCTGCTGCGGCTGCTGCCGGCGGCCACCCGGGTCACCGGGGAGATCCTGCTCGACGGCGAGGACGTGCTGACGATGAAGTGGGGCCGGGTGCGCGCGGTGCGCTGGGCCGGGGCCTCCATCGTCTTCCAGGGCGCGATGCACTCCCTCAACCCCGTGCACCGCGTCGGCGACCAGATCGCCGAGCCGATCCTGCTGCACCGCGGGGCGAGCCCGGCGGACGCGAGGAGGAAGGCCGGTGCGCTGCTGGAGCAGGTGGGTCTGCCGGCGGCGCGCGCGAGCGCGTACCCGCACGAGCTGTCCGGCGGGCAGCGGCAGCGCGTGATGATCGCCATGGCGCTGGCCTGCGACCCGCGGCTGATCGTCGCCGACGAGCCCACCACCGCCCTCGACGTGATGATCCAGGCCCAGATCCTCCGTCTGATCGAACGGCTGGTCAGCGAGCAGGACCTGGGCCTGATCATGATCAGCCACGATCTGGCCGTGCTGGCGGACACCTGCGACCGGCTCGCGGTGATGTACGCGGGCCGGGTGGTCGAGGAGGGCCCGGCCCGGCAGGTGCACGAGGACGCCCGGCACCCCTACGGCAGGGCCCTGTCGGAGGCGTTCCCGCGGATCGGCGACCCGGTGTCGCGCTTCGCGCCCCGCGGACTGCCGGGCGACCCTCCGGACCCGTCCGCGGTGCCGTCCGGCTGCGCCTTCCATCCCCGCTGCCCCGCCGCCCTGGACCTCTGCGTCACCCAGGACCAGGTCCTGCGGGCGGCGGGAGCGGGACGCCGGGCGGCCTGCGTACACGTGGCGCCCGGCGACGGGGCGGCCGGCGACGGGGCGGCCGGCGTCGGGGCGGCCGGCGTCGGGGCGAGCGCGCGGGCGGTTTCGGCCGCCGGGCCGGTCGCGGGCGAGCCCGGCGCGGGTGCGGTCACGGGCAAAACCGGGGCGGATACGGGGGCGGAAGCGGGCGCGGGCGGGTCCGGGGCGGATACGGGGGCGGAAGCGGGCGCGGGCGGGTCCGGGGCGGATACGGGGGCGGAAGCGGGCGCGGGCCCCGGGGGCGGTGCGGGTGCGCGAGCGGCCGTGGGCGCGGAGGACGAGCCCGAAGCGGGCGCTGACGCCGAAGTGAGGAGCAGTACGCCATGACCACTCCACCGCTGCTGAGCGTCCAGGGCCTGCACATCGCCTTCCCGGGGCGGCACGGGGCGCCGCCCGCGCGCGCCGTGGACGGCGTGGACCTCGACATCCGGCCCGGCGAGATCGTGGCGCTGGTCGGCGAGTCGGGCTGCGGCAAGACCACGCTGGCGCGCTCGCTCCTCGGGCTGGTCCCGCCGACCGCGGGCCGCGTCACCTTCGACGGGGCGCCGCTCGCGCTCTCCGCCCGCGCCCTCAAGGCGTACCGCAAGCGGGTGCAGCTGGTGCTCCAGGACCCGAGCGGCTCGCTCAACCCGCGGCACACGGTGTACGACGCCGTGGCCGAGGGCCTGCGCATCCACGGGTACGGCGGTGACGAGCGGGCGGCGGTCGCCGAGGCGCTCTCCCGGGCCGGACTGCGGCCGCCCGAGCGCTTCTTCCTGCGCTACCCGCACGAGCTGTCCGGCGGGCAGCGGCAGCGGGTGGTCATCGCGGGCGCGCTGGTCCTCGAACCCGAACTCGTCGTCGCCGACGAGCCGGTGGCCTCGCTGGACGCCTCGGTGCGGGGTGAGATCCTCGCCCTGCTGCTGCGGCTGCGCGCCGAACTCGGCCTGTCCGCGCTGGTGGTGACCCACGACCTGGGGCTGGCCTGGAACATCGCCGACCGGGTGGCGGTGATGTACCTCGGCCGGATCGTGGAGACCGGCGAGGTGGAACAGGTCCTTACCGCGCCCCGGCACCCCTACACCCAGGCGCTCCTGTCGGTGCTGCCCGATGCCCCGGGCGATCCGGTCGTCCTCACCGGCGAGCCCCCGGACCCCTCCCGCATCCCCTCCGGCTGCCGCTTCCACGCGCGCTGCCAGGTCCTGGCGAGCGGGGAGGCCGCCCGCGCGGGGGTCGCGGACGCGTGCCGCGGCCAGGACCCGGACGTCCTGACCGGCTCCGGCGAGGCGCAGGTGGCCTGCCACTGGGCCCGGGCGCGGACACCGGCGCCCCTGCCGCAGGCTCGCTGAGCAGGGGCTGCGCGCTCCGGAACAGGGGCTGAGGGCTTACCGGAACAGAGGCCGCCGGACGGGTGCTAGGCCCGCTGCTCGTCCGTGGCGATGATCTCGCGGCACTTCTTGACGTCCTCGGCCATGGTGTCGAGGAGGGCGTCGAGGGACTCGAAGCGGGCCTGGCCGCGGACGTAGGCGAGGAAGTCGACGGCGACGTGCAGGCCGTAGAGGTCGAGGCCGACGCGGTCGATGGCGTAGGCCTCCACCGTGCGCTCGGTGCCGTCGAACTGCGGGTTCGTGCCCACGGAGATCGCGGCGGGCATCGCCTCGCCCTGGGCGTGCAGATAACCGGCGTACACCCCGTCGGCGGGGATCGCGGTGTGCGGGAGCGTCTCCACGTTGGCCGTGGGGAAGCCCAGCTCGCGGCCGCGCTGGGCGCCGCGCACGACCACGCCCTCCACCCGGTGCGGGCGCCCCAGGATCTCGCGGGCGCCCCGCACGTCGCCCTCGGCGACCAGGCGCCGGGTCAGGGTCGAGGAGAAGGGCTCGCCGCCGCCCGCCTCACCGGTGACGTACAGGTCGACGACCTCGACCTCGAAGTCGTAGATCCCGCCCTGCTCGACGAGGTACTCCACGTTCCCGGCCGCCTTGTGGCCGAAGCGGAAGTTCGGGCCCTCGACGACCGCCTTGGCGTGCAGCTTGTCGACCAGCACCTTCACCACGAAGTCGGCCGGGGACAGCTTCGAGAACTCGGTGGTGAACGGCAGGATGAGCACCGCGTCCACACCCAGCTCGGCCATGAGTTCGGCGCGCCGGTGGTGCGGGGCCAGCAGCGGCGGGTGGCTGCCGGGGCGGACCACCTCGCTGGGGTGCGGGTCGAAGGTGACGACCACACACGGGATGCCGAGCTCGCGGGCCCGTTCCACGGCGTGCCGGATGATCAGCTGGTGCCCGCGGTGGACTCCGTCGTAGGAGCCGATGGTGACGACGCTGCGCCCCCAGTCCTGGGGGATGTCCTCCAAGCCACGCCAGCGCTGCACTGTGACCGCTCCTCGTCGAACCCGTGTCCGTCTTGCCTAGGTTGCCTTGTCCGCAGGTCTAAGGGTGCCATGTCCCGCGTCCCCGGCCCGCATCGGCATGGTGGCTGTGACGGGGCGCACTGTCCGTACACCGTCATACGGGGACGCCGGTGCCCGCCAGGTGCTCGATCGTGCGGCGGGCGCTGGGTCCCACCAGGGCGGCCCAGTCCTGCGGCACCTCGGTCAGCCAGCCTGCCATGCGCGCCGCGAACCCGGGGACGTGGCGGCTCACCTCCACCAGGCCGCGGTCGAACACGGTCGCGCCCTCCGGGGTGCGGACGAGGAGCAGTCCGGTGCGGTGGACGAGGGCGCGGAGGTCCTCCTCGGCGGTGGACGCGGCGGCGTGCAACACCGCGTCCAGGACGGCGGGCTCCCGCTCGTGGGCCAGCAGGAAGTCGAGCAGTTCCCGGCGCAGGGGGCGGGAGGCCGGGGCGCCGGGGGTGGCGAGGACGGCCGCCAGGGCCGCCCGCAGCCGTTCCGGGCCGCCGTCCAGGAGGCCGGTGACCAGGGGGAACAGCACCGTGCGGACGGCGGCGCCGTGGTCGAGGCGCCGGTCGACGCAGGCCGCCACCTGGCCGGCGGTCTCCGGCCGCCGCCCGGCCGTCTCGCGGAGCAGGCCGACGACCCGGCGGACGAGCGCGGGCGTCGTGACGTCGACCAGGGTGCGCAGCGCCTCGTCTGCGCCGGGGCCCCGGCGCAGACGGTCGCCGAAAGCGGTGAGGACCGCCTCGGGATGGGTCGTCAGGGCGGGTGCCAGCACGCTCGGCGGGAGACACGCGTCGCCCGCCGTGAAGTGCCCGAGCGCCTGCGGAAGGTGGCGGGAGCGGGTGTGCGGGTCACGGACGAGGAGGGCGAGCGCGGCGCCGTGCAGCGCGGTGTCGGTGGGGCGGGCGAGCAGGGCGAGCGCGGCGTGGCGCAGCGGCTCGCGGTCGGCGTCGGCGCGCGCGTGCGGTGCGGCACGCAGGCCGTGGGCGGCGGCCGCGGCGCGCCGGGCGGGGCGTTCGTCGTGCGCCCAGCGCTCCACGGCCCGGCACAGCGCGGACGTCTCCTCCTCGGCGAGCACGGCCAGCAGTTCCTCGGCGCGCGGGTGCGCGGACGCGGCCAGGGCCTCGGTGAGGTCGTCCAGGGCGTGGTGGCGGTGGGTGTGCAGCAGCGCCTGCGCGGCCGTGGCCACGGTGGCGTGCGGGGTCGCGGGCAGCGGCCGCTCGTCGTCGAACCAGCGGGTCAGATGCCGTTGTACGGCGGTGGGGTCGGCGGCGAGGAGCCGCGCGGCGGCGTCGAGGTAGCGCGGCGGGCCGCCCGCGTGCGGGGCGTCGTCGGCGAGCAGGAGGCGTCTCAGCAGGTCGCAGCGGTCGGCGTCGGGCAGGGGCAGTGCGGTCCAGAAGCCGGGGCCGAAGCCGCGCGGGACGGGCCGGCCGATCTCCCGCCAGGCCACGATCCGCTCGGCGAGCAGCCGCAGCACCCCGGCGTACGGTGTCGCGTCGGGGACGCGCAGCAGGACGCCGGCGAGCAGCCGGGAGGCCCACCAGGAGTGCGGGTCGTGGTCGAGGGCGCACAGCAACTCCTCCAGCCGGACGGCCAGTCGGGGGGTGCCGTGCTGGCGGGCGACGAGGAGCAGGGCCTGGACGACGGGGCCGATGCGGTGGTGGGGGGCGGGCAGGGGGTGCGGGGCGCCGGGGGTGTGAGCGCGGTGGACCAGGACGCGCAGGGCCTCGTCCAGGTCGAGGTGCGTGCCCTGGAGCCAGTCGGCGAGCTCCTCGTGGGCGAAGCGGTAGCCGCCGCCCGCGGGGACGAGGAGGCCCTCCGTGAGGACGGCGGACGCCCAGCCGGTACCGCCGCCGAGACGGGCGGGGGCGGGGCCCCAGGGGAAGACCGCCTCGAACGACGCCCGGTCCAGCTCGCCCTCGCCGGGGCCGAGGCAGCGGCGGGCGGCCTCGTGCACCTGACCGGCGACCTTGGCGGCGAGGCGGCGGACGGAGGTGGCGGGGACGGCGCGAGCGGTGCCCTTGCCGCTCGGTCCGAGCGGGGCGGTTCCGTGCGGGCCGGTTCCGTGCGGGCCGGGGCATCCGCCCGTGCCGTTCTCGGCGGCCAGGCGGACGGCGATGCGCAGGCACATCAGGTCGAGGTGGGCGGAGAGGACGTCGTGACGGTCGATGCGGGTGCCGTGGACGGTCTGCTGCGTCCGGGCGGTCTGTAGCCGCTCGGTGGTGCGGGTGGTGCTGGTGGTGCGGGCGGCGCTGGTGGTGTGGACTGTGCCGGTGCTGCGCGTGGCGTCCGGCGAGGCGGTGCGGATGGTGGGCGCGGCGTCCGGCAGGGCGGCGCGGATCTCCGAGAACAGCCGGAGGGTGAGGGGGTGGCGGGCGGCGGCGGCTACCAGGAGGCCGTCCGGAATGCCGTAGCGGGAGCGGGCCTCCCGGGCCTCCTCGGGGGTGAGGTCGCCGAGGCGCAGGCAGGGCGGGAGGTGGCCGGGGACATCGGGGCCGGCCGGGGCGTGCAGCAGGTCCGCCGGGAACCGGGCGCCCGCCTCCTCCCAGTGCTCCTCCCGGCACGCCACCACCAGGCGCGCCCCCGACTGCCGCAGCCAGCGCGCCGTTCCCTCGCTCCACTCCGGCAGGCGGTGGGACAGGTCGAGGGGCATCTCCTCCGGACCGTCGAGGAGGAGCAGAAGGGGGCGGCCGCCGGCGCGGGCGAGGTGGGCGAGGCGCTCGGGGGTGAGGTCGGTGAGCTCGACGGGGAAGGGCGCGCGGGAGGCCGCGACGATCCGGGCCGCCCGGTCCAGCGCCCGGCGCGCCGCGTCGGCGACCGAGGTGTCGGCGCCCGCCAGGTCGGCGCCGCGCAGGTACAGGGTGGGCGCCGGTTCGGCGCCGTGGGAGCGGCGGGCGGCGAGGGCCGCGAGTTCCGTCGTACGGCCGCACCCGGGGGCGCCGACGAGGCCGAGAACCCTGGCCGGCCCCTCGGTGAACTCGGCCAACTCCCGCACCACGTCAGGGCGTTCCACCGGCACGGCCGCCCGCCCGGCCACCGGCACCACGGCCGCCCGGCCCGGCGGGGGCGCCCCGGCGGCCCGCCCCGACTCCCCCGCGCCGAGGGGCACCGCGTCGCCCCGCCCGCCGGAACCGACCGTGCCGAGATCCCCCTCGACCCACACGTGCCGCGCCGCACCCGAGGAACCGTCAGACGCCACCCCGGCAGACCCGCCCGGCCCCGCCCACCGCACCCGTGCCGCGTCCCCGCACCCGGCGCGCACCGCCCCGGCGGCCCCGTCCAGCCCCACCCACCGCATACCGGTGACATCCCGCCCCGCCCCCGTCGAGGCGTCCGCCCCCGCCGGGCCGGAGCCCGTGACGTCCGCCGGCAGGTCCGGGGCGGCGTCCGGTCCGGAGACCGGGACGGCCTCGCCCAGCCGGCGCGGGCCGCCCGTCCCGGGGCGTTCCGAGCCGCCCGGCCCGGAACGCCCGGCGCCGTCAGGAGCCGCCGGCTCCCGGCGCGCGGCCTCCGGTTCCCGCCGGACGGGAGGCGTGGTGGCCGCCGGGGGCCCGTCCTGGCCCACCGAGGTGGCGGTGAGTTCGAGGACGCCCGCCAGGTTCAGGTCGGCGCCGTACGCGGGGACCGTGGCGGCGTTGCGGGTGAGCAGCTCGGCGAGGGGACCCTCGGTGGCGGGGCGCAGCGGCACCGCGAAACCGGTGTCCCGCTCGCCGGAGCGCAGCGCGGTGCCGAGCACGGCGACCACGGCGCCGGTGGCGGCGTCGAGCACCGGTCCCCCGGCCGCTCCGCCGCCGAGCCGGAGCGCGTCCCGTCCGGCGGTGCCGATCGCCAACTCCAGTGCCCCGTCGAGGAGGTGGAGGCCGTCGATGGTGGTGTAGGTGGCGGGGGCCGGGCCCAGTACCCGGGCCTGGCGCCAGCGGTCGGCGGCGATCCGGACGTAGGTGCCCCTCTCGACGCCGTCCCGCACGGTGACGGGGAGCGGCTCCACGTCCAGGCCCTCGGTGCGGACCAGGGCGAGGCCGAGACCGGGCAGGGGGACGATGCGGTCCGCGGTCACCACGCAGGTCCGGTCGCCGCCGGAGGTGTGCAGGACGAGGCGGGACAGACCGTCGACGCTCTCGTGGCTGGTGATCACCGTGCCGTGGTGGTCGGCTGCGAAGCCGGTGCCGCGGGGTCGTCCGGCGAGGTCCCGGATCCGTACCAGGCAGCGGTCCAGGAGACGGTCCCGGGCCTCCCGGGCCCGCTCCCTGGCCTCCTCCGCCTCACGATCCGCGTCCCGCGTCCGGGGGTCCCGACCGGCGTCCGTACGGCGGTCCCGGTCGGCGGCCTGCCGCGTGCCGTCCGGCGTGCGGCGGCCCGTCCCCCTCGCCCGCGGGCCACGTCCCGTCATGCTGGAAAGCTCCCGCCGTACCTCGTGCTCCGTGCTTCGTGCTCCGTGTACGACGGTAGGCGCGCGATGATCAGCGGGATAGATCACTTCGCGAACGCGCCCCCTCACGCTCCCTCGGTTCACTCCGAGCGCCCGCACGGTCGGGTGAAAAGGCGGGGGCGGCTGGATACACCCTAGGGGTGGGGGAACCGAGGGGGGACCGTGGAGCGGCGGCTGTGGAACACGCCGTGATCGCCGCTCCACGGGCAGAGCGACCCGATCAGCCGAAGACGGCCACGCTCTTCGCCTTGCCCCGGTGCTCCTCCACGAGCGCGAGGAGGCGTCCCTCGGGGTCGAAGACGGCCACGGGGCCGGCGCCCGCGTACTCGTCGGGCATCTCCAGGCGCACCCCGTTGGTGAGCAGCCGGGCGCGCCGGGCGTCCACGTTCCACCGGGGGAAGGCGGCCGCGGCCGCCTCCGCGATCGGCATGACCGTCAGCTCCTGCTGGAGCTGGTCGAGCGTCCTGGCGGCGTCCAGCTTGTAGGGGCCCACGCGGGTGCGGCGCAGAGCGGTGAGGTGGCCGCCGACACCGAGGTCGGCGCCCAGGTCGCGGGCGAGGGCGCGGATGTAGGTGCCGGAGGAGCAGACCACCGAGACCACGAGGTCGAGCACGGGCGTGCCGTCCTCGGCGACGGCGTCGCGGATGTCGTGGACGCGGAAGGAGGAGACGGTGACCGGCCGGGCCGGGATGTCGAACTCCTCGCCCTCCCGGGCCCGCTTGTACGACCGTACGCCGTCGATCTTGATGGCGCTGACCTTCGACGGCACCTGCATGATGTCGCCGGTCAGCTTGGCGATGCCGGTGTCGACGGCCTCGCGGGTGACCCCGGAGGCGTCGGCGGAGGAGGTGATCTCCCCCTCGGCGTCGTCCGTGACCGTGTTCTGCCCGAGCCGGATGGTGCCGAGGTACTCCTTCTCGGTCAGCGCGAGGTGGCCGAGGAGCTTGGTGGCCTTCTCCACGCCGAGGACGAGGACCCCGGTCGCCATCGGGTCGAGCGTTCCGGCGTGGCCGACGCGGCGGGTCCGGGCGATCCCGCGCATCTTGGCGACCACGTCGTGCGAAGTGAAGCCCGACGGCTTGTCGACGATGACGAGGCCGTCGGGCGGGGTGGGCTTGCTGGTCATTCCGCGGTGTCGTCCGTCTCGTCGGCGGAGCCGGGCTTCCGGTACGGGTCCGCCTCCCCGGCGAAGGACTTGCCCGTGGCGGTCTCGCGCACCTGCGCATCGGAGGCGCGCGCCCTGTCGAGGAGGTCCTCGATGTTCCGGGCGGTGTCCGGCAGGGCGTCGGCGACGAAGGTGAGGGTGGGCGTGAACTTCACGCCTGCCGCGCGCCCGACCTCGGACCGGAGGACGCCCTTGGCGCTCTCCAGGCCGGCGGCCGCCGCGTCCCGCTCCTCCTCGTCCCCGTAGACCGTGTAGAAGACGGTCGCCTCCCGCAGGTCGCCCGTGACCCGGGTGTCCGTGATGGTGACGTGCGAGCCGAGCCGCGGGTCCTTGATCCCGCGCTGCAGCTTCTGGGCCACCACCTCTCGGATGAGGTCCGCCAGCCTTTTCGCCCGCGCGTTGTCGGCCACTGGTCCGTCTCCCGTTCTTTCTTCTTCTGCGTTCTGTGGTCTGGCGATGAAACGATCTCGGCTCCTCCGGCGGACCAGCGGTCTAGTCGTCCTCGCCGTGGAAGCGCCGCCGGACGGACAGCAGCTCCACCTCGGGGCGGCCGGCGACCAGCCGCTCGCACCGGTCGAGTACGTCGGTGAGGTGCGCCGCGTCGCCGGAGACCGCCGCAAGTCCGATGACGACCCGCCGGTGGAGGCTCATGTGGTCCACCTCGGCCGCGCTCACCGCGTACTTGCGCTGAAGCTCGGCGACGATCGGGCGGACGACGGAGCGCTTCTCCTTCAGCGAGTGGACGTCGCCGAGGAGGAGGTCGAAGGACAGAGTCCCCACGTACATGTGTGTACCCGGTTCACCCGCCGGTACGGGGTCGATGGTCCTGCCGTCGGAATGGGCAGGGACATCAAGAACGGTACCGCGAACCCGGCCGGTGACTCGACGGGGTTTTCTCCCGCCGTCGGGCGCTCCGGACGGGCCCTGGCGGACCGATGCCGTGCCCGGGGGCGGCCCCCGGACACGCCCGCGCCGGCCGGCGGGGAGCAAGCCCCGCCGGCCGGCGGCAGACCGCGGCCGTTACACCCGCGGCTTCTCGCGCATCTCGTACGTCGCGATGACGTCGTCGACCTTGATGTCGTTGAAGTTTCCGAGGTTGATACCACCCTCGAAGCCTTCGCGGATCTCGGTGACGTCGTCCTTGAAGCGACGCAGACCGGAGATGTTGAGGCTCTCCGCGACGACCTTGCCGTCGCGGATGAGGCGCGCCTTGGTGTTGCGCTTGACCTCGCCGGAGCGGATGAGAACACCCGCGATGTTGCCCAGCTTGGACGACTTGAAGACCTCGCGGATCTCCGCCGTACCGAGCTCGACCTCCTCGTACTCCGGCTTGAGCATGCCCTTGAGGGCCGCCTCGATCTCCTCGATCGCCTGGTAGATGACCGAGTAGTAGCGGACGTCCACGCCCTCGCGCTCGGCCATCTGCGCCGCGCGGCCGGCCGCGCGGACGTTGAAGCCGATGACGATGGCGTCCGAGCCCATGGCCAGGTCGATGTCCGACTCCGTGACCGCACCGACGCCGCGGTGCAGGACGCGGATGTCGACCTCTTCGCCGACGTCCAGCTGGAGCAGCGAGGCCTCGAGGGCCTCGACCGAACCGGAGGCGTCACCCTTGATGATCAGGTTCAGCTGCTGGACCTCGCCGGCCTTGAGCACCTTGTCCAGGTCCTCGAGGGAGACACGGCGCGTGCGCTTGGCGAAGGCGGCGTTGCGCTCACGGGCGGCACGCTTCTCGGCGATCTGACGGGCCGTACGGTCCTCGTCGACCACCAGGAAGTTGTCACCCGCGCCCGGGACGTTGGTCAGGCCGAGGACCTGGACCGGCGTCGACGGACCCGCCTCGGCGACGTTGTTGCCGGTGTCGTCGAGCATGGCGCGGACGCGACCGTAGGCGTCGCCCACGACCATCGTGTCGCCGACCCGCAGGGTGCCTCGCTGGACGAGGACCGTCGCCACGGCACCGCGGCCGCGGTCGAGACGGGACTCGATCGAGATGCCCTGCGCGTCCTGGTTCGGGTTGGCCCGCAGGTCGAGCGAGGCGTCCGCCGTGAGGACGACGGCCTCGAGGAGGCTGTCGATGTGCAGACCCTGCTTGGCGGAGATGTCGACGAACATGGTGTCGCCGCCGTACTCCTCGGCCACCAGGCCGTACTCGGTCAGCTGACCGCGCACCTTGGTCGGGTCGGCGCCCTCGACGTCGATCTTGTTGACCGCGACGACGATCGGGACCTCGGCGGCCTTGGCGTGGTTGAGCGCCTCGACCGTCTGCGGCATGACGCCGTCGTTGGCCGCGACGACCAGGATCGCGATGTCGGTCGACTTCGCACCACGGGCACGCATGGCGGTGAACGCCTCGTGACCCGGGGTGTCGATGAAGGTGATCTTGCGCTCTTCGTCGTTGACCTCGGTCGCGACCTGGTAGGCACCGATGTGCTGGGTGATGCCGCCGGCCTCGCCCGCGATGACGTTCGTCTTGCGGATGGCGTCGAGGAGGCGGGTCTTGCCGTGGTCGACGTGACCCATGACGGTGACGACCGGCGGACGGATCGCCAGGTCCTCCTCGTCGCCCTCGTCCTCGCCGAACTCGATGTCGAAGGACTCGAGCAGCTCGCGGTCCTCCTCCTCGGGGCTGACGATCTGAACCGTGTAGTTCATCTCGCCGGCGAGGAGGTGCAGCGTCTCGTCGGAGACCGACTGCGTGGCCGTGACCATCTCGCCGAGGTTCATCATGACCGCGACGAGGGACGCCGGGTTGGCGTTGATCTTCTCCGCGAAGTCGGTGAGCGACGCACCGCGCGACAGGCGAATGGTCTCGCCGTTGCCGCGAGGCAGCATCACGCCGCCGACCGACGGGGCCTGCATGGCCTCGTACTCCTGACGGCGCTGCCGCTTCGACTTGCGGCCGCGACGCGCGGGACCACCGGGACGACCGAAGGCGCCCTGCGTGCCACCACGGCCACCCGGACCACCGGGACGACCGCCGAAGCCGGGACGGCCACCGCCGCCACCGGGACCACCCGGACGGCCGGCGAAACCGCCGCCACCGCCACCGGGACCGCCGGGACGGCCGGCGAAGCCGCCGCCACCACCACCGGGACGACCCGCGAAGCCGGGACGGCCACCGCCGCCACCACCGGGACGACCGCCGCCACCGGGACCACGGCCACCGGGACCGCCGCCACCGGGACGCGGACCCGCGGCGGGACGCTGCGGCATCATGCCCGGGTTCGGACGCGGGCCGCCGGGACGCGGGGCACCGCCCTGCGGACGGGGCATGCCGCCCGGCGTCGGACGGGAACCGCCCGGAGCCTGCGGACGGGGACCGCCGCCGGCCGCACCCTGCGGACGGGGGCCGCCCTGGCCGCCGCCCTGCGGACGCGGCGCGCCGGGCGCACCGGGACCGCCGGGACGCGGGGCGCCGCCCGGACGGGGCGCCTGCGGGCGCGCCATGCCGGTGGAGCCGCCGGAGGTGAAGGGGTTGTTGCCCGGACGGGGACCGGCCGGACGGGAACCCGGACGGCCCTGGCCGCCGGGACGCGGGGCCTGACCGCCCGGACGCGGAGCGCCGGGACGCGCGGCCTGGCCGCCGCCCTGGCCCTGCCCCTGACCGGGGGCCGGACGGCCGCCGGGCTTGGGGGCGCCGGGACGGGCACCCGGACGCTGCGCCGGGGCGGCCGGAGCCGCCGGCGGTGCCGTGAACTCGGGCGCGGCCGGGGCCGGAGCCGCCGGGGCGGGACGCGGCGCCGGGCGCGGGCCCGGCGTCGGGCGCGGACCCGGGGTGGCCGGGGCGGCCGGAGCCTCGGTCCGCTCGGCCGCGGCGGGCTTGGGCGCCGCCGGGCGCGGAGCGGCCGGACGGGCGGCCTGCGCCGGAGAGGGGGCGCCCGGCTTCGCCGGGGACGCCTTACGGGGGGTGGACTTGCCGCCGCCGTTGCCCTGCTGGAGGGCGTCGGTCAGCTTGCGTACTACGGGCGCCTCGATCGTCGAGGACGCCGATCGGACGAATTCACCGAGTTCCTGGAGCTTGGCCATGACGACCTTGCTCTCGACACCGAACTCCTTGGCGAGTTCGTAGACCCGGACCTTAGCCACTTCGCTCCTTTTAGGTCCGGGTTGCGGCCGGACCGTCGCTAGTTCATGGGCGTACTCATCGCGTACTCATCGAGTGCTCATCGCAATCTCGACCTGCTTTCGACTCGCGAGGTACCAGCCGCACGGGGTTCCGCGCGGACGTCTTCCTTGCCGTGTTGCCTGCCCGGCCCGACGGCCGAGCCGGCAGCGGGCTGCCTTTCAGCAACCTTGTGCCTGCTCGACGTACTGGCGCAACGCCATTACGTCGAGCGGTCCCGGGGCGCGCAGCGCCCGCGGAAACGCCCGGCGGCGCACCGCCTGGTCGAGACAGACCAGGGCGGGGTGTACGTACGCACCCCGGCCGGGCAGCGTACCGCGAGGATCGGGGACACATTCACCCTCGACCGCCACGGTCCGCAACAGTTCGTCCTTGGCCGCTCGCTCCCGACACCCCACACAGGTGCGTTCAGGGCATACGCGGGTACGCGTCCGGCCAGACACTCCTCAGTCTACCTCCCCGCAGCAACCTCACCCCTTCGGGGCAAGGATCGAACATCGCTGCGTATGAACCTGTCGTGATCTGAGCGTTCCGCGGCCCGGATCTATTCCCCACTCCCGGGTGAACCCCGGGGAGCGTCAGTCGGCCGCCTGCTCGGTGTCCGGACGGATGTCGATGCGCCATCCGGTGAGCCGGGCCGCGAGCCGGGCGTTCTGCCCTTCCTTGCCGATCGCCAGCGACAGCTGGTAGTCCGGCACCGTCACCCGGGCCGACCGGGTCGCCAGGTCCACGACCTCGACCTTGGAGACGCGGGCCGGGGACAGCGCGTTCGCGACCATCTCGGCCGGGTCGTCCGACCAGTCGACGATGTCGATCTTCTCGCCGTTCAGCTCGCCCATCACGTTGCGCACCCGGCCGCCCATGGGGCCGATGCAGGCGCCCTTGGCGTTCAGGCCCGCACGGGTGGACCGGACGGCGATCTTCGTGCGGTGACCGGCCTCGCGGGCGATCGCGGCGATCTCGACGGAGCCGTCGGCGATCTCCGGGACCTCCAGCGCGAAGAGCTTCTTCACCAGGTTGGGGTGGGTGCGGGAGAGCGTCACCGACGGCCCGCGCACACCCTTGGCCACGCGAACCACGTAGCTGCGCAGCCGCATCCCGTGCGGGTAGGTCTCGCCCGGCACCTGCTCCTGCACCGGCAGGATGGCCTCCAGCTTGCCGATGTCGACCAGCACGTTCTTCGGGTCGCGGCCCTGCTGCACCACACCGGTGACGATGTCGCCCTCGCGGCCGGCGTACTCGCCGAGCGTCGCGTCGTCCTCGGCGTCGCGCAGCCGCTGCAGGATCACCTGCTTGGCGGTGGTGGCGGCGATACGGCCGAAGCCGGACGGGGTGTCGTCGAACTCCCGGGGCTCCTGACCCTCCTCGAGGTCCTCGGGGTCCTCCTTCGCCCACACGGTCACGTGCCCGGTCTGCCGGTCGAGCTCCACGCGGGCGTGGCGGCGGCTTCCCTCGGTGCGGTGGTAGGCGATGAGGAGGGCCGACTCGATCGCCTCGACCAGCAGGTCGAAGGAGATCTCCTTCTCCCGGACCAGGCCCCGCAGGGCGCTCATGTCGATGTCCACGGCTACGCCTCCTCTTCCTTCTTGTCCTTGCGGCTGAACTCGACCTGCACACGTGCCCGTTCCACGTCGGGGAAGGCAAGTCTGCGGGTGGTGGCCTTGCGGCCCTTCACTCCGGGCACTTCGAGGTCGAGGCCTTCGTCGTCGACCTGCAGAATCCTGGCCACCAGCTCGTCGCCCCCGGCCAGCTGGAACTTCACCAGCCGGCCCGTGGCACGCACGTAGTGCCGGTGTTCCGTGAGGAGGCGCTCCGCGCCCGGGGTGCCGACCTCGAGGGTGTACTCGCCCTCGCCCATCGCGTCCGTGTCGTCGAGCGTCGCCGAGAGCGCGCGGCTCACATCGGCGATCTGGTCCAGGTCGGCCCCGTTGTCGGAGTCGACGACGACGCGCAGCACACGCTTGCGTCCTACGGAGTCCACGGCGATCTCTTCGAGATCCAGGCCCTGGGATGCGACGAGCGGTTCCAGCAGTTCCCGCAGCCTCTCGCTCTGGGTGGTGCTCATCCGGGTGACTCCTCGGCCGCGTGTGCTGTTGTGGGATGGTCGCGTGTCTGGTGAAAGGGTATCCGGTCCCAAGGGGTGTTGCCGTCCACCTGGTCAGGGGTGGTGCCGCTGATCGGTGCCCGGCGGGGGCGCGGGTACGGTGATCATGCGCGAGCCGCCTGCGCCGGCCCGCCGGTTCCCGTACGCACTCCCCGAGGACGTCTGCCGTGCCGTTCCCCTCAGCCTCGCGCGCCCTCCTCGGGCCGCGCAGAAGGAGTCTGCTCGCCTCCGCGGCGGGGGCCGCCCTGCTCGTGGGCTGCTCCGCCGGATCCGACGCGTCCGGCGACGGCCCGTCGCCGGCCGACCGGGCACGCGCGCGTGCCGCCCGGGACAGCCAGGCGCTGGTGGAGCGGTACGACGCCGTGATCGCCGCGCATCCGGCGCTGGCGGCGCGCCTGCGGCCGCTGCGTGCGGAGGTGGCGGCCCACCGGGACGTCTTCGGCGGCGCCGCGACGGCGTCCCCGGCGGCCGAGGAGTCCCGCGCGGTGGCGGGGTCGCGGCCCTCCGCCGGAGCCACGGCGCCGGGCGGGGACGGGGCGTCCTCCTCCGCCGCGCCGTCCGCCTCGGTGCCGGGCGCGACGGGCGCCCCGAGCGTGCCGGGCGACGCGAAGGAGGCGCTGGCGCAGCTCGCCGCCGCCGAGCGGTCGCTCGCGGACCGGCGGGCCCGGGCGCTGCTGCGGGTACCCGGGGAGCTGGCCCGGCTGCTGGCCTCGGTGGCGGCGGCCGGGGCGGCGCACGCCTATCTGCTGACCGAGGGCGAGAGATGAGCGGGGCGACCCCGCCGACGGAGGGCTACCGATGAGCGAGGCGAAGGAACAGCGCGTGCGGGCACTCCAGGCCGCACTCGCCGCGGAGCACGCCGCCGTGTACGGCTACGGCGTCGTCGGCGGCCGGATCGGCGCGGGGCGGCGCGCGGAGGCACGGGCGGCTTACGACGCGCACCGGGCGCGGCGGGACGCGCTGGTGCGCGAGGTGCGGGACCTGGGCGGACGTCCGGTGGCCGCGGCCGCCGCGTACGCGCTGCCGTTCGCGGTGCCGGACGCGCCGGCGGCGACCCGGTTCGCCGCCGAACTGGAGGAACGGGTCGCCGCGGTGTACTCGGACCTGGTGCGGGCCACCGAGGGCGGGCGGCGGCGCGAGGCGGCCGGGGCGCTGCGGGAGGCGGCGGTCCGGGCGGTGCGGTGGCGCGGGGGGAGCGTAGCCTTCCCTGGTCTCGCCGAGCGGGCCGGCACCGCCACGGCATCGGCCGCGCCGACCGGGTGACACCGGCGGTGGAACGCGGGTTCACGGCTCGCTCACGGCGCGGGACGGAGACGGGAGGCGCCCTCGGCGCACGGTGACAGGGAACGCGGTCCACGAAGGGATTGACTCGCGCATGGCTTTCGAACCGCCGCAGCGTCTGGTGCGGGCACTCGGTGAGTCGGCACCGGACGGTGACGACTGGCTGGAGAAGCTGCCCGAACTGGCGCGGCAGGCCGTCGCACAGCGCGAGTTGAGCGTGGAGCGGGTCCAGGTGCCCGGGGGGCGCAGCAGCCTGGTCGTTCTGGTGCGCACGGCGGACGGGACGCCGGCCGTGCTCAAGCTGGCCCCGCCCCGGGCCCGTCCGGGGAGCGAGCGGGCGGCGCTGTCGTACTGGGGCGGGCGGGGTGCCGTACAGCTCCTGGAGCCCGGGCCGCCGTCCGGCGCCGGCGAGGAGGACGCCTCGGGCGCCGGGGGCGCGCTGCTCCTGGAGCGGCTGCATCCGGACGTGTCGGTGCGGTCGCTGCCGGAGGCGAAGGCGCTGCTGGAGGCGGCGGGCACGCTGCGGCGGCTGTGGATCGAACCGCCGGGCCCGCATCCCTTCGAGACGGTCGCCGAGCGGACCGGGCGGCAGGCCCGGGCGATGCGCGCGAGCGCCGATACGGACGCCGCCGTGGCGCCGCTGGTCGACGCGGCGCTCACGGCCCGCGAGGAACTGCTGGCCGCGCCGCCGGAGCACCTGCTGCTGCACGGCACCTTCCGGCAGAGCAAGGTCCTCGCCGGGGACCGGATGCCGTGGCTGGCGGTGGGCCCCGACCCGGTGGTCGGCGAGTGCGCATTCGACCTGGCGCGGCTGGTGCGGGACCGGGTGGAGGACCTGATCGCCTCGCCGTCGGGCGCCGCGACGACCCGGCGGCGGATCAAGCGGCTCGCGGAGTCCCTGGAGGTGGACCAGGAGCGGCTGCGCGGCTGGACCCTGTTCCGCGCCGTGGAGTCCGGCGTCCGGGCCGGCCGCGTGGGCCGCCCCCAGGACGCCGAACTGCTGCTGGAGTTCGCCACCTGGCTGTGAGCCGCCGACGGGGGCAGGCGGCGACACGCCCTGCGGTGCGGTGCGGTTCGGCGGGGCGGGAACTTCCCGCGGGGAGTCGGGCAGTGGCCACGCGGTCCGTGCAGCAGGCCCCCCCCCGGCTGGCACAGCGCACCGCCGACCGGCGTAGACCGGGAACGCGGCCAGGCCGTCACCGTCCGGCGAGCCGAGAGCCGCGGCCTGGCGAACATGACCCCGCAGGCGGGCCACGGCGGGCGGCCCGCCCGGCCCCAACGGCCAGTCCGAGGCGGCCCGTTGCGGGCAGCCGGTCGACGGCGGACGGCCCGGGCAGGACATGCCGCTCACCTCACGGACTCACGCCGCAGGCGGCAGGCAGCTCACGACGCCGACGCCCTGACCGGGAGGCTGCCGCCCGGCCCCGAATCCCCTCCGACGCCGACGCCCTGACCGGAAGGCCCCCGCCCGGCCCCGGATCCCCCCACCCAAGCGCACCGCGCCCCCGGCACGGGAAGCCGGGGGCCGGTCAGGGCGGCGGGCGGCCCGGGCAGGGCACGCCGGTCGTGTCAGGCGGGTCAGGACGCCGACGTGAGGCGGGTGATCGCCTCCTCGACGGGGAGTTCCTCGCGCTCGCCGGTGCGGCGGTCCTTCAGTTCGACGACGCCCTCGGCCGCGCGTCGGCCGGCGACCAGGATCTGGGGCACGCCGATGAGTTCGGCGTCCGTGAACTTCACGCCCGGGGAGACGCCGGCCCGGTCGTCGACCAGGACACGGACGCCGGCGGCGGCCAGCTTCTGCGAGACCTCGAGGGCCAGCTCGGTCTGGAGCGCCTTGCCCGCGGCGACCACGTGCACGTCGGCCGGGGCGACCTCCCGCGACCAGACCAGGCCCTTGTCGTCGGCGTGCTGCTCGGCGAGGGCCGCGACCGCGCGGGAGACGCCGATGCCGTAGGAGCCCATGGTGACCCGGACCGGCTTGCCGTTCTGGCCGAGGACGTCGAGCTTGAGGGCGTCGGTGTACTTGCGGCCGAGCTGGAAGATGTGGCCGATCTCGATGGCACGGTCCAGCTTGAGGCCGGTGCCGCACTTCGGGCAGGGGTCGCCCTCCTGGACGACCACCACGTCGACGTACTCGCCGACCTCGAAGTCGCGGCCCGCGACCACGTTCTTCGCGTGCGTGTGCTCCTTGTTGGCGCCCGTGATCCAGGCGGTGCCCGGCGCCACGCGCGGGTCGGCGATGTACCTGACCTTCTCCAGGCCCTGCGGGCCGACGTAGCCGCGGACCAGGTCGGGGCGGCCGGTGAAGTCCTCGGCGGTGACCAGCTCGACGGCGGCCGGGGCGAAGTGCGCCTCGACCTTGTCCATGTCGACCTCGCGGTCGCCGGGCACGCCCACGGCGACGATCTCGCCGTCGACCTTGACCAGCAGGTTCTTCAGGGTGGCGGAGGCCGGGACGCCGAGCGAGGCGGCCAGCGTCTCGATGGTGGGGGTGTCCGGGGTCGGGATGTCCTCGGCCGCGGGCACGCCGGAGGCGTCGACCGGCTTCAGCTCGTAGTTGATCGCCTCCGTGTTGGCGGCGAAGTCGCAGTTCGGGCAGTCCGCGAAGGTGTCCTCGCCGGCGCCGGCCGGGGCGAGGAACTCCTCGGACTTGGAGCCGCCCATCGCGCCCGCGGTGGCCGCGCAGATCCGGTAGTCCAGGCCGAGGCGCTCGAAGATGCGCTGGTAGGCCTGGCGGTGCAGGGCGTAGGACTCGGCCAGCCCCTCGTCGGCGGTGTCGAAGGAGTAGGAGTCCTTCATCAGGAACTCGCGGCCGCGCAGGATGCCCGCGCGGGGCCGGGCCTCGTCGCGGAACTTCGTCTGGATCTGGTAGAGGATCACCGGCAGGTCCTTGTAGGAGGACGCCTGGTCCTTCACCAGCAGGGTGAAGATCTCCTCGTGGGTGGGGCCGAGCAGGTAGTCGCCGCCCTTGCGGTCCTTCAGGCGGAACAGCTCGGGGCCGTACTCGTCCCAGCGGCCGGTCGCGTCGTAGGGCTCGCGCGGCAGGAGGGCGGGCAGCAGCACCTCCTGGGCGCCGATGGCGTCCATCTCCTCGCGGACGATCCGCTCCACGTTGGACAGGACCTTCTTGCCGAGCGGGAGCCAGCTCCAGATCCCGGCGGCGGTGCGGCGGACGTAGCCCGCGCGGACGAGCAGCTTGTGGCTGAGGACCTCGGCGTCCGCCGGGTCGTCGCGCAGCGTCTTCGCCATCAACTGGGACATGCGCTGGACCGGTGCGTTCGCCATGGTTCTCGTACTCCTGCCGATCGGGTCCCCCGCTCGGGCGCGACCGGGAGCGGAGAAGGTGATGGCTAGGAGGTTAGCCGGGCTCGCCGTGCCGGTGGAAATCGGTTATCGGCGGCGCAACGGGAGCGGGGCGCCCATCACGGCGTAGGGCATCGGGGCGCTGGGGAACATCACCCGCCGGGCCAGGTCCCCGTAGCCCAGCGAGTGGTACAGCCCGCGGGCCGGGCTGTCGGTGTCGATCGCGGAGAGGATCGAGCGGGGCTCGGTGGCGCTGTCGGTGATGGTGGTGATCAGGGACCGGCCGATGCCACGGTTCTGGTACGCCGGATGGACGTGCAGTTCGGTGATCACGAAGGAGCCGTCGAGCCAGTCGTCGTGACCGCGGGCCCGCAGATAGGGCTCGACGACGGTGGACCACCAGTGGGTGCGGTCGTTGGGCATCCCGTAGACGAAGCCGACGAGCCGGCCGTCGGCGGTGGTGGCGCCCAGCGCGCGGGCCCCCGGATACGTCATGTGGCGCAGCACGATCTGGCGTCGTACGGCGATCTCGTCGGAGCCGAGTCCGAAGGCGACCGCCTGCACGGCGAGCGCCTCGTCGATGCGGGCCGGGAGGTCGAGGGGGCCGATCACGACGTCGTCGGGGCGGCGGTGTCCGTGACCGGGAATGTGGGACATGCCGGGGAGACTACAGGGCCCGCACCGGCCTCAGGACAGCACAGTTGCCCGGGACTAGAACAGAATGCTCATGAACGCGCCGACCTCCTGGAAGCCCACCCGCCGGTACGTCCGCCGCGCCGCGGTGTTGAAGTCGTTGACGTACAGGCTCACCACCGGGGCCACGTCGGCCAGCGCGTACCGCAGCACCGCCGCCATTCCGGGGGCGGCGAGGCCTCTCCCCCGGTGCTCCGGGGCCACCCACACGCCCTGGATCTGGCAGGCCTGGGGCGTCGCCGCGCCGATCTCGGCCTTGAAGACGACGTTGCCGTGCTCGTCGAGGCGGGCGAAGGAGCGGCCGGAGCCGACGAGTTCGGCGACCCGGGCCTGGTAGAGCAGGCCGCCGTCGCCGGCCAGCGGGGAGACTCCGACCTCCTCGGTGAACATCGCCACGCACGCCGGCATGATCGTCTCCATCTCGTCCTTGCGGATGCGGCGGACGTAGGGATCCGGGGCGACGTGAGGTGACAGGCGGTCGGTGACCATCAGCGGCTGGTGGGAGCGGATCTCGCGGGCCGGGCCCCAGGAGGGCTCCAGCAGCCGCCACAGTTCCGCGGTGGGCTCGGCGGGGCCGACGATCGAGGAGCAGCGACGGCCCGCCCGCCGGGCCCGGTCGGCGAAGGCGCGGATGGCGCGGGGCGTGGCGCAGATGGGGACCAGGTTGGCGCCCGCGTAGCACAGGGACGTGAGCATCCCGTCCTCGTACCAGCCCCACATCTCGCCGCCGAGCCGCCACGGATCCAGCCCGGCGACCTGCACGCGGGACGACACGAAGGCGTTCGCGACCGGCTCGCGGTCGAGGACGGCGAGCGCGGCGTCCAGGTCGCTCGGTTCGAGCACCCGTGAGGTGGTCTGGGTCAACACGTGCGGGGCCTCACGCTGGGGATTCGCTGGTCTCCGCACTGTACCTGCCGGATCCGGGCGGCGCCGCCCCCCCGGGTGCGCCCCGGGGAGGGGGCCGCGGCGACGGCGGCGGGCGGGGTGGAGACCGTGGTCAGCCGGCGACGGAGACGGAGGGCTCGCCGGAGACGGCTCCGTCGGCCTCCATCTGCTCGGCCAGCTTCATGGCCTCCTCGATCAGGGTCTCCACGATCTTCGACTCCGGAACGGTCTTGATGACCTCGCCCTTGACGAAGATCTGCCCCTT